>NZ_JBJEJK010000040.1:0-1945 GCF_051877975.1 Anaerotignum sp.
ACTGTGTTTGCGGAGGTGAGAAAATGCCGGAGCAGACAATCAACAGCGATCTTATTCGCGGACATATCGATACGATTATTTTAAAAATTTTACGGGACGGGGACAATTACGGATACGAGATCATGAAAGCTGTGTTTTCACGCAGTAATGAAGAATATGAGTTAAAAGAGCCTTCCCTTTACACCAGCTTAAAGCGCCTGGAAAAGCAAGGCGATATCACTAGCTACTGGGGCGACGAGTCCCAGGGCGGCCGGCGCAAATACTATTCCATCACACAACAGGGACTGGCCAATCTGGAAAGCTCCATCAGCCAGTGGCAACACGCCAAAAAAATCCTGGATCAGCTTTTGTTAGGAGGTGCACAGTAATGGATGAATTACGTGACTATGTGGAAAAACTGTTTTCCGACCGGGAAGAAACTTCTGAAACAGCGGATCTGAAAGAAGAGATCCTCAGCAATATGATCGCAAAGAAAAATGACCTGGTCTTCCAAGGCATGAGTGAAGATGAGGCCATCCGAAAGGCCAAGGAAAGCCTGCCTTCCCTGGAAGGTCTGTTAGAAGAAAAGCGCCCCCAGCCGGCGAAGAAGACCAAACGGCTGCGCCGAAACCTGATCATCCTGGCTGCTGCCTTTTTTGTTTTCTTCCTGTTCCTGTGGATCTTGGCCATACGTTACCGCGCACAGCCAGCGCAGGATCCGGCAAACTGGAATGCACCAACTCACGACATTTCCACCATTGTCGACTACCGCTCGGCTTATGTTGGCGACATTTCCAATGTGGCGGGACTTTATCAGCATCTTCCAATGGGAAATGTCGAAAAAAAATACGAGCTTGATCCCGATACCTGCACCCTGACCGTGAACTATCTGGAGCCCATCTGGGATATCGGAGAGGAAAAAGTGCGGCAGGACCTGGTGTATAACACCATTGCTGCCATGGCTTCCATCGACAATCTGGCTGCTGTAACCTATGAATTCCCAGGGGATACTTTTTCCTTTACCAGAGAGCTGGTGGAAGAAATCCTGGGTGAGGACTTAGCCTCCCTGCTGGATGCAGATCGATGGGGAAGTTCCGTGCAAAGACGGATTACGGATGAGGAGTTTTTGGAAGAATTCTACGAATAAAGGCGCCTGCGATTTGTCGCTGACACCTGGATACAGAAAAATGGAATCGCCCGCGGGAGATTCCATTTTCTTTATATATTTTTTTCAGTTTGTTCGATTAAACCCATATTCTGCTTATGCTATAATATAGCTGTGTAATCGAAAGAAGTTCGGGTGCGATTTTCCGATGATATGATGCCCTCTAGTATTACGAAGGAGGGATGCCCATATGAACACAATGGAAGTACTCACTTTATTGCTAGTAATTTTTGCGGCACTATCTTACATAGATATTCATAACAAAAAGAAATAGCACCCTTCTACCGTCCAAAGTGTAGGGTGCTAATCTTTTAACCCAAAACTGAGGGCAAATCGGACTCGCATCCGATTACCTTCAAGTAGATTATACATCAGGGTGGTTGAGAAATCAACCACCCCTTTTTCTACAGTTCTTTCTTTAACATAATAATTTCATCCGTCCGATATTCTTCCGCAAATCCCTGCCCAAGAAACATCTTAACTGCCGGATTGTCTATCGCGATATCATCATAAAGTACCTTCACACCATTATTTTTTACTGCTTCACATAGTAGCTGCAGACCCATTTCCCCAAAACCATGTCCGCGGTGTTTTGCAAAAACGATCACATCTGCCAGATAGATTTCCTTGGTTTCATCATAGTGATATGCAGTTTCTCCTACAAATTCCTGATCCGCCTCCCTTATCAGGTAGCGATAAAATCTCTTCCCGTCTGGCCTATTAATCCAGCGATCATACCAGTCACGCCATTTTTCTTCCGGAAAAGCAATGGTTCCGCCCCATGCATGGTTATATGCCATG
>NZ_JBJEJK010000041.1:0-10385 GCF_051877975.1 Anaerotignum sp.
AAAAAACGCCCTTGACAGAAAAAATTCTATCAAGGACGAATAAATGCACTTTATCCGCGGTGCCACCTTGTATTCACGAGAAAAACCCGCGCCCTTAGCAGGATACCAACATATCCCCGGTAACTGACGTATACCCACACGTTGCAGAATACTTTGCGAAATCGCATTTGACTGCACCCTCAGCGGTCCATTTGACAACTTGTTTCTCACCCGACTCTCAGCAACACGGGCTCTCTGTAAAGGCATGATTGCCGTTATCTCCGCTTCAACGGTTTATTCTATTAAATTAATATGGATTTTAGCACCATACAAAATATTTGTCAATAAAATTTTTTATTTTTTTCGATCCTGCTGTACCCTATACAATCTTTCTGATCTCTTTCACGAAAAACCACAGCTATGCAGAAAAAAACAACCTATCCGAAGAAAAAGAAGGCCTAAGAAACCGCTGTATTTGAAAAGACAGGATCCTTTTTCCCGCACCCCATCCAAATCTCAAGATATCATAAAACAATCTTCTTCCAAAATTTTATCAAAAAAACAAAAAAACATGTTGACAAAAAAATAAATCTGCTATATACTAGTCTTCGTTGCGGGTCATTAGCTCAGTCGGTAGAGCACTGGACTTTTAATCCAGGTGTCCCGGGTTCGAGTCCCGGATGACTCATCATAAAAACCAAGGTAGCAATTACCTTGGTTTTTTCTTTGTAAAATATAACGGAGAAAGCCATGCGGAACGATATCCCCATAAAACTGCCTGCAGGAGCATGGGTATATGGTTCCGCAAAATGTTTGCGGGGCAAACCGCAAGAGCAAGGCAAAGCCTTGCCAATGGCTTTCTTTTCAGAAAAAAGAGGTGGTTTTATGGCAAAAGATATGACAGTTGGGTTCCCCGCCAAACAAATTTTATATTTTTCCATTCCCCTGCTCATCGGGAACCTGTTTCAGCAATTTTATAACATGGCAGATACCTTTATCGTGGGCCGCACCCTTGGCAGCAACGCATTGGCGGCTGTGGGCTGTACCGGCGGGCTGACTTTCCTGCTGCAGGGCTTTGCTACCGGCACCACTGCAGGCATGTCTATCGTCACAGCCCAGCGCTTTGGTGCTCAGGATGAAGAAGGGGTGAAACGCAGTTTTGCCGTTTCCTGCCTCATCAGTATCCTCGTAACTGTCGCTTTGACTGTTTTCGGGCTTCTGGCAACGGGGCCTTTGCTGCACATCCTGCGTACCCCTGCTGAAATTTTCGATGACGCTTATCGGTATTTTATCTTTATCGTGGGCGGTCTGGCCTCTTGCATGCTATTCAATCTGCTGTCCAATGCTATGCGTGCCGTTGGTGACAGCTTCAGCCCCCTAGTCTTTCTGATTATCGCTTGTGTACTGAATATTATTCTGGACTTTGCCTTCATCCTCAATCTGGGCATGGGGGTAGAGGGTGCCGCCATTGCTACCCTTGTGGCACAATTCCTTTCCGGGTTCCTCTGCATTTTTTATATCAAATGGAAAGTACCAGTTTTGCGGATTGGTCTGAAACATTTCAAATGCACAGCAGAGGACTGGCGGCGGCATTTCAAGCTTGGGCTGCCCATGGGCTTCCAAAGCTCCATCATTGCCCTAGGAACCATCATCGTTCAATTCGCCCTGAACTCGCTTGGCACCACAGAGATCGCTGCATATACTGCCGCATCTAAGCTGGACAATCTGGGGATATTGCCGCTGATGTCCTTTGGTATCGCCATGGCCACTTATGTTGGACAGAACCACGGTGCAAATAAACCTCACCGTATCCGCCAGGGCATCTTCCAATGCAGTTTGATCTCCATTGCCTTTGCCCTTTTTATTGGTGTCATTGATGTTTGCTTTGGCGGTAGTCTTTCCGCCCTTTTCCTGGCAGGTGATACGGTTGCCATCCAGCTTTCTCATGAATACCTGATGATCAATGGTGTTTGCTATTCCCTGCTGGCATTGCTGTTCGTATTTCGTTATTCCCTGCAGGGGTTGGGGTACAGCTTTGTTCCCACTGTGGCAGGCATTGCTGAACTGGTAATGCGAAGCATCTGCGCCATTGCGCTGACCTCTGTCATCGGGTATACAGGCACCTGCATTGCCAACCCACTGGCATGGATCGGCTCTTTGACGCCCCTCTCCATCGCTCTGATTCCTGTTTTGAAACGGATGCCCCAAAAAGACCTTCCCACATAAGCCAAAAGTCCCGCATCATTCAAGATGCGGGACTTTTTTTCTATGTATTTTATTTGATTTCGCCTTCCGCAATGGCTTCTTTCTTTGCCTTTGCAGTTGCTCTTTTCTTCTTTGCCTTTTCGCCGGAAGTAACCCCTTCCTGCTTCTTGATCTCACCAAATTCCCGTTCCATATTCACGCCGGACATATCATAGCCGCGAATCCCTTCGTTTGGGTCATCCGTCAATGCCTCCCGGCTGAAGCTGTTGACCCGTTCGATTCCTCTGACATCGTGAAATATAGATGCTGCTCCATTAGTGCAGCCACTCTTGCATGCCATCCCCTCGATCAGGTTTTCCTCTAGTCTGCCGAAGGATGCCAGTTTCATTGTTTTGATACATTCTTCAATACCATTACAGCGAATCGGGTTGATTTCTGTTTCGATGCCTTCCAGCTTTGCTACACGGCGTACACTTTCCGCCACGCCGCCGGTTCTGGCAAAGATACGTCCATAGGAAGAAGGTTCTCCCGCAGAAACTTCAGACAGTTCTGTCAAATCCATATTTCTTGCGTCAAAAATAGCTCTCAGTTCTTCAAACGTCAGTACATAATCCACTGCACCCTTTACATCTTCCTGCTTGATCTCAACCTTTTTAGCAGTGCAAGGGCCAATAAAGATGATTCGCGCTTTCCTGTCTTTGGCGCGGATGGCTCTGGCCATGGCAATCATTGGAGAAACCGTTGTGGATACATGATCCATATATTCCGGATGATTTTTTCTGACATAATCAACAAACGCAGGACAGCAGGAAGTGGTTTTCCATTTTTTCTCCCCGATGGTTTTTACAAATTCTTCTGTTTCTGCCAAGGCAACCATATCGCCGCCGATGGCAGCTTCTACAACATCATAGAACCCCAGTTCCTTGATACCGGAAAATACCTGCCCCACTTTTACACCGGAAAACTGGCTGGCTACGGCAGGCGCAACAACAGCATATACATGATAGCTGGTATTATTCCAGGAATCCCGCAGCAATGTCAATACATCCAGCACATAAGATTTATCCACAATGGCACCGAATGGACATTGATGAACACAAGCACCGCAGGAAATACATTTCTCGTGGTCGATCATGGCTTTTCTGTTTTCATCCATCTTTACAGCGCCAACGGAACATGCCCGCATGCAGGGACGCATCACTTCACTGATGGCACCAAACGGACACACCTGTTTGCAGCGGCCGCATTCGATACACAATTCCTGATTGATATATGCCCTGTGGTTTACAATGGAAATGGCATGTCTAGGGCAATTTTCCTGACATTTATGCCCCAAACAGCCACGGCAGGAATCGCTGACTACAAAACGGTCGATGGGACATTCATCACAGGCAGAATCCAATACATTGATCACCACATTATCTTTCGTCGGTTCCAAAACCAAATGCACACGATCTTCGATAATACGGCGTTCCTTGTAAATGCAGCAGCGGAACGATGCCTTTGGCCCAGGAATGATGGATTCAGCAATCTCTTTTTCAGAGAAAAAGCCTTTTTCCAACGTTCCCTGGAAAAAGCGACTGGCAACCTCTTTATTTACCAGATACTTGATGTATTGCACGTTGCTTTCAAAATTATTCATAGACCTTCTTCCCCTCTTCTCAACCAAAAGATCATTACAACAAAAGCGCATGCCCAAAAGCACCTAATGACCTATTGGAAACATACGCTCGCTATCCCCAAATTCTTCTCTCATATTTCACTCTTTTTCTCATTCTAGCATACATTTATTTCGCATGCAAGGTAATTTAATCGGAAAAGTGCTTAAACATTTTTAAACATTTCAGCCGATTTTATACATTTTGCCCCTCTGCTTTTCTTTTCTGTTTTTGTCAATATTTTCTATTTTTTCCAGCACATGAAACCCCTTTCTCCGTAGCATTTCTCCGCAAGAAAAAAACCTCTCTCTGCAGGAAAACAGAAAGAGGTTTTCAATTACTTTTCCACTATTTTCTGGTTCAACGGCAAACAGATGCGCATCTTCGTTCCTTTGCCGATCTCGCTTTCCATAGAAACATTGCCATCATGCAAAGCCGCACCGTGCTTGACAATAGAAAGCCCCAAACCCGTTCCGCCGCTTTCCGCCGAACGGCTGGCATCCACCCGGTAGAATCTCTCAAAAATACGATCCTGTTCTTCTTTGGCGATACCAATCCCAGTATCTGCTACTTCTAGGATGAGATTCTCCCCCTCTTTTTTCAAAGTCAGGCGCACTTCGCCATGGGGTTTGTTATATCGAATGGCATTATCGCACAGATTATAGACCATTTCTGTCAAAACCTGCTTCACACCATAAAACTGCAGGGGCTCTGTCTGTGCCGCCAGTTTGACCTGTTGTTTTTCCGCCTGGGGCTGCAATCTTTCGCAGACCTCCAACACAAGGGTATCCATCGCAACCGGTTCTTTTTCCAAAATGCTATCCTTTTCATCCAATTTGGACAGCTTGATGATATCCTGTATCATATCAATGAGACGCTGGGCTTCACCATAGATTTTCCCTGCGAAATTCCCCATATCTTCCGGCGGAACGATGCCGCTTTTCATAATTTCCGCAAAGCCGGAAATAGAAGTCAGAGGCGTTTTCAGCTCATGGGAAACATTGGCTGTAAATTCCCGCCGCAGTCGTTCCCGTTCCTCTTTTTCCGTTGCATCGAACAGAATGAGGATAACACCGGCCGTTTCCCCATCACGAAAAACAGGATTCACAAAAATCTGACAGATCTTTCCATTCAGTTCCAGACGTTCTTCCCGATGTTCCCCTGCCAGCGCGCCTTCCACACCACGGCGGAATGCCGCACTGCGGTTCAGAGAAAATATATTTTTTCCTTCCTCCACATGGCTGATGCCCAACAGGCGCAAAACTCCTTCATTATAGGAAAGAATATCCCCTTTTCCATCCAACACCAGCAGGCCTTCCTGCATATTTGCTGTGATGGTATCAAATTCTTCTTTTCTGCGTTTCAGTTCTGCCATTTGCCGGTTAATCTCCCGGTTTTGCACCGCAATGCGTCGAAGCAAGGGAGTCAGTTCTTCATAGACCTCCGCACGATCCGGATGTTCCAAATCAATCTCATTCATAGGGCTGGTAATATTTTTTGCCGTTCGGAATGCCAAAAATAAGGAAACCCCTACCATAGCCGCCAAAATCAATACCAAAGGAAAGGCCATAGTGAAAAAGAGGGCGAGAATGCTCATGGTTTCCACAGCCAGACGGAGCACACGGCCGTCCCCCAGCCGCATAGCGTAATAAATCGTTCTTTCCGAAAGGGTCGAAGAATTTCGCTTGCTTTCTCCCTCTCCGTTTTTCATGGCTTCCACCACTTCTTCACGGGTTCCGTGGTTCTCCATTTCGGATACCTCTGCTACAGAATCATACAGAACTGTCCCGTCTGCATCGATCCAGGTAATACGGATATCTGCATTTTTAACTTTTTCCAGATAGTCAATGCCTTCCATTTCAATACCGCGGGCAATATAGCTGGCCTCCCGCTGCAATTCCTCTGTCATTTCCGCAGAAGAATACTGATACATCATCCCCATGATCAACGCAGAAACAGAAAGCATCACCGCCACTGCCACCAGAAAAATAGAACGAAAAATACGATTTGTCATACATTTCCTCCTATTTTATAGCCAACCCCGCGAACTGTTTCGATATATTCTCCGCACTTTCCCAGTTTCTGGCGCAAGGTACGGATATGTACATCTACCGTGCGGTTTTCTCCATCAAAACCATAGCCCCAAATGCTGTTCAGCAGTTGATCTCTGGTCAAAACACGACCTTTGTTTTCCATCAGCAGGCAAAGCAATTCAAATTCTTTCAGGGTCAATGTTACCTCTGTGCCGTCTACCTTCACTTCATGACGGGTCTGATTGATATTCAGGCTGCCCATACAGTAAACCACTTCTGCTTCATTTTTTTCTGTGCGACGCAGCAAAGCTTTTACTCTTGCCAGTAATTCCATCATACTGAAGGGCTTCGCCACATAATCATCGGCACCGCTGTCCAGCCCCATGATCTTATCATATTCACTGCTTTTTGCTGTCAGCAGAATGATAGGCAGTTTTTTCGTCCGAGGAGCTTGTCTCAGTTTTTTCAAAATGCTGATGCCATCCTCCTCCGGCAGCATCAGATCCAATAATACCAAATCAGGCAGTTTCGTTTCGCAAGCATGCCAAAAAGCGGAAGGCTTTTCAAATCCTTCTGCCTGAAATCCAGCACTATGGAGGGTATACGCCACCAATTCGCGAATACTGTTATCATCCTCTACCAAATAAATCAGCATGAAAACACCACCTTAAATCAAAGACTGCTCGTTGATCATCAATTTGAACTGCAGCCCCAGTTTTTCCGCCGCCTTGCGGCACAAAATCATACGTTCCAAAAAAATTTCAAAATAATCCATAACAGAACCATAATGGGTATCGACCGTCAGCTTCAGCTTGATGAGGCTATGCTCCTGATTGATCTTCAGAATCGATTTTTCTACAGAATAATTCACCCTGTCGTGAATATCAAAAGTACTCTTTTCCTGATTACGGACACGGCTGCGGCGAACATCAGATTTATCCGCCAAAATCAACGCTGCGGCAATGGCATTGACAGGCACGCCCGTGCCTTCATCATGGTTGCCGATGGCTGTTACCACTGTTGCGATATCCTCCGCATCCATATCCATTCTGTCCAGAATACGAAAAGCCATGACTGCCCCACTCTGGGAATGCTCGGAACGGTTGACCAGATTGCCGATATCGTGCAGATATGCAGCAATCATGCCCAGTTCCACTTCATGCTGGGAATAACCCAGCGTTTCCAGAATATATTTCACATTTTCCGCTACCTTTGTCACATGGGCAAAGGAATGCTCTGTATACCCCAATGCTGCCAGAGATTCGTCGGCTTTTTGGATATAGGTGCGAATGGCATCATTTTGCTTGATTTGTTCGTATGTGATCATTTTCTCTCCTCTTCTGCCACTACGTGCTGTCCTGTGATGGAGAATTCGACCCATTCTGCGATATTCGTCGCATGGTCCCCAATCCGTTCCAAATATTTTGTGATCATCAGCAGATCGATACAGAATTCGCCGTTGGCACGATCCTCCCCAATCAGGCCGATAATCTCTTCTTTTACTTTATCAAACAGTTCATCCACCACATCATCATATTTCATAACAGAACGGGCCAGTTCAAGGTCTTTCTTTACAAAAGAATCTACCGCATCTGTTACCATTTTTACCGTAGCCCTTGCCATATCCTGTATATGCAGCTTGCTCTTCGTATCATGGTCGTTCATAATCGCCATGATCTCTGCGATATCCCCTGCCTGGTCGCCGATTCGTTCCATATCGGAAATCATCTTTAAAGCAGAAGAAATAGCACGCAGATCTTTTGCTACAGGCTGCTGCTGCAAAAGCAGACGCATACAAAATGTTTCAATATCCCGTTCCATACGGTCAATTTCATTATCTTTTTCAAATACGGTCTGCACCACAGATTTATCATATTTAATAAGGGCAGAGACAGAAGCTGTAATAGCCTCTTCACACAAAGCGCCCATTTTAATCAGTTCCACATTCAGCTGTTCCAGCTGAGAATCAAAACGACTGCGTACCATAAATCAACCAAACCTCCCTGTAATATAATCTTCTGTACGCTGATCTTTCGGCATAGAGAACAGCGCTTCTGTTTTATCGTATTCTACCACTTCACCCAGAAGGAAAAAGGCTGTATTATCGGAAATACGCGTCGCCTGCTGCATATTATGAGTCACCATGATGATAGTGTACTCTTTTTTCAGCTCCAAGGCAAGTTCTTCAATACGGGAAGTGGAAATAGGATCCAGCGCAGAAGTGGGTTCATCCATCAGCACCACTTCCGGCTGTACCGCTAAAGCCCGGGCGATACAAAGTCTCTGCTGCTGCCCACCGCTCATCCCCAATGCGTTCTTTTTCAGCCTATCCTTTACTTCATCCCAGATTGCCGCATCCCGCAGGGCTTTTTCCACGATCTCATCCAGCTTTACTTTCGAGCGGATGCCGTGGGTTCTGGGACCATAAGCGATGTTATCATAGATACTCATGGGAAAGGGGTTTGGCTTCTGGAACACCATACCGACCCGTTTCCGCAGCAGGTTGATATCCATACCTCTGTAGATATCTTCCCCATCCAATAAAACCTGACCAGTAATTTTGCAGCCTTCCACCAGATCATTCATGCGGTTCAGACTTTTCAATAAAGTAGATTTGCCGCAGCCGGAAGGGCCAATAAATGCGGTGATCTCCTTTTCGGGCAGTTCCAGATTAATATTTTTTAAGGCTTTGAAATCGCCATAGTATAAATCCAAATTTGATACAGAAATTTTACTTTTGTCCATTATGCTTTTACACCAGCTTTCTTTGCAATGAAAGAGGACAATGCGTTGATACATACCACCATGACCAGCAGAATGACTGCCGTCGCATAGGCCTGATTCATATATAATCCTTCATTCAACAATGCGTACATATGTACCGCCAGGGTACGACCGGAGGAAAACAGCCCATCTGCCACCTGTGCCGCTGTACCTGCGGGATAAAGCAGAGCTGCCGTTTCCCCAACGATACGCCCAATCGCAAGGATAACACCGGAAAGGATGCCCGGCACTGCCGAGGGCAATACCACCCGGAATACTGTCCGCAGTTTGCCTGCCCCCAGACCAAAGCTGCCTTCTCTATAAGCATCTGGCACCGCCTGCAGGGCTTCTTCTGTAGTCCGCATAATCAGGGGCAGGATCATAATGGACAATGTCAGCGCACCGCCCAAAATGGAATAGCCCCAGCCCAGATAGATATTGAAGAACAGATACCCAAACAGACCAAACACGATAGAAGGGATACCAGACAAGGTTTCCGTTGTCAATCTGACGATGGGGATAAATTTATTCCCCCGCTTTGCATATTCCACCAGATAGATGGCAGAGCAGATCCCTGCGGGCACGGCAAACAGCAGAGACATTGCCGTAATGGTGATCGTATTGATGATAGCAGGCATCATGGAAACATTGGATGTATTATATTCCCATTCGAACAATTCCGGTTTCAAATTGGGGATGCCCTTTGCCAGAATATATACCAGCAGGGCCACCAGCACCGTTAATGTAATCACTGCAGAAAGCACTACCAACGCAGCGAGGAAGAAAGAAAAGGGATTCCTTTTATATCCCGCCATTCTTTCTTTAAAAGATTGCTGATTCATGGCTTCCATCAGTCAGACCTCCTTTTCAGCATAGAGAAACAAAGATTGATGATCAGGATAAATACAAACAGCACCACCGCCGTCCCCAACAGGGCCTGTCTGTGCAGGTCTGCCGCATAGCCCATCTCCATGACAATATTAGCTGTCATGGTTCTGACGCCGCTGAAGATGCTGTTGGGAATCACAGGCTGGTTGCCGGCAATCATTACAACCGCCATGGTTTCGCCAATGGCCCGGCCGACCCCCAAAATGACCCCTGCCAAAATCCCCTGCTTCGCAGCAGGCAGTACGGCAAAGAATACGCTTCTCTCATGGGTGGCCCCCAAGCCGAGAGAACCTTCATAATAAGCCATGGGAACCGCGCGAATGGAACTTTCGGACACACCGATGATAGTGGGCAGAATCATAATCCCTAACAGGATGGAGGCTGTTAAAATCCCCTTCCCGCTGCCGCCGAAAAGGCTCTGCATGATCGGCACAATGACCACCAGACCAAAAAAGCCATATACAATAGAGGGAATACCTGCCAGCAGTTCCACCGCAGGCTTCACCACTTTATACAATTTTTCCGGACAAAACCACGCCAAAAATACAGCACAGAGAATCCCCAAAGGGACACCAATAATGACTGCACCGGCTGTAACATACACACTGCCAACGATCATCGGAAAGATACCATAAATATCATTGGAAGGCTTCCATGTCCGCCCCAGCAGAAAATCAACTGCGCCGATTTTTTGGATTGCAGGTACGCCATTGGCAAACAGGAACACACAGATCAAAGCTACCGCCAGGATAGACAGTGCCGCCGCCGCCGCAAAAACTCCTTTCATAACTTGTTCTTTCATATCGTTTCCTCCTCGTATAATATCTTTTAGATACATAAATGTACCTTGAAAACTTAA
>NZ_JBJEJK010000042.1:0-10268 GCF_051877975.1 Anaerotignum sp.
TGTAAGCACGGTAACGTGTTCAGCTGACCAATACTAATAGATCGAGGGCTTGACCTATTAAATTCGATTGAGATTGCAACTTGTGTTCAGTTTTGAAGGTGCAATCCCACTCAAGTGGGAGGCCGTTATACAGGGGTATAGTTCAGCTGGTAGAGCGTTGGTCTCCAAAACCAAATGTCGAGGGTTCGAATCCTTCTGCCCCTGCCATTTTTTAAAAACGATTTGCCATTTTTATATGGCTCAGTAGCTCAGTTGGTTAGAGCGCCGGCCTGTCACGCCGGAGGTCGAGGGTTCGAGCCCCTTCTGAGTCGTTTATGGAAGTTTAGCTCAGCTGGGAGAGCATCTGCCTTACAAGCAGAGGGTCACAGGTTCGAGCCCTGTAACTTCCACTTTTTTTATTTCAAAAAAGCACTAAGGCCTAGATGGTTTTAGTGCTTTTTGCTTACAGAAAATATAGTATAATGGCAGTAAGAAGGATATTCAGCAAAAAGCTTTTGAAAAAAGCAGAGAGGAGGAATCACATGCAGTCGAATTGTGAAACCTGTATGTATTTTGGATATGACGAGGAATTTGAAGAATACTTCTGTGAAGTCAACTTGGACGAAGATGAAATGCAGAAATTTTTAACGGATACGTTTCAGGGATGCCCCTATTACCGCCTGGAAGATGAATATAAAACGGTGAGAAAGCAAATGTAACTGATAGATAAGAAACAGAACCCCTTGTCCTCTTTGGGAGAGAAAGGGGTTTTTTAAATTCTGATGAAAAAGAAGGAAACGGGTATACTAGGTAAAATGGAGCGAGAATCAGGAGGGATGGATTTGATTTACACACTGACAGTGAATCCTTCGGTGGATTACGTAGTACAGATGGGCGAATTCCGCCCGGGAATGGTGAACCGTGCCTTAGGTGAGGCGGTTTTTTCCGGCGGAAAGGGTATAAATGTAGCTATTATTTTACAGAATCTGGGAGTGGCGAACCGTGCCCTGGGCTTTCTGGCAGGCTTTACGGGGGATTTCATTGAAGGGGATTTGAAAGGGCGAGGGTGTCGGACGGACTTTGTGCGCCTTGCCAAGGGATTTTCCCGCATCAATGTGAAGCTGAAAGGGCAGGAGGAAAGCGAGATCAACGGCGGCGGACCGGCGGTGGATCAGACGGCACTAGAGCAGCTTTTTGAGAAGATCAACGCCCTGCAGAAGGGGGATCTGCTTATCATTTCCGGCAGCATTCCCCCCTCTTTGCCGAAAGATTTTTATGAGAAGATTTTGGACTTGCTGAAAGGACGGGACATCTATACAGTGGTGGATGCAACGGGGGAAGTGCTGTTGAAAACTCTGCGATATGAGCCTTTTTTGATTAAGCCCAACCATCAGGAACTGGAAGAGCTGGCGCAGAGCAGGCTGTTTACCCGGGAAGAGATCATTACCCAAGGAAAGCGGCTGCAGGAAATGGGGGCAAAAAATGTACTCATTTCCATGGCGGCGGAGGGGGCGGCGCTGCTGACTGCCGAGGGGGATATCCTCTTTGGGGAAGCACCCCGGGGAAAGGTGGTCAATTCCGTGGGGGCAGGGGATTCCATGGTAGGGGGATTTGTGGCAGGCTGGCTGAAAACGGGCAGCTATCAGGAGGCTTTATCTTGGGGAATCGCAGCGGGCAGCGCCAGTGCATTTTGCGAAGGTTTGGCAACTGGGGAAGAAATTCGGAGATTGTATGACGAAAAAATCAAAATAACCAGCGGGACGGTATAGCTTCTTTGAGGGTTACTCGCTGAAGGAGGGTAATATGAGGATTTCGGAACTGTTGCAGAAAGAAAGTATTGGGATTGGAAAGAGACCGAGAAACAAAAACGCTGCGATTGACCAGCTGGTGGAGCTGCTGGCGAAAAGCGGCAATCTGAAGGATAAAGGGAAATTCAAACAGGCCATTTTGGAACGGGAAAAGCTTTCGACTACGGGCATCGGCGAGGGCATTGCTATTCCCCATGGGAAAAGTAATGCGGTCAAACGGGCGACTTTAGCGGCTATGGTCGTTCCCGAAGGGGTGGATTTTGAAAGTGCCGACGGGCAGGATGCCCATTTGCTGTTTATGATCGCTGTGCCTGAAAACGGAGCGAACCTACA
The DNA here is from genome assembly GCF_051877975.1 of Anaerotignum sp. GTDB lineage: Bacteria > Bacillota > Clostridia > Lachnospirales > Anaerotignaceae > Anaerotignum_A. The sequence continues at coordinate 2,121 of NZ_JBJEJK010000042.1, forward strand.
TTTAGAGGTGCTGGAACGGCTGGCGGCTATGCTGATGGATGAGGATTTTCGAAAAAAACTGATAGAAGCGAAAAATCCTTCTGCCTTTTTAGAGATTATCTCAGGGGAGGAGGAAAAGCGCTTTGCTAAAACTGCGGAAGAAGCCCGGATCAGCTATGATGTGCTGGCTGTGACTGCCTGCCCCACGGGCATTGCTCATACATTTATGGCGGCAGAAGGGCTGGAAAACAAGGCAAGGGAAATGGGCATTACCATCAAGGTGGAGACCAACGGCAGTGGCGGCGCGAAAAACGTGCTGACAGCGGAGGAAATCAGAGAGGCCAAAGGCATCATCATTGCGGCGGATAAAAAGGTAGAACTGGACAGATTCCGCGGGAAAAAGGTACTGCAGGTGCCTGTGGCGGAGGGCATCCGCAAGCCGGAGGTTCTATTGGCCAAAATCATACAGGGGGAAGCGCCTATATACGGCGGCAAAACAGAGACAGAAGCCCCTCGCGGGGAAGAAGAAAAGCAGAGCAGAGGCAACAAGGTATATCGAGACCTGATGAATGGGGTTTCCCATATGCTGCCCTTTGTTATTGGCGGGGGGATTCTGATCGCATTGGCTTTCCTGCTGGATGATTACAGCATTGACCCTGCCAATTTCGGCTCCAATCTGCCCCAAGCCGCCTTTTTCAAAGCCATCGGGGATGGGGCTTTTGGCTTTATGCTGCCCATTTTGGCTGGCTACATCGCCATGAGTATTGCCGACAGGCCTGCCCTTGCGCCGGGCTTCGTGGGGGGCTTTCTGGCGAAGGAAGGGGGCAGCGGCTTTTTGGGGGCATTGCTGGCAGGCTTTGCGGCAGGGTATTTGATTCTGGGCCTGCGGAAGCTTTTCGATAGACTGCCCCGTTCTTTGGAGGGAATCAAGTCTATTTTGCTCTATCCTGTTTTTGGTATCTTCTTAATGGGCGCCCTCATTCAAATCATCATCAATCCTCCTGTGGCATGGCTGAATGAAGCCCTGTACGGATTGCTGGCACGGATGGGCACCAGCAGCCGTGTGCTTTTGGGCGTTGTTCTGGGGGGCATGATGAGCGTGGATATGGGCGGCCCTATCAATAAGGCGGCTTATGTATTCGGCACGGCTTCCTTGGCCAGCAATGAATTTCAGATCATGGCGGCGGTCATGGCAGGGGGGATGGTGCCACCGTTGGCTCTGGCTTTGGCAGTCTTTTTCTTTAAAAACAAATTCAGCGAAAAAGAAAGGCAATCCGGCGTGGCGAACCTCATCATGGGGGCATGCTTTATCACAGAAGGAGCCATCCCCTTTGCGGCGGCAGATCCTCTGCGGGTACTGCCCGCCTGCATCATTGGATCTGGGGTGGCCGGCGGGCTGAGCATGTTCTTTGGCTGTGCTCTGCGGGCGCCCCATGGCGGCGTTTTTGTTTTGCCTGTCATCAGCCATCCTTTCGGTTTTCTGGCGGCGGTCATCATAGGCTCTGTGGTGGGGATGCTGCTGCTGGGACTTTTGAAAAAGAACGCTGTGCAGGCAATTTGAAATAAATTACCATCGAAATAGCCTTGCGCCTTTTTGTCGAATCCCGTATACTAATATGGAAAGAGAGACAGAAAATGTCTTTCATTGAAAAAAAGAGCAAGGTTGGGATAAAGTGCAAGAATCATTACAAGAATGGGGAAAAGCAATCCTGCGGGCAGCGATTATTATTGTGGTACTGTTTTTTTTCTGCTGGCCTATGCGCCTGATGGGCAGTTCCATGGAGCCGACCATGGGCGATGGTGAAATCGTGCTGATGAATCGCCTTGCGGCTATGAGGGGAGATTATGAAAAGGGCGATATTGTTATGTTCCATTATTATGACGCCGATGGCAGCAAGACGGTGGTAAAACGAATCATCGCCACAGAAGGGGATACCATTCGGATTTTGGAAGATGGCGTGGAAGTAAACGGAGAGATCATTCAGGAAAGCTATGCGGACGGCGTGACCGATGGCCTGGTTGATATGACAGTGCCCCAGAATACGGTATTTGTCATGGGGGATAACCGCCAGAACAGCTACGACAGCCGCAATATGGGGGTGATTTCCTGTGATGATTTGAAGGGAAAGGTATTTTTCCGGATCTATCCGTTCCAGGAATTTGGCAAAATCTAATTCAAAAAGAGCACATTCTATAGAGAATGTGCTCTTTTTATGCGGATTTATCATGGAAAGCATGAAAATGATGCGCTTTTTTCGGGGTTCTTTTTATGGTACAGTAAGGGCAGAAATTTATTGAGGGAAGTGAAACAGATGAGAAAAGAGTTCTGGAAATATATTGCCGCATTGCTTCTGTTCGGTTCCAATGGCATTGTGGCAAGCCATATCCATCTGTCCAGCTATGAGATTGTATTTCTGCGGTCAGGGCTTGGGGGATTGGCACTTTTGCTGTTTTTTTTATTGCTGCGCCAAAAGGGCAATGCCCTGCGCTATAGAAAAGAATTTATCTTTCTGGGGCTGGCTGGGCTGGGGATGGGCGGAAACTGGATGTTTCTTTATGAAGCTTATCAGCAGGTAGGCGTGGGGACGGCCACGCTGCTGTGCTATTGCGGGCCGATCATCGTGATGGCACTGGGGCAGGTTTTCTTTCAGGAGAAGCTGACAAAAAAGAACTGTATTGGGTTTTTGGCGGTATTTCTGGGCATTGTGTGCATCAATGGGCAGGCCTTTCAGGAAGGCAAGACCCTTTGGGGACTGTTTTGCGGCATTCTATCTGCGGTGATGTATGCGGTGATGGTCATTGCCAATAAAAAGGCAGAGCATATTACCGGCCTAGAAAATGCCATGTGGCAGACAATATTCAGCTTTCTGGTGGTGGCGGTATTCCTGTTTTCCAGACAGGGCATATCGCTGGAGATTCCGCAGGGAGGCTGGATGCCTATATTGCAACTGGGGCTTTTGAATACGGGCATTGGCTGTTATCTGTATTTTTCTGCCATGGGGCGGCTGCCGGTGCAGACGGTGGCCATCTGCGGCTATCTGGAGCCTCTTTCGGCGGTGGTGCTTTCGGCGGTTTTGCTGCGGGAAGGCATGGCCCCCATGCAGGCGGCAGGGGCGGCGTTGATTTTAGGCGGTGCCATGTATGCAGAGCTGGCAGGAAAAAGAGTGAGAAAAAAAGAAAAGGCAAAGGAATATGCCAGGGTATAAAAGCGAGAAGGCCTGCCGATGTTTTGGCAGGCTTTTTTGGTGTTTTCATCGGTAGGAAAGGTATTCCAGAAAGCGTTTTACTGCCAGGGGAGCGGTTTTTCGATCCCGCAGGGCCAAGGCGATTTTCCGATGAATGGGCGTTTCCAGTTCTCTGATAGCGACCCGATAAGGAATGCGCCGCAGGATCAGGCGGGGCAGCAGGCTGACGCCCAGCCCGCATTCCACCATGGAAAGGACCGCATAATCATCCCATGTGGTGAAATGGACATTGGGAGAGAGGTTATGCTGGTGGAAAAAGTCTGCAATTTCTGTATTTTTATCCTTTTCCAAAAGAAGGAAAGGCTCTTGGCACAGCTCTTTCAGGGGGACACGCTCCGCATCGGCCAAGGGATGGTTTTCCGGCAGGATGGCAAGAAAATCGTCCTGTTCCAGAAAAATAGTGTCCATCTCCGACAGGGTGGGCAAACGTAGAAAGCCGCAGTCTACCCTGCCCTCTTGTATCCATGCTTCGATTTCCCGATAGTCCCCCAAAAGCAGTTCATATTCGATATTGGGATGATCCTTTTGAAATTCCTTGATGATATTGGGCAGCCAATGGGTGGCCACGCTGGAAAAGGTGCCGATGCGGATGAGGCCGGTTTCCAGCCCCTTCAGATCATCTGCCTGCTGCAGCAGGGCTTGATGGGCACTGCAAAGGGCTTTGATCTGGGGGAGCAGCTTGATGCCTTCGGAGGTCAGCCGAACGCCGCCCCGTCCCCGTTCGATCAAGGTAAGCCCCAGTTCCTTTTCGGTTTCCTGTATCATACGGCTGATGCCGGATTGGGAATAGGAAAGGGCTTCGGCGGCTTTGGTGATGCTGCCATATTCTATGGTTTGCAAAAGGGCAATATATTTCTGGATATCCATGGAGGCACTCCTTTCCTGCGAAAATATCATATAAAATAGAAAATACTTTACAAATATTCATATTTTCTTTATCCTACAGGAAAGAGAAGGATTTGACAAGGGCGGAAGGGCAGAAATGCCCTTCTTTTTTTGCATAAAACTACCTGCGCCACATATATTTTCATAGAGACAAAGTGTGGCGATCCGGTGTGTCCCTTTTTCCGGGAACATTGCCGGCAGTTGCCCTTTGGAAAGGGCTGGATCATTCTCTTTCCGAAGGGAAGCCTGCTGATTGGAACATTCTTTTATGAACAGGAGGGTTTTTATGCCGTTGACATTGGCGAAGGAAACAATGGATATGAATTGGAAGGACACAGCGGGAAAACAGTCTTCTCAGATCCTGCTGGAGGGGGATATGATCGTACCTGACAGCAAGCCGGACTTACAGGAAATTTTGCGCTGTGAAGGAAAAGTAAACATGCGGGAAAAACGCATCACCGATGACCGCATTTCCTTTTCCGGGGAGATGGAGGTTTCTGTGCTGTATCGGGCAAAGAACGGGGAGCGGCCTCTTTATGCCATGAAAGCCAGCCTGCCTTTGGAAGATTTTTTACATATCGACGGGCTGGAAAAAGACATGGATGTGACCCTGGAGGCGAAATTGGAACATTTGGACTGCCAGATCATCAATGACCGAAAGATCGGCGTGAAGGCGGTCATTGAGATGAAAGCGGCTGCAGAGCAGCAGAAACATGCGGAGATCTTGAGCGGCGTGACGGGGGAAGGCATCGAATGCCTGACGGGGACCCTGCGGATGGAGCGGGATGCGGCAGCCCTGAAAGACCGATTCACCGTGAAGGAGGACTTGAATCTTTCTACATCCAAGCCGGAAATTGCCGATGTGCTGTGGGAAGGAATAGAGCTGACGGAACAGGATATGCGTGCCATGGACGGGAAGGTCATGGTGCGGGGGAATTTGAAGATTTGCATGCTTTATACAGACGGAGAAGGAAATATTGGCAGCTTTTGCGAGAAAATCCCTTTTAACGGCTATCTGGAAGGAGAAGGGATCGAGCCCAAAACGGAGCTGAACGGCAGCCTGACGGTGGAGGAAGCCAAGCTGACCCCCATGGCGGACGAGGACGGAGAAGCCAGACAGGTGGCGGTGGACGTGACCATTGGGGCGCAGATGAATGGCAAAGAAATGGTGGAACAGGAAATTTTGCAGGATGCCTATGCGCCCAATGGTGCAGTCAAGCTGGAAAAAGAAACCATCACCTACCCTGTGACAGTGGGCAGCGGAAAAAATCAGTTTATCGTGAAAGAACGGATTCAGCTGGAAAATGGGGAGATGCCCATGCTGCAGGCGGAAGAAGTATGGGGGGATGTAAGCCTTTCCGAAGTGCGGACGATGGTGGATGCAGTAGAAGCGGAGGGCGTTCTGACAGCGGATATCCTATATACCTGTGAGGATGACGAGGAGCCGGTTTGCATGCTGCGCAGAGGGATTCCCTTTGGGCAGATGATGGAGCTGCGGGGAGTAGAAGAAGGGGATGAAGCGGCAGTATCCCTGCGGCTGGAGGATATTGATTTTCAGATGCTTTCCGAACGGGAAGGAGAATTGCGGGCCACAGTGACCATGGAGGCCGTAGTGACACGGCAGGAAACGGCGGAAACAGTGACGGATATCACCCTGGAGGAAGAACCCGCCGGTTTGCCTATGGCAGGAGCCGTCATCTATATGGTGCAGAAGGGGGATTCTCTTTGGAAAATCGCAAAAAGATACCGTACAACAGTAAATGACATTCTGGCGGTGAATGAGATTGAAAATCCGGAGCTGATCTATCCGGGGCAGAAGCTGCTGATCATCAAGATGGTGAGGTGATGGCTTTCAACTGAAATTCAAATTCTCGAAGGCCTAAGTGGGTCAACCTGCGCCCGTTTGGAACTGCCCCTCGCAAGTTAGTGCATAAGGGTAACTGCCCCTTCCCTCGCCACTAGGCTGCTTGCGGGGGCAGAGAAGACTGATGGCAAAAAAAGAAAGGACGGGTTTCCGTCCTTTACTTGTTTTCGGTTGTTTCTTCCAGTTCAATTTTTCCCTGTTCTTTTTCAAAATCACGGATACACTGATTGATGAGATACATAATCTGCCCGCTGGCAGAACGACCATTATATTTGGATACAGAATGAAATTTTTTGAGGATATCTTCTTCGATTCGGATACTGATATGTTTTGGGTTTTTTATATATAGTTCCTCTCATCAGTTTTCGTTTTCTTTCAGCAGTTCCTCGTAGGTGGTTTCCAGAACATTACGGATGCCCTGCAGTTGGAGCAGACGGACGAGTTCTGTCTGTCCGATGCCCTTTGCTTGGCGGATGGTGCGGATATTTTGCCCGATGGGGATGGTTTTTGTCTGCTTGATTTTCAAGGCCATATCATTTGATTTCCTGTTCTAAGCTATTGAATTCGGGAGTATTAAAAAATTCCGCCAATGTTATACCCAATCCATCACAAATCAATTTGATTGTTAGAATCTTTGGATTATTACTTTTTCCATAAAGGATATTTTTTAAGGATGTGGGAGGAATCGCAGAAATTGTTGCCAGTTTATTGATTGTTAAATTACGTTCTTCGCAAAGTTGAAGAATGCGGATTCTAATTGTTGAAATAGTGTCCATTTTAAGCCCTCCATTCTTCTTTCAGAATACCCAGAATGGTTGGACAAAATCGTCTATCTATGCTACTATTAGGCTATGCATAGCCTATTTTTGTATTGCGGGAAAAGGAGCAGTTTTAGAAATGAAGCTATTTCAGGATATTTTGAAGGAAATCTTGATGGAAGAAGAAATAAAGGTAGTTTTTCCAAATTTGAAAATGTCCCCCAGCGAACTTGTGGAAATGAAATGTTATAGGGCATTGCGGGACATCAAAAAGATTTTGGAAGATGACGCTTTGGATGATAAGGAATGTTTTGCTAAAATTGAAGAAATCGTACATATTTTTGAAGGAATGGGAAGCGATTGCGGAACAAGACACGAATTTTGAGGGGAATAAGAACACTGGTGCTTGCCGGTGTTTCTTTTTTTAAGCACACTGCACCGCTTTTCGCTCTGACGTTTCCGGCGCTGGGGGAAAGGAATGTTTTTTGCCGAGAAACTTCTGGGGGTGGGCGAATGCTGAGATTCACTGACCGCCGTTTTTGCCCGTATGGGCGAGGCTTCCAATTCTTGGAGTTTCGAGAACTTGAATTTAGGACTCTTTTCTTCCCTTTTCCTTTGATTCTGCGGATTGTATGTGCTATAATATACAATTAGCAAGAGTGTACCCATTTCCCGGCGCACTTTTGCCGAAGGTGAAGTTTCAGAATTTTTTCAACAGAGGTGGGCCCCATGAAAGGCTATTTTATTTCCGTGGAAGGCGGCGACGGCAGCGGCAAATCCACACAGATCAAAAAAATAGAAGCGTATCTGACAGAACGGGGACAGGAAGTCCTTCTGACCAGAGAACCCGGTGGCACGCCTGTGGCGGAAAAAATCAGGGAGCTGATCCTTGACCCTGCCAACAAAGCACTGACAGGCAAAGCGGAAATGCTGCTTTATGCCGCATCCCGTGCCCAGCATGTGGAGGAAAAGATACTTCCCGCTTTGGCGGCAGGTAAAACGGTACTTTCCGATCGTTTCACCGATTCCAGCATTGCTTATCAGGCCTTCGGCAGAGGCCTGGGGGATATGGTGGCAGAGGTGAACCGCATTGCCACCGGCGGCAAAGAACCGGACCTGACCATTTTCCTAAACATCACCCCTGCGGCGGGAATGGCACGGAAAAATCAGCAGGACGGACATACTTTAGACCGGCTGGAACAGGAAAAGGCAGCCTTCCATGAAAAGGTATATGAAGGCTATCTGACCTTGGCAAAGGAAAGCGGCGGCAGGATTGCCGATATTGACGCAGACAGACCCGCCGAAGAAGTTTTTGCCGATATCAAAAAACAGTTAGACAGAGTATTCGGCTTTTGAGCCATAGATAAGTCCAGCGGTGTGATGTCAAGTGAGAAATGAATAATAAATCAAATTTTTT
>NZ_JBJEJK010000043.1:0-50739 GCF_051877975.1 Anaerotignum sp.
TTAAGGCTTTGTTAAAAAAGGTGAAGGAATTTTTTATGAAAGCAGAAGAAGAGGGATTTGGCAGAAAAGAATCGGCGTTTATTTTGACTTCCCTATAAAAGATATGGTAAAATAAGATATTATGTATGAATCAAATTTGTTCAAGGAGGAAGCGTATGTCTCAGGACAAACAGAAAAATATTCGAAATTTTTGTATCGTGGCACATATTGACCATGGTAAATCCACGCTGGCAGACAGATTGATCCAGAAAACGGGTCTTTTGACAGATAGAGAAATGCAGGAACAGGTTTTGGACAACATGGACCTGGAAAGAGAAAGAGGCATCACCATCAAATCGCAGGCGGTGCGTCTGATTTACCGTGCGCAGGATGGGGAGGAATATCAGTTCAACCTGATCGATACCCCCGGTCATGTGGACTTCAATTATGAAGTTTCTCGTTCCCTGGCGGCCTGCGAAGGTGCTGTGCTGATCGTTGACGCAGCCCAGGGCATTGAAGCGCAGACATTGGCAAATGTATATCTGGCATTGGATAATAATTTGGAAATATTGCCTGTCATCAATAAGATCGATCTGCCCAGTGCAAACCCCGCATGGGCAAAACAGGAGATTGAGGATATCATTGGGATCCCTGCGGAGGATGCCCCTGAAATCTCCGCAAAAAACGGCATTAATATTGAGGAGGTATTGGAACGTATCATTACAGATATTCCTGCCCCTACAGGCGACCCTGATGCGCCCTTGAAGGCTTTGGTATTCGACTCTGTTTACGATCAGTACCGGGGTGTTATCGTTTTGATGCGTGTCTTTGATGGAAAGATCCGCAAGGGCAGCAAGGTAAAAATGATGGCAACGGGGAAGGAATTTGATGTGGTTGAGGTTGGTATTTTTGGCCCCGGCCGTTTCCTGCCTGCCGATGAACTGAGCGCAGGGATGGTAGGCTATTTTACCGCCAGCATCAAAACAGTATCCGATACCCGCGTGGGCGATACAGTAACAGAAGCAGCCAGACCGACGGCGGAAGCTCTTCCCGGCTATAAAAAGGTAAACCCCATGGTTTACTGCGGCATTTTCCCTGTGGATGGCGCAAAATATCCTGATTTGCGGGATGCTTTGGAAAAATTGCAGCTGAATGATGCCGCACTGTTCTTCGAGCCGGAAACTTCCATTGCTCTGGGCTTTGGTTTCCGTTGTGGTTTTCTAGGCCTGCTGCATTTGGAAATCATCCAGGAAAGACTGGAAAGGGAATATAATCTGGACTTGGTTACAACAGCACCCAGTGTTATTTATAAAGTATATCTGACAGATGGTACCAGCTTCGATTTATCTAATCCCAGCAATATGCCTGACCCTGCCCGTATCGAAAAGATGGAAGAACCCATCGTAAAGGCAGAGATTATGCTGCCCAAGGATTATATCGGCCCTATTATGGAGCTGTGCCAGCAGCGTCGTGGGGAATATATCAGTATGGAATATCTGGATTCTACCAGAGCAATGCTGACTTATCACATGCCCCTGAATGAAATTATTTACGATTTCTTTGATGTTTTGAAATCCAGAAGCCGCGGCTATGCTTCCTTTGATTACAGCCTTATCGGCTATCAGGAAAGCGAATTGGTGAAGCTGGATATTCTGGTTAATAAAGAGCCTGTGGATGCTTTGTCTTTTATTGTGCATAAAGGCTCTGCAACAGAGCGAGGCAGAAAGATGTGCGAAAAGCTGAAAAAGGAAATTCCCAGACATTTGTTTGAAATTCCCATCCAGGCAGCCATCGGCAGCAAGATCATCGCCAGAGAAACCATCAGTGCCATGCGGAAAGATGTATTGGCGAAGTGCTACGGCGGTGATATTACCCGTAAGAAAAAACTGTTGGAAAAGCAAAAAGAAGGGAAAAAACGTATGCGCCAGATTGGCAGCGTAGAAGTACCGCAGCAGGCATTTATGTCTGTGCTGAAGCTGGACGAGGATTAAGTGAGCCCGGCGGAAAAAGAGGAAAGATAAAAAAACGATGTGATGAACAAAAATCACATCGTTTTTTTAATTGTGTTTTTTATCATAAATAAAAATTTATATGAGAAAAAAGAAGTTTAGCTTAAGATTTTGTGGATTTCTTGTGCAATAGATTGCAGTGTTTGGATATGCTGTTCTTTCCGCATGTTCATACGGGTCGTTGGGCCGGAACAGCTGATGGCAGCGATAGGATGACCGGAAGCATCGAAAACAGGCACGGCGAAACAAGTCAAGCCGATTTCGGATTCTTCTTCATCGCAGGCATATCCATTTTCACGAATCGTTTCTAATATTTCCAGAAATTCTTTTGCGGTTTTGATAGAAAATTCTGTTTTGGCTGAAAATTCTGCTAATTTGATGTATTGATTCACCACCTGTTCGGATTCAAAGGCAAGGATCGCCTTGCCGGTGCCGGTCAAATGGGCCTGCTGGTGGAATCCAAGAGGCGTATCCATCTTCAGAAGAGAGTCGCTAACGACTTTATCCAGAAAAACGACATGTGTTGTATCATCCAATATGGATAAATGAGAGGACTCACCAGTTTCCTTCATTAATTTCGCCAGATAAGGATGAATGATGGAAACCAGCTCAGCACGGCTGTATACCAACTGACCTAAAGTGAACAATTTTAGCCCAAGGCGGTATCTATTTGCATCATCCCGCAGAAGGTATCCTCTGCTTTCCAGAGTAACCAACATACGAAAAACAGTACTTCTATTGATTCCGGAAAGAGCAGAAATTTCAATTGGGGTCAGTTCCGGAGCGGTGATAAAAAGATTCAGGATGGAAAGTGCATTATCTAAGGAACTTAGAATATATTTGCTGTTATTGTCTGGATTCAATAAAGACACCTCGTTTCGATGTTTTTTTCAGTATATCAGTTGGGCAATTTTTCGTCAATGAAATCAAAATCTATTTTGTGCAAATTTCATATTTACATACAATATTTATATCGTTATAATAAATTTAAAGTTCGATATAATAAATTGTAATTCGCATAGAGAAATGATATGAAGGAGGAGGAGTATGAAAAAAGTGATTTCCGCGGGAGCAGCTGCAAAACTGATTCCCGATGATGCGAGAGTTGCTATTGGCGGTTTTTTGGGTTTTGGATGCCCGGAAGAAGTATTAAAAGCAATTCGAAAAAATTACGATGAAGTTGGTCATCCTAAAAATATGACTTTGATCAAAGGTGTCAGCATTGGCGACAAAGGGGAAAGAGGAATCAATCGCCTGGCAGCAGATGGACTTTTGAAATGCGTCATCTGTTCTCATTTTGGATTGGAGCCGGGGATTGCAAAAATGGCAGCGGAGAATAAATTCTTCAGCTATATGCTGCCGCTGGGAACCATCACCGATTGGTTCAGAGCAGTAGCAAGCCATAAACCTGGGCTGACTACCTATGTGGGCCTTGGGACTTTTGTAGACCCCCGGATCGAAGGAGCGAAGGGGAATGAACTGACAAAAGAAAAGGGCGGCGATATCGTTTCCCTGATGGAATTGAATGGAAAAGAATGTCTGTATTATGAAACGGCACCTTTGCATGCTTGTGTCATCCGCGGCACCTACGCCGATGAGGACGGCAACATCTCCTTAGAGAAAGAAGCCATCCATGGAGACCAGCTGGAGATTGCCGCAGCGACCCATAACAGCGGCGGGATCGTTATCGTGCAGGTGGAAAAGATTGTAAACCGAGGAACATTAGATCCCCGAGATGTGAAGATCCATGGTTTTATGGTGGATTATGTTGTGGTGGCAAAGCCTGAAAACCATCCGCAGACCTTTACAAGCGATGTATATCAGCCGGAACTGACAGGAGATGTGCGTATCCCTCTGGATGCAGTGGAAAAAATGCCGCTCCAGGAAAGAAAGATTTGCGGCAGAAGGGCTGCATTGGAGTTAAAGCAAAATACACTGGTAAATCTGGGCATCGGGATGCCCGATGCTGTGGCTGCAGTTGCAGCGGAAGAAGGCATCTCTTCTGAATTTACGCTTTCTATTGAATCGGGCGTTTTGGGCGGCGTACCTTTAGGCGGGCTGGCCTTGGGCGGCAGTATCAATCCGGAAGCCTTTTATAAGATGCCTGATATCCTGAATGTTTATGACGGCGGCGGCCTGGATATGGCGGTGCTTGGCCTGGCAGAGATGGATGAAGCGGGCAACCTGAATGTATCCAAATTCAATGGAAAGGTAATGGGTCCCGGTGGGTTTATCAATATCGTACAGCATACACCCTTTGTTATTTTCACAGGAACCTTTACAGCAGGCAAATCCGATATCCGTGTGGAAAATGGAAAGCTGCACATTGTGAAAGACGGGAATGTGCTGAAATTCAAAAAGAATGTGGAACAGATTACTTTCAGCGGCGAAATGGCTATCAAAAAGAAACAGAAAGTAATGATTGTAACAGAAAGAGCAGTTTTCCTTTGGACGGAAAAGGGGCTGATGTTAACGGAATATGCCCCCGGCGTGGATGTTGAAAAAGATATCATTGGAAAAATGGAGTTTCGTCCGTTGATCTCCCATGCATTGAAAGAAATGGATCAAGCAATATTTATGGATGAACCACTGGGTAAAGAAGCTTTCTTTAAGGAATAAAAGAAAATATGAAAGGAGCAGTGAAAGCATGAAAGAAATTCGTTTACATGGCCGCGGCGGACAAGGTGTTGTAAAAGCATCTCAGCTGGTGGTAAAAGCGGCAGTGGCAGGTGGAAGCCATGGACAGTTTATTCCATTCTTTGGGGTGGAAAGAAAGGGTTCCCCTGTTTTTGGGTATCTGAGACTGGATGATAAAAGCATCCGCTGCAAAACACAGATTTATGATCCCGATATTCTGGTGATCATGGATGATTCTCTGGTTACGCTGCCGCAGACCTACGCAGGGTTGAAGGATGGCGGCATGGTCATCATCAACTCTATAAAGACTATGGAAGAACTGCAGATTCCTGAAAATGCAGGAACTGTAGCCATGGTAAATGCGTCCGGCATTTCTGAAGCACTCTTTGGCAGAAATATCCCCAATACAGCAATGCTGGGCGCCTTTGCAAAAGTGACAGGTCTGGTGGATAAAGATATTCTGTTTGAGGAAATCGCAAAAACCTTCGGGGAAAAGAACAGAGTTGCCGCAATCAATGCCTATGAACAGGTTAAGATTGTAAAAGGATAAGGAGGGATACTATGGCTGAACGTTTACATATCACACCAATCGGTGATGACGGCATGTATATTCTGGATACAGCAAGCTGGCGCGTTTTTCGCCCGGTCATGAATAAGGAAAAATGTGTGGAATGCGGGATGTGCCTGACATACTGTCCTGTAAATGCAATTCGGGGAACAGAAGATAAAAAATACTTTATTACTTATGATTATTGCAAAGGCTGCGGCATCTGTGCAGAAGAATGTCCGAAGAAAGCAATTGATATGGTTCCGGAAGGAGGTCAGGAATAATGGGGAAAATCAAAGTACTTATTGGTAACTATACAGCGACAGAAGCGGCTGCTCTTTGCCGTCCCGATCTGATCGCAGCATATCCCATTACGCCTCAGTCTTCTGTTGTAGAAGGTCTGGCGGCGAAGGTACATAATGGCGAACTGGATGCGAATCTGGTTCAGGTAGAATCGGAACACTCCGCTATGAGCGTTGTGCAGGGGGCAGCAGCCGGCGGCGGCAGAGTTTTTACAGCAACCTCCGCACAGGGGCTGGCTCTGATGTATGAACCCTATTTCCGTATGTCCACCCTGCGTATGCCCATGGTCATGGCACTGGCAACAAGAGAAATGACTTCTCCTGAAACCGTATGGAGCGGCCAGCAGGATGCCATCTCTGTCAGAGATGCAGGCTGGATCCAGGTATTCTGTGACAGCAACCAGGAAATCATGGATATGGTGATTCAAGGGTATAAACTGGCAGAACATCCTGATGTACTGATTCCTGTCAATGTTTGCTACGATGGTTTTTACAGTTCTCATCTGACAGAAGGCGTAGATGTGCCGGAACAGGAGGAAGTAGACGCTTTCCTGCCTGCGCCTTCCTTCCAACATTGTGTACTCGACCCGAAAAAGCCTTTCGCTCTGGATCCGCTGACCCCTGGTCCTTTGCTGATGAAATATCGAAAGAGCCATCTGGATGCCATGGAAAAAGCCCTGGAAGTGCTGGAAGAGATCGATAAAGAATTTGGTGAAAAATTTGGTCGTTCCTATGGTGGTGCCATTTCAGAATATCGCGCAGAAGATGCAGAGGTTGTACTGATTACCATCGGCGGTATGACTGGCGCAGGTATGGATGCAGTGGATATCGCCAGAGAAAAAGGTATCAAAGCAGGTTTGATCAAGCTGAGATTTATCCGTCCTTTCCCTGCAAAACGAATTGCCAAAGCACTGGAAGGCAAGAAAGCCTTTGCAGTTGTGGATCGTTCCGTTTGCTTCGGCTGGAGTCAGGGACCTATGCATATGGAAGTAAAAGCAGCATTGGCGGATGTGGATGAAAAATATGCCCATTTTTCTGCTATCGGCGGTCTGGGTGGTGCAGATATTTCTCTGCGGAATATGCTGGAAACCATTGAACTGCTGGATGCACAGAAAAATGAACCCGGTGAAAAGACCACAAAATGGTTTATGAATGAATAAGGAGGTTTTGTGGATGAGTTATATTGATGTATTACGTGAAGCACAAGATCAGGTCACACCCGGCATGTCTGCATGTCAGGGGTGCGGCGGCGAACTGATTTTGAGAACAATTTTGAAAGTTGCCGGAGAAGATACAATCATTGGTATCCCTCCCGGGTGTATGGCAGGTGCCGGTGTCGTAGGGTGGAACTATGCCAACGGCTTGAAAATTCCCGTACATATCCCTCTGTTGGATAACACAGCCTCCTTCCTGACCGGTCTGAGCCAGATGTATCAGAGAAAAGGCAGACCAGATGTTAATATTGTTGCGCTGGCTGGGGATGGCGCAACAGCAGACTGTGGGTTCCAGAGCCTGTCGGCAGCAGCCGAAAGAAATGAAAAGATGCTGTATGTTTGCTACGACAATGAAGGCTATATGAACACAGGGTATCAGAGAAGCTCCACCACGACAAAGGGTTCCAGAACTTCCACAACTCCCATCGGTTCTGTCATCAACGGCAAACAGCAGCAGCAGAAATATCTGCCTCTGATCCTTTCCATGCACAATGTGGAATACTGTGCAACGGCATCTCCTTCCAATATGGCAGACTTCGTTGCAAAAGTGCAGAAAGGTTTGGAAGCAAGTAAAAAAGGCTTTGCTTATCTGCATGTATTTTCTCCCTGTCCTACAGGCTGGTCTTATGCGCCTGAAAAAGCAATTTCTGTTGCACGGAAGGCAGTGCAGTCCAATCTGTTCCCTCTGTGGGAAAAGGATACACAGGGCTACCATTTGAATTATGAAAACAAGAATCCCATGTCTATTGCTGACTTTGTAAAGGGCATTGGCAAATTTAAAGATCTGACAGAAGAAGATATTGCCGAAATTCAGGCATCGGTGGATCAGAGATATGATCTGCTGCGCCGGATTTGCGATTGAGACCATTTCTTCTTTGCAGATCTGAATATTTCGGTGATTTAAACTTGGAAAGAAAAGAAGGGAAGATATGGTAAATTTTGCAGATAGAATGAGTCAGTTGAAAGGCTCCGAAATTCGTGAATTTATGGCGTTGACAGCAAAGCCTGATATTATTTCTTTTGCAGGCGGCATGCCGGCACCGGAGTTATTCCCTGTTGATGAAGTTATTGAGGCAATGGTTACTGTATTGAAGGAAAATGGACAGGAAGCACTGCAGTATGGTACAACAGAAGGCGTTCCCAGACTGCGGGAACAGATCGCGGAACGTATGAAAGCGAAAAATAATATCATCACTGATATCGACCATATTCTGATGACTTCCGGTTCTCAGGAGGGGCTGGCATTTTCCGCTCAGGTTTTCCTGAATAAAGGCGACGTGGTTCTGATGGAAAGTCCTTCTTATCTGGGAGCGATTAACGCTTTTAGAACATGTGAGCCCAATTTCATTGACATTCCCACAGACAGTGAAGGAATGCTGATGGATGAACTGGAACGTGTTTTGGAAACAACAAAAAATGTTAAAATGATTTATGTGATTCCTGATTTCCAGAATCCTTCCGGCAAGACATGGTCTTTGGAACGCCGCAAACAGTTCATGGAGATCATAAACAAATATGAAATTCCGGTTATTGAAGATAACCCCTATGGGGAGCTGCGTTTTGAGGGAGAATATCTGCCAGCACTGAAATCTCTGGATACCAAAGGCCTTGTGGTTTATCTGGGGACATTCTCCAAGATTCTGGCGCCCGGGTTCCGTCTGGGCTGGGTATGCGCGGAGGAAAGCATTCTGGCAAAATATAATTTCATCAAACAGGCATCCTCTTTGCAGGCACCTACGATTTCTATGCTGGCTGCTTCTAAATGGATCGATATGTTTGATCTGGATGCCCATGTGGAAAAGATCAGAGAATGCTACAAAAACAGAAAGAATACAATGATCGATATCATGCGGAAAGAACTGCCTGACAGCTGCAAATTTACGGATCCCGAAGGCGGTCTCTTTACATGGATCGAATTGCCTGAATCTGTGAATGCAAAAGAGCTTTCCATGAAATGCCTGGCAGAAAAGGTCGCATTTGTAACAGGTACAGGATTTTATCCCAATGGTGGGCATGAAAATACTCTGCGGCTGAATTACTCTAATATGCCCGAAGAAAAAATTGTAGAAGGCATGAAAAAGCTTTGCAGGATCATAAAAGAAAATCTTTGAGGAAAGCATAATGGATATTGTATCGGGGATGTTTTTGAAAGGAATATAGTCTGATACTGGTTTCTATCCAGATATCCATTGATCCTTGTTTTAAATAGAAAAAAACAAGCCCCGCTGCTATGCAGCGGGGCTTTGAAGATTATTCATATTCACCTGTTACTTCTGTAATATATCCGTTTTTATCCAGTTTCAGAACCAATGTGAATTCGTCATCATCATCGTCAAAATTATCTTCCAGCCATTCAATGAAATCTTCCATCGTATCAATTTTGCTCATGCCGCTGCCATCGATATCTACATCGATATCATCGGCATCATCTTCATCAAATTCATATTTGAAGGAAGTACCGCTCTTGGTTCCTTTCAATTTCAGGTAATCATCATCCCAGCTTGTCAGGATCCCTTTGGCTTTTGTCACTTTGCCGCTGATTTCGGTAATCTCGTCATCATCCAAGGTCAGGGTCACGGAGAGGGTTTTGCCGTCTCTGTAAGCATCATAAAGTTCTTCCCAGTCCTTGATTTTGGTTTTGCCGTCTGTGATTTCGATATCTACATCATCAGTATCGCTGGCTTCATAGGTTTTGCTGCCGATTTTGATGGTGCCTTCCTCATCATCATCGTCGTAGGTTACTTTGGAGATGGTGCCGTCTACTTCATCCTCATCGTCATCATCATCTTCGTCTGTGGAAGCTTCAATTTTTGTAACATAATCTTTGCTGTCCAGTGTCAGCTTCACATAGAGATATTCATCATCCTCGTAGAGATCATACAGATCTTCATAGTCTTTTGTCTTGCTGTCGATTTTTACGGTTACATCGTCAGTATCCTTGATGTAATATTTTGTAGATTTGTTTTTCAGCTTAATGTAGCCTTCTTCTTCATCTTCATCATAGGAAACTGTGGAAACTTCGCCTTTGACAGTATCGCCGTCATCATCGTCATCTTCAATAGAACCGGTGATCTTTGTGACTTCACCTTTGCTGTTGAGGGTCAGCGTTACTTCGATGGTCTGGTCATCATCTTCACAGTCTTTGAACAGGTCATATAATCCTTCCAGGTCATAACTCTTTTTATCAATGGTGATATCTACGTCATCGCCATCGTCGATTTTATAGGTGCTTGTTTTTTCGATAACGATAGAGCCATCATTATCGTCATCATCATAGGTTACTTTTGTCAGAGTGCCCTTTGTTGCCTTTTCGCTGGTTGTTTTTGTTTCGCAGGTTGCAGCCAGTTTGGTGATGCGGCTACTGCTGTCCAAAGTTAAAGTTGCTTTGATGGTATTGCCATCTTTGAACAGGGTTACCAGGTTGGAAACAGAAGAGGATGCGCCATTGAGGGTGATTGTAACTCCATTAGAAGCAAAAAGATAATAGGCGTTGCTGTTTTCAAAGTTTACATACAGATTGTTCATGTCTTTGATCGTACCGCTCTGGGTAGAAGAGACAGAAGAAGTAGAAGTTGTAGAGGAAGAATTTGTGGATGTTGTAGATGTGGCAGACGTTGTTTCCTTCTGCAGCACATTATACAGATTTGTGACCAGTACAGCAGTTTCGGTACGGTTCAGTGTTTTTTTAGGGTTAAAATTGCCTGTATCATCCCCATTAACAACACCAACTTCATTCAAAAGAGCAACATAGGGGCGCGCTTCGGAGGAGATGCTGCTGTTGTCGTTGAATTTTGTTGTTGTGGCGTTGGCAGAATAAGAGGAAACGCCAGTGGTCAGAGCGCGGCCTAGGATAGTTACCGCCTGTTCTCTTGTGGCAGGCAGATTAGAGCCATTTTTCATAAAGCTACTCAGATTGGAGATGGAGATGATTCCTTCTTCCAGGCAGAAAGAAACAGCGGGGTGCGCCCATTCCTGAATGCCGTATGTAGTCAGAACAGTGGCCCATTTTTCTGTTACGGAAGAACTGGCAGAAGCTTTTCCTGACTGCTGCAGCAGTTTATATGCCAGCTGGCAGGATTCTGCCAGAGATACAGAATCTCTGGGGCGGAAATATGTTTTGCCGTTGCTGGTTTCGCCAACGACCAGCCCTAAATCGGCAGCTTTATTGATGGCGGTTTCCGCACCGGGCCAAGGAGCCTGATTGATATCCGCAAAGGTTGCCGCATAGGCGGAAACAGGCTGACAGGCTAAAAGTGCCGCTGCCATAAATGCTATAGTTTGTTTTGCTTTATTATATTTCATAGGACAAGCCTCCTTTTTGTGTTTGTAACTGAGAATAGTATATCAAATTTGTAACAACTATAGCAAGATTATATTATAAAATGCGCCATTTTTTATAAAAATTGGATGAATTTAAGAAAGAATTAAGAATTTGAAAAATCGGTTTTTCTGAAATAGTAGGCTTTTTGGGCATTTTGCCCATGGGAAAGAGAGATTTACCGCCTATTTACAGCCATAGATCTGAGGATAGCAGTAGGACAAGGGGCTGTCTGATGCAAGCGAAAACTTTGTGGATCTCCTTTCTGCAGCCAGAAAAACATGGAAGCAGCAGAAAACCCAACGGGACATCCATTGGCGAAAACGGGAAGAAAATACCATAAAAGCCGGCGGAATAAGGACTGTGGCTGGAAGGATTATTCAGATAACAGAACAGGTTATCTTGAAATAAAAATGCAGTTTATCAACCGGCAAAGGGCAGAATGAAAAAGTATATCGGTATGCAGAAAGGAGCAGCAATCCTGCCAATTCGTCTTTATACAAAACGGTTCAACAAATGTTAAGAATGACGCCAAGCCAACGGAGAGACATATCTTTCCAGGAAAAAACATAGAGTGTCAGTAAGATGCTTTTGGGAGGAATGGGAGGATGAAAAAACACAGAAAAGCGGCGGTACTTCTGTCACTGCTGCTGGCGGTACTTTTACTTGTACCTGTCTATGGCGCGGAAACAGAACCGTTGACTTTGGAAAGCAAAAGCGCTGTGCTGATGGACGCGGCAACGGGAACGGTTTTATATGAGAAGAACAGCCATGAAGCTATGCCGCCGGCCAGTGTGACGAAGGTCATGACGCTGCTGCTGATTTATGAGGCAGAAGAAGCCGGACAGTTTAAATGGGAGGACAGTGTGCAGGTTAGCGAGCATGCGGCCGGCATGGGCGGTTCTCAGGTTTTTTTAGAGCCGGGAGAAATGCAAACGGCGGCAGATATGACAAAGTGCATTGCCATCGCTTCTGCCAACGATGCGGCGGTGGCTATGGCGGAATTTGTGGCGGGCAGCGAAGAGGCTTTTGTGGAACGGATGAATCAAAAAGCAGAGGAACTAGGGATGGAAGATACTCATTTCGTGAATGCCTGCGGGCTGGATGTAGATGGACATGAGACCAGTGCTTATGACATTGCGCTGATGAGCCGGGAACTGATGACCCGCTTCCCAGAAATTCAGGAATACACCACCACATGGCAGGATACCATTATACATAAGACCCGCAAGGGTGAATCGGAATTTGGCCTGACGAATACCAATAAGCTTATCAAATGGTATGAAGGGGCAACAGGATTGAAAACGGGCTCTACGGGGAAAGCCTTATATTGCCTTTCCGGCACGGCGGAGCGAAATGGGCTGCACCTGATTGGGGTTGTTATGGCTGCGCCGGATTTCAAAGTACGTTTTCAGGAGACCATGAAGCTGTTGGATTATGGCTTTGCCAATTATACTGCCCAAAAAGGACTGCCTGCCGGGCAGGAAATGGCAGAGATCCCTGTTGCCAAAGGAATGGCGGACAGCGTACCTGTGGTGGTGAAAGAAGAGATTTCTATGCTGCTGAAAAAGGACAGGAGCGGCGATTGGGAAACACAGACAGAAGTTTTACCCGGTATGGATGCACCTGTAACGGTAGGGGAAAAGGTGGGCGAACTGGTCTATCTGATCAATGGGGAAGAGGTAGGACGGACAGATTTGGTGACGGCAGAAGCGGTGGAAAAAGCCAATATCAATATCATGCTGCAGCGGATGCTGAAAAATTGGTTTTAAAGGGTGCTTGTCTGCGCCCTTTTTTATAAAAATAAAAAATTGCCAGAACAGAGTTTCATTGAAAATGTCAAGCCTTGTATGTTTCTGGTGTTTTTGGGCTGAATACTGTCTTTTCTTTGGGGAGAAAGTAAGTTTGGAACAAAAAACGAAAATTTATTGTTCCGAAAAATGCAGTTGGGAGAGGAGAAGATGCAGCGAATCAAAAGAAAACAGTTTTTTTCAGTATTCCCGCTGGCAGCAATTTTCATACCGATTCTGCTTTGGCTTCCGCAGACGGTACAGGCATCAGAACAGCGGGAACTGGTTCCTGTGGGGCAAACTGTCGGGGTAACGATGGATACGAAGGGACTTTTGGTTTTGGGGACAGGCTTTGTAAACGGAGCGGATAATGAGACGTATGAGCCCAGCAAAGGTGTCCTGAAAATCGGAGATCTGATATTGAAAGCCGACGGGGAATCCATGGAGAATAAGGAAGCTTTTCTGGAAGCAGTGGAAAGCAGCGGCGGCGAGACCATGAAACTGCTTTTGGAACGAAACGGCAGACAAAAGGAAGTGAAGATCACGCCGGTTTTTAGTGCAGCAGACAATGCGTTTAAAATCGGCGTCTGGATTCGGGACAGCATCCAGGGCATCGGTACAGTGACCTATTATGACCCCGCAAGCGGAACTTTTGGAGCCTTGGGACATGGGGTTTATGATGTGGATACCGATGAGCTGATGACCATCCGGGAAGGCTCTCTGGTGGATGCTGACCTGACTGAGATTGTGAAAGGGCAGAAAGGTACAGCCGGGGAGTTGATGGGGAAAGTGAACCGGGAGGAAAAATTAGCCCATATCGAAAAAAATACAGAAGTGGGTATTTATGGTATGGCAGAAGAAGAGGTTTTTGCGGGGCAGGCGATTCCTGTTGCCGCTGCGGATGAGGTCAAAAAAGGCAAAGCTGTTCTGCTTTCCGACCTGGAAGGCGGAAAAGTGAAGGAATATGCCTTGGAGATCGAAAGTATCGACCGCAATGGCGGAAAAAGCAATAAGGATATGACCATCCGCATTACGGATGAGCGTCTGCTGCACCTGACGGGAGGCATCGTGCAGGGGATGAGCGGCAGCCCGATCCTGCAGGATGGTAAACTGGTGGGCGCGGTGACCCATGTGATGTTAAATGAACCTGCAAAGGGCTATGGAACATTTATCGAGACCATGTTGGCGGCGGCATAAGCAGACAGCGGCGGGGTATCCCGCCGCTATTTTTATCCAAAGCAGGTTTTGTTTTTGAAAAAAAGAGAAAAGCAGGTTTTTTGGGAAAAAGCAGCTTATCATTCGCCAGAGCTAAAAAAATAGATTGAATTTTTCCAGACACAGAAAGGGGAACTCTTTTTTTATATGGATATTTATGGTATAATTATCCTATATAACGGTATTTTAAAATAGGATTCCAATCATAAAAAAATAAACAAGGAGAGTTTTCATGGATCACTTGCTTTTTGTTCCGGAAGCAGTCTATATCATATTGTTGCTTTGCAGCTGGATCGCGGCGTTGTTTTCCGGTATTGCGTTCGTTTATGGCATACAAATGAAAAAAGAAAACCGTACTGTGGCAAGGTGGGGCGGTGTTTTTGTTGTTTGCCTGCTGCTGATCTTTTTGCTGATGGATGGAATCGTTTCGGCTGCGGGATAAGGAGTTTATGGTGGAAAAGCTGCCATAAAAGGAAAAGAGAACATACATAGAAAGGAACGAAGTTCCTTGTTTGAGCGAAGAAAAAGACCGATTTTATCGGTCTTTTGTCGTTTACTGAAAGACATTTTTCCGCTACTGAATGGTAAAAACCTCCTTTTTTTGGTATTTACGCTCCTAAAAGTGCATTTGGGTTTTGTTGTATGGCAAAATTTTTTGACAGCATTTATAATAGAATCGACAGAAGACGGAAGGGAAGCCGCTTTTCCTGTCAGAAAACGGAGAAACATTTAAGAAATGGGGTGCACTTTTATGAAAGGAAACGAAAAAAGCAAAGTGATTCTGGCGGATCGTGATGGGTTTTACCTACAACGTCTGAAGCGCTGCTTGGAACGGAAGGGGGACATGACGGTCATGGGGATGACCGACAGTGGACCTGCTGTGCTGGAGATGGCGAAGCAAGGCAAGCCGGATGTGATTCTGATGGACATTTTGCTGGGAGAACGGGATGGCTTCTGGGTTCTGGAGAACCTGAAAAAAGAAGGCATCAGCTGTATCTGCATCCTGATCTCTGCGATAGATAGCGATAAACTGGTGCGTCAGGCAATTATCCTTGGGGCGGATTACTATATGGCAAAGCCCATTCAAGGAGATCTGCTGATGGAACGGATCCATCAGCTGCTGCGTCAGGAAAGTGGCGAGAAAGCCCAGGGGGCGAAAAAAGAAAAGGAACCGGAAATAGCAGAAAATCCGTTTCGGAATCTGGAAGGGGAAATTTCTGTGATGCTGAGCCGGATGGGGATTTCAGCCAGCATCAGGGGCTATCATTTCATCCGCAAGGCAGTATTGATGGCGGTAGAGGATCAGGACGTGCTTGTGGGCATCACCAAAGGGCTCTATCCGGATATTGCCAAGATGTATAAGACTTCCGCCAGCAAGGTAGAGCGTGCAATCCGCCATGCCATTGAAAGTGCATGGAAGAAAAACGGCCCGCAGGTATATTTTGAGGCGGCAGGCTATTTGCCGGCAGAAAAGCCCACGAATGGGCAGTTTATCGCTGCATTATCAGAATTTTTTCGTATCCAAGGAGAAGAAAGACCAAAAAAGATCGGCTGAAGGGAAAAAGGCGTGAGGAATCACGTCTTTTTTCTTTGTGCGCTTAAGCACGAAGAAACCACCAGCTCTGCTGGTGGAATAAGGTACTTATAGCAGTAAAATCTCCTTCGATATAATGGAAGTGGTTCCCCAACCGCTTTCAAAATCAAAGGAGGTTTTGTCATGAATGACATTAAAAGTTTATTACATTCATAATGCGGTTGGTGGAACTATTCAATGGGTGTCAAGACGCTGTGCCTGTAATATGCCCTTCTAGAGCTGGTATAAACCACTAGTTTAGCTAGCGGTTTTGATTAGGTATGAAGGGGATTCTCCCCTGGATTTTTTCAGTATGATTCAAAATGCTTTGATAGAAAGGATAATAGAAATCAGGGAGAGACAGATTACTTCCAGTTTGTAAATGAAAAATGAACTGTAGAAAACTCTGGCAAGGATAAAATATTTTTAGAAAGCATAGCTATTTTAGGCAGTTTTTTCAGTCGCTTTTCGATATAATATGCTGTTAACTGAGGGTCTAATTGATAGATAAACATAGGAGCGGCATATTTGTTTGCAGATGTTTTCTTAATTTTCATCCGAATAAAATATTCATGCCCGCAGGTGCATTTCGCTAAAGAAATATATTTGATATCGTTTTGGGAAATCCACTCCATATGATCCATAGTTTTGTTGCAGCAGGGACAGAAAATATCTTGTTTAGAGGTTGCTTTAAAAGCAGTTTTTTTACTTGGATAAATAAATGCGTCAGAAGTTTGACCTGCTACATTTGGATATTCTGGAGTGATCTTTTTCTTGCGATATGAAGAATAGTCTGCAAAGGCTCTGTTTAAATCTAATGTTTGGCAGACTTCATATGTATTCAATGCGTCATGCAGTGCATCATGGGCTTCTAAGGGAACTTTATTGATTTTTTCCATGGCATAAAGCAGAGAACACTGCCTGTTTTCATGGGCGATTTGACGATCAAAGATTAACTGGAGATTATATGCTGCAGGAATCCAGTTTGGATCCAGTTTATAAAGATTCAAGTTGGCCCTCAGAATACGCAGGTCATCATTTCCCCAAGTGAGAAGGGTAAACTCATCACCGCACCAATCTTTAAAATATCTGAATGCTGTAGGAAATGAGAAGCCATAAGCAAAGTCTGCTTCAGAGATATGGGTTAATTCTGCTACTTTCCAATGCAGCTTCTTATAATATTTTGGTGCAATGCCGATTTTAAATGTTTCGATTTTTTTGAAGGATTCATCTAACTTTACGGCACCAATCTGGATAATTTCTCCTTCCAGATATAAATGAAGTTTTTTGATCGCCTGATTCCATTCCAAATCTAAAATGATATATTTCATAAATGATCCCCTCCGTAAAGATTTTTGTCGAGTTCTGTTTTATCTTGAAAAAAGCATATCAAATTTCGTGTACAAAAATACGGACTTTTGTTATAAAGTGCAGACGGTTTTTGA
This sequence comes from Anaerotignum sp., assembly GCF_051877975.1. Classification (GTDB taxonomy): domain Bacteria; phylum Bacillota; class Clostridia; order Lachnospirales; family Anaerotignaceae; genus Anaerotignum_A. The sequence goes on from NZ_JBJEJK010000043.1 coordinate 17,030, forward strand.
TAGAACAAATCATTTGGAATTTCCGAATTGCTCATGAAATTTTTATAAAGAAGCAGGTTTTCCTTGTCTTCATTTTTTTGTTGCGTTGAGAATTTTGATTCAGGATGAGAGTATGAAGCCAAGAAAGGGGGCGCAGAAATGATACAATGGGGATTGGACGGATAAAAGATACAAATGTAATAAAGAATGCAGAAAGGCATTTTTATATGAGTACAAGAAATAACAGAATTTTGAATTTTACTGCAGGAATCAGGGGGCTTTGGCATCAGTGCAGTTTATTACTTTTGAGACTGTAGAGGAGACAAAAATTATGATTACAGAAAAGGATCCAAAAAACTGTATATTTGAAGGCTATGCTTTGCAGCGCAGTCTGCAGGCAAGGAGATGTTTCAGCGATTTTCGATATTTTGTTTAAACAATATCTTTCTGAAAATTGGGAGAAAAATTTAATTGAATACTATATGAACACTGTATGGATTATATCTGTACTGCGCATTAGATATTTTTACATATGTGATTTACAGAGCAGAAAACAGAAAATAGTGCATTTTGCAGGCATCACTTTGGCGTTCAATCTGATGGCAAAGGCCTATATTATTGGGTCAATCTGGAATGGCGGGGACAATGGTTTTTATAAAAAAGAAAATAAAATGCAAGAAAAATCTGCAGTGTTTTTGGGGGCATTTTACTAGATTTTCACAATGTTTTTACCCAATCCAGATAGTTTGGGTTTTAAGAATATGATTAAATGATTGTGAAAATAAAAGAAGCGGAAAGGAGCATTGCAGATGCTTGAATTGAAGAATATTAAAAAAACTTATGATGGCGTACCTGTGCTGAATGGCATCGATCTGACCATTGAAGAAGGCGAAATCGTTTCTATCCTTGGCCCCAGCGGCTGCGGCAAAACAACACTGCTGAACCTGATCTTAGGGCTGACAGATGCAGATGGTGGCAGCATTATTTTTGAAGGTAAAGATATTACAAATGTGCCTATGGAGAAAAGAGGATTTAACATTGTATTTCAGGATTATGCCCTGTTTCCTAATCTGAATGTATATCAGAATATTACATATGGTCTGAAAAACAGTCCCAATATTTCTACAAAAGAAGAAGTAGAAGATCTGATCGAACTGCTGGGTTTGCGTCCGCACTTGGAAAAGAAGATCGAACAGCTTTCAGGCGGGCAAAAGCAGAGAGTAGCTTTGGCAAGAACCATGGTGATGAAGCCGAAGATCCTGCTGCTGGATGAACCCCTGAGTGCCCTGGATGGGGTCATCAAAGAATCTATCAAGGAAAAGATCAAGCAGATTGCGAAGGAATACCACCTGACAACAATCATCGTTACCCACGACCCGGAAGAAGCTTTGACTCTTTCCGATAAAGTGCTGATTGTGAATGAAGGAAAAATCTCTCAATTCGGTGCGCCGGAAGAGATTATTGCCAGACCCGGCAATGCTTTTATCAAAGAATTTATTTTAAGTCAGCTGGAGATCAAGAAAAATAATATTTTTGCATTGTTCCAGCAGGAAGCGAAAGTACAGGCGGTATAAGAGTATGGTTATCAGAAAAGAACGAGAAATCAAAACCATCTATGGAATCATCCTACTGTTTTTTGCAGCATTTCTGGCAGTTCCTATCATCCGCTTGCTGGTGGAATCTTTCGTTTTGGACGAAGGGTGGGGAGTTGCAAATTATATAGAAGTATTGACAGAGAAAGGATTTTTGACAGCTTTTGGAAATAGTGTCAAGGTTTCGCTCAGCGCGGCGGTCATTTCTACGATACTGGCATTTTTTCTGGCTTACAGTATCCAATATACGAATCTTCCTGCTGTAGGGAAAAAGATGATCCGCCTGCTGGCAGTGCTGCCGATGCTCCTGCCGACGATTACCTATGGCTTTGCGATCATCTATTCCTTCGGGAAGCTGGGGCTTCTGACAAAGCTTTTTGGCAGACAGCTTTTTGAAATCTATGGGTTTTATGGGCTGCTCTTTGGCTATGTCATCTATACCCTGCCCATTTCTTTCCTGCTGATTTTAAATGCTATGGGCTTTATCGATAAAAAATTTATGGTCGTTTCCCGTGTTATGGGGGACAGCCCCTTTTCTACATTTTTGCAGACGGTTTTCCGCCCTCTGTTGGGGACACTGGCGGCCTCTATGGTGCAGTGCTTTTTCCTTTGTTTTACGGATTACGGTATCCCAGCTTCTGTAGGGGGAAAATATCAGGTGGTAGCAACGGTGCTGTATAATGAAATGCTGGGCAGCATCCCGGATTTTCAGCAGGGCGCAGTTGTAGCGATGCTGATGCTGATTCCCTCTGTCCTGAGTATTGCTCTGCTGCATTATCTGGAAAGATACAGTATTCGTTATAACAAAATTTCTACAATAGAATTTAAGAAAAATTATTTGAGAGACGGCATCTGCGGCGTTGGCTCTGCGGTGCTTTTGCTGACGATGCTGTCCATCTTCCTGGTGATTCTGATTGTTCCCTTCGTAGATGAATGGCCTTATCGCATCAAATTTACATTGGAACATTTGCAGGCGGTATTGAGAGACAGCAGCCTGACGATGGTTTATAAAAACTCTATTTTGGTTGCAGTATTTACTGCGATCATCGGCCTTCTGGTGACTTATGGTGCAGCTTTGGCTACAGCCCGCAGCGGTATGAAGAAACAATATAAAAAGATCATCGACAGTATTGCCCTGATCACCAATACGATTCCCGGTATGGTAATCGGTATTGCATATATGCTGATCTTTTCCGGCACATCCCTGCAGAACACCTTCCGGCTGATGATCCTGTGCAACGTGATCCACTTCTTTTCCACTCCTTATCTGATGATGAAGGGGTCTTTGGAAAAGCTGAATAATTCTTGGGAGACAACAGCAGCCCTGATGGGCGACAGCTGGATCAAGACGATTATCCGCATCGTGACACCAAATATGAAATCTACCATTTTGGAAGTATTGAGCTATTACTTTGTCAATGCTATGGTAACGGTCAGTGCCGTTGTCTTCATTGCTGGTGCAAGAACAATGGTATTGACAACAAAAATCAAAGAATTGCAGTATTATACCAAATTTAATGAAGTATTTGTATTATCGTTATTTATCCTTGCCACAAATTTAATTATAAAAGGTGTGCTGGGTTATGTAATTAAAAGAGAAAACAAATAACAGTAAAAAGGAGAAAGAACAATGAAAAGAAAATTTGCATTACTGATGACAGGTATTATGGCTATGTCTGCACTGGCAGGCTGCGGCGGCTCTGAAACAGCTGCAGAAGGCGGCAGCGCGGCGGAACAGGTTATTATTTATTCCAATGCGGATGATGAAGCGGTGGAAGCAATGAAAGCAACATTGGATGCAAATGGTTATGCAGACCAGTATATCTTCCAGACCTTTGGCACATCCGAACTGGGCGGCAAAGTACTGGCAGAAGGCACAAATATCGAAGCAGACCTGCTGACCCTGAGCACATTCTATATCGACAGTGCCCAGGAACAGCAGAATATGTTCCAGGATTTGCAATTTGAATTCCACCTTTTGGATGGCAGCGAAAGTACATATTGTGCGCCGATTACTTCTCAGGAAGGTTGTATTATTGTAAATACAGAAGTGCTGGCGGAAAACAACCTGCCTATGCCCACTTGCCTGAAAGACCTGGCAGATCCTGTATATAAAGATATGATCTCTGTAACAGATGTAAAAAGTTCTTCTACAGCATGGCTGCTGATTCAGGCGTTGGTAAGTGAATATGGTGAGGACGGCGCAAAAGAAGTATTGACAGCCATTTATGAAAATGCTGGCCCTCACATCGAAAGTTCCGGTTCTGCCCCTCTGAAAAAAGCCCGTGCCGGTGAAGTAGCAATTGGTTTTGGTCTGCGTCAGCAGGCAGTCGCTGATAAAGCGGAAGGTCTGCCGATCGACTATGTTGACCCTACAGAAGGAAACTTCTCTCTGACAGAATCTATCGCAGTAGTAGATAAAGGGGAAGCTACAAACCCTCTGGCACAGGAAATGGCAGAATGTATTATTCTGAATGGCAGAAGTGCACTGCAGAGCTACTATCCGAATGCCATCTATGAAGGCGAAACAACAGATTCTGTAAATGCTTCTGCATATCCGAAAACCTTTGCGGAACCTTTGACAGTTGCCCTGCTGGAAAAACACCAGGAACTGTCCGAAAGCTGTAAATAAAAAAATTAGACAAGCAAAATATTGAAAATAAACCAGAATTGGAAAATGATGGATGAAAGTAAGGAGAGAACCATGCTGAATTATAAATTGCTGACACCCGGTCCTCTGACAACGACGGAAACTGTAAAAAAACAGATGATGGACGATCATTGTACATGGGATGAAGATTACATGAAGATCACAAGAGCGATCCGCAGCAAGCTGTTGGAACTGGCTCATGTAAAAGAACCTGAATATACTGCAGTCCTAATGCAGGGCAGTGGTACTTTCGGTGTAGAATCTGTGCTGACAAGTGTGATCGGCACAGAAGAGAAACTGTTGATTGCTGCCAATGGTGCTTACGGGAAACGTATGGCGCAGATTGCACAGCACGCGGGCATCAACTATGTGATGTATGAAGAACCCTTCGATCAGATGCCTTCTGCGGAAAAGATTGCAAAGATTCTGGCAGAAGATGCGGCGATCACCCATGTTTCTATGGTCCACAGCGAAACAACCTCTGGTATTTTGAATGATATCGCTTCTGTAGCAAAAGCAGTAAAAGCCGCTGGCAGAACTTTTATTGTGGATGCGATGTCCAGCTTTGGCGGTGTAGAGATCAATGTAGGTGAATTGGGGATTGATTTTCTGATCAGCAGTGCGAATAAATGTATCCAGGGGGTACCTGGTTTCTCTTTCATCATCTGTAAAACAGATAAACTGGTAGAAAGTAAAGGCAAAGCAAGAAGTTTGTCTTTGGATCTCTATGAACAGTGGGAAACGATGCAGAAAGACGGGAAATGGAGGTTCACTTCTCCTACCCATGTGGTGCTGGCATTCTGGCAGGCACTGCAGGAACTGGAAGCAGAAGGCGGTATCCCTGCCCGATTCAACAGATACAACAACAACAAAAACTACCTGATTGCACATATGAGAGAAATGGGCTTCCGCCCTTTCATCGAAGACGAAAATCAGGGGCCTATCATCACAACTTTCTACTATCCTGAAAATACCGATTACGATTTCAATGAAATGTATCAGTATATCAAGGAAAGAGGCTATGCAATCTATCCCGGTAAGCTGACAGACGCAGAAACTTTCCGCATCGGTCACATTGGTGAAATCTACGAAGAAGATATGAAAAAGCTGTGCGAAATTTTCAGGGATTTTATGGAGGAGAAAAAATGAAATATGATGGTATAATTTTTGACTGGGCAGGCACAACGGTTGATTATGGCAGCTTTGCACCTGTAAAGGCATTTGTTGAAGCTTTTGAAGCGTTCGGCATCACGCCTACGCTGGAAGAAGTACGCAAGCCCATGGGTATGCTGAAGATTGACCATGTACGCACCATGCTCTCCATGGAACGCATCAGCAAACTGTGGGAAGAAATCCACGGCAGAGCATGGACAGAGGCAGATGTACAGCAGGTATATGAACTGAGTGAAAAGAAGATCATTGAAATTGTCCATCAGTTTGCGGAACCGAAACCCTATGTGAAAGAAACGATTGCTGAGCTGCGGGCGATGGGGATGAAAATTGGCTCTACAACAGGCTATACAGATGAAATGATGGAAATCGTAGTTCCCGCGGCAAAAGCAGCAGGATATGAAGCAGATTGCTGGTTCAGCCCGGATTCTGTTGGCAAATGCGGCAGACCTTATCCGTATATGATTTTCAAAAATATGCAGGAATTAAAACTGCAGGATATCAGAAGAGTGATGAAAGTCGGCGATACCGTAGCAGATATCAAGGAAGGCAAAAACGCCGGTATGGTTTCTGTAGGGATTGTAGAAGGCAGTTCGGTTGCTGGCCTGACACAGGCAGAATATGAAGCACTGACAGCAGAAGAAAAAGAGACGCTGTATCAGAAAGTGGCAAATATTTACTATGAAGCAGGTGCGGATTATGTTGTAAGAGATATTCGTGGTATCGTAAAACTGGTGAAATAAATATTTATTGCGGGGGTGTGCAGGAAAGGCTTTTTATGATAAGCTTTGAAGGCTGAACAGGAAGGTTCACAACTTTTTGAACGTTATAGATGCTATGGATACGAAAGACAGACATGTCAAGAAAATCCTGAGTTTTCAGGACTTCTGATATGTCTGTTTTCTGTTATTCGGAAAGACCGCTTTTGTATGGAATACTCAATTTGCCATAGATATACCTATATTTCCAGTAGGGAAGAAAAGCATAATTTTTTGTGGGTCTATGATGACAGCATCCCTAAAAACTTCATTTTATCTGATTTATGTTGTATAATGAAGATAGCAATTTGTTTTATGTTTTATAATAACAAGGAGCGTTTTGAAATGGAATATGATGACAGAGAAATCGAAGAGCTGAGAAAAAAACTGCTGGCGGAAATCTACGCAGGGGCGATGGCGGGGATGCCTGCCATGCTTTTAGATGAGCATGAGATCCGCAGGGCAGATGGGGAGGAATTGCTGAAGATTGCAAGACGATACGGGCTTGTTTGAAGCAGACAGAAGAATCGACCAGGAGGGGATTTTATGAGATTATACGGTGATATCCATGTGGCGATGCACGGAGAGCTGGGCGTTTTGCGGGAAGCCGCCAAGCTGGCAAACCAATGGATGGAAGAATATCCTGATTTCGATGAAGTGGGAGAAATGGCGGAAGGCATTGAAGAAGAATTGCAATATTTTAGGAAAGATGCAGATGAGGAAATGGCGACAGTGGTACTGAAAATTTCTACAGAATCTTCCGGAGCGGTACTGGTCTTCCTGAATGATATGGCAGAAGCATATCCGCAGATGGAAATGGCGGTGGCGGCGAAGATCATTTATTCCGTATCTGATGCGACAGAATATTTTGCCTACTATTCTCCTGCAGGGGAATCTACGATTTACGCTGCACCGGAAGATCCTTTCTGTGATGAAAACCGTGTGATCGCAGAGGAAAGAGACTGGTATGAAGACGAATACGAAGAAGACTTCGATGAAGATGGGGAATACCTGACGATTGTGAATTGGGGATTCCCCGAAGAAGCAGAGTGGATTCCCTTTAGTAAATATGTAGAGCCTGTGGAATTCGAGTTTTCTGATGTTTCTGAACTGGCATTTGCGGACAGCGTTTTCGTTATAGCAGGTATCTATGACGAGGAAGACGAAGAAGAACTTGCAGAAACGATCGAAGAAATGGGTGGTATTGTGGAAGACCACGTGACAGAGGGAACAGATTACCTAATCGTAGATGAGGCATGCGAAAAGGAACTCGCAGATTATCGGAAGGCTCTGGAATGGAACAAGCTGGGCGGTAAGATTAAGATCGTTTCCTATGACAGCTTTATGGAATTTTGCGAAGAAGAATAAGTAATTTTGAAATTTAAGGAAGTAAAATTATGCAGTGTACATGTGAATTAAGGGGAACAGCAACGCTGATCGGCAGCTGGACAAAAGAAGCGATTGACTGCCTGAACCTGGTAATAGACAAAAGGTGTGATTATACAGATGGCTATGGCTTCAATATTATTAAAATGGACAGCTTTTCCGAGGAAACCCTGACAATGGAGATGTTCGGTGAGCCTAATGGTTCTCCCGGCGGTGCTCTGCAGATCGCTTGGGAATATTGCTTCAAAAAATGCAGCAAAGAAGCACCTGAAATCCATGAAGATCTGATCCGTATGATGGCACAAAATGCTGTGCCATTGAGAGAGGAAAGGCATAGAAACGAGGATTAGCAGTTGGACAACAGAAGGTGTGAAGCTCTGAATAAAAAGTTCGGTAAATGGAACGCAATCCGTATGGATGTGTTTTCGGAACGGAGCGATTACGTTCTGTTTTTAGTATAACAGAGGATGTTAAATAAGTTACGCTGGTTTGATATTCTGTCGAGCAGAAGTGATTATAAAAGGATAGGTGGATTTGAGTGCCATTTTTGAATACCAAAATGGCACTTTTTCTATGTTGCTTCAAAAAAATTTGTTTCAAAGACTATTGACTTAAAGTCGACTTGAACTTATATCATTTACTTATACTTTATGAAAGGCGTATAAATGGAGGAATGCAAGGAGGTATTATTGTATGAAATACGTAAAGTTAAACAATGGTGTGGAAATGCCAATGCTGGGGTATGGTGTTTATCAGATACCCAGAGAAGAATGCGAAAGATGCGTTTTGGATGCGCTGAAAGTTGGCTATCGCCTGATCGATACTGCCCAGTCCTATTTCAATGAGGAGGAGGTAGGCAATGCCATCAAAAAGAGCGGCATTCCCCGGGAAGAAATTTTTTTGACGACAAAGGTTTGGATCGAGCATTACGGCTATGATGAATGCAGAGCATCTGTGCTGGAATCCATGCGGAAACTGCAGGTGGATTATTTGGATCTTTGCCTGCTGCATCAACCTTTTGCGGATTATTTTGGTGCATACCGTGCGCTGGAAGATTTGTATGAAGAAGGAAAGATTCGTGCCATTGGTATTTCTAATTTTTATGTGGACCGCATGGTAGATATCGCATCTTTTGCAAGAATCAGACCGGCAGTTAACCAAATTGAAACCCATCCCCATCATCAGCAGAAAGAAGCCAAGGCATGGCACGATAAATATGGGGTACAGATGGAAGCATGGGCCCCCTTTGGCGAAGGGCGAGGCGGTATGTTTGAGCTTCCTGAGCTGAAAGTGATTGGAGATCGATATGGCAAAACACCTGCGCAGGTGATTCTGAGATGGCATCTGCAAAGAGGCATCGTTGTCATTCCCAAATCTACACATATTGAGCGTATGGAACAAAATTTCAACGTATTTGATTTTGTATTGACGGATGCAGATATGGAAACGATTGCAGCCCTTGATAAAAAACAGAGTGCCTTTTTCTCTCATACGGACCCCAGCATGGTGGAATGGTTTGTGAAAATGGTAAAAGAACGAACGGGAAAACAAAACGCAAATGACGAGAAAAAAGAATGGTAAGGAGGCGTAAAAATGAGCAAAAGAGTATTGATCCTTTCGGGAAGCCCCAGAAGAGGAGGAAATTCAGATTTATTATGCAATGCGTTTCTGCGCGGCGCGGAAGAAGCAGGGAATCAGGTGAAAAAGATTTTTATTCGGGACAAAAAAATTGGATACTGTAATGCATGTTATTATTGCAGAGAGCATGGCGGTGTTTGTGCCGTTAAGGATGATATGGAGGAAATCCTTCAGGAAATGCATTGGGCAGATGTGATCGTTATGGCAAGCCCGGTCTATTTCTATTCTATTGATGCGCAGATGAAGACAGTGATCGACCGTACCGTTGCCCAGTGGACGGAATTGAAAAATAAAGAATTCTATTATATTATGACTGCGGCGGAAGCGGATAAAGCTGCCATGGACTGCACACTGGAATGCTTCAGAGGGTTTGCAGTTTGTCTGGATGGCTCCACAGAGAAAGGTGTTCTTTATGGCAGCGGTGTGTATGAAGCAGGGGCTGTGAAAGAGACCCCTTTGATACAGGAAGCTTATGAAATGGGGAAAGCTGTTTGATCTTTTATAGATAAAAGAAGGTTATATTAGTTTGTTTCAACGAATCTATTGGGGGTTATTTTGAAAGCCAAGAGTTATATGTTATAATATGACAGAAAATGTAAATGACAGGAGGTTTACATATGTCTTTTTTAACGGAACTTTTTGGAACGGAAAAACCGATCATTGGTTTGATACATGTGCGGGCATTGCCGGGGGATCCTTTTTATAAAGGGGAAGGCATGGATGCGGTGATCCGACAGGCAAGAGCAGACCTGAAGGCTCTGCAGAACGGCGGTGTGGATGGGGTACTGTTTACGAATGAATTCAGTATGCCCTATGAAAAAACCGTTTCCCCTGTAACGCTGGCGGCCATGGGGATGGTGATTGGCGCCCTGAAATCTTCTATAAAAGTGCCCTATGGCGCAGAAGCAATTTTTGATGGAGATGCGTCTATTTCTCTTTGTGCGGCGACAGAAGCTGCATTTACCCGGTGTATGTTTACCGGCGTCTGGGCAGGGGATTTTGGATTGGTTGACCGTGATATTGCAAAAACACTGCGCCTGAAAAATGCATATCGTTTGGATGATTTGAAACTCTTCTATTTTATTACCAGTGAAGGCGATGCCTGCGTAGGGGAACGTACCACAGTGGATATTGCCCAATCCCTTCTGTTCAATTGCCGCCCGGATGCTATGGTAGTAGGTGGCGCGGCAGCTGGTTTTGGCCCTCAAATGGAATTGTTGGAACAGGTGGGAGAAGCGGCGGGAGATACGCCGGTGGTTTGCGGAACAGGCTGTAAGCTGAGCAATGTCGAAGAGATTCTGAAACGCTGCCAAGGGGCTTTTGTAGGCTCTACATTTAAAAAGGATGGAAAATTTGAGAACCCCATCGATGAAGTCCGTGTAAAAGCATTTATGGATCTGGTACATAAGCTGAGAGGGGAATGAGCATGGCGTATTATCTTGGCATTGATATTGGAACCAGAGAAAGCAAAGGGGTTCTTATCGACGAAGATGGCAGAATCTGCTGGCAGGCGGCTGTTGGCCATGGCTTGGCTCATCCCCGGCCAGGCTGGTTTTCTCAGGATGCGGAACGGATATGGTGGGGTGATTTTTGCAGACTATGCCGCATCTTGATAGAGCAGGCGGCAATTTTCCCTGCTGAGATTGGATGTGTGGGACTTTCAGCCCTAGGCTGCGATTGTGTCCCCATTGGGAAAGATGGAAAAGCCCTTAGTGATGCGATTCTTTATGGAATAGACAGCCGTGCGGAAAAAGAGATTCAGTGGGCTTTAGAAAAATATGGAAAAAATGCAGAAAAAATATTCGGACACATGCCCTGCAGCTCTGATGTTGCACCAAAGGTACTTTGGTTTCGGAATCATCATAAAGATATCTGGGAAAGCGCCTATAAATTTTTGACAGCATCTTCTTATTTATGTGGAAGATTGACCGATCGTTATGTATTGGACCCCTATTTGGCGGAGGATTTCCTTCCTTTATATGATTTAAAAAACGGCAGGATCCATGCAGAAGGCTGTGAGGATTTTTGCAGACCGGACCAAATGGCGGAACTGCTGCCTGCCACAGCCATTGCAGGGCATGTGACAGAGCGGGCGGCGAAAGAAACAGGACTGGCAGCAGGCACCCCTGTCTTGACAGGCACAGGTGATTCCGGTGCAGAAGCGATTTCAGCCGGTGTTTGTCAGCCGGGAGATATGATGATACAGCTGGGTTCTACCGGATATCTGATTTATTTGAGCGACCGTATGATAGACGAACCCCGTCTTTGGCCAGGAACCTTTATCCTGCCTGATACCTATGGCATCTGTGCCGGAACCAATACGGCCGGTGCTTTGACTCAGTGGATGAAAGAACAGTGGTATCGGGAGACGGAAACGGGGGAAGCCTTTTCAAAAATGGCAGAAGAGGCGGCAAAAGTGCCTGCAGGCAGTGAAGGTCTGCTTTGTCTGCCTTATTTTGCAGGGGAGCGCACGCCCATCAATGACCCGAAAGCAAGAGGCTGTTTTCTGGGGCTGGAAACAGGACATACCCGCGGGCATTTGGTACGGGCAGGCTTGGAAGGAATTTGTTATAGCATGCAGTCAAATCTGGAATTGCTCAAGTCCCATGGCTTGCAGGTGAAAAGAATCTTTGCCGTCGGCGGCGGCACGAAAAATGCTGTTTGGATGCAGTGTTTGGCAGATATTTTAGAACAGGAAATTTCTGTTCCAAAAATCACGGTTGGTGCGGCTTATGGGGATGCCTTAATGGCAGCATTGGCAGGCGGCGCTTTTCAGGATTGGGCAGAATTATCCGGTAAAATACAGGTAGAAAAGAAATATGTGCCAAATCCGGAAACCTTTGCAGTTTACCGCAAGCAGGGAATCCTTTTTGCGACCCTCTATGAGAAAACAAAGGAAATGATGCATCTGCTTTCGGAAAATAAAAAAGAATCCTAATCAAAACCCCCTTTTCTGATAATTCAGAGAAGGGGATGAGATTGCTGGAAGGCTTGAGCAGACCATAAAAGAGTGCTGCTGCAGCCTTCCTTTTATATGTTATATAGTTATAGCTGCACGGTTGTCCATTCCTCGCAATTCCATACATCTGTCACCACGTCACGATAAAATTCCGGTTCATGGCAGACAAGCAGGATACTGCCTTTATAGGCTTTCAGGGCTCGTTTCAGTTCTTCTTTTGCATCTACATCCAAATGGTTGGTCGGTTCATCCAGCAGCAGTACATTGGTTTCGTTGTTGATAAGCTTGCACAGACGTACTTTCGCCTGTTCGCCGCCGCTGAGCACCTTTACCATACTTTCAATATGCTTTGTGGTCAATCCGCATTTTGCCAAAGCGGAACGGACTTCATACTGGGTGAAGGAGGGGAATTCCTTCCAGATTTCATCGATACAGGTCACATTTTCGGTATATTTCTTTTCCTGCTCAAAATAGCCTGTGTAGAGATAATCCCCCAGTTCTGTTTTGCCGCTGAGAGGAGGGATTTCGCCGATGATGCTTTTCAGCAGGGTGGTTTTCCCAATCCCGTTAGCACCGACCAAAGCAATCTTTTGCCCTCTTTCCATGGAAAGGGTCAGAGGTTTGGAAAGGGGTTTATCATAGCCGATGACAAGGTCTTCTGTCTGGAAAATATATCTGCCGGAGGCACGGGCTTCTTTAAAGTGAAATTCCGGCTTGGGTTTTTCCTTTGCCAATTCTATGACATCCATTTTATCCAGTTTTTTCTGTCGGCTCATTGCCATATTTCTGGTAGCGACTCTGGCTTTGTTTCTGGCGACGAAATCCTTCAGGTCTTCGATTTCCTGCTGCTGTTTGCGGTAAGCCGCTTCCAGCTGGGCTTTCTTCATGGCATAGACCTCTTGGAATTTATCATAATTGCCAACGTATCTGTTGATTTGAGCATTTTCCACATGATAGATCAGATTCACAACGCTGTTCAGAAAAGGAATATCGTGGGAGATAAGAATAAAGGCGTTTTCATATTCGATCAGATAGCGTTTCAGCCATTCGATGTGGCTTTCATCCAGATAGTTGGTGGGTTCATCTAAGAGCAGGATATCAGGTTTTTCCAACAGCAGCTTTGCCATCAGCACCTTGGTTCTTTGCCCGCCGGAAAGCTCTGTCACATCTTTATCCATGCCGATATCTGCCAAGCCCAGGGCGCGGCCGATTTCCTCTACTTTGGAATCGATGATATAAAAATCATGATGCTCCAGCGTTTCCTGTATGCTGCCGGTTTCTTCCATCAAAAATTCCATACGGTCTGCATCAGCTTCTGCCATTTCCCCATAATAGGCATTCATCTGAGCTTCCAGTTCAAAAAGATAGGAAAAAGCCGATTGCAGTACATCCCGGATAGTCTGTCCTTTTTCCAGAACGGTATGCTGGTCTAAATAACCGACGCGCACGTTTTTGCTCCATTCAATCTTGCCTTCATCGGGCATCAACTTGCCGGTGATGATATTCATAAATGTGGATTTGCCTTCGCCATTGGCACCCACAAAGCCGACATGTTCGCCTTTCAGCAGGCGGAAGGATACATCTGTGAAGATTGCCCTGTCGCCAAAGCCGTGGCTGAGATTTACTACATTCAAAATACTCATTACAAAACTCCTTTTTGTTCAATGATTTGTTCTAATATCTTTGCTGCACCGAAATCGTTGCAGTCATCGGCGATAAAATCTGCCGCTGCTTTTACATGGGCTTCCCCGTTTTCCATGGCAACGCCGATGCCGGCAAAGCGCAGCATGGGCAGGTCATTATCCCCATCCCCCATGGCGAGGGTGTTTTTCGGCTCAATCCCCAAAACTTGGCAGAGCTTTTCCAGTGCCCGTGCCTTGGTGGCGTCCTTGGAAGTGATTTCGATATTATTCGGGGAGGATGCCGTGACAGAAGCATGCCCTTTGGATTTCAGCAAATCCCATGTCTGTTTTCTCAGTTCCATATCACTGAAAATTAGATTGATATTTTCCAGGGAACATTTGTTTTTTTCGATTTCTCCAAAGAAATCCTTTACAGGGTTACGGGTGGTCTTTATGTAGTGGATGTGGCTTTCTGTCAGCTGATAGGGGGAGAGGTCATCGAAAACCTCTTTTGCGATATATGCCTTGCCGTCTTTGAAAAATTCAATGATAACGGGTAATTTCCCTGCAATCTCTAAGGTAAGATCTACTGCTGTGGGAGCCAGAAAATTTTGGACAATATCATAGTTTTCCCGGGCATCATATACGGAAGCCCCATTGCTGGTGATGACATATTTCAAAAAGGGGAGATTTTTTACATCCCACGGGAGGGAATCGAAGGGCCTCCCCGTAGAGGGAACAAAATAAATACCCATTTCATTTATTTTTTTTAACGCCTGATATAACCGGGGCGTGATCTCTTTTTTGTTTGTCAATAATGTGCCGTCCAAATCGGAGGCGATTAGTTTGATTTTTGCCATGGTTTTCACCTGCCTAACGTCTTTATTTTACCAAAGAAACAGAGCGCAGACAATGAGTAAGATGGACAGAAGTGCTCTGTTTCTGATACGGAAACTGCGAAAAAGATATGAATGCGCTCAAATATTCTGGCAAAGAGGGATGACCAATCGTCCCTGGAAGTATCCCAAATACAGCAAATAGCGGCTGAACCGATTTTTCCAAAAAAGAAGATTAAGGTATTTGTAATATTTTTCTGCCCCTTTTTATGGTACACTGATAGAAATGCAATTATTTAGAAATGGAAGAAATCAGGTGAATGTTATGAATAAATATTTGAAAAAACTTTGTACAGGCCTTCTTTGTGGTGTTTTAGGGATGGTAGGCATTGGTGCCCAGGAGGCCTATGCTGCTGATGCCAAGGAGATGCGGGCGGTTTGGATTTCTACGGTCTATAGTGCGGATTATCCTTCCACTACGAATAACCCGGATGCCCAGAAAAACGAATTTATCCAGAAGCTGGAGAAGGCCAAGGAAATGGGGCTGAATACGGTGGTGGTACAGGTGCGCCCCAAAGGGGATGCTTTCTATGAATCCGATTTGAACCCTTGGAGTGCGGTTTTGACCGGGGTGCAGGGAATGGACCCCGGTTATGACCCGATGCAATTTATGATTGAAGAAACCCATAAAAGAGGCATGGAATTTCATGCATGGATGAACCCTTACCGCATCACCACTTCTGGTACAGATGTTTCAGCTCTTTCGGTGGATAATATGGCAAGACAGCACCCCGATTGGATATTGACCTATAATGGTGCGATGTATTATAACCCCGAAAAAGAGGAAGTAAAGGAATATATCTGCGATACAGTAGCGGAAATCGTAGAAAATTATGATGTGGATGCAATTCACTTTGATGATTATTTCTATCCCTCCAATTATCCGCTGCCGGAAGGGGAAGATCGTGACGGCGCTTTGGCCAATGAACGCCGGGAACATGTAGATGATCTGGTGAAACAGGTTTATAAGACCATCAAAAATATCGACTCCTCGGTAGCATTTGGCATCAGCCCCATGGGAATCTGGAAAAACAATACCTCTGATACGGAAGGCTCTGCCACGAGGGGCTCCGAGGGTTATTATACGGTCTATGGTGATGCCAAAAAATGGGTGGAAAAAGGCTGGGTAGATTATATCGTCCCCCAGATTTATTGGGAACAGGGCAATGCTTATGCCGATTATGAAACTTTGGTAGCATGGTGGAGCGATGTAGTGGAAGGCACGGGCGTAAAGCTGTATATCGGGCAGGGGATTTATAAGGATACCGTAGCAAAGGAAATTACAGCGGAATTGCAAGTCAATGAAAAATATAATGTAGACGGCAGTTTCTTTTTCAGCTTACGGGATTTGCTGAATAACAGACAGGGCTGCTATGATGCCCTGAAAGAATATTATGAAGAGAAACCAGAAATCACGGTTCCTGAACCTGAACCGGAAACACCTGTAATTGTTCAGAAAAAATGGGCCTATGCCGGCCGTGCAAAGGTAACGGTGGATGGCAAGGCGGTGGATTTTCAGGTTTATACGATCGATGATTATACCTATTTTAAACTGAGAGATATTGCCGGTGCCCTCAATGGCACATCAAAACAGTTCCAGACTTCCTGGGATGAAGAAAATCAGGCGATTCAGCTGATTCTCCATACACCTTATACTTCTGTAGGCAGTTCTTCTGCAGGCAGATATGGTGATACCTATGCGACTACATCTACGGCGAAATTGTATTGCGATGGTACCAAAAAGAATATCAGCGCTTATACCATCAATGATTATACCTATTATAAACTGCGGGATCTGGCGCAGCTGTTGGATATGGGGATAACCTGGAACGAAAGCACCTTCACCATCGGGATGGAAACGACGAAATCTTATCAATAAGGAGGAGCCTTGAGATGTCTTTTTTTAAAAAGCTGCAGGAAAAACGCAACGAAGAACGTATCCGCAAATCCGAAAGGATGCAAGGCTTCACCATGCAGGCAGAACTGAGCGCTACGATCGTTCGCGTACAGCTGCTGGAAAGCGGCTCGGAAAAAACCAGATTCCTTGTGGAATATGCCGATGGCAGCAGAAAAGAGGAAGAAGCGGAAAACAGCAGTGTCCGTTTTGCAGAACTGACCCAATATTTAGGATAACGAAAAAATCTTACAATAAAAAATTCCCGTCTTATTTGTTTATAGAATAAGAGGGGATTTTTTATTGTAAAGACTTATGGAGTGAGATGTGAAAAGAGCAACGTACTCTGAATGGTTTTTTCTGTTTTTTGAGGGATGGTTTTTATTATTCACAAAAAATTTACAAAAAAGTTTTGTTAGCACTCTTTACAAGCGAGTGCTAACAATGTATAATGGGTACGTGGTTAAGAGAAGAACCTAATGGTTATCATAGATTTGAAAAGTTTGAAAGGTGGAATGGTTATGAACTTACAGAAATTTACCCAAAAATCTTTGGAGGCCATTCAAAACGCCCAGTCCAGTGCGATCGAATATGGCAATCCCCAACTGGATCAGCAGCATTTGCTGCAGGCTTTGCTGCAGCAGGAGGATGGCCTCATTCCCCAGCTGCTGCAGAAAATGGAAGTAAATGTGAATGGCCTGACACAGGCAGTGGAAAATGAAGTAAAACGCCTGCCCAGAGTCAGCGGCGGGCAGACCCGTGTGGCGGTGGATCTGGAAAAGACCCTGACCGCAGCGGAAAAACTGGCGGAAAATATGACAGATGAATATGTTTCTGTGGAACATATTTTCATGGCAATGGTCAATGCTCCCAATGCCGTTTTGAAGGAACTTTTCCGTCAGTATAATGTAACAAAGGAAGATTTCATGAAGATGCTGGCGACGGTGCGTGGTAATACCCGCGTTACCAGTGATTCACCAGAAGCAACTTATGATGCTCTGAAAAAATACGGCACAGACCTGGTGGAAAAAGCAAGAAGTAAAAAGCTGGATCCCGTCATTGGCCGTGATGATGAAATTCGTAATGTCATCCGTATCCTGTCCAGAAAAACAAAGAATAACCCTGTGCTGATCGGGGAACCCGGTGTCGGCAAAACCGCCATTGCCGAAGGACTGGCCCAGCGTATTGTAAAAGAAGATGTACCCAACAGCCTGAAAGATAAGACCATCTTCTCTCTGGATATGGGTGCTTTGATTGCCGGTGCAAAGTTCCGTGGGGAATTTGAGGAACGGCTGAAAGCAGTCCTGAATGAAGTGAAAAAGAGCGAAGGCAAGATCATCCTGTTCATCGATGAACTGCATACCATCGTCGGCGCAGGCAAAAGCGACGGCGCCATGGATGCGGGCAACCTGCTGAAGCCCATGCTGGCAAGGGGGGAACTGCACTGTATCGGTGCAACAACCCTGAATGAATATAAGCAGTATATCGAAAAAGACCCTGCACTGGAACGTCGTTTCCAGCCTGTCATGGTCAACGAGCCTACCGTAGAGGATACCATTGCAATCCTGCGTGGTCTGAAGGAACGGTATGAAGTATACCATGGTGTAAAAATTCAGGATCAGGCCATCATTGCGGCGGCAACCTTATCCAACCGCTATATTTCCGATCGATTCCTGCCGGATAAGGCTATCGACCTGGTGGATGAAGCCTGTGCCATGATCCGTACCGAAATGGATTCTATGCCTACAGAACTGGATATTATCCAGAGAAAGATCATTCAGCATGAAATTGAGGAGGCAGCCCTGAAAAAAGAGGACGACAAGCTTTCTCAGGAGCACCTGCAGGAAATCCAGAAGGAACTGGCAGAAATGCGGGATAATTTCGCGGCTTTGCAGGCAAAATGGCAGAATGAAAAGGATGCCATTGGCGTAGTACAGAAGCTGCGGGAAGAAATTGAAGATGTCAATGCGGAAATCGAAGCGGCAGAGCGGAAATATGACCTGAATAAAGCGGCAGAGCTGAAATATGGAAAGCTGCCTCAGCTGCAGAAGGAATTGGAAGAAAAAGAACGTATTGCTGAAAACAGCGAACGGAATACACTGCTGAGAGATAAAGTCACCGAAGAAGAGATTGCCCGTATCATCGAACGCTGGACAGGTATCCCTGTAGCCAAACTGATGGAAGGCGAACGGGAAAAACTGCTGCATCTGGAGGATATCCTCCATGAAAGAGTCGTTGGGCAGGATGAAGCCGTTACAAAGGTTTCCGAAGCAATTTTGAGAAGCCGTGCAGGTATCCAGAGCCCCAACAGACCTATCGGTTCCTTCCTGTTCCTTGGCCCTACTGGTGTTGGGAAAACGGAGCTGGCAAAGACCTTGGCGGAATGCCTGTTTGATGATGAAAAGAACATGGTTCGTATCGATATGACCGAATATATGGAAAAGTTCAGTGTGTCTCGTCTGATCGGTGCGCCTCCTGGATATGTAGGCTATGAAGAGGGCGGACAGCTGACCGAAGCGGTACGCCGGAAACCTTATTCTGTTATCCTGTTCGATGAAGTGGAAAAGGCCCATCCCGATGTATTTAATATTCTGCTGCAGGTATTGGATGACGGCCGTATCACCGATTCTCAGGGCAGAACCGTGGATTTCAAAAACACGGTTATCATCCTGACCTCTAACTTGGGTTCTTCCTATCTGTTGGATGGCATCGATGCCAACGGTGAGATCACTTCCGATGCAAGAGCAGCGGTGGATGGTCTGCTGAAACAATCCTTCCGTCCTGAATTCCTGAACAGACTGGATGAGATCGTATTCTATAAACCTCTGACGAAGGAGAATATCACCCATATCATCGACCTGATTCTGAAAGACCTGAATGGCAGACTGGCAGATAAGCAGCTGAAATGTGAACTGACAGAACGGGCAAAGAATCATATCATTGAAACAGGGTATGATCCTGCCTTTGGTGCAAGACCATTGAAACGTCTGGTACAGCGGAATGTGGAAACTTTGCTGGCTAGAAAGATTATTGCAGATCAGGTTGAGCCCGGCGCAACGCTGACAGTGGATGTGGATGAAAATGAAAATTATATCGTTCTTTGACTCTAATGAAAAGAATGATAGGAAAAAGGGATCCCGCCATTTCCTGCGGACAGTATCAAATAGCATAAAATAGAACCAAACAGATATAACAAACTGACATCGTCATTCCGGCGGTGTCAGTTTTGCGTTTCCGGCGGATGAAACATTTTTTCTGATATAGAAAGACCCCTTAGGATAGGCTTTTTGCTATCGTAAGAGGTCTTTTTTGATGCGTTTCTGTTTCCCTGATGCTATTCAGAGGAATCTCTTTTTTCTATGAAAAAATTCAAAAAGCATTCCTGTTATAGAATTATTTTTCAGTAATCATGCTGTGCAGTTCCTGCAAAGAGCGAACAACACCACAGCCGGGCTTATTCATAGATTCGATACCGCTGGCAGTTGCCTTTGCAGCGGCAATGGTGGTGATATAGGGGATTTTTTTACGGATGGCAGCTTTCCGCAGATAGCTGTCATCGGCTGCGCCATCGGCACCTTTGGGGGTATTGATGATCAGATCAATTTTGCCATTGGTGATAAGGTCGGAGATATTCGGTCTGCCTTCGCTGAGTTTATAAACGAATTCAGAAGCAATCCCAGCTTCGGCCAAGGCCTTCTGTGTACCCCTGGTAGCAAGAATCTTGAAGCCTGCATCGGCAAAATCTTTTGCAATTTCAATCAGCTCTGCCTTATCCTTATCGCAAACGGAGATCAGGACAGTGCCGCTCAGGGGCAGTTTGGTCTGAGTTGCTTCCTGGGCTTTGAAGAAGGCTTCCCCATAGAACTGGGACAGACCCAGAACTTCACCGGTGGAGCGCATTTCAGGCCCAAGGACAGGGTCAACTTCCTGGAACATATTGAAGGGGAATACTGCTTCCTTAACACCGTAGTAGGGGATATTGCGTTCCTTCAGGGCGGGCACAGGGGAAGGTCTGCCTGTCAGTTCTGCTGTTACAATATCGATAGCCAAAGGCACCATGCGGATATTACATACTTTGGAAACCAAAGGCACCGTACGGGAGGCTCTGGGGTTTGCTTCCAAAACGTATACCTTGTCGTTTTCGATGGCATACTGCATATTCATCAAACCTTTTACGCCCATCTCTTCCGCAATCTTTCTAGTATATTCCTTGATGGTCTTGACATTTTTTTCAGAAATATGTCTGGAAGGAATGATACATGCGGAGTCGCCGGAATGAACGCCGGCCAGTTCGATATGTTCCATAACAGCGGGAACGAAGGCATGGGTGCCGTCGCTGATGGCATCTGCTTCGCATTCCATGGCGTGATTCAGGAAACGGTCGATGAGGATGGGTCTGTCGGGGGTGACGCCAACGGCTGCATTCATATATTTTGTCAGGTTTTCAGGGTCATAAACCACTTCCATACCTCGGCCGCCCAAAACATAAGAAGGACGTACCATCACAGGATAACCGATTGCATCGGCAATCTTCAAAGCATCCTCTACGGTAACAGCCATGCCGGATTCGGGCATGGGGATTTCCAGCTTATCCATCATAGCGCGGAACAAATCTCTGTCCTCTGCCAGGTCGATGACTGCGGGAGGAGTGCCCAGGATTTTTACGCCGTTCTTTTCCAGATCTGCCGCCAGATTCAAAGGAGTCTGACCGCCAAACTGAGCGATGACACCAACGGGGTTTTCCTTTTTATAGATGCTCAGGACATCTTCCAATGTCAGAGGTTCAAAATAGAGTTTATCGGAAGTGTCATAGTCTGTGGAAACGGTTTCGGGGTTGCAGTTGACGATAATCGTTTCAAAGCCCAGCTCTTTCAGGGCAAGGGAAGCATGGACGCAGCAATAGTCGAATTCGATACCCTGACCGATTCTGTTGGGGCCGCCGCCCAAAATCATGACCTTAGGTTTTTCTGTGCGGACGGGGTTTTTATCCGCTGCGTTGTAAGTGGAATAGTAGTAAGCCTTATCCTGTGTACCGCTGACGTGTACAGGTTCCCAGGCTTCTTCCAGACCCAGCTCGATTCTCTTGTTTCGGATATCTTCTTCTTTGACTTCCAAAATCTGGCTCAGATATTTATCGGAGAAGCCGTCCTTCTTTGCGGCAATGAGAACATCATCGGCAGGCAGCTTGCCTTTGTTTGCCAGCAAGGCTTCTTCTTCCTCCACCAGTTCTTTCATCTGTTCAATGAACCAGTGTTTTACCTTTGTGATTTCATGGATTTCATCGGGGGTTGCCCCTTTGCGGAGGGCTTCATACATGAGGAAGTGCCGTTCACTGGAGGGAGTTACCAGCATGTGGAGCAGCTCTTCCTTGGATTTGCTGTCGAAATCCTTGGCGTGACCCAGACCATAACGGCCGGTTTCCAGGGAACGGATCGCCTTCTGGAAGGCCTCTTTATAGGTTTTGCCGATACTCATGACTTCGCCTACAGCTCTCATCTGTGTGCCCAGCTTATCTTCTACACCTTTGAATTTTTCAAAAGCCCAACGGGCAAATTTGATAACTACATAATCGCCATCTGGAACATATTTATCCAGTGTGCCATATTTGCCGCAGGGGATATCTTTCAGAGTCAGACCTGTTGCCAGCATGGCGGAAACCAAAGCAATGGGGAAACCGGTAGCTTTGGAAGCCAGGGCGGAAGAACGGGAAGTTCTGGGGTTGATCTCAATGATGATATCTCTGTCTGTTTTAGGGTCATGAGCCCACTGCACATTGGTGCCGCCGATGACCTGTACGGAATCAACGATTTTATAGGATTTTTCCTGCAGACGTTTCTGTACTTCTTCGGAAATGGTCAGCATGGGAGCGGAACAGAAGGAATCGCCGGTATGCACGCCTAGAGGGTCGATATTTTCAATGAAGCAGACAGTAATCATGTTGCCTTCGGCATCGCGAACGACTTCCAGTTCCAGTTCTTCCCAGCCGAGGATGGATTCTTCTACCAGAACCTGACCCACCAAGCTGGCCTGCAGACCGCGGGCACATACGGTTTTCAGTTCGTCTACATTATAAACAAGGCCGCCGCCGGTGCCGCCCATGGTATAGGCAGGACGCAGAACCACAGGATAGCCCAGCTTATCCGCAATGGCAAGGGCTTCTTCAACGGAATAAGCAACTTCACTTTTTGCCATTTCGATCCCAAGGCTGTCCATGGTTTTTTTGAATTCGATACGGTCTTCGCCCCGTTCGATGGCATCCACCTGTACGCCGATTACTTCCACGTTATATTTTTCCAAAATGCCGGCCTTAGATAATTCAGAGCAAAGATTCAGACCGGACTGACCGCCCAGATTGGGGAGCAGCGCATCGGGTCTTTCCTTTGCGATGATCTGTTCCAAACGGGTTACGTTCAGCGGTTCAATGTAGGTCACATCGGCAATTTCCGGGTCTGTCATGATCGTTGCGGGGTTGGAATTGACTAAAACGATTTCGTACCCTAATTTTTTTAATGCTTTGCAAGCCTGTGTGCCGGAATAGTCAAATTCACAGGCCTGACCGATAATAATTGGGCCGGAACCGATAATCAGTACCTTTTTGATATTTTTCTTTTGTTTCACAAGAGATCCTCCTTTTTCGGATACTTTCTGAAGAATTTGTTTCCTGCTTATTATAACACATTTTGTACCCTACAATAGAAAAACTCTATGATTTTTAGAGAAAAAAGAGAAACAAACTGTTTTATGTATACAATATGCTGGGTTTTCCTGGAAAGATGTGCTTTAAATAGGGACATTTGTCCATTGTTTTTTTTGTTTTTCTTCGGTATGATAAGAACATCATTCTCAAAAAAATTATGGGTGAAAAAAGGAGGAAGTAAGATGAAAAAAGCAGTTGTAACAGTTCTTGGTCTGGATCAGGTGGGCATTACTGCAAAGGTATGCGCGGTTTTGGCAGAAACCAATATCAATATTCTGGATATTTCCCAGACTATCGTAGGGGGCTATTTCAACATGGTAATGGTGGTGGACATTACCGAGGCAAAGGACACATTTGATACAACAGCAGAAAAGCTGTATGCAATAGGAGAAAAAATGGGTCTGAAGATCAAAATCCAGCACACAGAGATCTTTGATGCGATGCACCGCATTTGAAAAGGAGGCTGGATGGAATGATTACAAGAAACGAGATTCTGGAAACCAACAGCATGATCAGCGAGATGAACCTGGATGTGCGTACCATTACCATGGGGATCAGCCTGCTGGATTGTGCCGATGCAGATATCGAAAAATTCAATGAAAAGATTTATAAAAAAATTACAACTTACGCAAAGGACCTGGTAAAGGTCGGGGATGAACTGGCGAAGGAATATGGGGTTCCTGTCGTAAACAAGAGAATCTCTGTAACACCCATTGCCATTGCGGCGGCAGGCTGTAAAAATGCGGATTCTTATGTCAGCATTGCCCAGACATTGGATAAAGCTGCAAAAGAAGTTGGTGTCAATTTTATCGGTGGCTTTTCTGCCCTGGTGCAGAAGGGCTATACGGAAAGCGATAAGATTTTGATGGATTCTATTCCCGAAGCATTGGCAGTAACAGAACGCGTTTGTTCTTCTGTCAATATCGGCACATCCAGAAATGGCCTGAACATGGATGCTGTCAAAAGAATGGGCGAAATCATTGTGGAAACAGCGGAACGCACAAAGGAGAATGAATGTATTGGCTGTGCGAAGCTGGTAGTTTTCTGCAACGCTGTAGAGGATAATCCCTTTATGGCAGGGGCTTTCCATGGCGTGGGGGAAGCGGATTGCTGCATCAATGTTGGCGTCAGCGGCCCCGGCGTAGTGAAAAAGGCTCTGGAAGAAGTCAGAGGGGCGGATTTTGAAACTCTTTGCGAAACGGTAAAACGCACTGCGTTCAAAATCACCCGTGTGGGGCAGCTGATTGCAAGAGAGGCTTCTAAGAGATTGAACGTACCCTTTGGTATTATCGACCTTTCTCTGGCACCGACACCTGCAGTTGGCGACAGTATCGCAGAAATTTTCCAGGAAATGGGGCTGGAAGAAGCAGGCGCACCTGGTACAACGGCAGCACTTGCGCTGCTGAACGATAATGTGAAAAAGGGCGGCGTTATGGCATCTTCCTATGTTGGCGGCCTGAGCGGTGCGTTCATTCCTGTCAGCGAGGATCATGGGATGATCGATGCCTGCGAAAAAGGCGCACTGACGTTGGAGAAACTGGAAGCTATGACCTGCGTTTGCTCCGTTGGTCTGGATATGATCGCTCTGCCCGGGGATACCTCTGCGGCAACTTTGTCCGGTATCATTGCCGATGAAGCGGCTATCGGTATGGTGAATAATAAAACAACGGCGGTTCGTCTGATCCCCGTCATCGGCAGAAAAGAAGGGGAAAGTGTAGAATTTGGCGGTCTGCTGGGCTATGCACCGATCATTCCTGTGAACCGTTTCAGCTGTGAAAAATTTGTGGCTCGGGGCGGCAGAATCCCTGCACCTATTCACAGCTTCAAAAACTAATCGAATAAGCTGAAAAGGGTATTGATTCCGGAGGGAATGGATACCCTTTTTTATGATATTAAAAATGGAAATAAATTTTAGTTTTCCTATTGACTTAGTAGGAAAATGGTGTTATCCTGTTTCCATCACAGGAAAAAAGCTTTTGAAAGGAGGAAAATATCATGAAAAATAACGATACTGCAATGAATAACAGAAACATGTGTTGTTGTATGTGTGATTTCCGGGCATTTGATATGGCTGGTGTGTCAGCATGCAATATTTCGCACTCCAGAAAAATACTTTAAGCGTATTTGCCAATGCCCGGGAGCTTTTGAAAGCCCCGGTTTTTTATTGCTTTTTTACAAGGAAAGACAAAAGAATTTATATAAAAATAAAAAAATTAAAGTTATAGTTCATATTTTAGGAGGGATTTATTATGGCTAATATTTATACATCTGCAGATCAACTGATTGGGAAAACACCACTTCTGGAACTGACACACATCGAAAAAGCATTGGGACTGAAAGCGAAAGTTGTTGCAAAGCTGGAATATCTGAACCCTGCAGGCTCTGTAAAGGATCGTATTGCTAAGGCGATGATCGATGAAGCAGAAGCAACGGGAAAATTGAAACCGGATTCTGTCATCATTGAGCCGACTTCCGGCAATACAGGTATCGGCCTTGCGGCAGTTGCGGCGGCAAGAGGCTATCGCATCATTATCGTGATGCCTGAAACCATGTCGGTAGAACGCAGACAGCTGATGAAAGCATACGGTGCAGAATTGGTGCTGACAGAAGGGGCAAAAGGCATGAAAGGTGCTATTGCCAAAGCTGATGAGCTGGCAAAGGAAATTCCCAACAGCTTTATTCCCGGTCAGTTTGTCAATCCGGCAAACCCTAAGGCCCATAGAGAGACCACAGGCCCTGAAATTTACGAAGATACCGATGGCAATGTAGATATTTTTATTGCAGGCGTAGGCACAGGCGGTACGGTGACTGGGGTTGGTGCATATTTGAAATCTAAAAAGCCTGAGGTTAAGGTTGTGGCAGTAGAACCTGCTGATTCTGCTGTCCTTTCCACAGGTGTCGCAGGGGTACACAAGATCCAGGGCATTGGTGCAGGCTTTGTGCCCGATGTTTTGGATACAGGGATCTATGATGAAATCGTTGCAGTGTCCAATGAAGATGCCTTTGCTACTGGCAAGCTGGTAGGCAAGAGCGAAGGGGTTCTGGTAGGGATTTCTGCCGGTGCTGCGGTATGGGCAGCCATTGAATTGGCAAAACGCCCGGAAAACGAAGGCAAGACCATTGTTGCATTGCTGCCGGATACAGGGGACAGATATCTGTCTACACCCCTTTTTGAAGAGTAAAGAGGACTCCGATGCTTCCTCGCGGAGCATCGGAGATTTTTTGTGCAGAAGGAGAAATTGTTTCCAAAGGCAGAGTTATAGAAAAGGAGCCGGGCGAAGTCTTTTGCATGGCTTTCTTGGTTATACTATTTGGAGAAGAAAGCAGAGGTGCATTTTAGCATGAAAAAAGCATTGATTGCCATGAGCGGCGGTGTAGATTCCAGTGTTGCAGCCTGTTTGATGAAAGAAAAGGGATATACTTGTATGGGTGCAACGATGAAGCTGTTTTATAATGAAGAAATCGGTCTTTCTAGAGAACATACCTGCTGTTCCCTTGCCGATGTGGAGGATGCCAGAAGCGTTGCAGATCAGCTTGACATCCCTTATTATGTGTTCAATTTTTCAGATAAATTTCGGGAATGTGTGATAGATCCTTTTATTCAGGCATATGAAACAGGGAAAACACCGAATCCCTGCATAGACTGCAACCGTTACCTGAAATTTGAAAAACTCTTTCAGCGCATGAAGGAGCTGGATTACGATTACGTTGTAACGGGGCACTATGCCCGCATTGAATATGACAAAGACTCTGGCAGATATCTGCTGAAAAAGGCTTTGGATGGGGCAAAGGATCAAAGCTACGTGCTTTATATGATGACACAGGAGCAATTACAGCATACCCTATTTCCTCTGGGAAACATGACAAAGCCGGAAGTTCGCCGCATTGCAGAAAGCCATGGGTTCATCAACGCAAAAAAACATGACAGCCAGGATATTTGTTTTGTGACCAATGGGAAATATACGGACTTTATGCAGCAATATACCCAAAAGCAGTATCCCGAGGGAGATTTTGTTGATCGGGAAGGGAAGATATTAGGCAAGCATAAAGGCATTATTCATTATACCATCGGACAGCGCAAAGGACTGGGGCTTTCCGCAAAGATGCCTCTATATGTTTGTGATATTGATTCTGCCCAAAACCGTGTTGTATTGGGAGAAAATGACAGCCTGTATACCAGAACGCTGATTGCGAAGGATATCAATTTGATCTCGGTTCCGTTTTTGAAAGAGCCAAAGAGAGTGAAAGCCAAGGTACGGTATCGTCAGCCGGAGCAATGGGCAACGGCGACACAGCTGGATGAGGATACCTTGGAGGTATACTTTGATGAACCCCAGCGGGCTATTACAAAAGGGCAGGCAGTTGTATTTTATGACGGTGATATTGTTGTGGGCGGCGGTACGATACAATAAGAATTTAAAAGGGGTTTTTCATGGGAAAAGCGGGCCTCGTCTGCCTGCTTTTCTTTTTTGGCAATGAACGGATGAAAAAAATGGAAATAAATTTTAGTTTTCCTATTGACTTAGTAGGAATATGGTGGTATTATCATTGCATCGCATGAAAGAAGAATATTTCAGAAAAAAGTATTTCAAAGGAGGTGGAAGCCATGACAGGTTATATTGCTGGCAGCAAAAACAATTACATGTGTATGATGCGAATGTGTAACTCCCGGGCGTTTTATATGGCTGGTGCGTCAGTATGCACTGCTTCGCACTCCAGAAGAATACTTGATATAGGTATTTTTTAAGCCAATTGCCCGGGAGCCCTTGTAAGCCCCGGTTTTTTTATTTCATTTTTTATGCGAAAGAAAATAAGACAAAATAACAAAAGAGCAAAAGCACAAAAGAAGAAAAGAGGTTATCAGAATGAGTGAATATAGATTTGAAACATTGCAGCTTCACGTTGGACAGGAACAGGCAGACCCCGCTACAGATGCCCGGGCGGTACCTATCTATCAGACTACATCTTATGTTTTCCATAATTCCGCCCATGCGGCAGCCAGATTTGGCCTGGCAGATGCCGGCAATATCTACGGTAGACTGACAAACTCTACACAGGATGTATTGGAAAAGAGACTGGCGGCCTTGGAGGGCGGCGTAGCGGCTTTGGCACTGGCCTCTGGCGCGGCGGCAATTTCCTATACGATTCAGGCGCTGGCAGGCGCAGGCGAACATATTGTAGCACAGAAAACAATTTATGGCGGCAGCTATAACCTGCTGGCCCATACACTGCCCCGCTACGGTATCACAACAACTTTCGTAGATGCCCATGATCTGGCAGAAGTAGAAGGTGCAATTCAGGAAAATACAAAGGCCATCTATCTGGAAACTCTGGGCAACCCTAACAGCGATATTCCTGATATTGATGCTATCGCGGAAATCGCCCATAAACATGGACTGCCTTTGGTCATCGATAATACTTTCGGTACACCTTATCTGATCCGTCCCATTGAACATGGCGCAGATATCGTCGTACATTCCGCAACAAAATTCATCGGCGGTCATGGTACGACATTGGGCGGCATTATCATAGATTCCGGTAAATTCGACTGGAAGGCCAGCGGCAAATACGCACCCATCGCAGAACCCAACCCCAGCTATCATGGAGTATCCTTTGTGGATGCGGCAGGCCCTGCAGCTTTTGTAACTTATGTGAGAGCGATCCTGCTGAGAGATACCGGCGCGACGATCTCTCCTTTCAACGCATTCCTGCTGCTGCAGGGGGTAGAAACACTGTCCCTGAGACTGGATCGCCATGCGGAAAATACAAAGAAAGTTGTGGAATTTTTGGCAAACCATCCTCAGGTGGAACATGTGAACCATCCTTCCCTGCCGGAACATCCCGATCATGCATTGTATGAAAAATACTTCCCCAACGGCGGCGCAAGCATCTTTACATTCGAGATCAAGGGCGGTCAGGAAGAAGCCCATAAATTTATCGACAATCTGCAGCTGTTCTCTCTTCTGGCAAATGTTGCGGATGTAAAGAGCCTGGTCATCCATCCTGCTACAACGACCCATTCCCAGCTGACAGAAGAAGAATTGCTGGATCAGGGCATTAAGCCGAACACCATCCGTCTGTCTATCGGTACAGAGCATATCGATGATATCATCGCTGACTTGCAGCGCGGGTTTGATGCAATTAAATAATAGTGGATCAAATATTTGTGATCACGTTAATGGATTCTCTCCGAAATCTTTTAAAACGTCTGAACATCTGGAAGCTTGATTTGGTTTCGATATTTTTCACAAACATTTTACAAATACGATTTCCTTGATTTTACAATGCAATCGTATGATGGAACTGTATCTTTCTGTCGAATGACAGAAGGATGCAGTTTTTTTGTGTTTTAAGGAGGAATTTTATGATTTGTGCGATCATCGATATTGGCTCAAATACCATGCGAATGTCTGTTTATAAAATTGAAGGACAGCAGTTTAGCGTGCTGCTTTCAAAAAAAGAGACGGCGGGGCTGGCAAATTATATTACAGAAGGGGAAATGTCTGAAGAGGGCATTGGCGTAATGATTGGGGTGCTGCGGCGGTTCTGCGCCTCTTTGGAATATGTTACTGTGGATACCATCCATGCCTTTGCCACCGCATCTTTGCGTAATATTACCAATTCTGAGCAGGCAATAGAGCGTATCCATCATGCCGTTGGGCTGGAGATTGAGCTGATTTCCGGGGAGGAAGAAGCAATCATGAGCTTTTCCGGTGCAGTCAATGCCGCACCCTTTGAAGATGGCTGTTTGTTTGATTTGGGGGGCGGCAGTACGGAAATCGTTGCATTTGATGACCGCCATCCCTATTATATCAACAGCATTGGAATTGGCTGTTTGAATTTATATAAAGAACATGTGGAAAAAATTTGGCCAAAGAGACGGGAAATCGAAGAGATGAGGAACTTTATCGAGGGAAGCCTTACAAATCTGGAATTGCCCCATGTGCCCAAGCCGCTGCTCATTGGCGTTGGCGGCACAGCCAGAAGCCTGCGGGGGTTGATCAACCTGCGGGAAAACAGAGATGCATCCTGTAAAGAGATCACCAGAAAAGAATTGGAGGACACCATTGCATTCCTGCTGAAAAAAGATACAGCTGCCAGGGATGCTGTGCTGAAAAAATGCCCTGACCGTATCCATACCATTATTCCTGGGGCTCTGGTCATTCAGACACTGGCAAAAAAAATGCACGCAGAACGGCTGTATATCAGTGATTATGGTGTGAGGGAGGGATATTTATGGAAAAAGATTATAAAACTTACGACTTGAGTTATACACAAAACAGAGAATTGAGCTGGCTACAGTTTGACCTGCGGGTATTGGAAGAGGCGGAAAATGAAGCTGTTCCGCTGTTGGAGCGGCTGCGGTTTGCCTCCATTTTTACAACAAATCTGGATGAGTTTTTTATGGTACGTGTGGGCAGTCTGTTTGATGTTTCTATCATGACGCCTGAGGATAAGGATAATAAGAGCGGCCTGACCCCTGCAGAACAGCTTTCTAAAATCTACGAAGCTGTGCCGCCTTTGCTGCATCGCAGAGAAAAGGCCTATGAGCGTATCATGAAGCAGCTGGATAAGCAGGGTATCACGGAAGTGCCTTTTTCTAAGCTGAAGGGAAAAGAAGCAGAATTTGTGCAGGAATATTTCGATAAAACGATACGCCCTTTGCTGAGCCCCCAGATCATAGACCGTTCCCATCCATTTCCTCATCTGAAAAATAAGGCTTTGTATGGCGCTGTGCTGCTGCGTACAGGGGAAAAGACGTTTTTGGGCATTGTAGGTGTACCGGAAGTTTTGCCGCCATTATTGTATTTGCCTACGGATAAGGGCATCCGGTTTTTGCGGATGGAAGAAATCATACTGGGAAACCTGAACCGAATTTTTAAAATCTACATTCCCGAAGAAAGTGCTGTCATCTGCGTTACTAGAAATGCAGATATCAGCTTTGATGCTGATGAGATGGATGAAGACGGCCCGGACTATAGAGAGCACATGTCTAAACTGCTGCGGGCGAGGGACAGACTGGCGCCTGTCTGGCTGGAAGTGGAAGGAAATGCCCATGAATTAGGCAAAATGCTGGCAAAAAAATTGGGACTGAAAAAATATCAGGTTTATTATTCCAAATGTCCCGCTGTACTTTCCTGGGCATATCGCATTGGAGAGGACAGAAAGGATTTGCTCTATCCTCCATTCACTCCGCAGAAACCGGTATATTTGGCAGAAAATGTGCCGATGAAAACACAGATTCGCCAGCGAGATGTACTGTTGTTTTATCCGTATCATTCTATGCAGCCATTTTTAGATTTGCTGAAGGAAGCGGCTAGGGATCGATCGGTAGTATCTATCAGTATCACGCTGTATCGTTTGGCAAGAAATTCTCAGGTGGCAAAATATTTGGTGGAAGCGGCGGAAAATGGGAAAAATGTTACAGTTTTGGTAGAATTGCGTGCCCGTTTTGATGAAAAGAATAATATTGAATGGGCAAAAGTGCTGGAAGAAGCGGGCTGCCGTGTGGTTTATGGACAGGATGGCTTCAAATGCCATTCGAAGATTTGTCTGATCACTTATCAGGAAAAAAACAGTATTTCTTATATCACCCAAGTGGGTACGGGAAATTATAATGAAAAAACAGCAGGATTATATACAGATTTTTGCCTGATGAGTGCTGATGAAGAATTGGGACGGAATGCGGCGGCTTTCTTTGCGAATATGCTGATTGGCAATTTGAATGAAAGCTATTCCCGTTTGCTGATAGCGCCTTACGATATGAAGAGAGGGCTGCTGCGTTTGATTGATAACGAGATTGCCAAAGGGGAAAATGGGCGTATCATTATCAAAACAAACTCTGTGACAGAACGTGACCTGATCGATAAGCTGAAAGAAGCATCCTGTGCAGGGGTACAGATCGATTTGATCGTTCGCGGCATTTGCTGTATCCTGCCTGGTGTTCCCGGAAAAACGGAACATATTCATGTTACAAGCATTGTTGGCCGTTTTTTGGAACATTCCCGTGTTTATTGCTTTGGCAATGGAGACCTGCGCCAGATTTATATTTCCTCTGCGGATATTATGACAAGAAATCAGCAGAGACGGGTTGAGATCGCTTGTCCCATTCTTTCCAGAGAGCATCGGGATTGGTTCTCTTTCTATTTGGAGTTCATCTTGATGGATAATACGAAGGCGAGAGAGCTAACCTCTTTGGGAACGTATGTGAAAAAAGAAGAAAAGGGAAAAGATTCCGTCAATGTACAGCAGTATTTTATCGACCATCCGGTTCAGTTTGCAAGGTCGGAAATACATAAAAAGAGCACTTTTCAAAAAATAGTTGAGATGTTTGGCAAAATAAGCTGAAATTAATCCGATGTATTCAAATATCGTTTATGTTTTAAAAAAATCCGATGGTTTTATATAAGAAAAGCAACAGAAAAAATTTCTGGAATTTGAGGTGCTTTTTGCAAAAGAGGTTGAATCTGAGGTTGCTTTTGTGAAAAAATACATAAAAAAAGCTCCTTTGTAAAAAATATTTACAAAGGGGCTTTTCTGATTTAGCTTTTAAAAATCAAATCTGTTTTTAAATCAGCCCTGATTTTTTTCAGCCATCATTTTTTCCTGCTGTTCGATCATTTTCTTAAACATATGTCCCGAACGAACTATTGAGTTTTTAAGAAATAAACGGAGTTTTAAGGGGCATCATTTTGCTGTTACATATCAATATGTTGTTTGTATTTAAGATTTGGCCTGGTTTTGTATGCAAGATGTTGTTTTGAAAAAGTACTGCAAATTTGCAGTGCTTTTTCAAATTAGAAAATCTTTTATAGGAAAAATATCTTAAGCACATCGGTGAAGGTATTTTATGCCGCGGATATCTCTATTGAAGAAATAATCATAAAAGCCCTTGAACTATAAAAAATCATTATGATATATCGATTCAATCATAGCACAAATTTTGTTGCAAAAGAGATATTTGGAATCGTATAAGAACATAGGGATTTATTTCATAAAGGAGGAAATACAATGAGTAAAGTGATGGCGGTTGTAAACCAAAAAGGTGGCGTGGGAAAGACAACAACCTGTGGGAATTTGGGTATTGGCTTAGCCAGGAAAGGAAAAAAAGTATTGCTGATTGATGCAGATCCGCAGGGCGATCTGACGGCTAGCTTAGGCTTTACGAATCCTGACGAGATTTGCAATACATTAGCATCTGTAATGATGAATATCATCAATGAAGTTGATATGAAGGACGGTTTTGCAATCCTTCGTCATAGCGAGGGGGTGGATGTGCTGCCATCCAATATCGACTTATCTGCCATGGAAATTTCCCTGGTTAATGTGATGAGCAGGGAATTGGTATTGAAGCGTTACATAGAGCAGATCAAAGACGAATATGATTATGTGCTGATTGATGGTATGCCATCTCTGGGGATGCTGACCATCAATGTATTGGCATGTGCAGACAGTGTACTGATACCTGT
>NZ_JBJEJK010000044.1:0-9528 GCF_051877975.1 Anaerotignum sp.
AAAAAATTTGATTTATTATTCATTTCTCACTTGACATCACACCGCTGGACTTATCAGGATTCGTTTGTGCCCAGAATGATGCGGATATCTGCGCTGCCCACAGCATCGGGTGCCAGTTCCACCTTCGCATTATCAAAATATTTCACCAAGTCTTCCCCTGTGCCTTCGGTCTTCACCTGGATCCGGGTATAATCCACCTGTTCACCGTTATAATTGGTAGGTTCAGTCAGGCGGAACCCTTCCTGGCTCAGCTCTTCGGTAAATCGGCCCGCCAAGCCTGTCACATTGCCGCCGTTGGAAACTTCAATCAGCAGGCTCTTGCTGTCGATAGAACCATCTTCGTTCACTTCCGGCGCAATGCTGTAGAAAATACGGTCTACCATTTCCTGTGTAGCATCGGGGTCATGGATAAAATAAGATACCCCGCCCACATATTGGCCCACACCGGGCAATGTTTCCATGGTCATTTTGTTCATATCGATCTTCTTGATATAATTCGCATATTTCAAGGCATCCGTCAGGCTGACATCCGTATCTACATGCTTATACATGACTTTAATATAATCCCCCAGATTCTTTACGATGCTTTCCGTACTCAGCACCTTCTGGGCCAAAGCCTTCAGGAACATCTGCTGCACCTGAATACGGCCAACGTCCCCGTTTGCATATCCCTTCCGGTAACGGACCAGCTGCAATGCCTTATTGCCATCCAGCGTTTGCAGGCCTTTTTTCAGGTCAATGGTGATATCACCCGTATCGCTCATATCCCATTTCATATCCTGGGGAACATCTACCTCTACGCCGCCTACAGCATCTACGATTTCCACCAGTGCATCAAAATCCACTTTGACATAATGGTCAATACTGATGCCCAGCAAATCCTCCAGCTGCAGCACTGCCGCCTCGGGGCCATGCTCCTTCCCGCCGATGGCATGGACTGCATTGAATTTCATCACACCATAGCTTTTCCCTAACAGTTCCTCCACCTCGGAACAAACAGAAACACGGGTATCTCTGGGGATTGAAATCAGGCTCAGGCTTTCCTGGGCGCT
The DNA here is from genome assembly GCF_051877975.1 of Anaerotignum sp. Taxonomy (GTDB): domain Bacteria; phylum Bacillota; class Clostridia; order Lachnospirales; family Anaerotignaceae; genus Anaerotignum_A. Next base: position 1,053 of record NZ_JBJEJK010000044.1, read on the forward strand.
GTCATAATGCACCACAAAAGCCACATCCGTTCTGGTGCCGTCCTTATCCACACCAAATACCGCCACATTCATTTTGATATTTCTGCCCAGCAGCGCATCCAGCATATTCATATCTGTTGCATTTGTGGTGATGCCCATATTGGAAAAGGGCATATTGCCTGTCACTTTATAATAAGCAAAGCATGCACCGCCCGCCAAAATCACAAAAACCAACACGATGGAACATACGATTTTGAAAAATGTCTTTATCGGATTAAACGCTCTTCTTCTCTTTGGTGCGCGTCTTCTTTTTCCACTCATTGATTTCTCACCCATTCATCAGTTCTTCATCCATAGTCTGCACGTCTTCTTCCGGTTCGATTCCGTAGATCCGCCAATCGATCAGCGCTTTCGTGCCTTCTTCATCAATATCAAAATAAGAGCCGCCTTCCCCGGGAACTGTATCACTTGTGATCTTCGCAGGGTCAAGGTCTTTCACATATTTTACATATTTCAATGCTTCCGATACAGAAATATTGCTTTCCGTACAATCCAGCGCCACTTTCACCAGATTATCCAGATTCTTCATCAATGTTTCAGAACTGCAAACCTTTTCGATCAGCGCCTGAATGAATTGCTGCTGTACTTCGATCCGTTTCAGGTCTTTCTGGGCATAGCCTTCCCGGAAACGAACCAGCTGTTCTGCCTTTTCCCCGTCCAAATGCTGCATGCCGGGATACAGGTCAATATACAGATCCTGATAAGGGTCTACATAATACAATCTCTGTTCTACTTCAAAATCCACGCCGCCTACAGCGTCTACGATCTGACGGAAAGCAGAAAGGTCTACCTTTACATAATAATCGATCTTGATTCCCAGCAGATCTTCCAGCATTGCCACAGAGAAGGTGCAGCGGTTATCGTTGCCCGCATAGGCATGTACCTCTGTCAGCTTACACTGGCCATAAACCCCATTTCGGTTGGGCACATAGGCATTATTTTCTTCCAGATATTCGATCATTTCATCGGTCATGGTGACTCTGGTATCCCTGGGAACAGAAATAAAATGCAGTTCCTTGGTTTTGGTGTTGAAGCTGGCCACCATATTCACATCCGCCCGGAAGCCGTCTTCATCCGTGCCAAAAATGGCCACATTGATGACTTCCTCCACCTTCGACTGATCCTCTGCGGAAACAACAAAATTGGATTTTTCCGCCTTGCCTTCCCATCTGTCCATGGCCGCCCAAACCTTTGCCACAGCGTATGTACCAATCAGGATCAGAAGCAACGCAATGACCAACAGAATGCTCCTGCGGCGTCTTTTTCTCTGTTCCGCCTTGCGCCGGGACATCCTTCTGCCCTGAGCAACCCTTCTGGGGTCAATATAAGTCTGTTCCTCATACGCTGCCCGCCGCTGTTCTTCCTGGTAAGGGACCCGGGTCTGCCTGCGGCGCACCTGGCGCTGGCGCAGCTCCATATCCTCAGGGGGTCTGCGGCGTCTTCTGTATTCTCTTTTTTCACCCATATTCAATTCTCCTCTTTTTCAGAGTTACACACTGTATGGTGTTTATTTCTTTGCAACCCTTTGATTATAGCAAATCTGACAAACCCTGACAATAACAGAATTGCATCTATTTCCATTTTTTGTCTTTCTGCATGGTTTTCTTTCAATATTCAGGACTTTCCTATTTTATTATACACGATTTCACCCACATGAAAAGGGACAAAATTCTTAATTTTCCAACCTTCCCCCCTTTCGCCTTTCTTTACTTTTCCGATAAATTTTCGTATAATCCCTAATGATAAGGATAAAAACCATTGGAATTCCACGTAAAGGAGGTCATGATCATGAAGGAACAGTCGCCTGAAAAAGCCTCTGTTTTATATAAGATTCAAAAATTTTTTGATACCCCTCAGGGTATTGCTGCTGTTCTTCTAGTCAGTGCCGTTTTTATCACCGGCTTGGTCTATCTCATCACCACCACAAAGATTTTGCATGTAGGCTGGGAAATTTTGCACGCCCCTTCCATGCTGCTGCTGAATATTCTGCCTGTTCTGCTGTTGTTGTTGCTGCTGTTTCTCGTGACAAAGCGGCTCTTTTTCTCCATCAGCTGTACAGGGGTAGTTCTAATCTTTTTTGCCGTTGCAGACCGCATCAAAGTCTCCATGCGGCAGGAGCCTCTGCTCCCTACCGATCTGACATTGGTAAAAGAAGCGGCGACCATCCTAAAGACTTTTCCCATCTATCAGCTGATCCTGATCGGGCTGCTGCTTGTCCTGTTTGCCGTGCTGCTGGTGCTGAGTTTCCGAAAATCCAAAGGTACGGCTTTGCCTGCTGTCCCCCGCCTGGTGGGGATTCTCTTGGTGATTGCCTGCGGCTTCGGTGCAAATCAGCTCTGGTATGCAGATAAAGCCCTTTATGATGGTTACCCTACCGTAGATAACCCCTATTTTCAGGTAAACCAATACAACACCCGCGGGATGATCTACTCCTTCCTGCATCAATTCAACATCACGCAGATGAAAGAACCGGAAGGCTACGATGTCACCTACTTCGCGGAGCTGGAAGATACCGACTGGGCAGCCCCTGAAGCCGCCCCCGGCGAAGGGACGCAATATCCCCACATCGTGATGATTATGGGGGAGGCCTTCTCCGATCTGAGCGAAAACGAACATCTGGATTTTTCCGAGTACCGTGACCCTCTGCAGAACTGGAAAGCCATCTGCGCGGAAGAAGATACCATCAGCGGCCATATCGTAGTGCCCAATTTCGGCGGCGGCACCTCCAATACGGAATACGATGTGCTGACCGGCTGCGCTACCCGCTATCTGGACAGTTCCCTGCCTTCCTATAATTTTATCCACAGCGATTTTGACGGCATACCCCGTCAGCTTGCGAAGCTGGGCTATGAGACATTGTCCATCCACCCCGGCTATGCCTGGTTCTATAACCGCCAGAATGTTTACCCCGATCTGGGCTTTGAAACCTGCTATTTCCTGGAAGATTCCTTTGATCTGGCAACCCAGGGCTATGGCGGCTATATCAATGAAGCAGTCACCATGGATAAGATCATCGAAACACTGGATACCCATATCAAGGAAACGGATACCCCCCTCTTTTCCTTCACTGTGACGATCCAAAACCATGGCCCCTATGAAAAGAAATACGGCACTCTGCCTGCCAATTTCTCCACGGATATTCCTCTGGATGAAACCCAAACAGACCTGCTGACCCAATATTTCCAAGGCATCATCGATGCGGATGAACAAATCGGCCGCCTGAAAGAATATGCGGAAACTTCTGAGGAACCCATCGTTCTGGTCTATTTTGGCGACCATCTGCCCGGCTTCTCTAATGGTATGGAATTTTTCGACCTGCTGGAGTATCCCATTGATGCCAACGGCACACCGGAAGAACAGCTGGCTGTTTATGAAACGCCTTATTTTATCTGGCAGAATGACAGCGCAAAGGCTCTGGCAGATACAAAAACTGCCGAGGAAATCGGGCTTCCGGAAGATGGTCTCATCAGCTCCCAATTTTTAGGTTCTGCTGTTTTGGAATTGTACGTTCCGGGCTATGAATCTCCTTTGCACAGCTATAACAACCAGCTCCGCAGGGAAGTCCCCGTTTGTGCAAAAAATATCTATGTAGATAAAAATGGTACCTACACAGAAACCATTTCTGAAGAGCAGGCTCAATTGGTAACACTTCTGAAAAACTGGCAGTATTACAAGCTTTTTGATGAAAAACTCCCCTGATTCTGCGGGACAAGATATTTCGTGTCGGGAAAATTTCCCGGCACTTTTTTCTTCTCCATAAACTTCTCATACCTCAGACAAGTCATTTGATGTAGGCTGAATTTTATTGTTTTTCCTTCATTTTTCCCATTATTTTCCATTTATGGTATAAATTTCTTGTTAACTTTTTTCATTTCGCGTAAAATTTATTCACTAAAACTATGCTGTTTTTTTCGTTATTTACGTATTTCTTAACTTTGTATTTATTTTAATACATACTTATGAACAAAAAATTTTGTTTTTTTTTAAATTTTTTATTGAAATTATTTAATATATAAGGTAAAATAGGTTTGAACCTAATCACTGTTGCAGTTTTTATTTCCGAACTGTCTTTGACAGAAGAGGAAATTTGAGGGAGGGAATTGCAGCAGTCAAAAAGTTTCATTATTTGAAACTTTTTTCATCACAGGAATGATCCTTCATTCCACGCTCTTATTATTCTTTTATGTGAGGAGGAATACTTATGTCTACAACTGAAAATCGTGCCGAGTTTGGTTCCAAGTTAGGTTTCATCCTATCAGCTGCCGGTTCTGCAGTTGGTCTGGGCAACATCTGGAAATTCCCTGGTAAAGCGTATAACTGCGGCGGCGGTGCTTTCCTGATCGTTTACATCCTGATGGTTGCTCTGATCGGTACAACTGTAATGATGGCTGAATTCACAGTTGGCCGTAAAACCCACAAAAACGCAATCGGCGCTTTCCGTGAAATCAACGAAAAGTGGTCCTTTGCAGGTGGTCTGGGCGTCCTGACCGGTTTTATCATCCTGTGCTACTATTGCCAGGTTGGCGGCTGGACAATGAAATACATCTATGCTTACATCGTAGAAGCACAGACTGTATATGCTGACCCTATGGCATATTTCCTGGGCATGCTGGGTGCAAACGGCTTCCCTGTTCAGGGTGCTATTATCTTCCCCCTGATCTTCCTGCTGCTGACATGTTTCATCATCAGCCATGGTACTGCTGGTATCGAAAAAATGTCTAAGATTCTGATGCCTCTGCTGTTTATCCTGCTGATCGGTCTGATGATCCGTTCCTGCACACTGCCCGGCGCAGATGTTGGTCTGGATTATATGCTGCACGTAGATTTCTCCACAATTGGTACAAACGCAATTCTGGTTGCCCTTGGTCAGGCATTCTTCTCTCTGTCCCTTGGTATGGGCGTTATGATTACATACGCTTCCTACCTGTCCAGCGAAGATAACCTGGTTTCCAATACTGGTATTGTCTGCGTACTGGATACATGCGTAGCTCTGTTCGCAGGCTTCATGATCATCCCCGCTGTATTCGCTACAGGTATCGACCCCGGTATGGGCGGCGGTTTCGCATTCGCAACATTGGCAGGTGTATTCCAGGCAATCCCCGGCGGTACATTGTTCGGTCTGCTGTTCTACTTCCTGCTGTTCTTCGCCGCTGTAACATCCTCCACATCTATTCTGGAAGGTACCATTGCATTCCTGGTTGAAGAAAAAGGCATCGAAAGAAAGAAAGCTCTGGTTGGTACATCTATTATCATCTTCATCATCGGTGTTCTGTACACACTGTCTCAGGCTTACATGAACATCAAAGGTATCTGGATCTCCAAAGAAGGCATCATGTTCCCTATCTTTGGCGACTTCCTGGAATACCTGACAGACAGACTGTTGCTGCCTCTGGGTGCATTCTTCTCCGTATTGTTTGTTGGCTGGGTATGGGGTCCCGACAATGCTGTTGAAGAAGCTACTTCCAATGGCAAATATAAATTCACACTGGCTCCCGCATGGAAGATCCTGGTGAAATATATCGCTCCCGTTGCGATCATCGCCATCATCATTGCCGGTATGGTATTTGGTATGTCTATTTCTTAATCAAAAATATTTTCTTAAAAAGAAACTGAAAAGCATATCTTTGCATAAGAAATTTTACGACAAGGTTGGAGGCTCCCCCTCCGACCTTCCTTTTTTCGCCCATTTCTTTAGCATTTTTCCATGTACAATCCCATTTACCGATTGTCTTTTTATACATACTATACAATTCATTTTCATATTTCTCTCCAGTGTTAAGGGAAACACACCGATATCTTAACGGTTTTTTTATGGATTTTTATATGTTTTTCCGCTATTCTACTTATAGGATAGAAATGTAAATTTCTGGAAGTACATACATTTTTTTCTTTTTTAGGCTGAAATATCCATTAGACATCAGACAAACTGTAGGAGGGACAGTGTTATCTGTTGTAAAAAAGAAGGCAATCATCCTATCCGTATTTACGCTTCCAGTCATCTTTTCTCATCCTGGGAAACAGCTTCGTTTCCATGCATTTGTTCTTTTGTAAAGGAGGTATACTTATGTCTACAACTGAAAATCGTGTTGAGTTTGGTTCCAAGTTAGGTTTCATCCTATCCGCTGCCGGCTCTGCAGTTGGCTTGGGCAACATCTGGAAATTCCCCGGCAAAGCATATTTTTGCGGCGGCGGCGCTTTCCTGATCATCTATTTGATCATTGTTGCTCTGATCGGTACAACTGTAATGATGGCTGAATTCACAGTCGGCCGTAAAACCCACAAAAACGCAGTTGGCGCAATGCGCGAACTGAACGCAAAATGGTCCTGGGTCGGCGGTCTGGGCGTTCTGACAGGCTTCATCATCCTGTGCTACTATTGCCAGGTTGGCGGCTGGGCAATAAAATATATTGTTGCCTACATCGTAGATGTGAAGACTGTATGGGCAGACCCCATGGCTTACTTCCTGAACAATCTGCTGGGTGCTGATGGTTCTTTCCCTGTACAGGGGGCAATCATCTATCCCTTCATCTTCCTGTTTTTAACAGCATATATCATCAGCCATGGTACTGCAGGGATTGAAAAAATGTCTACGATCCTGATGCCCGTACTGTTCATTTTGCTGATCTTCCTGATGATCCGTTCCTGCACACTGCCCGGTGCTGATGAAGGTCTGGCATATATGCTGCATGTAGATTTTTCCACTATCAATGGCGTTGCTATCCTGACAGCCTTGGGGCAGGCATTCTTCTCTTTGTCCCTTGGCATGGGCGTAATGATGACATACGCCTCCTACCTGTCCAGCGAAGATAACCTGATTTCCAATACAGCTATCGTATGTACACTGGATACTTTAGTTGCCCTGTTCGCAGGCTTCATGATTATCCCCGCTGTATTTGCTACAGGTATTGCCCCTGGTATGGGCGGCGGCTTTGGCTTTGCCACACTGGCAGGCGTATTCATGGCGATTCCTGGTGGTCAGTTCATCGGTATGGTGTTCTATTTCCTGCTGTTCTTTGCGGCGATCACCTCTTCCACATCCATTCTGGAAGGTACCGTTGCATTCCTGGTTGAAGAAAAAGGTATCGCAAGAAAGAAAGCTCTGCTCGGTGCATCCATCATCATCTTTATCGTTGGTGTACTTTATACCCTGTCTCAGGCTTATATGAATCTGAAGGGTGTATGGATCTCCGGTTCTGGTCTGGAATTCCCTACTTTCGGCGATTTCCTGGAATACCTGACAGACAGACTGATGCTGCCGGCCGGCGCATTCTTTACAACCCTGTTCGTAGGCTGGATTTGGGGTACAGATAATTCTATTCAGGAAGCCAGCTCCAATGGCAAATTTAAATTTACCTTGGCGCCTGCATATAAGTTTATCGTAAAATATCTGGATCCTATCGCAATCGGTGCGATCATCATCGCCGGTATGGTATTCGGTATGTCTATCTCTTAATCATCAATCATAATTTCGCTTCAAAAATGGCCGAAAAGCCATAAAAATATAAAGCAGCACTGCCCAAAGAAGGGGAATCCAACCCCTCCCGGCCTCCCCTTTTGCATGCTGCTTTATCCCGCGGTAAGAAGAAAAGCAGCAGCATCTTTTCAGATGCTGCTGTTTTTCTTCTGAAAAAATCCCTTTTCGCCTTCTGCACCATAATCTCTGTTTTTCATATGATGATTAGTGTAAATGCCTAAAGGAGGAAGTTTCATGAAAGAAATGTGCAGAAATTTCGTCTGCGATACAGGCAGATGCCCACAGCAATCTGCCGATACACAACGCTCTATGGCAGCAACCCCCGCCGCCCTCATTCCCGATACAAGCATGGGAGACTGCAATGCCTGCGTGATCGCACGCGTAGGCCTTGCGCAGGCTATGGTCCCCTTTCAGCCCTATGAAGCACCTATGGAACAGGAACAGAGCTTGGTCTGCGGCACCGCCTTTGCCGATCTTTCCATGCCCTATTGCTCCGGCTGGAATCTTTATCGTTTTGGAAGGGAGGATTGAACATGGACCGCAATGAACTGCTCAAAACATTGACCGAACTGGATTTTATCGCCGTAGACCTGGGGCTGTTCCTGAATACTCACCCCGACAATGCAGAAGCCATTATGGCCTATAACCAGGTCATCACTGCCGCCGATACCGTCCGCATGAAATACGAAGAAGCCTTTGGTCCTCTGTGCTCTTTCCGCAGCTACGCTTCTAATACCCAGGATTGGCAGTGGAAAGATAACCCTTGGCCTTGGCAGACAGATGCAAATTTTTCTCTGGCCGGAAAGGAGTGTAAATAAATGTGGATCTATGAAAAGAAGCTGGAATTTCCTGTGAAAATCACAAAACCCGATGCACGACTGGCAAAAATCATGATCGAACAATACGGCGGTGCATATTCCATTATGGTATAATGGGCAACCCATTTGTGTCTATCCGTTGTAA
>NZ_JBJEJK010000045.1:0-9448 GCF_051877975.1 Anaerotignum sp.
AGCATTATTTCTAATACTGAGATCCCGATTCGTCATCTTAACTTAATGACATTGGTCCAAAGGGACTCTTTTTTACATAACGAAATTTAATACAGGGCAAAGCACGATGGGAAGAAAGATAGCAGGAAGAAAGTTTAATACTTTCAGCTTAGTAATGCCTATGATATTCAACCCCAGAGCAAAAATGATAAGGGAGCCGGAGCAAACCATTTCCGCAATGACAGCATCCGTCAAAAAAGGGGCCACAAATTGCGCCAACAGTACGATCGCCCCCTGAAAGACCAAAACAAAACCCCCTGCCAGCATAACGCCGATACCCAAAGAGGATGCAAATACCATAGAAGAAATCAGATCCAGCACAGATTTGGTATACAGCATTTCATAATCCCCTGAGAGCCCCGCCTGCAGAGAACCAACGATGGTCATTGCGCCTACGCAAAACAACAGAGAGGCCGTCACAAAGCCTTCTGCCAGAGAAATCTTATCGCCACCTTTTTTAAAACGCTTTTCCACCCCCGTCGCAAAGCGATTCAGTTTCTCATCCAAATCTAACCCTTCCCCAATGACAATACCAATCGCCATGGAAAGAATCAATACCAGCGTATTTTCCCCCTTCAAAGTGCCGCTCCAGCCGATATAAAGGGTACAAAGGCCGATACCCTTCATCAAACTATCGGTGATTCGTTCGGGAATCCCCTTTTTCAATAATAAACCAATGGCACTGCCAATCAACACCGTCAGGGTATTTACAATAACCGCGATCATTTTTCTTCCTCTTTTCTTTTGTATTTTTTGTATAAAAAAGCGTACCACTTTTTTCTTCTTTTGTAAACAAAGAAAACGGCAAGACAAAATCGTCCTGCCGTTTTTCATTCCATGATATCAGAGAACCTTATTCAGGAAATCCTGCGTTCTCTTATTCTGAGGGTTGCCGAACACTTCTTCCGGTGTGCCCTGCTCTACGATATAACCGCCATCCATAAAGATAACACGGTCAGCCACTTCTCTGGCAAACCCCATTTCGTGGGTAACTACGATCATCGTCATGCCGTCTCTTGCCAGCTGTTTCATTACTTCCAATACTTCGCCTACCATTTCAGGGTCCAGCGCAGATGTGGGTTCATCAAACAGCATGATGTCCGGTTTCATCGCCAGTGCACGGGCAATGGCAACACGCTGCTGCTGACCGCCGGAAAGATTTGCCGGATATTCATTGGCCTTTTCTGCCAAGCCTACCGTTGCCAGCAAGCGTTCAGCTGTTTCTTTTGCTTCTTCCTTGGAAAGTTTCTTTCTGTCCACAGGTGCCAGCATAATATTTTCCAAAACATTCAGGTGAGGGAACAGATTGAACTGCTGGAACACCATGCCGATATTCTCCCTAACCTTGTTGATATTGCATTTGGGATCGGTGATATCATTATCATCCACAATAACCGTGCCTGCAGTCGTTTCTTCCAGACGATTCAGGCAGCGCAGAAATGTAGACTTGCCGGAACCGGAAGGACCAATCAGACAAACTACCTCTCCTTCTTTGACTTCCAAGTCGATTCCCTTTAATACTTCTAGGCTGCCAAAACTTTTTTTCAATTGTTCAACTTTTACCTTGATCATTTGTTTGCCAGCCTCCTTTCAACCAGTTGGAAAATTTTCGTCAGCACTACTACCACAATGTAATACATAACTGCAACGATAGCATAGGTTTTAAAACTTTCATAGTTTCTCGCTACGATCAGTTGGCCCTGACGCATCAACTCACCACAACCAATAACAGAAAGGATAGAAGTATCCTTCAATGTGATGATAAACTGGTTCAGTACGGAAGGAATCACAATACGGATCGCCTGGGGCAGGATGATCTTTCTCATCGCCACGCCATAAGGCAGGCCCAAGCTTCTTGCTGCTTCCATCTGCCCTTTGTTTACCGCCGCAATACCACTTCTGAAGATTTCAGACAGATACGCACCGGCATTCAGGCACAAAACAATAATAGCCGCCTTGAAAGATGTGATTCTGATACCCAAAGCACCTGTAATACCAAAGTAGATGAAGAATGCCTGTACCATCAGAGGTGTCCCACGAATGACACTCAGGTAAATACCGGAGATCCAATTCAGAAGTTTCACCTTGGAAATGCTGAACAGACAAGCAATCATACCAATCACAACTGCCAGAATCAAAGAAAGAATTGTCATTTGCAGTGTAAGGCTCAAGCCTGTCAAAAGCTGAGGCATACACCGTCCTACATACTCAAAAAAACTACTCATGAGGCACTACTCCTTAAGGAATCATTCCTGGATATATGTATCCAGAATTTCCTGATATTTGCCGCTTTCTTTCAGGTTAGCAAGACCTGTGTTGAACATTTCCAGCAGTTCTGCGTTCTGGTCTTTGCCAACTGCGAAACCGTAAGAGCTGCCCTGTTCTTTTTCTGTTACCATTTTCAGACCATTGCCCTGTACGATACCATAACCCATTACAGGATAATCTTCAAAGCAAGCTGCACTGTTGCCAACTTTGACATCCATGCACATTGCATCAGAAGTATCAAATACTACTGTTTCGAAGCCATACTGATCTTTGATGGATTCAGCAAAGTCCATACCTTCTGTACCTCTCTTTACTGCAACCTTCTTGCCAGCCAGATCTTCGTAAGATGTGATTTCATCATTATCTGCTGCAATACCCATTACAACACCGCTGTCGAAGTAGGGTTCAGAGAAATCAAATTTCTGCTGTCTTTCTTCTGTGATGGACATACCAGCGATAACACCATCAGCCTGGCCGGATTCCAGAGCCTGTACCGCTGCATCGAAGCCCAGATACTGCAGTTCATACTGGAAGCCCTGGTCTTCCGCGATCGCTGCCAGCAGGTCCATATCGATGCCCACATATTCACCAGCATCATTCTGGAATTCGAAAGGTGCAAATGTTGTGTCTGTAGCAATGATGTATGTTTTGCCTTCCGCTGCCGCATCATCTGCAGGTGCCTCTTCGGAACCGCCGCATGCTGCAAAGCTGAATGCCATTGTCATTGCCAGTGTCATTGCTGCAAATTTCTTGAATAAACTCATTGTAAATTCCTCCCTTTATTCTTTTTTCCCATTTCACATTACTTTTATGAAATATGCTTTGAATTTTCTTCTGCATATTTATGGGCTCTTATTTAGATTTCCTTTTTCAGCAGCGCAAGAAGAGAGCTGCTTCCCAGCCTGTCCGCGCCAGCCGCCAGAAAATCTTCCGCATCGGCAACAGATTTGATACCGCCTGCGGCTTTGATCTTTTTATCCTCTGCCATATATTTTTTGAATAATCGGATATCTTCCAGCGTTGCGCCGCCGCCAGCAAAGCCTGTGCTGGTTTTGATGAATTCCGCCCTGGAACGATTCACCACATGGCAAAGGGCAATTTTTTCTTCTTCTGTCAAAAGGCAAGTTTCAATAATAACCTTCAACAGCCTTCCATTGCAGGCGTCCTTGACCGCATTGATCTCCTGCAGGATATCGTCATATCTTTTTGCTTTTGCCCAGCCAATATCAATGACCATATCGATTTCAGCCGCGCCATTTTTCACAGCTTCTGCCGCTTCAAAAGCCTTTACCGCCGTGGTCTGATACCCATTCGGGAAACCGATGACTGTACAGATGGGAAGTTTTCCTTCCACAAAATCCGCCGCCTGTTTCACAAAAGAAGGCGGGATACATACGGAAGCAACACCATATTCCATTCCCTGCAAACAAATTTCGCGAATCTGTTCCCAAACCGCATCCTGTTTCAGCAATGTATGGTCGATGAAATGGAAAATTTCACGTTTTTCCATATATTTTCCTCCTCTATCCCACTAAATCACCTAAAAAGTATATCATAAAATCACCTGTATAACAATGTCGGTTTTTTTATTATTTTCTAATGATTTTTCTATAAATCAGGCTTTTTCATAAATTTTTTCAATACTATTCAAAACCTGCATATATAACCCCTTCCGCAGAATTCTTTCCTTTTCTTTGAAAATATAGATAATTCCTGTTTCCGAAGCATTTTCTTTTTCCATAAAAATTTTTCATAGCATTTCACGCAAAATTTCCATAAAAAAATCTTTTATGCATCTTTTTGCATGACAAAGAAAAAACTCCCACCATGGTCACGCCACAACGGGAGTTTTTGCACACGGAATTATTCTGCTGCGGGAGCTTCTTCTGCAGGAGCTTCTTCCGCAGGAGCGTCTGCCTGTCTCTTGGAGAGGCTGATCTTCTTCTGTTCAGAATTTACTTCCAGAACCTTCACATTGATCATTTCGCCAACCTTCAGTTCATCTTCAGGTTTTACAACGTGTTTATTTGCAATCTGGGAAATGTGTACCAAGCCATCTACGCCGGGTTCCAGTTCAACGAAAGCACCGAAGGGTACCATACGAACAACTTTACCTTCTACGATAGAACCAACTGCATATTTATCTGCTGCCAGTTTCCAGGGGTTCATGTTTGCGTCCTTCAGGGACAGGCTGATTTTGCCTTTTTCTTTGTCTACATCCAGAACGAATACTTCAACAGCCTGGCCTTCTTTCAGCACTTCTCTGGGGTTGGAGATTCTGCCCCAACTCATTTCGGAGATATGGATCAGGCCGTCTACGCCGCCCAGATCAACGAAAGCACCGAAATCTGTCAGTCTGGATACTGTACCAGCGATCTTGGAACCAACTTCGATTGTTTCGAACAGAGCTGCTCTCTTTGCTGCGATTTCCTGTTCAACCAGAGCTTTTCTGCCGCCGATGATACGACGTTTTACTCTATCCATTTCAATGATATTGAATTCCAATTCCTGACCTTTGAATACACTCAGATCTTCGATAAATCTATTAGAAACCTGGGAAGAAGGAATGAATACTCTTACACCGTTTACAACTGCGATCAGACCGCCTTTTACAACATCTGTTACTGTGCCTGTAACAACTGTTTTTTCATTGAATGCCTTTTCGATATCTTCCATGCCCTTCTGTTCTTCGATACGTTTTCTGGACAGCAGAACATTGCCGTCGCCATCATTCACACGAACAACGAAAACTTCGATTTCATCGCCGGGCTGAACTACCTTGCTGGGAACTACTGTTGTATCTCTGCTGAATTCGCCTCTGGGGATAACACCATCAGATTTGAAACCCAGGTTAACGGAAACTTCTTCGCCAACTACCTGAATAACTGTGCCTTTTACAACATCGCCAGTATGCAGTGTAACGAGAGATTCTTCCAACATCTGCTCAAAGCTTACTTCCTCTCCTAAATTCTGTGCATTTTCAAATTCGCTCATAGTAACTACTACCTCCTTAATTATTGCAGGCGGTGTGGACGCACCTGCAGTTATACCTATTCTATCACCCTTCGAAAAAGTTTTCAACACCAAATCGCAAATTGTTTCAATATGAACGGTATTCTCGCAATTTTTTTTGCAGATTTCCACCAGTTTTTGCGTATTGGAACTCTTTTTGTCACCAATCACGATCATCTTATCCACGCTTTGGGACAGCTGAACCGCTTCCTTCTGTCTTTTTTCCGTTGCGGAACAGATGGTTTGGGAAATATCCAGAGAAAGACCTTTTCCCCGCAGAATATCCATCATTTCATCAAATTTGCTCTGCCGGAAAGTCGTCTGCACGACTACGGCATATTCCTTATCCGCAGGCAGATCTGCCGCCGCTGCCGCCTCGGGGTTTTCCAAGATCATCGCGCTGTTGCCGCACCAGCCATTGATCCCAATGACTTCAGGATGCTTGCCGTCCCCGGCGATGATAATACTCTTGCCGTTTTCCCAAGCCTCTTTTACGATAGTATGTATTTTTTTTACGAACGGACAGGTACCGTCCACCAGTTTCATTCCTTTTTCTTCCAGGGCATCATATAAATATTTGCCCACACCATGGGAACGGATGACAACGGTGCCTTTTTCCACACCCTCCAAAGATTCGATGATATGCAGTCCCTTTTGATCCAGATCCCCTGTCACTTCTTTATTATGAATCAGCGGGCCAAAAGAATATAAAGGTTCCCCGTTGTTTTTTTCGATTTCCGCATATGCCATTTCAATGGCACGCTTTACGCCAAAGCAAAACCCTGCGGATTCCGCCAGCCTCACGTTGCTCATTCTTTCACCTTCAATTCTTCCACTTTGCTCATGATGACCTCTGTGATTTGTCCCATCAGTTCTGTTGTCAGTTTCTGCCCGCGGAATTCCTCCAGTGTCAAAGGTTCCCCATAATGGACGATAATTTTATGCCGGAATTTATATTGGCCGCTGATGGCACAAGGGATAACAGGCGCATTTCCTTTCATGGCAAAGAGAGCTACACCGGCTTTTGCCGCAACATCTTCCCCTTCCTTTACACGTCTGCCTTCTGCAAAAATACCAAGAATTTCGCCTTCTTTCAGCACTTTCATGGCCGTTTTTACCGCTTTCATATCCATGGAAACATTTCTGTCGATGGGGAATACCCCTAATTGCCCCAAAATCCATGCAAACAATTTATTTTTGAACAGTTCCTTCTTTGCGATATAATGGGGCAGTCTGTCCAAATAAAGCGCCGTAGAAACCGGGTCATAATTGCTGTAATGATTGCTGCAGAGAACTGCGTTGCCTTCCTTCGGGATGTTTTCTTTGCCAATGATTTCTACCTTAAACATAATGGCATACCAGATCTTAACAAGAAAAACCGCCACATAATAAACCCAAGATTCTCTTTTCTTCATGATTCCTTCACCCTTTCCGCAGTGATCTTCAAAATCTCCTGCAACACTTCTTCGATGCTCATGCCTGTTGAATCCAGACAGACGGCATCCTCTGCTTTTTTCAGAGGGCTGTGTTCTCTGTTCATATCATTGTAATCTCTCTGGATAATCATTTTTTTGATTTCTTCAAAATCAGCCGTTTCGCCTTTGGCTTCCAGCTCACCCACACGGCGGCGGGCTCTTTCTTCCACACCAGCATCCAGATAAATTTTCACTTCCGCATCGGGCAGCACAACTGTGCCGATGTCACGCCCATCCATAATGACGGAATGTTCCCGTGCCATTTCCTGCTGCAGTTTCACCATGCGTTCGCGCACGTTCTGATAAGCACCAACAACAGAGGCACCCTTGCCGATTTCTGCCGTCCTGATTTTTGTTGTCACATCTTCTTCATTCAGAAAAATGCGCTGCCCTTCCGCATCAGGCTGGATACGCATATTCAGCCCATCCAAAGCGGCCACAACGGCTGCTTCTTCTTCCAAGGGAATTTGCTTTCTGGTACAATACAGCGCAACGGTACGATACATCGCCCCCGTATCTACATAGATGATGCCGAGCTTTCTGGCAACCATTTTTGCAACGGTGCTTTTACCGGAACCCGCAGGCCCGTCCACCGCAATGGAAAATCGTTTCATTTTCGTTCCTCCTTATGCCTGACAGATGTTTTCCCCCGCCACATAGCCCGTGGAAAAGGCAATTTGCAAATTGAAGCCCCCTGTATAGGCGTCTACATCCAAAACCTCCCCTGCGAAATGCAGATGCTTCACAAATTTACTTTCCATGGTGGAAGGGTCGATTTCATCTACATGGATGCCGCCGCAGGTCACCACCGCTTCGTTATAGCCTGTTGTACCTGTGATCGTCAGAGGCAGGGCTTTCAGCAGACTGCAAAGACGTTTTCTTTCCTCTTTGGTGATACTGTTGACCTTCTTACGAGGGTCGATCTCCGCCAATTTTATCATGACAGGAATCAACTTCTGGGGCAGCAGATCATCCAGTGCATTGGCAAAATCCTTGTTTGCATATTTTTCAAAATCTCTCAAAATTCTCGTATCCAGTTTCTTTTCATCCATGGCAGGCTTCAGGTCGATATACAGTTTGTAGCCTTCTTCTATGGTCAGGATGATATGCCTGCTGGCACTTAAAATAACAGGGCCGGAAACACCAAAATGGGTAAACAGCATTTCCCCAAAATCACTGTATACCTTCTTTCCCTTATTATTTTTGATTGTAATTTCAATATTCTTCAAACTTAAGCCCATCAGTTCATGGCACCAATCCTCCGCCGTTTTCAGCGGAACCAGGGAAGGATACAGCTTCGTCACATGATGCCCTGCTGCCTTGGCAAAACGGTAGCCGTCACCGGTAGAGCCTGTCCCGGGATAGGATAGGCCGCCTGTGCAGACAATAACCCCGTCGGCCTTTTCCTCTCTTCCATTTTTCAGACGAATGCCCGCAGCCTTGCCTTCTTCGATGATTATGCTGTCCACAGGGCTTTCCAGATGCAGCTTTACTTTGTTTTGCTTTAAGTATTTTTCCAGAGCTAAAACAACATCCAGGGAACGGTCAGAAACAGGGAAAACTCGCTTGCCCCGCTCTACTTTCAGTTCCAGCCCCAGATTTTTGAAAAATTCCTGCAGCTGAAAGCTGTCCAGCTGATAAAAAGCACTATACAGAAAATAAGGATTGCCGGGAATGTTGTCCAAAAGTCCTTCCACATCGCTGTCATTGGTGACATTGCAGCGACCTTTCCCTGTAATAAGAATCTTTTTCCCAATTCTGTTATTTTTTTCATATAAATGAACTTCGTGGCCCTTTTCCGCCGCACGGCCTGCCGCCATCAGCCCTGCCGCCCCTGCGCCGACCACGATGATCTTCTTTTTCATATCATTCACCCTTTTTGAACACCTCTGCCATCTCTAAATGGGCCTTATCATTCAGCGTCATCAGCAGCTTTCTGCCATCCTCCATCACGTCCAGCATGGTGATAGAAGTATTGGTCATCCACGTTTTCCGATAAAAGGCATCGCCCATTTCCAGAAGCCCTACCAGCATCACCCGCAGCAAGCCCCCGTGGGAAACGATGGCCACGTTCTGTCCTTTATGCTTTTCCGCCAAAGCATTGAAACCCTCAATGGCACGATCCATAGCATGCTGGAAGGAGCCTTCCCCGGGAACGGGATGGTCGAAAGGGTTCGCGAAGAAATCCGTATATGCCTTGCCGAATTTTTCAGACAGCTCTGCAATGGTGTGCCCTTCCCATTCGCCGAAATTGATCTCTCTAAAATGGGCATCCTTGATAGGGGTCAGGCCATGGGCAGCCGCCAAAGGCTCTGCCGTTGCCACCGCTCTGTCCAGCGGGGAAACATACACCGCATCCAAAGGCAGATATTTGAAACGTTCCCCAAGCAATCGAGCCTGTTCTCTGCCTGCGTCATTCAGCTGTATATTCGTGCAGCCCTGATAGCGGCCGCCTTTGTTCCAATCCGTCTCCCCATGACGGATCAGGTAAAATCTTGTTCTTTTCTGTTCCATGAGGTTCTCTCCTTTATCCAATCTACTTTTTCCTAACTATATATTATACGGCAAGGGAAGAAACCTTTCAACAAGAAAAAAGACCCTCACAGGGGTCTTTCTCTGTCTTCCTGACGCTGTGGTTCCTCCGCTTTTTCCTG
>NZ_JBJEJK010000046.1:0-47994 GCF_051877975.1 Anaerotignum sp.
TAAGCACCTTATTCCACCAGCAGAGCTGGTGGTTTATTCGTGCTTAAGCGCACAATAAAAAAAGACTCTCCGATTTCTCGGAGAGTCTTTGAAAGTCAGAAATGATTCTGCTATCAACTGCTTCGCAGTTTCAGAGGAGCCGCCTCTGCTTCTTACCACAAAGCGGGCATTATCATTCAGCCTTGGGTGCTTCAGCTTTAGGCGCTTCAGCAGCAGGAGCAGCCTGTGCAGGAGCCTCTGCCTTAGGTGCTGCAGCAGCAGCGGGAGCAGCCTGTGCGGGAGCTGCAGGCTGAGCAGGTCTCTTGCCTGTCAGAACGCCCTTCGGGCATTTGTTTGCACAGATACCACATGCTTTACATTTTGTATAATCGATGACAGCCAGGTTATCGATTACGTGGATTGCATCGAAAGGACAGTTCTTTTCACAGATCTTACATGCGATACAACCAACGGAGCAGTTGGGAATTACGTTCTTACCCATATCTTTGGAAGAACACTGTACTTTTACTTTTTTCTTAACAGGCAGCAGTTCGATGATATGTTTGGGGCATGTGGAAACACATTTGCCGCAAGCAACACATTTATCTTTATCGATGACAGCTACGCCGTCAATGATTTCAATGGCACCGAAAGCACATGCTTTCTTACAGCTGCCCAGACCCAGACAGCCATAGGAACAGGATTTTGCACCCTGACCAGCCAGCTGCACTGCGAAGTTACAGTCGTCGATACCTTCGTAATCATATTTATTTTTTGCCTTGTCGCAAGTACCACCGCACTTAACAAAAGCAGCAACGGGTTCAGCGGAAGATGCTTCAACACCCATGATCGCGCCGACTTTTTCAGCAACTGCTGCGCCGCCAACGGGGCAGGCATTTACAGGAGCTGTACCAGCAACGATAGCGCTTGCACAACCACCACAGCCGGGGAAACCACAGCCACCGCAGTTTGCACCGGGCAGAACGCTCAGTACTTCGCCGATACGAGGATCTTCTTCAACTTTGAAGACTTCACTTGCAACACCCAGACAAGCGCCGAAAACAACGCCCATACCGCCAATACTCAGGACGGGGAATACAATACTCATTGGATCCATATTCTTTTACCCTCCTTCTATTACAGTTTAATCAGACCGGAGAAGCCCAGGAATGCGATGGACATCAGACCAGCTGTGATCAGAGCCATAGGGAAACCTTCGAAGGCTTTCGGTGTGTCATTATCAGCGATTCTTTCACGAATACCAGCGAACAGGATGATTGCCAGTGCGAAACCAGCTGCACCACCAACTGCGTTCAGAATGGATTCGATGAAGTTGTAGCCTTTCTGCATGTTTGTTACGGCTACACCCAGTACTGCACAGTTTGTTGTGATCAGGGGCAGGAATACACCCAGTGCCTGATACAGAGCAGGTGCAGATTTTTTCAGGAACATTTCTACAAACTGTACCAGAGATGCGATCAGCAGAATGAACGCAATGTTATACAGGTATGTGATGTTCAGGGGCACCAGAATCAGGTTGTATACCAGCCATGCTGCTGCTGCCGCCAGGGACATAACGAAGATTACGGCCATACCCATACCAGCCGCTGTATCTACCTTCTTGGAAACGCCGAGGAAGGGACAGATACCTAAGAACTGAGACATTACGTAGTTGTTTACGAAAATGCCAGCTAATACTAACAAGATCAGATTCATTTATTTCCCCTCCTTCTTACGCTTTTTTGTTTCTGAAATGGTTCAGGATAGCCATCAGACAAGCCAGTGTGAAGAACGCACCGGGAGCCATTACGAACAGCAGAGTTCTGGGGAATGCTTCGGGCAGTACTGTGATATCAAACAGAGTACCGGAACCGATGAATTCACGAACCAGACCCAGACAGCCCAGAGCCAGTGTGAAACCAAGACCCATACCAATACCATCGAATGCGGAAGCAACGGGACCATTTTTGGAAGCGAATGCTTCTGCACGCGCCAAGATCAGACAGTTAACTACGATCAGTGGAATGTACAGACCCAGGGATGCATTCAGGGAAGGCAGATAAGCCTTCAGCAGGAATTCGATGATTGTTACGAATGTAGCGATAACTACGATGAAGCAAGGGATACGTACAGTATCAGGGATGATCTTTCTCAGCAGGGAAATGAAAATATTTGCAAAGATCAATACTGCTGTTGTGGAAAGACCCATACCGATACCATTGATAGCGGAAGATGTTACCGCCAGTGTAGGACACATACCAATAACCTGAACGAATGTAGGGTTTTCATTGATAATGCCGTTTTTGATCAATTTAACAGGGTTAGCCATCAATAAGCACCTCCATTCGCTGCGAACCAATCCAGAGCTTCCTGAGCACCAGTACATACGGCTCTGGATGTGATTGTTGCACTAGTGATGGGAACGATTTCGCCGCCATCTTTTGTTACAGAAACAGAGCCGGATTTGCCAGCAAACTGTTCATAAAAATCGGGTTCTGTTGCTTTTGCACCCAGACCAGCTGTTTCAGAGTGACCTGTTACACGCAGACCAGTAATCACACCATCAGTGCCGATACCAACCATTGTTTTTACAGAGCCGCCGAAACCGCCGGGTTCTGTTGTAATTACGAAACCGCCGTTATCACCTTTGTATACAGCTGTCATAGTACCTGTCAGTTCAACATCCAGCTGTTCAAAGGAAGAGGCTTCGGGCATAACTGCCTGCATGCCTTCATTCAGAGATTTTTCATTCTGTGCAGCAATAGGAGCAGCTGTAACTTCGGAAACAACGCCCAGCAGACCTGCAGCTACACCGGCGATAACCAGCAGAACGATTGCGGGTTTAACTACTGCTTTAGAGTTCATGCTTATTTCGCCTCCTTTGTTTTAGGTAATGCACCGAAGATTGTAGGTTCTGTGAATCTTTCAATCAGAGGTACACAAACGTTCATGAGCAGGATGGAGTAGGATACGCCTTCGGGGTAACCGCCAAAAGTACGGATCAGGTATGTAATCAGACCAGCGCCGATTGCAAAGATGATCTGACCCTTAGGAGTTACAGGAGAAGAAGCGTAGTCTGTTGCCATGAAGATACCGCCCAGCATTACACCGCCGGCCATGATTTCCTGCAGGGGCATTCTTACGCCATGTCTGCCGATGACAGCGAACAGGATAAATACAGTTGCGATGTAGATTACGGGAATCTTCCAGCTGATAACATGTTTGTACAGCAGGTAGATACCGCCGATGATCAGCGCGATTGCACATGTTTCACCGATACAGCCGCCTACGTTACCCAGAACCAGATCGCCCAGAGAAGCGCTCAGGCCTGTGCCTGCTTTCAGTTCAGCCAGAGGTGTAGCAACTGCTACTGCGTCTGCGCCGCTGAAGCCTGTGGGTGCAACCCAAGATGTCATTTCTGTAGGGTAGGAAGCCAGCAGGAATGCACGGCCTGCCAGTGCAGGGTTGATGAAGTTCTGACCCAGACCACCAAACAGCTGTTTTGCGAAGATGATAGCAAATGCACTGCCTACGATGGGCAACCAGATAGGAGCGGATGCGGGCAGGTTCATTGCCAGTAACAGACCGGTTACAACTGCGGACAAGTCGCTGATTGTAACGGGTTTTTTTGTGATTTTTTCATACAGCCATTCAAAGAAAACAGCGGAAACGATCGCAGCTACGATCAGGATCAGTGCTTTCAGGCCGAAATAATAAATACCCATCGCTGTTGCGGGTACCAGAGCGATGATGACATCACGCATGATGCTCTGGATGGATTCTTTGGAACGCACATGAGGGGTACCGGATACTACAAAGTTAGCCATGTTTTATTCTCCCCCTTCTTATTTCTTTTCAGCTTCTGCTGCTTTTTTCTCAGCTTCCGCTTTTGCTCTTGCTGCTGCGGCCGCTGCTGCTTTTTTGCCTGCTTCGATCTTCTTCGTTGCTCTGATAGACTGAGCCAGCTGACGTTTTGCAGGACATTCGTAAGAGCAGGAACCACATTCGATACAATCCAGACCGTGATGTTTTACGAAGCCTTCGCCGTCGCCCTTGATTGCACAAGCGTTCAGCATGAAGGGCATCAGGCCCATAGGGCAATGTTCTACACATTTACCGCAACGGATGCAGTTTCTTTCTTCGGGAATGTATGCTTCGTCTTTTGTGAAGCACAGCAGACCGGAAGTTGTTTTTACGGATGCAACATCCAATGTGTACAGGGTGGGACCCATCATAGGACCACCTGCGATCAGTTTTACGGGAGGGTTTTCTTCATTGAAACCGCCGATAGCGTCTACCAGATCTCTCAGTGTCATACCGATTCTGATCTTGTAGTTGCCGGGGTTTTTGATACCCTTACCGGAAACAGTAACGATTCTTCTCATCAGAGGTCTGCCTTTGCAGATGGCTCTTTCGATGGCAACAACTGTATCAACGTTGTCAACGATACAGCCAGCGGATGCGGGCAGAGCACCGGATTTTACTTCTCTCTTTGTGATTGCGTAAATCAGGTGTTTTTCGGAACCCTGAGGGAATTTTGTTACCAGAGGCTGTACTGTGATGTTATCGATGCCTTCGCAAGCCTTCTGCATAGAAGCGATTGCTTCGGGCTTGTTCATTTCGATACCGATCACGCCTTTTGCATTGGGATGCAGTTTCAGCATGATCTGCAGGCCTCTTACGATTCTTTCAGGTTCTTCCAGCATCAGGCGGTAGTCACATGTGAGGTAAGGTTCACATTCAGCCGCATTGATCAGGATATGGTCGATCGGTGTGTCTTTGGGAGGGTTCAGTTTTACGTGTGTAGGGAAACCTGCACCACCCAGACCAACAACGCCGGCATTTTTGATTGCTGCCAGGATTTCATCGTTTGTCATGGTTGTGTAATCTTTACCTTCGTTGAGACCTTCGATCTCTTCCATTTTGCCATCGTTTTTTACAACGATCGCTTTTACCATTGCACCGCCGGGTACCAGCATAGGTCTGATATCTACTACTTCACCGGAAACACTGGCGAAGATAGGAGAAGACATGAATGCACCGGACTCAGCGATTTTCTGTCCTACTTTTACATGATCGCCAACGGCTACCAGTGGTTCACAAGGAGCACCGATGTGCTGGCTCATAGGGTAGAACAATTCAGAGTTTTCTTTGGGCATAATCACCTTGATGGGCTGGTCCTTTGCCAGTTCCTTCCCATCAGGAGGATGTACCCCACGTTTGAACGTTAAAGCTTGCATATTATCCCCCTCTGTTCAAATTAGTTGTGCGCCTGGGAAGGCGCGGGTTGCAGTTATACTTTTATAAAAATATAGCTATATATAACAGCAATATTTTAATACAAAAATAAGAATTTCTCAATATTTTTGCAGAAAAAAAGCGAAAAAACTTTTCATTAAAAAAGAAATTTTCACTGAGGTGAGACAGTTCCTGCGAAAATCTATCGAAATCGGATTCCTGCTGTATCTAAAAAAATGAAGGTTGTATCCGCTTGTACAGAATTTGTTTGTATGCGAATGAATCTCCGCATACTAGTGTACACTTATTATCTATAAAAGTAAATGTTAATTTATTACCATAATCCTGTGGGGTTTTTGGTTGTTTTTTCGGGATAAATTGCCAAATTGACAAGGGTTTCAGGAAGAAAATGGCAATATTGTAAGGGAAAAGAGCTTTCCTTGCACCGGAGAGATGGGCATGTTAAAATAAAGATAAGAATTTTGAAATGGAGCCTGCGAAGGAGGCTTTTTTATGGAACTTTCATTACAACTGCAGCAAAAACAGGTATTGTCACAAAAAATGCAGCAGTCTGTGGAAATCCTGCAGATGAATGCCCTTGCCCTTTCGGAATATGCCAAGGAACTGGCGGAGGAAAACCCCCTTCTGGAGTGGAGCGAGGAGGAGGAACCGGCAGAAGGCTTTAGAGAAAAGCTGCTGCAGAAATTGGAATGGCTGGAGGAAAGCGATGAGCAGAACCGCAGCTTTTACCAAATGGAGCAGGAGCAGAAGGAACGGGAACGGGAGGACAGTCGCTTTGGCAGAAAAGATGGGCAGAGCCTGCGGGAATATCTTCTCTTTCAGATCAATATTTTAAAAATACCGGAGGACAACAAAAAGGTCCTGCGTTTTTTGGCAGAAAGCACGGCGGAAAGCGGCTATCTGGAGGCGGATGCCGTCGAGTGCCTGATTGAGCGGTATCAGTTGAAGGAAAGCACGGCAGCCCGGATTCTGGCGGAATTTCAGACCCTAGACCCGCCCGGGGTAGGGGCAAGGGATTTGCGGGAGTGTCTCCTGATCCAGCTGAAACAGAAAAACGCATCTCCTTTCGCCATCAAAATGATAGAACTGCATTTGGATGATTTGGCAAAGAACCGACTTTCTTACATAGCAAAAAAATGGAAAATCTCCATGGAGGAGCTTCTGGAAGCCCTGCAGGAAATCCGCTCCTGCCAGCCGAAACCCGGCAGCGGTTTTGCGGGGGAAGAGGCGGTGGAATATGTTATCCCGGATATTTTGGTGGAGAAAAAAGACCAGGAACTGACGGTTACGGTCAATGGGGCCATGGTGCCCCGGCTGCGGGTCAGCCATGCCTATGTGAAGCTGCTGCGGGAAAAGGCGGATGCGGAAACAGAAGAATATATTGCCGATAAGCTGAAGCAGGCAGAATGGGCACTGCAGTGTATCGCCAAACGGGAAAGCACCCTGCAGCGGGTGGCGGAATATATCGTGCAGCATCAGAAAAAGTTTTTTCTGTGCCCCAATGGGCAGCTGGCCCCCCTCAGGATGGCAGATGTGGCAGAAAAATTGGAGATCCATGAATCCACTGTCAGCCGTGCGGTGAAGGAAAAGTATCTCCAGTGTGACAGAGGGGTTTTCCCTCTCCATGCTTTTTTTACCAAAGCCATGGCAAGAGAGGAAGAGACAGTTTCCGCAGAAAGCATCAAGGAACATCTTCGGGCCATCATCCAAGGAGAGAATAAACAAAAACCCCTCAGCGACCGGGAACTGACAGAACGGCTGAATGCGGAAGGGTTTCAGATTTCCCGCCGAACAGTAGCGAAATACAGAGAAGCCATGGGCATTCCGGGGGCTTCCGGACGTAAGGTTTATTAACAGGGGAAACCCATAGAGAATTTTGGAGTAATTTGGAGTATATTAATATGGTAGAGATTTTTCAAATCCAGTTGGAAAAAACAGGGGAGACCCCCTTATATCAGCAATTGGCAGAGAGCATTGAAGCCCTGATTACCGATGGCATCCTGCAGGCAAACAGCAAATTGCCCCCCATCCGCAAAATGGCGGAGCATTTTGGCGTCAATTCCGTCACGATTGTGAACGCTTATAAATATCTGGAAAATAAGAAGCTGGTCTATTCCAGAGTAGGCAGCGGCACCTTTGTTTCCCCCCTGCCGGTGGAACATATCCCCGAACCTGTTGCTAACCGCAATCTGCGCTCCTTTGACAGCGGCTTATTTATGGAAAATGCCATCAATTTTACAAGCACTTCTCTGCCTAATGAAATGTTTCCTGTGGATGCTTTCAAAAAAGCCTTTGATGAAGTTCTTGACAGGGAAAAGGGCGGTGCCTTCCGATATATGGACAGTATGGGCTATGAGCCTTTGCGGGAACAGCTTTGCCTCTACTTGAAAAGCTATGGCATCAAAACTTCTATGGAAAATGTACAGGTCATTTCCGGCGCCCAGCAGGGCATCGATATCATTTCCAAGGCCATGCTTCGCTATGGGGATGTGGTTTTTGTGGAAAAGCCTACTTTCTATGGTGCGGCGGGGGCCTTCCTTTCCCGGGGCGGCAAGCTGGTGGAAATCCCCATGGAAAACGATGGCATGGATATGATGATTCTGGAGGATTTCCTGAAATTGTATCAGCCCAAATTCATTTATATGATGGCTTATTACCAGACCCCTACCTGCATTTCCTATTCTATGGAGAAAAAACGCCGTTTGCTGGAACTGGCGGAAAAATATGATACTTATATCATCGAAGAAGATGATTTTTATGATTTCCATTATGGCAAGGAGCCTTTGGTTCCCCTGAAAGCTCTGGATTATAAGAATCGTGTCATTTATATCAAGAGCTTTTCCAAGATCTTGATGCCAGGGCTGCGTATGGGGCTCATCGTCCTGCCGAAGAAAATCCATCAGGCGGTGATGGAGGCGAAATATACTACAGATATTTCCACCTCCGGCTTTATCCAGCGGGCATTGGAATATTATCTCAGGGAAAACGGCTGGGAAAAGCATGCTGCCCAGACCCGGCAGTATGGCAGTGAAAAATACCGCAAAACCCTTTCGGCAGCACGGAAATATCTTTCCGGTGTGGCGAAATATGGACATCCCAATGGTGGTGTCAGCCTTTGGGTGGAGCTGCCCAAGGGGGTGGGGGGAGAAGCCTTTTGCAGCCGCATGCTGGAAAAAAACGTGATCCTGACTCCCGGCAGCCAATATGATATCAGCGGGGAAGAGGACAGACATGTCCGCCTGAGCTTTGCCAACCTCAGCGATGATAAGATCGAGGTGGGGCTGAAGCGCATGGGGGATACCCTCAGAGAGATGAAAAAATGAAGCAGAAAGCTGGGGGAGCGGATTTCTCAGCATTTGAAAAGCATTTTTTACAAATTTACAAAGGAAAATTTGTGCCATCTGCCTTGACAAACGATTTCCAAGTGCTATAATCAAATCATTATTAGAAAAAAGCCATGAAAAGAAGGAGTACATCCCGGTCAGGACTTTCAGAGAGAGGCAGAAGGGTGAAAATGCCTTAGCAGCGCAGGATGGAAGCAGTCTTTTCGGTCCTTTCGGACACAGCTTCGTGGTGGAACTGAGAGTATACCACGGCGTATGTCGGCGTTAACGGCTTCGAGTGACGGCTAATGGCGGCCGTAACTAGGGTGGTACCACGATATCATGCGTCCCTAATCAGAATGATTAGGGGCTTTTTTATTTGGTATTTATCTGTTGGCTTTGAAACAAATTCTTTAAAGTCATTTCTTTTCCTTACGGAAAAGACCCATTGGGGCGTTGCCCCTAGCTAGCGGCTTTGCCGCAATGACATAACCTTTTGCTGCAATCGGCGCTCACGCAAGCCTTGCTTACTTGTTTGCTTCTCAAAACGCAGCAAAACCCGTTAATTAAGGAGGAATATACTATGAAAAATCTAGGTGTAAACGAAATCAGAGAAAAATTTCTGTCTTTCTTTGAAACAAAAGATCACCTGCGCCTGAAATCTTTCTCTCTGGTGCCCCATAATGATAACAGCCTGCTGTTGATCAACTCTGGTATGGCACCTATGAAGGCTTACTTCACAGGGCAGGAAATCCCCCCCAGAAAACGTGTCACAACTTGTCAGAAATGTATCCGTACCGGCGATATCGACAACGTAGGGAAAACCGCTCGCCACGGTACATTCTTTGAAATGCTGGGCGACTTCTCCTTTGGTGATTATTTCAAAAATGAAATCATCCCCTGGGCTTGGGAATTTGTAACAGAATGGCTGGAAATCCCCAAGGACAAGCTGTATGTTACGATTTATGAAGAAGACGATGAAACAGGCAACATCTGGCATGAAAAGGTGGGCCTGCCCTGGGATAGAATCGTGAAGCTGGGCAAAGAAGATAATTTCTGGGAACATGGCACAGGCCCTTGCGGTCCTTGTACAGAAATCTACTATGACCGCGGCCCCGAATATGGCTGCAACAGCCCTACCTGCGGCGTAGGCTGCGATTGTGACAGATACATGGAATTCTGGAACCTGGTACTGACACAGTTCAATGCGGAAGAAGACGGCACATACACAGAACTGGCATTCAAAAACGTTGATACCGGCATGGGCCTGGAACGTATGGCGACCATCATGCAGGGGGTAGACTCTATCTTCGACGTAGATACCATCAAGGCTATCCGTGATGCCGTTTGTGCAAAAGCAAATGTGGAATATGGCAAAGACCATAAGACAGATGTTTCCGTTCGTGTCATCACAGACCATATCCGTTCCGTAACCATGATGACAGCCGATGGCGTGCTGCCCTCTAATGAAGGCCGTGGCTATGTGCTGAGAAGACTGCTGAGAAGAGCGGCGCGCCATGGCAAGCTGTTGGGCATTCAGGGCGAATTTTTGGCTGAACTGTCCAAATCCGTAATTGCCTGCAGCGGTGACGCATACCCTGAACTGGTGGATAAACAGGAATATATCTTCAAGATTCTGTCCATCGAAGAAAACAGTTTCTATAAGACCATCGACAATGGTATGGAAATCCTGAAACAGGATATGGAAGAAATGAAAGCCGCAGGGCAGACGGTGATGAGCGGCGAAAAATCCTTCCGCCTGTATGATACCTATGGCTTCCCCATCGACCTGACAAAGGAAATTCTGGAAGAAGCAGGCATGAGCGTAGATGAAGATGCTTTTGCCGCAGAAATGGAAGCACAGAAAGAACGTGCCCGTTCTGCAAGAGCAAAATCCAATTATATGGGCGCTGCGGAAACGGTATATAATGAATTGTCCGCAGATATGGTAACAGCCTTTGCCGGCTATGATGTTCATGAAGTGGCAGATGCAAAGGTGGTTGCTCTGGTTGCCAATGATGAAATTTCCGGTATTGCCCAGGAAGGCGACACGGTTGCCGTATTCCTGGATAAAACACCTTTCTATGCTGAAAGCGGCGGTCAGGTGGGTGACCATGGTACCATCAAGACAGCAAAGGGCTTGGTAGAAGTGACAGACTGCGTGAAGGTTGTCGGCGGCAAGATCGCTCATATGGGCAAGGTGGCAGAAGGTTCCATCTCTCTGGATGAAACTGTATGCGCTTCCATCGATCTGCACCATAGAATGGCTTCCTCCAGAAACCATTCCGCAACACACCTGCTGCATAAAGCCCTGAGAACGGTTCTGGGTACTCATGTAGAGCAGGCAGGTTCCTATGTCAGTGCAGACAGACTGCGTTTCGACTTCACCCATTTCACAGCAATGACACCTGATGAAATCAAAGAAGTGGAAAGACTGGTCAATGAAGCAGTCTTCGCAAGCTATGCCATTGATACAGAAGAAATGGGCATTGATGCAGCCAGAGAAAAAGGCGCAATGGCACTGTTTGGCGAAAAATACGGCGATGTCGTTCGTGTCGTTGATATGGGCGGCTACAGCATCGAGCTTTGCGGCGGCGCACACCTGAAAAATACAGCACAGGTAGGCTCCTTCAAGATCATTTCCGAAAACGGCGTTGCTGCCGGTGTCAGACGTATCGAAGCCCTGACCGGGGAAGGCGCACTGCATCATTATCAGGTACAGGAGGATGAAGTAAGAACCCTGAGCCAGATGGTGAAAACAACACCCGATAAGCTGGTGGCAAGAGTGGAACAGCTGCTGGCAGAACAGAAGGAACAGGCAAAAGAACTGGAAAAACTGAAAGCAAAAATGGCAGGCAGTGCAGCGGATGATATTCTGAACCAGAAAACAGAGATCAACGGGGTAGCGGTGCTGGCTGCGGAAGTGAAAGATATGGATGCCAACGCAATGCGTACTCTGGGCGATCAGCTGAAGAATAAGCTGGGCAGCGGCGTTATCGTATTGGCTGGCGCCAAGGATGGCAAGGTAAGCCTGATGGCTATGGCTACCGATGATGTGGTAAAGAAAGGTGCTCACGCAGGCAACATCATCAAAGCGGCGGCTGCAGTTTGCGGCGGCGGCGGCGGCGGTCGTCCCAATATGGCACAGGCCGGCGGCAAGGATGCCTCTAAGATTGGCGAAGCACTGGAAAAAGCAAAAGAAATCGTTGCTGAACAGATTCAATAAGACTTTGGGGAGGTTCTCCCCAATTCCTCTGCGAAAGGAAACCGAGAGCGATATTTTCTTAGAACAAAATTTATTCTAATGAAAAAATAGGATGAATCCCAAAATAACAAGGATTCATCCTATTTTGATTTTACAGCAGGAAGAAAAACCATATTTGAATGAATATACAAAGCAGAAGGGAAAAACCAGGGAACAGAAGAATGACAGAAAATGCTATTGACAAAGGGAAAACAACAGGGGTAAAATAAATCGTAAGTGAAGCGGAACATTCCTTACACAAAAAGAATGGTTTCGCTTTCTTTTTGCGCAAAACGACATTTTTATGCAAATTTGCTTTATAAATATGAAACAGTCTATGGCTTGCAGGAGGCGAAGAAGAATGAAACTGAAAAAACAATATGATGTAGCTATCATTGGCGGCGGCATCGGCGGTATTATGACGGCCTATCGCCTGATGGAAAACAAACCGGAACTGAAAGTGCTGATCGTGGAAAAAGGCCATCCCATCAAACAGCGGAGCTGTCCCATTGTGTTGGGCAAGGTAGATAAATGTGTGAAATGTGCATCCTGTGCCATTATGGAAGGCATGGCGGGGGCCGGGGCCTTCTCCGATGGGAAATACGTGATTTCTACAGAATACGGCGGCTGGCTGACAGAATTTTTGGAGCCCCAAACGGTCATCCATTATATTGAAGAAGCGGACAGCGTGCTGGTGAAATTTGGCGCAACAACGGAGCGTTTTATGCCCAGCGATGAGCTGAAACGCCTGTGCCTGCAGCATGATCTGCACATGAGCCAGGCACAGCTGAAGCATCTGGGGACAGACAGCAATTTTGAAACCATGCGGAAACTGATTGAATATCTGGAAACAAAGATCGATATTGCGGCGGATACAGCGGCATTGGATGTGGATAAGAATACAAGGGAGATTTTCCTTTCCTCCCAAGGGGAAGCACAGACCGTCACCGCAGAGCATATTATTTTTGCAGTGGGGCGGGCAGGCAGCCGCTTTTTCTCCGAATGGTGTGAAAAAAATGAGATTCCTTTGAAAAATAATCAAGTGGATATCGGCGTCCGGGTAGAACTGCCCCGGATGATCTGGGATCATTTCAGTCAGAAGATCTATGAGCCGAAGATTTGGTATCGCTCCAAACAGTATGGCGATATCACAAGAATGTTCTGCTTCAATGAAGGCGGGCAGGTGGTGACGGAAAACACTGGCGGCGTGCTGACGGTCAACGGTCATTCTTATCGGGAACAGGCAAGAAAGACGGAAAACTCCAACTTTGCGCTGCTTTCTACCATCCGCTTTACAGAACCCTTCCGTCAGCCCATCGAATACGCAAGATATGTGGCCAGCCTGGCGAACCTGATCAGCGGCGGCAGCGTTATGGTGCAGAGACTGGGCGATCTGGAGCAGGGCAGACGCTCCGATGAAAGCCGTATGGCAAAATCTACCACACGCCCCACTTTGAAGGCTGTGGCAGGCGATTTGAGCCTTTGTATGCCCAAACGCCAGCTGGATAATATTATCGAAACCCTCCATGCTTTGGATAAAATCGCCCCCGGCACAGCCAACCATGATACATTGCTGTATGGGATTGAATGTAAATATTATTCCGCACGCCCCAAATGCACAGAATTTCAGATTGATGGCTGCCCCGGCATATATGCCATTGGCGATGGCGCAGGCTTTACCCGTTCGCTGTCTCAGGCGGCGGCCAACGGGATGTATGTAGCGGATAAAATCTTAGAAAAATAAAACTATAATGCAGGAACAGAAAAAGGTATCCCTATGATTATATGATAGAGATACCTTTTTTCTATGCAAAAAGGGAGTATTTATGCGTATCAGGGAGAAGGGAAACGGTTTCCCTTGCAGCAGTTTTTAAGGTTTTGCAATTACAAATTCCTGAATGCCCATATAACCGGGAGCGATGGAATATTCAGGGAAGGAGATGACCACTTCGCCATCGGCGTTCAGATAGAAGGAAGTGTTTGCATCTACAGTTTCAAAACCGCCGATGGAACCGATTTCATCGGTATTTTTGCCATAGCCGAAGAAGGAAACGTTTTCATCTTTGGCGATCCGCTCGTTGATCTGTTCCACAATGCTCTTGTTGCAGATGGAAACGTAATCCTGCCCCAACAGATCCTCCAATGTCAGTGCTTTATCGTTTTTCAGGTCGATATTGTAGTAGGAGCGTTCTTCATCAGCAAAGACCCAGCCTCTGGCTGTTGTTACTTCCAGGGAAAGGATGTCGTCTTCAAAATATTTCACGTCATAATCAATGTACAGATCCATGGTACGTCCTGCCCATTCTTCTTCCGTGCCGCCTGTTTCAAAAAATGCTTTTTTGTATTCTGCCATATCTTCCTTTGCCTGGGCTTCATAATTGGCGGTGATCTGCTGAATCTGGGCATTTACTTTTGCGGGCAGTTCCTTGCCGTCTGCGCCCCGTACTACGGGCACGTTTACGTTCAGCTCCACATCGCCTTCTGTTCCCTGGAAGGAACGGAAAGTCAGCACTTGTGCCAATTGCCCGATGACAGGCACTTTGCTCATCTCTTCCGCAAAGGCGGGGCTGGCATTCAGGCCCACTGTGCCTGCAACCAGAACAGCCGCTGCTGCAGCAACGCAGCCTCTCCACACGGGACGATGGGATACAGATTTCTTTGTTTCATTCTCTTTTTCGAAGTGCATACGAAGTTCCTCCTTATTTTTGGATGCAATCGTCTGTTCTACCATTTCATTCAGTTTTTCGGGGATCTCAATGGATTCATAGGTCTTTTTGCCGTTTTCGGGATTCATAAAGTCTCCTCCTTCAAAGTCAGTCTGAGTTTTTTCAGAGCACTGTAGAGCCGGGTTTTTACGGTGCTTAAAGGGGTGTCAGTGATTTCTGCGATCTGTTTTAGGGTCAAGTCCTCGTAATAATGGAGGAGTACGACGGTTTTTATGGGTTCTGGTAACTGCATCACGGCTTCATAGGCTGCAGTGTCCTGATCGAAGGCCGGTTCACGATAGGTGAGGGTGGCAGTATGTTCTTCCGTCAGCGTCGTTTCTTTTTTCTGTTTGCGCAGATATTGCAGCGATTCATTGACAAGGATACGGTAAAACCACGTTTTCAGTGCCAGGGGATTTTTCAGCCCAAAGCAGCTTTCTAAAGCGCGGCAGATGGCATTTTGCACCACATCCAGCGCGGCTTGCTCTTCCTGTACATAGCTGTATGCCAGACGATAAAATTTGTTTTGATTTTCAATGATATATTGCACAGTGCAGTCATAAATGTCCTGCATAGGGGTACCTCCTGTTTATTATGCTTTCCGGTCAGCTTGGAAAACTTTGTTTTCGTTTTCTGTAGTATAGATGGTATGGAAAGGAAAAAAGTTTGCTGCGGAAAAAGTTTTTTTATAAAAACATTCCCATGCCTTTCCGGAAAAGAATTTGCTGTGGGAATTTTATTGGGAAATAAAAAAATACCACTGCCAATAGACAGTGGTAATTGTATCATATGGAATCAGATGGCATCAATGTCTTCTTCATCTTTGCTGAAAGAGAAACTCTTTCCGGAAACAGGAACGAACTTCCCGATTATACCGCCAAGGATCGCGGGTACAATCCAGCCGCACTGGAAGGAGCCCAAAGGCAGTTTATTGATAAATTCCAGGGGCAGACCGAAGCCGCACAGAACTTCTGCCGCACTGGCCGCCAGAGCAAAGGCTGCCGCGAAAACATAGATATTGTTGTTTTTGATACGGCTGCCGAAGAAATTCAGCACGATCATTACCAGAACGACGGGATACAGCAGGCTCAGCACAGGGGAAGCGATGCTGATGATTGTAGAAATACCGAAATTGGATACGATATAGCTGAAGGCAACCGTCAGGATCACTACCTTTGTGTAGGAAACCTTCCCCTTTGTCAGTCCTTCAAAATAGGATGCACAGGAAGAAACCAGACCGATGGCTGTGGTCAGGCAGGCGAAGAATACGATGATCGCCAGAACCAATACACCGTAGTTACCGATCAAAGACTGGGTAATGGCTACTACCAGACCTGTCTGATTATAGTTTTCAAAGCCGCCGGCAGAGGTTGTCGCTCCCAGGAATGCCAACCCGCCATAGATGACAAACAGGGCAATGGCAGCAAAAATGCTGGATTTGATGACAACGCTCATGGTGTCTTTCGTTTCTGTATAGCCTTTATCCTTTGCGGCGGAAATAATAATGATAACAAATACGATGGAAGCCAGAACGTCCATGGTCTGATAGCCGGACAGGATACCTTCTTTTATAGTGTCGAATTTTGCTACTGTACTGATATCGCCGATGGGGTTTACAAAACCAATGACGATCATCGCCAGCAGGCAGGCCACCAGGATTGGTGTCAGGTATTTCCCGATGATATCAACAACGCCGGAGGGGCGCACGGTGAACAGCAGCACCAGGCCGAAGAAAACAGCGCCGAACATCCAGCTATTGATGCTAGGGAACAGGGGCATTACGCCCATTTCAAAGGTGGTTGCTGCGGTACGGGGAATTGCCAGAAAAGGTCCGATACACAGAACGATCAGAGTATTGATGATGGCAGAGGGAACGGAACCCAGTTTTTTTGTGACACCTTGAATGGAAACATCGCCGCTTTTGATCATGGAAAGGATCGCTACCAGAGCCAGGCCTACATCGGCCACGAAGAAGCACAGGAATCCTGTGAACCATTCACTGCCCGCATTTGTGCCAAGGTAAGGGGGGAAAATCAGGTTGCCGGCGCCGAAAAACATTGCAAACAACGCCAGCCCGATTACTGCAATGTCCTTTAAACTTGTTTTTTTTCTCATACTTTTGAACTCCTCCTAAACAAAACTTTTCTCAAAGATGTACCGAAGTGAAAAGATTCGGTTGTCCTACAATCCTTATTATGCCTGAAAAATGAATTTTGGGCAAATCAGTAAAAAATAGTTTAGGGAAACGAAGAAGATTGTTTTTTGTATTCAGAGTAGAAAAATAAGAGAAAAACACGTAATTTAAGAAAAAACTATGAAAAAATGAAAGAGAATTCATAGATTTTATTATTATTATGAAATTGACATAATGTCAATAGCGAAAGGGGATTACAGTCGTTTTTTTAGAAATACATTCATCAAATTGCATAATGTTATTCGGGATTCAGCAAAATTATTTTAGATGTTATGGAGAAAAAATTATGGATTTTCTCATTTTTGTATGTTACAATGATGAACAATACATTTGTATTTCATCTGTAAATAAATGGGAAAAATTTAGCCAAAAGAAACATTTGGGCCGAATAGGATGCGAAATGCCCGAAAAATGCGGTGCATTTTTTTCGGAACAGCAGTCGTATCAGGAAACAGTTTTGGAAAAAGGAAGGCCCGGTATTTTTTCGTGAAAATTTCAGTGTTAAGTTTCCATAAAAAAGGAAAACGTATGGGAAAGAATACTTTTTTTATAGAGTTCTTTATACTATAATGAAGCTAATCCAGAAAAAGAACATTTTTTACAGGAGTGATAGATTACTATAAGAGAAAATGTAGGTGAGAGAGATGAAAGAAATCAGTATCCATGTGGGGCAGAGGATTCGTTTATACCGAAAAACAAAGAATCTGACCATTGAAGCATTTGCGGGGAAGATTCATAAAAGCAAAGCAACCGTTTCCAAATATGAAAATGGGGATATCTCTATTGATATTGAAACACTGTTTACCATTGCGCAGGCTTTGGAGATTTCCGTGAATCAGCTGATTGATTATGAAGAGGCCGGCCAGCCGAAGGAGGAAGCGGGGGAATCCACCAAACGCAAGCTGGGAAAGAGCAGATATTATATGTATTTTTACGACGGAAGACGCAGCCGCATTGCCCGCAATGTCATAGAAGTGCAGGATGGCGGGGAGGAAAATGGCGTGTTCAGCGCAAATATGTATGCGTATCTGGAGGATTTTGCAAATTATTATCAGTGTAAGCTGTTGTATCACGGAACGATGCGCCGCTATGATACTTTTGTAAACTTCAATTTTGAAAATCAAAATAATAAGGTGGAAAGAGCCTTTCTTTATGCCATCAATTCCTTTAGCCACAGCGGCAGGATGGCGGGGTTATACTGCGGTCTGTCCACACAGCCCATTTTGCCTGCCTGCTTCAAATTTATCCTGTCTCCCGAAATTTTGGAGGAAAACGATGAACTGAAAGAAGAGTTGACGGTTTCTAAGGAAGACATTCGGGTATTGAAAAAGATGAATATGTTTGTTGTAAGCAATCATGCGTGAAGAAAGATGTTCTTTGCATTAAAATTTCCCGGAATAAATTTGCCTCAAACCCAAAAGGGTTTGAGGCTTTTTTCTTTTAAAACTGATCTGCAAGGGCCAGCGTGAGCAGCAGCCCTGCCATTTGGGCAGACTGGGGGGAAGGCAGATCTTCAGGGGCACCGCCCTCTGCGCTGCGGGCTTCCAGCAGATTGCCCGCGGAAAAATCCGCTACGCCTCGTTGGATATGCTGCATAGTATGCAAAAACAGCAGGCTTTTTGTCATGCGGTCAATTTGCTGCTTGCCGTTCTCATCCATAAAGGCAGACATGGCCCGGAGCAGGGTCACTTCCCGGGGCGGATGTTCCACGGCGAAGGCTTTTTCCGTATTGGCGGCGGAGCGGATCTTCAATAGATATTCTTTTTCGATGGTGTCTCGCAGACTGGAGAGCAGCTGGGAAAAATCCTTTTCCAGTCCATCGGTTTTCTGGAGGGTCTTAGCAAGGGTGTAAACAGTGTTTTCGGACATAAGAAAACCACCTTTCTTCAAAATGTGCGGCAGACCTCCTCTGTCAGAAGTCCGCCAAAGGGTCTGGCTTTTTGCAGCAGCAGCTTTTTGATTTCCCAAGGACGGGCACGGGGGTTCCGCGCAAGAAGCAGGGCAGCTGCCCCACTGATGAGAGGAGTCGCCATGGATGCGCCGCTCATGGTGATATAATTTTTTTCAACGATGCTGCTGCGGCTGCGGTTGGGCAGGCTGAAATCGTAATCCGGTGAAAGCACGGAAACAACATTTTCCCCCGGCGCCCAAAGATCAGGCATTTCCCCTTGGGTAAAAAAGGAGAAGGAAGGAGTCTGAAAATAGTTCCTGTCTTCCCATGCGCCTACGGAAATGACACCGCTGCTGACGGCAGGGGGCGGGCGATAGCCGTTGCGCCCATCGGGGTTTCCTGCGGCGGCCACCACCACGATGCCCATTTGCCAGAGCCGTTCGACGGCTTCCTTCAAGGGCAGGTTGACTTTTCTGTCATTGGTGCCGATGGAGAGATTTACTACTTTAATATTATATTTTCGGGCATTGTCCATTATCCATCTCAAACCCAGTACCGCATGGGTGGAATTTCCCTGCCCATACCGATCCAATATTTTAACGGAAACGATATTTGTATCCGGGGCGATCCCCCGATAGATGCCTCCGGAATTCCAGCCGTTTCCGCAGGCGATACCCGTGACATGGGTCACGTAAGTACACTTTCACAAACAAGCCTTGGTTTTTATTGCTTTTTTTATATATTTGTTGTAAAATAAAGATAAAGAATCTGAAAAAAGGGGGTCGAAATTGTGCAAGCCTTATCAGAAAAAGGAAACGCATTAATGGCAAAGTTTAAAAAATTCCAGAAATTGAGTTTGGTACTCTATGCGTTGGCGGCCATGGCTTTTGTATTTGCCGGGAATATCCCGTTGATGATTATTATTGTGGCGCTGGATATTTTCCTGGAAGTGAAGCTGTATAGATGTCCCCACTGCGGCAAGGGGCTGGATTGCCGCCGCAAAATCCATGAGGATGCTGTTTGTCCCAAATGTAAAAAATATATCTTCAGAGGACTTTAAGATTTGCTTAAAAACCGTAATATTTATTGCGGTTTTTTTATTTTATGGATAAAATGAAACAATCACCGTATATTTTTTTCTAAGGAAGAAAAAAAGGAGCGGCGGCCGTGCAGGGGGAAACAGCAGCAATCTATTGCAGGCTTTCTGTGGAGGATAGGGAGAAAGGTATGGCAGAAAGTGAGAGTATCCAGAATCAGAAATCTCTTTTATGGGAATATGCTGAAAAGCAGGGGTGGAAGGTCTATGGCGTCTATGCGGATGAGGATTATTCCGGCCTGCGGGAGGACAGACCTGCCTTTCAGCAGATGCTGGAAGCGGCAAAAGAGGGCAGGTTTTCTATCATATTGTGTAAGACCCAATCCCGTTTTACCAGAAACGCCGCCACGGCGGAGCGATATTTTCACCAATTGTTTCCGTTGTGGGGCATCCGTTTTGTAACGGTGGTAGACCATGTGGATACGGCTTTGCGGGCAAATAAAAAAGCCCGGCAGATCAACAGTTTAGTCAATGAGTGGTATTCCGAGGAGCTTTCGGAAAATATCCGTGCAGTGTTTCGCCGCAAGATGGAAGAAGGGCAGTTCCTTGGCAATTATGCTCCTTATGGCTATCTGAAAGACCCTGCCCGACGCCATCATCTGATTCCGGATGGGGAAACGGCGCCGGTGGTGGAAAAAATATATGACTTGTACTTATCGGGGCTTTCCTGTAAAATGATTGCAGAACGATTGACGGCGGAAGGGGTTTTGACGCCTACCCAAATAAAAAAACAAAGAGGACAAGATTTGGGGCGGAAAGACTGGGGCAAATGGTCTGCGGGAACGGTGCGGAAGATTCTGCAAAATCCTGTTTATCTGGGGCATATGGCACAGGGGAAAGAAGAAAAGATCAGCTTTAAGGAGAAAAAGACCCGAGAATTGCCTAAAGATCAGTGGATTGTGGTGGAAAATACCCATGAAGCTGTCATAAAAAAAGAAATTTTCGCGGAAGTAGGGAGAAGAATGGCACGACAGCGTAAAGTTCGCCCGCTGGAAAAAAACTCCCGGTCGTCGAAATGTAAAAGTGATTTATAAGGAGGAAAAATGATGAAAAAAAGAATGTTAGCGGTACTGTTCGCCGCAGTCTTGGTTTGCGGCGTTGCTGGCTGCGGCAGCAAAACAGAGGAACCTCAGACAGAAGAACAGAATGTGGAAGAAACGGTAGAACTGGATGGGGAAACGCAGGAGACAGCAGACCAGATGCAGGCAGAACTGCAGGGCTATGCGACAGACCTGACAGCGGTTGATGCGGCGGCTGCAGGGCTTTATACTATTGAAAACGGAGCCGTTGTCGGCGGGCAGGAAAACTGGGATGCCTTTGCGGCAGGAAAGGCAGATACTGTGATTGTCTGCCAGTTTTCCAAAAATGGCGGTGCAATGCTGGATTATGTAAAGCATTTGGCTGACGGCAGTTATCTGGTGGTTACAGATATTACCAGAGATGGCTATGAATATAGCAAAAAAGAGGATTATACAACAAAAGTGTTTGAATGCCTGACGGTATTGGAAGGCTTTTCTCTGGAGGAAGGCAGCGCGGAGCATACAGTTTGCGTGCTTTCCAATGAAGCAGAGCTGGATGCAAATACATTCCGCACCTACTGGAATGAAATGAGCATGGATGCACATCAGGTTTATCCGCTTTTTATTATTTAAAATCGATCAACAGAAAATAAAAAAGTCTGTTCCAACCGGCTGTGGTTTGGAACAGGCTTTTTTCATTTTCTTCTTTATTCTTCGGGGCAAACGATCTGATTTACTTTAAAAATCAGAAGCAGTGCTTTTCTGGAATTGTTCAGGTGGGTCGTCACGGCGGCTTTTAATGCATCCAGATTGGACGCCAGTGCTGCATCCAGAATCGCCTGATGTTCTTCTACACATTCGCAGTCTCTGTAATGGGGCTGGCTTACATACGTGCCGGAGGCATAGGTAAAGGGCTGCAAATCTCTGAAGATATCTACTGCCTTCTGGTTGCCGGAAGCTGTCAGATATAATGTATGGAAATCCATATCCAATTCAAAGAATTCATCGGGTTTGTGATTCGAATCACTGTTTTCAACGAATTTGCGCTGTGCTTCCAAGCAGTCGATCAGCTGTTGACGCAGGGTTTGATTATAATTCAATGTTGTTACGATATCTTTTACAAAGAAAGTATCCATCATCAGCCGCATATCGAAAATATCCTGCAGTTCATGGGGAGTCAGAGCTCTGACACTCATCCCTTTATTGGGGGTGTTGACTACCATTTTTTCCTCTGCCAGCCTTTGCAAAGCCTGTTTTACAGGCGTATCGCTAACCTGATATTTTCTGGCAAGTTCTTTGATGTTTAATTTTTCTCCAGGCTGGAATACCTTGGCGATAATATCATCTTTAATATCGTGATAGATCTTATCTGTCAGTGTAAGTTTTTTGCCAGATAACTCTTCTTTATTATCAGTTCCTTTCAAAATCTTTCGCCTTCTTTCAAATTTTTCTGTCACCTGAAAGGCAGACCTATAAATCATATAGTTTATTATACACCATGTATTTAAAAAAGTCTATTAATTTTTAGAAAACAACATCTTTTTTTAAATTTGAGACACAAAAAAGATTGAAAAATGATTTTAAAACTTTATTTTGAATCAAAAATGACTGCAAAACTGCAAAATGTAAGTTTTATGTGGGACAAAAGTTGCCTAGAGAAAGACATTTGAAAGACATAATTAGAATTTAATTAGATATTTTTACCAAAAAAACAGTTTTATTTGATTAAAAAATACCTTCTTTTTTGGATTTTTTGTTTATTGACAGTGGAAAAATAGAGTATTATAATGCAGAAAAAGACGTTTTATGTCTAAAAAAAGTTTTTTTCGCGAAAAAAGAAGTTTTGTTAAGTAGTTTTGTGTCACAAGAGAGAACAGAGTAACAGTACCAAAGAACCTTTCCGGTTCCTATTGGTCCAATAAAAAGGAACGGATCGGGAAAAACAACACACCGGGCTATTAAGTTCAATATTGAGGAGGGAATTGTATGATCTTGAAAAAAGGCCTTGCTGCCATGTTGGCAGCGGTTACAGTGTTTGGTCTGGCGGGCTGCGGCGGTTCTGAAGATGCTGCAACAGATGAAAACACAACAGCAAATACTGGTTTTGTAGAAAAGAAGGTAGAACCTGTAAACTTTGAATCCGGCGTAGAATTGACAGATGATTGCTATCATTTCATCTACGCACTGGGGAATGCTCCTGCAACCATCGACGCTGCAAAATTCTTTAAAATGCGTTTGGAACAGGAATCCGGCGGCACATTGAGCTGCGATATTTACACCGACAACGTTCTTGGTTCTGAACGTGAACTGTTGGAAGGCTGCCAGTTTGGTAACTACGACATCGTACTGGCAACAAATGCAACAGTAGCTTCCTTTGAAAATGATATCTTCTGTCTGGATATCCCTTGGCTGTTTGATAACAAACAGCAGGTATATGAAGTTCTGGACGGCCCTCTGGGCGACAGACTGGCAGCAGGCCTGGAAGATTCCGGCTTTAAGCTGCTGCAGTGGCAGGAAAACTCTTTCCGTAC
Source organism: Anaerotignum sp. (assembly GCF_051877975.1). Lineage (GTDB taxonomy): Bacteria > Bacillota > Clostridia > Lachnospirales > Anaerotignaceae > Anaerotignum_A. The sequence goes on from NZ_JBJEJK010000046.1 coordinate 23,242, forward strand.
CCTGTCCACAAACAAACCCATCAACTCTATGGCAGACCTGAAGGGTATCAAGATTCGTATCATGGAAAATGAACTGCAGCTGCAGCAGTGGAAAAACTACGGTGCGAACCCCACACCTATGGCTTTCACGGAACTGTTCACAGCTTTGCAGCAGAAAACAGTAGACGCCCAGGATAATGGTGCTGAACTGACATGGCAGACAAAATTCTATGAAGTACAGAGCCACTATACATATACAAAACACATCTATTCTCCTTACCTGATCCTGATGAGTAAAGAGAAATTTGATGGCCTGACACCGGAACAGCAGGAAATCGTACTGAAAGTTTCTGATGAAGCAGTTGCTTACGAACGTGAAAGATGTTCCGAATACGAAGCAGTTGCAATTGAAAACATCAAAAATTGTGATTCCATGGAATACAGCGACCTGTCCCCCGAAGCAAAAGCAGAAATGGTGGCAGCTTGTGAAGGCCTGAAGGAAATGGCTTATGAAAAAGTAGCAGATCCTTCTGTTGTAGACCTGCTGTACAGCGAAGTGGAAAAAGCAAAGGCAAAATTCCCTGAGGAAGGTTAAGTTAGGAAAGGGGCGAAAACTATGAAATGGTTTATGAATCATTTGGAAGAATTTTTTATGATTCCACTGATTTTTGCAATGAGTATCATCATCTTCATCCAGGTTGTCATGCGTTACGCATTCCAGAACTCCCTGACATGGTCTGAAGAATTAGCAAGATATATGTTTGTATGGCTGGTATACTTCTCCGTAAGCTATACAGCAAGAAGAGAAAAACATATCCGTATCGACGCTGCGATCAATCTGTATCCTAAAAAAGCACGTCCTTACATTGAGATCCTCAGCGAACTGATCGTTCTGGGCTTCTCCATCTTCATCGCGGTAACAGGCGTAACCGTATTCAATAAGATCGCTTGGTCCGGCCAGATGTCTCCCGCTATGCGTATCCCTATGCAGTTTGTATATGCTGCTCCTATGATCGGTATGGCACTGACAGGGATTCGTCAGATTCAGTGTATCTATAGAAGAGTGAAAGCATTGAAAAATCACGAGGAGGTGGCTGAAGCATGACAGGTACAATTGCTGCAGTAGTATTTCTTACATTGATTGCATGTCTGGTGCTGACAGTTCCCATTGGTTTCTCCCTGGGTATTGCATCTCTGGGCTATATTCTTTACACAAAACAGCTGACACTGGGTTTCATTGCCCAGAACATGGTAACAGGCTGTGACTCCTTCCCTACCATGGCGATCCCCTTCTTCATCTTTGCCGGTGAACTGATGGGCGGCGGCGGTATCTCCAAGAGACTGCTGGATCTGGCCAACGTATTCTTCGGCAGAATCCAGGGTGGCCTGGCTATCGTAACAGTCGTTGTATGTATGTTCTTCGCGGCGATTTCCGGTTCCGGCCCCGCTACTGTTGCTGCGGTTGGCGGTATGGTTATCCCCACAATGCTGGAAAAAGGCTATGATAAAAAATTCGTACTGGCGCTGATCGCAGCGGCTGGTTCCATCGGCGTTATCATTCCTCCCAGTATCCCTATGGTAATTTACGCTGTAACAACAAACAGCTCCGTATCTACTTTGTTCCTGGCTGGTTTCGTACCTGGTATCCTGATTGGCCTGGTACTGATCGCTTACTCCTACTTCTATGCAAAGAAGATGGGCTACAAGGGCGACGATGAACCCTTCAGTGTGAAGAGAGCACTCCATGAAACAAAAGAAGGTTTCTGGGCAATCCTGTCTCCCGTTATCATCCTGGGCGGCATCTACGGCGGTATCTTCACACCAACAGAAGCAGCTGCTGTATCCGTTATCTACAGCCTGATCGTTGGCTGTGTTATCTACAAAGAACTGGATCTGAAAAAACTGATTCAGTGCACAAAGAACGCATGTGAAACAACAGCCTCCATCCTGATCGTTATCGGCTGTGCTGCAGGTTTCTCCAAAGTGCTGACACTGGGACGTATCCCTACTACAGTTGCATCTGCTATGCTGGCTCTGACAGACAGCAAGATCATTATCCTGCTGCTGATCAACGTGCTGCTGCTGATCGTTGGCTGCTTCATGGAAACCCTGTGTGCTATCATGATTCTGGCACCTATCCTGTACCCCGTTGTAACAGCAATGGGCGTAGATGTTACACACTTCGGTATCATCATGGTTGTTAACTTGGCTATTGGCTTCATCACACCTCCACTGGGCGTAAACCTGTTCGTTGCATCCCGTGTAGGGGAAACCACGCTGGATACTGTCATCAAAGGTATCATTCCTTTCCTGGCGCTGATGATTATCACACTGCTGTGTATCACTTATATTCCTGCAATCTCCATGTTCCTGCCTAACCTGATGGGCTAAGGACATTTTGGTAAAAGCTTCTCAAGGAGTTGATTAATATGAGTATTTCGAAAAAAATAATACAAAGTTTGCTGGACTGCGGCATCATTTTGATGACAGCGCTTTGTATGTTCTACTATTACGGTTAAAACTCGATGACCTTCATCTACCCCAATTAGATGCAGCTCATATTGAACTCCGGGAAAGCCCTCGCCTGACAGCAGGCGGGGGTTTTTCGTTTGCCGAAAAACATCATTTGAACCCGTGACATGAGTGCCTGCATGAAATAACGAAAAAGGATCTGTTTGAAACAGAATTTAAATAGAAGAAATTTTATAAGAAATGTTCATAATTTATTAAGAATTTTTTTCAGAGAACCTGTTTTATTTCCTACTTCTGCTATGGTATAATAAATACTTAGTCAAGAAGGAGGTTGAGACAATATGTCTGAAAATAAACAACGCCGTACCAACATCGGCGGGCAGGCGGTCATTGAGGGCGTTATGATGCGCGGAAAAAAAATATACGCAATGGCAGTAAGAAACCCCGAAGGAGAAATTGTCGTTGAGAAAAAGGACTGGGGCGGCCTGGCGAAAAAAGGTATCTTCCAGTATCCTATTTTTCGCGGGATGGCAGCTTTTGTGGATTCTTTGGTAAGCGGTACAAAAATTTTGATGCGTTCCGCAGAGATTGCCGGGGAAGGCTGGGAAGAAGAAGAACTTTCCCCCGTGGAACAGTGGCTGACAGATAAGCTGGGGGATAAGATCAATGATATCCTCATCTATTTTAGTGTGTTTCTGTCTCTGGTGCTGGGCATGGCGCTGTTTTTTGTCCTTCCTGTAGCCATTGGGAATCTCTTTAAGGCTGTTGTCCCTACATGGGGCTTAGGGATTATCGAAGGCCTGATCCGTATCGGTATTTTCCTGGCGTATCTGTGGCTGATTTCCCGGATGAAGGAAATCCGTCGGGTGTTTCAGTATCATGGGGCAGAGCATAAGACCATCGCCTGCTTTGAAAGCGGCAGGGAATTGACAGTGGAAAACGTGCGCCCCTGCACCAGACTGCATAAACGCTGTGGTACCAGCTTTTTGCTGTTTGTCATGCTGATTTCTATGGTAGTGTTTTTCTTTGTCCGCACCGATGTATTTTTTATCCGTTTGGTGACAAGAATCTGTCTGGTGCCCTTTATCGCCGGCATTTCCTATGAAGTCATCCGCTGGGCGGGCAGATCGGAAAGCGGCTTTGTGAAGGTTGTCAGTGCACCGGGGCTGTGCCTGCAGAAGCTGACCACAGCAGAGCCGGACGATAGCCAGATCGAATGTGCCATTGCGGCCATGAAAGGGGTTCTGGAAGATGAGCCGGAAGAATAAAACCCTAGGAGAAGCGTTGAAAGAGGGAAAACTGCGCCTGAAGGCAGCGGGCAAGGAAGCCTATGCCTTTGAGGCGGAAGTATTGCTGGAAAAAGCCGCCGGTCTGAACCGTACGGCTTTATTTTTGCAGAGCGATAAAGTGCTTTCCGGAGAAGAAGCGGAAGTTTATGAGCGGTTCCTTTCGGAAAGAGAGGCAGGCAGACCCACCCAGTATATCCTTGGAATATGGGAATTTATGGGCTTACCTTTCCATGTGGGGGAGGGGGTCCTCATCCCGAGGGGGGATACAGAAGGATTGGTGGAAACCATTTTGGAAATCCAACAGAAAGAACCCATAAAATCCATTTTGGATATTGGTACGGGCAGCGGCTGCATTCCCATTAGCTTGGGAAAGTTCGGCAGCTTTGAAAGCATCATGGCGGTGGATATCAGTCCCAAAGCCTTGGAATATGCCAAGAAAAACGCTGTGGAGAATAAAATAGACATTCATTTTTATGAAAGCGACCTGTTTTCCCATGTGCCCATGGAATGGAAAGGAAAGCTGGACGCCATCGTTTCCAATCCGCCCTATATTCCGAAAAAGGATATTGAAGGGCTGATGACGGAAGTGAAGGACTTTGAGCCCCTCAATGCTCTGGACGGCGGCGAGGATGGTCTGGATTTCTACCGTGCCATTGTCGCGGAGGGCAGAGAATGGCTGCGGGAAGGCGGCTGGCTTTTTTTTGAGATTGGATATGACCAGGGGGAGGCATTGTTATCTCTCCTGCAGGCATTTGGATATACTGAAATTGGACTGAAACAAGACTTGGCAGGGCTGGACAGAGTAGCCTATGGCAAGAAAGTGGAAAGGGGGCGTGAATATGTTTGACCGTTTGGCGGAAATCGAGAATAAATACGAAGATTTGGCGGAGCAGATCAATGACCCTGATATCATTGCCAATCAAACGGAATGGCGAAAGCTGATGAAGGAATACAGCGATATGACACCCATTGTGGAAAAATATCGGGAATATAAAGGGGCGAAAGAAGCCATAGAGGAAAGTCTGCTTCTTCTGGAGGATAAGCTGGATGAGGATTTTCGGGAATTAGTTAAGGAAGAACTGGCAGAAAATAAAGAAAAACTGGAAACACTGAAAAAAGAGCTTACCCTTTTGCTTATCCCCAAAGACCCCAACGATGAAAAGAATGTCATTGTGGAGATTCGTGGGGGCGCAGGAGGCGAGGAAGCAGCATTATTTGCCGGGGATTTGTTCCGGATGTATGCCCGCTATGCGGAACGGCGTAAATGGAAGATTGAAATTATGAATATCAGTGAAAGCGATCTGGGAGGCTTCAAGGAAATTGCCTTTATGATAAAAGGGCAGGGAGCCTATTCCCGCCTGAAATATGAAAGCGGTGTCCATCGGGTACAGCGGATTCCCACTACAGAAAGCGGCGGGCGTATCCATACTTCCACGGTTACGGTGGCAGTTCTGCCGGAGGCGGAGGAGGTAGATGTACACATTGATATGAACGATGTGCGGGTGGATGTATTCCGGGCCTCCGGCAACGGCGGGCAATGTGTCAATACCACAGATTCTGCCGTTAGAATGACCCATATTCCCACAGGTATCGTGGTATCCTGCCAGAATGAGAAATCCCAGCTGAAAAATAAGGAGCAGGCGTTAAAGGTGCTGTATGCTCGGGTGTATGAGCGGGAGCGGCGGGCCCATGACGAGGCCATTTCTGCCGACAGACGTTCCCAGGTGGGGACGGGGGACAGAAGCGAGCGCATCCGTACCTATAATTTTCCCCAGGGCAGGGTGACAGACCATCGGATTGGGCTGACGCTGCACAAGATAGACGCGATTATCGACGGGGATCTGGACGAGATCATGGACAGTCTTGCTACCACCGATCAAATGTCAAAAATGCAGGAGTCTTGAGGGTTTTACCCTCAAACACCCACGAGGGACTTTGTCCCCTCGACCCCTACAAGGGCATGATGCCCTTGACCTCACATTGCAACACCATGTACATGGTGTTGCGGTATCGGGTTCCAAGGGGGTGACCCCCTTGGTGGGTGCTAGAGGGCGAAGCCCTCGAAAAAGGAGTTGTTAAAATATGAAAGAGTTGTGGAATTTGTTTATTACCTTCTGCAGAATCGGCGGCTTCACCTTTGGCGGCGGTTATGCGATGCTGCCAATGCTGCAGAGGGAAGTGGTAGAAAAACGACAATGGGCAACGGAGGACGAAGTGTTGGATTACTTCGCCATCGGTCAGTGTACCCCCGGTATTATCTTCGTCAATACGGCCACCTTCATCGGCTATAAACAGAAGGGCATCCCTGGTGCCATTGCCGCAACGGTGGGCAGTGTGTTTCCTTCCGTTTGTATCGTCATGTTCATTGCGGCGGTCCTGAATAATTTTGCTGAATTGCCTGTGGTCCAGCATGCCTTTGCTGGCATCCGTGTGGTGGTCAGTGTGCTGATTATTAACGCAGTGAAGGGGATGTGGAAGAAATCCATTGTAGATCAATTATGTGTGGTAATTACGGCAGTATCTTTCTTCGTTTCCGTTTGGGTGGATATCTCCCCTGTCTGGATCGTGATAGCGGCGGCTGTTTTAGGCATTGCCGTTTCCGGCGGAAGGGAGGCGAAAAAATCATGATAGATCTTCTGATTCTGATTTTTGAATTTTTCAAGATCGGGCTGTTTTCCGTCGGCGGCGGCTTGGCAACCTTGCCTTTCCTTTATCGTCTGGCGGATAAATACCCCTGGTTTTCCACCAGTCAGATTCCGGATATGATTGCCATTTCCGAATCCACCCCAGGGCCTTTGGGGGTCAATATGGCCACCTATACGGGCTTTCAGCACAGTGGTGTCATCGGCAGCATTTGCGCCACGGCGGGGCTGGTTTTCCCCTCTGTTGTTATCATTATCATGGTTTCGAAGATGCTGGAAAAATTTCGCAGCAATAAATATGTGGACTATGCTTTCTATGGTCTGCGTCCCGCTGTTTTGGGGCTCATCGGTGCGGCGGGCTTTGGTGTTCTCATCGGTGCGTTGTTCCATTCGGCAACGCTGGCGGAGCTGCATCTGTCCAATATTGGCAGCATGATTGGCATAGAGGAATGCGTTCTTTTTGCAGTACTGCTTTTTGCTACAAATAAATGGAAGAAGCATCCGATTTTTTATATTGTGCTCAGCGCCATTGTGGGCATTGTTTTCGCACTATAAAAACGCATGAACATTTCGTCCGTTCCATATCTTTTTATAAAGAAGAGAACGGGGGAAACAATATGACATATTTGATTTGGTTCCTCTTTTGCGGAGGTTACCTGGTTTCTGCATGGGCAGCAAAAAAGCGGGATTCCGCCGAAGCTGCCCTTTGTTTTTTTGATGGCATTTATCTGGCGATGCTCTGCTTTGCCATTTTGCCGTTGGCCATGGGGAATGCTTTTTTCTATGGCGCAGCGGCGCTTTCTGCCGTGGGGGTTGCCTTGGGGCTTTTGGCGGAAAAAAGAATTTCCATGGAAAAAGCCCTGCAAACTGCGATCCTTATAGGATTGACAACAGCACTTTTTTTTCTTGCAGGGAAAGAGCTGACGTGTATGGAGGCGGTTTTCTTAGCTCTTTTCGGCGGCATGGGGCTATATCATGCTTCGGCGGGGGTTTTGCCGGAACCGATCCGCATTGGCAGGGCTCTTTTGAGCGCCGGCGGCTTCCTTTTGGGAACCATATATTTTTCGCCAATCCTGTAAACAGGGATAAAATCCTATGTTATCCCCATTAAAATTTGCCAAGAGGTATTTTTTTTGGTATGATAAATACGTCCGTATTCCATACTAAGGAGCAGAGCGGGAATGTTCATCCCGTAAATTTTTATACACAAAAAAGAGAAACACACCTTTGCAATGAGGGGGTTATTTATGAATTTGGTCAGAAAAGAAGAACTGAAGAATATGATTCGGGAAAACGTGAAAACGCTGTACCGAAAAACATTGGAACATGCAACGGCGGAAGAGTTGTATCAGGCGGCCGTATTTGCAATTCGAGATGTTATCACAGATAAATGGATGAAAACCCATGATGAATATTATGAAAAAGATGTAAAAGTGGTTTACTACCTGTCCATGGAATTTTTGATGGGCCGTTTTTTTGGCAATGCCCTGATCAATCTGGAAATGTTCGACGAAGTGAAGGAAGTATTTGAAGAACTGGGCATTGATTATAATGCAGTGGAGGATGCAGAGCCGGACCCTGGCCTAGGCAATGGCGGCCTGGGCAGACTGGCGGCCTGCTTCCTGGAATCCCTGTCCACCCTGTCCCTGCCTGCTTATGGCTGTGGTATCCGCTACCATTACGGCATTTTCGAGCAGCGCATCGAAAAGGGCTATCAGGTGGAAGTGCCCGATAACTGGCTGGAAAATGGCGACCCTTGGGGCATCAAGAGAAATGAATATGCCGTAGAGGTCAAATTCGGCGGCAATGTGCGGGCAGTGCCTAAGGGAAATGGCGAGTATAAATTTGTACAGGAAAATTATCAGTCTGTTACAGCCATTCCCTATGACTATCCCGTCATCGGCTATGGCAATAATACCGTTAATACTCTGCGCCTGTGGGAAGCAAAGCCCAAGAACAGACTGGATTTGAAATCCTTCAATGAAGGGAATTATCAGAAAGCGGCAGAGGAAGAACTCTTGGCTAGTACACTGACAGACGTACTCTATCCTGCTGATGAGCATATACAGGGGAAAGAACTGCGCCTGCGTCAGCAGTATTTCTTCATTTCCGCAACGGTGCAGAGGGTCATCGCCCGTTTCAAAAAGATGCACACAGATTTTAACGAGCTGCCTAATAAGGTGGCCTTTCAGCTGAACGATACCCACCCCAGCATGGCGGTGGCGGAATTGATGCGTGTATTGGTGGATGAAAACGATTTGCCTTGGGATCAGGCTTGGGAAATCACCAAAAGGGTCTGCGCCTATACCAACCATACCATCATGGCAGAAGCACTGGAAAAATGGCCCATGGAACTGTTCAGCCGTCTGCTGCCCCGTATCTATCAGATCGTGGAGGAGATCAACCGTCGTTTCGTTTTGGAACTGACAGAAAAATATGGCAGCGACCCTGCCAAGATCAGAAAAATGGCCATCATCGCCGATGGGCAGATTCGCATGGCATATCTGGCTATCGTCGGCAGCCATTCTGTCAACGGCGTAGCAGCATTGCATACGGAGATCCTGAAAAATCAGGAGCTGAAGGATTTCTATGAGCTGTATCCTGAAAAATTCAACAATAAAACAAACGGCATTACCCAGAGAAGATGGCTGCTGCACTCCAATCATAAACTGGCGGAGCTGATTACAGAAAAAATTGGCAAGGATTGGATCACAAATCTGGATCAGCTGGAAAAGCTGGTTCCTTATGCGGAGGATGCCGCTTTCCGGGAACGCTTTATGGCAATCAAGAAAGAAAATAAAATTGCCCTGGCGAAATATATCAAAGAGACAAAGGGCATTGAGGTGAACCCCGATTCTATTTTTGATATTCAGGTGAAGCGTCTCCATGAATACAAGAGACAGCTTTTGAATATCCTCCATGTCATTGGTCTGTATAATCAGCTGAAGATGAACCCCGGTCTGGATATGGTTCCCAGAACCTTTATTTTCGGCGCCAAGGCGGCGGCAGGCTATCGCAGAGCGAAGCTTATCATCAAGCTCATCAATGCCGTTGCAGATGTGGTCAATAACGATCCTACTATCCATGGCAAGATCAAGGTGGTATTTATGGAAAACTACCGGGTATCTCTGGCAGAAAAGCTGATTCCTGCGGCGGATATCAGCGAACAGATTTCCACCGCCGGCAAGGAAGCCTCCGGTACGGGGAATATGAAGTTTATGCTGAATGGCGCATTGACCATTGGTACGATGGATGGCGCCAATGTGGAAATCTGCGAAGAAGTGGGCAGAGAAAATATCTTTATCTTCGGTATGAGCGCCGATGAAGTACAGCAGAAATATCAGGGTGGCTATGACCCTTGGATGGTCTATAACATGAATCAGGAAGTGCGGATGGCATTGACCAGCCTCATCGACGGCACCTTTGACCCTGATACCAACCTGTTCCGGGAGCTGTATGATGCCCTGCTGAACGGCTGCGGCGGCAGAGCCGACGAATATTTTGTCCTGGAGGACTATGCAGATTATGCCCGTGCCCATTGGGATATTGACAGAGCATACCGTGATAAGGAAAAATGGGCTAAAATGGCGATCATGAATACGGCAAAGAGCGGCAAGTTCTCTTCTGACAGAACCATCCGCCAGTATGCTGAGGAAATTTGGAAGCTGCCCACGTTAGAAATCCAAATGTAAAATTTTGATGCAGAGAAAGATTTGACATCTGTTCCAATTCCATGTAGAATAGACAATGCAATGAAATATTGAAGACCGCTTGGCGGTCTTCTGGGCACCCGTAGCTCAGGGGATAGAGCGTTCGGCTCCGGACCGAAAGGCCGCAGGTTCGAATCCTGTCGGGTGCAGCGGAGAAACCTTGATTTTTCAAGGTTTCTTTTTTTATGCAGAAAGGCTGTTTTTTCATTTGCGGCTGGCCGTTTTTCTGTCTTTATACTATCATTTGCTTCTGTGGAATATATATGATACGGAAAATATTTCAATCTGCGGCAGGATATCTTTTGAAAAGATGTATAGGGAAAATAGAATTCTTTTCAAAAATATTTCCTGTCTTTTTCTGTTTGAGGGGGCAGCATGATGTCATCGAAACATTTGGGGAATCAGCCCGCTGTTGCGGCATTGTATTTGAGGTTATCAAAAGAGGATATCGACAAAATCAACAGAGGGGATGACAGCGAGAGCATCAAAAACCAAAGATTGCTTTTGACGGAGGAAGCCAGACGGCGGGGCTTTGTGATCGGGGATATCTATTCCGATGAGGATTATTCGGGAACAGACAGCACCAGACCGGCGTTCAATCGTCTGATCGAAGATGCAAAACGCAAAAAATTTAATGCAGTTCTTTGCAAAACCCAGTCCAGATTTACAAGGGATATGGAGGTTTCGGAAAGATATATCCATGGGCTGTTTCCGCTTTTAGGCATTCGCTTCATTGGGGTGGTCGATCATGTGGATACGGATATCAAAGGGAATAAAAAAGCGAGGCAAATCAATGCTTTGGTAAATGAATGGTATGTGGAGGATCTGTCGGAAAACATCAGGGCGGTATATCGAAATAAAATGCACCAAGGGCAATATTTAGGGAGTTTTGCACTTTACGGATATGCCAAGGACAGTACAGATCATCACAAATTAGTGATAGACGAAGAAGCGGCAGAGGTTGTGCGGAAAATCTATCAATATTGTTTGGAGGGCTATGGGGCCCAGAATATTTGTCATCAGCTGCAGGAAGAAGGGATTTTGACGCCGGCTGCATATAAACAGAAGAAGGGGATGAAGTATCATACCCCTTTTCAGCAAAGCGATAAGAAAAACGATCGGCTTTGGAGTCCCACAACGGTCAAAAGGATCTTAACAAATGAAATGTATATAGGAACCCTTGTGCAGGGGCGAGAAAAGAGAATCAGTTATAAAAACAGAAAACAAGCGGCAGTGCCAAAAGAAGAATGGATCAGGATTCCGGAGCATCATGAGCCCATCATAGCGAAAGTGGATTTCTACAAAGCGCAGGAGATCCTGAAGCTGCGGAGAAAGTGTTCTGCTGTTTCAGATAAGCAGAAAAAAGCATATCCATTAGCAGGAAAAGTTTTTTGTAAGGATTGCGGAAACCCTATGCTGCGAACGGGCCCCAAGGGTACGAATCGGAATTATTTGCGATGCAGGCTAGCAGGGAAGTCCAAGGGGGAGGAATGCACCTCCCATAGTATAAACTATTTTGATTTGGAAACGAAAATCCTGGAAGCCTTGCCGCAGCATATGGATGAAATATGTTCTGATGAAAAGAAATACAATGAGATTGCGGAGAGCATCCGGCGGAAAAGAAACAATACGAGGCAGGAACTGCAGGAAGGGCTGCAAAATTGTGATGCAGACAGGGGGGAAGTTGGCGTGTCCCAAGAACAGGCGAGGGAGTTTGTGAAAAAAACTATGATATTTTCGGAATTAACAAATGAATTGGTTTATGAGTTGATCGATTCCGTTGAAATCGGTGAAAAAAACGAGAAAAAAGAACAGGAAATCATTCTACACTGGAAAATTTAAATTTTTCGTTATTTCCCACAGGCACATGGGTGCCGTGACCGTTATCATCATAAGGCTCCCTTTTTCCATGGATCAGATCCCGGAAAGCGATGATGCGGTTTTCCGGCAGGATAAAATCTTCTACAGGAGAAACCCCTGTATCCAGAAAAGCGATGGAGAGCCTCCGTTTGCCCCCGGATGCAGACAGCTCTGCAGAAAAAAGGTGTTTCATCAAAGACATGGCAAGCATCTCCTTTCCTTACTAAAGTATGTGAAAAAGCATTTTTGGGGACTTTGGGGCATACCTTTATTTTAGAAAGAAAAAGGAGAGGATGCCTGTGGCAGAAAAAAACGGAATGGAGATGCTTTCGGCATTGATGGGAGAGCAGGGACAGGATGCTTTGAAGATGATGCAGCGAGTCCAACGGCTGCAGCGGCTCATGGGGCCTGCCGCGACGCCTGCCGCTCCTCCTGTTGAGAAAAAAGAGGAGGTGGAACTGTTCGCCCGTAATCGAAAAGAAAATATGATCACCGCAGCCATCCCTTTTTTGAATCGGGAATATCAGCGAGATTTGTATATTGTTGTCCGCCTGATGGAAATGCAAAGAGTCTTGGGCGGCGGCTTGCTGGAAACAAGGGAGCGGCAGGAAGAACCGCCCCATCTGCGGCAGCGGAAAATGCTGCGGGCGATACAGAAATATTTGCCGACGGAAGAACAAAACCAAATGCAGACCATTTTGAAATTTATGGATATGAAAGAGATCATGGAACGGGAGGGCTTGAAATGAACACATGGGATACCCCGGAGGTGCAGGCTTTGGGAGAGGAACGGCTGCGGCTCATGCGGGAGGCGGCGGAAAAATGCAAGGGCAAAACAGATATGGAACGGTTGGATATTTTTTTGGAATATGGCGAAAAATTATCCCGGGGCGGACAGCTTCCGCCGGAAGAACAGAAAGCCCTGCTGGCGGCGGTGGCAGCAAGCATGCCAAAAGAGGAACAGGCACAATTGGCACAGATCATGGCAATGCTGGGACTGTGACCGTGCAAAAGGGTGACGTTGTGTGTCACCCTTCTTTATTAGAAAAAAGATCTAATAATAAAAATGCCAGCAAAGGGGAAGAACTGCAGGCAGCCGCTTTTTTTTGCGGTGTCTTTTCTGCGGAAATGATGGGAACCGTAGTTTCATGGGCCGGTATTTTTTCCGGCGCGGGTGCAGGCGATTTGCAGGATGGTTTTTCTTCCCGGCTGTTTATATGCCGGGGCTGATTGAAAGGTGCAGGGATTTTTTGGTTGGAATACATGGGAACCTCCAGGGGATTTTCTTTCCTTATATATATGCTTCCAAAAGTTTTTTATGTTTTCGCCTATAAATAAACACATTTTTGTGGTATGATTACCCTAGAGAGGTCTAGGATCAGAAAAAACTCCTGAAAGGAAGCTGTACATGAAGGAGCGAAGAGAACGAAATTTCCGCATATTGGAATTTCGAGAAAATAAATTTGATATCGTTGGGGATGTCCATGGCTGCTATGATGAATTGATGGAATTGATTCAAAAACTGGGCTATGAAAAAAAAGACAGCTGTTATCTTCACCCCGAAGGCAGAAGGCTCATTTCTGTGGGGGATGTGGCGGATAAAGGACATCAGAATTTGGCCTGCCTGAATTTCTGGATCGATCAGGTGAATTTTGGCGGGGCTTTTTGGGTTCACGGAAACCATTGCAATAAACTGTACCGTTATTTTCTGGGCAACCGTGTCCATTTATCCCATGGATTAGAAAACACTGTGGCGGAATTGGACAAGCTTTCCAAGGAAGAGCGGATGGCTTTTCGCAACCGTTATATGCGCTGCTATGAAAGCCAGTGCTTCTATCTGCTGTTGGACAGAAAACAGCTGGCTATTGTCCATGGCGGTTTGCGGTCGGAATCCATTGGAAAATTTTCCAATAAGATTCGGGCGGTCTGCCTTTATGGGGAAACCACGGGGCGGTTCGATGAAAACGGCAAGCCGGAGCGGCTGGATTGGGCGGCGGAATATGACGGGCAGCCCTTTGTAGTCTATGGGCATACGGTGGCGGAAAAGCCAGAGATCATCAATCGTACGGTGGATATTGACCAAGGCTGTGTCTATGGCGGATATTTGACAGCACTGCGCTATCCCGAAATGGAATTTGTGCAGGTGCGGGGGAAAAAATATGCGGAATATCACGGCGGCGGCAAGGTTCCGGAATGAGTGAAGCCAAACAAGCGATGCGGGGGCATCGCTTCTTCTTTTTTCAAAAGGGGAGGAGAGAATTATAATGACACATCTGCTTTTAGCAGTGATTTATTTAGCATTTATCGCCTTGGGGCTGCCCGATTCCCTGCTGGGAAACGGCTGGCCTGCCATGCATCAGGAGTTTGTCGTGCCTCTGTCCTATGCGGGCATTGTTTCTACGATCATTGCCTTGGGTACCATCGTTTCCAGCCTGCTGAGCGATAGGCTGACAAAACGCTTCGGCGCGGGAAAGATGACGGCTGCCAGCATTACTATGACGGCCGTTGGATTGCTGGCCTTCAGTTTCAGCGGGCATTTCTGGCAGCTTTGTTTTTGGGCGATTCCCTATGGGCTGGGGGCTGGCGGCGTGGATGCTGCCCTGAATAACTATATGGCACTGCATTATGAGAGCCGCCACATGAGCTGGCTGCATAGCATGTGGGGGATTGGTGCCACCACAGGCCCTTTTATCATGGGCTGGGCATTGGCAGGCCCCTATTCCTGGCGTATGGGCTATTTCAGCATCGGCGTGATACAGGTGGGAATTGTGATTTTGCTGTTTTTGAGCCTTCCTTTGTGGAAGCAGCGGCAGGTAAATCAAAAGGCGGAATTGACAGAGCCCCTTTCTTTTGGGGATGTGCTTTCCATCAAAGGAGCAAAGGAGATCATGGTGGCCTTTTTCTGCTATTGTGCTTTGGAACAAACCACTGGCCTTTGGGCAGCCAGCTATCTGGTATTCAAGGGCGGTCTGCCTGAGGAGATGGCATCCAGATTGGCAGGGTGCTTTTTTCTGGGTATCACCGCAGGAAGGATGATCAGCGGTTTTTTGACCTTCAAG
Organism: Anaerotignum sp.; assembly: GCF_051877975.1. Taxonomy (GTDB): domain Bacteria; phylum Bacillota; class Clostridia; order Lachnospirales; family Anaerotignaceae; genus Anaerotignum_A. Next base: position 38,253 of record NZ_JBJEJK010000046.1, read on the forward strand.
CTCAGCGATACCCAAATGATCCGGCTGGGCATTATCATTGTTTTTATTGGCCTGGCAGGGATTTTGCTGCCCTTTGGCGGCAGCGGAACCATTTTGGGGCTGATTTTGTTGGGGTTGGGGTGCGCACCTATCTATCCCAGTATTGTCCATTCGATTCCCGCTTTTTTCGGGGAAGATAAATCCCAAGCCGTTATGGGGATGCAGATGGCCGGGGCTTATGTGGGGCTGTGCGTCATGCCGCCGCTGTTTGGCCCTATCGCCAACCATATCAGCGTGGGGCTTTTGCCCTTTTATCTGCTGGCAATCGCCTTGGTGATGGCAGCCAGCCATGAGCGTTTGCAGAAAAAGACACAATAAAAGATATCATCCTGTGGAAAGTCCTCTTAAATAGAGGGCTTTTTCATTTGCAAAAGAGAAAAAGCGCTGGGAATGTTTTTCTGGAAAAAAGAGGATTTTCAAGGGAAACGGCGTATTCTAACAGTAATAGGAGAAATTTGTACTTTAGTATACGAAGGAGGGAAAGCTATGGAATTACGGCAGTTTCAGGAGGAATTGGAAGAAAAAATGCTGGGGCAGTATGCTGCCAAAAGCGTGAATACCAAAGGACGGCAGAGGGAAGAAGAAAAATGTGATATCCGTACGGATTTCCAGCGGGACAGAGACCGTATCATCCATTGCAAATCCTTCCGCCGCATGAAGCATAAGACACAGGTGTTCATTTCCCCGGAAGGCGACCATTACCGTACCCGCCTGACCCATACCCTGGAGGTTTCCCAGATTGCCAGAAGCATTGCCCGGGCACTGCGGCTGAATGAGGACCTGACGGAGGCTATCGCTTTGGGGCACGATCTGGGGCATACGCCCTTTGGCCATGCCGGGGAACGGAAGCTGGATGAGCTTTGCAGGGAGACCGGCGGCTTTGCCCATAATGAACAGAGCCTGCGAGTGGTGGAACGGCTGGAAAAAGACGGCCGTGGGCTGAATCTGACCTGGGAGGTGCGGGATGGCATTTTGAACCATCGCACCAGCGGCAGCCCGGCCACCTTGGAAGGGAAGATCGTACAGCTTTCTGATAAAATCGCTTATACCAACCACGATATCGATGATGCCATCCGGGCGGGCATGCTCCGTTCCCGGGATATCCCCAGAGAGATCGTTGCCCGTATCGGCACCCGTTCCAGCAGCCGTATCAATGCCATGGTGCGGGATACCATCCAGAGCAGCATGGGGCTCAACGATATCCGCATGAGCGAGGAAATGCGGAAAACATTGAAAGACCTGCGGGCGTTTATGTTCAGGCATGTTTACGCCAGCGATATCGCCGTTGCGGAGCATAAGAAGGCAGAAAAGATCATTGGGGATCTGTTTGATTATTATTTGGAATACCCGGAAGAAATGTCCTCAGAATTTCAGGCATTGCTGGAGGATGGCGACCCTGTGCGGCAGGTGGTCTGCGATTATATCGCCTGTATGACAGATCGCTTTGCCGTAGCAAAATATAAAGAGCTGTTTATTCCTCAGGAATGGACGGTTCTTTGAGCATTTGCAATAGAAAAAAAGGAAAAGACATGGGGAAAGTCTTACTGCATTTTGCACAAAGTTTGAAAAAGTCAAGGGGTTTTTGCATTTTTTTTGTTCATCCCTACAAAATGTATACAATAGAGAAGGAATTTTCGCAAAAATGTCGAATTAATAGGATAAAAGGAAGTGCAATAGCTTCCTTTTCCGTTGTTGAAAGGGAGGTGGTTTGATGCGGTATCCGAGAGAGGTCATCGATGAGGTGCGCCTGCAGAATGATATCGTTGAAGTCATTTCCCAGTATGTTCCATTGAAGCAGAAGGGCAGTTCCTACTTTGGGTTGTGCCCTTTTCATAACGAAAAGACGCCGTCCTTTTCCGTCAACAGCGAAAAACAGTTTTATTACTGCTTTGGCTGCGGTGCGGCGGGGAATGTGTTTTCTTTCCTGATGGAAATGGAAAACTGTGATTTCCCCGAAGCTATGAAGCGGCTGGCGGACAGAGCTCATATCACTCTGCCGGAGCCGGAAAAAAACGCTCAGGCCATTGCTGCAGAACAGCTGAAACAGAGATTATTCGATATCCATAGCACCGCAGGCAGGTTTTTCTATGATTGCCTGCAGGGGGCGGAGGGAAAAGAGGCGAGGGCCTATCTGCAAAAACGGCAGATGGACCCCAGAATCGCAAGAAAATTCGGCATCGGCTATTCCCCCGACCGTTATGATGCCCTCTTCAAGCATTTGCAGGAAAAGGGTTTCAGTGTATCAGATATTTTGAAAACGGGGCTGGTGCTGGAAAATAAAGATGGCAAAGGCTATCATGACCGTTTCCGCGGTCGTTTGATGTTCCCCATTTTTGATGTACAGGGGCGGGTCGTCGGCTTCGGCGGGCGTATCCTTGCCAAGGGGGAACCGAAATATCTCAACTCTCCTGAAACCATTCTGTTCAGCAAGAGCAGAAACCTTTACGGACTGAATTTTGCCAAGGCGGCAAGGAAACGGGAGTTGATCTTGGTGGAAGGCTATATGGACATGCTTTCCATCTATCAGGCGGGGTTCCACAATGTTGTGGCATCCTTGGGTACGGCTTTCAATCAGGAGCATGCCAGGACATTGAAGCGTTTTGCCGATGATGTCATCCTGCTCTATGATAGCGACGAGGCCGGAACCAACGCCGCACTGCGGGCAATCCCCGTGCTGGTGAAAAATGGGTTTCGCGTGAAGGTTACCCAGGTGCCCGATGGGAAAGACCCTGACGAATTTATCAAGGCAAAGGGCGCAGCGGAATTTTCTAAATTATTAGTCAATGCTGTGCATTATATATCCTTCGAGATTGCTTGTATCCAGCGGAAATATAATCTCAAAAACCCCGAGCATCGGGTGCGCTTTGCCACCGAAGCGGCGGAGATTTTGGCGAAGCTGGACAGCGAGATCGAACGCAACGTCTACCTCGGCGAGGTCAGCCGGGTCACAGGCGTGGAAGAAGAAGCCATTCGCAGTGAGATCAGAAAACTGGTGCGAAAAGAGGAGGAGGCTTTCCAAAAGGAAGCGGAAAGACGGCAGCAGAATTTGAAGACTTACAGCATAGAGGGCAGGAAAACAGAAAAAGGGCTGATAGAAGCCCAAAGAAGTTTGTTATACTATTGCGCCCAGCATCAGGGCGTATATGAAACGCTCAAAACGATTTTGGCGGAGGATGATTTCACGGAAGAAGTCTTTCGCAGAGCCTTCGGCTATATTGGCGAGCTATGGAGCGCCTCAGGCCATGTGTTCCCGGCCGATCTGGTCAGTTGTTTTGAGGAAACAAAAGAGCAAAAAATGGCGACAGAGATTTTTGCAGTGCAGCTGCCCACGGAAAATGGGGCGGATATGGAAAAAGCCATCAATGAACAGGTGCGGCGGCTGAAACGGACAAAAATCGACCATCTGATGGCAAATGCTGCCACAGTGGAAGAGATTCAAAGGCTGGTCGAAGCCAAGAGAAAACTGGATTCCCTGTATATTACCATTTGATATGGTTAGACTATATGAACAGAGAAAGGAAGGATTGCGTTGAAATCCGTCGAAGAAACAACATTATTGACCAGACTGGAAGAATTGGTCCAGATGGGCAAAAAGAAAAAAAGTGTATTGGAATATAAGGAGATCATGGATCATCTGGCGGATTTGGACTTGGATCCTGACCGTATCGATCGTATCTATGAATATCTGGAAAGCCAGGGGATCGATATCCTTGGGAATATTGAAGCAGAAGAAGAGGTTGAAAAAGAGCTCGACCTGACATTGCCCGAAGGCATCAATATCGATGACCCTGTGCGTATGTATCTGAAAGAGATTGGTAAAGTTCCTCTGCTGACGGCAGAAGAAGAGATTGAACTGGCGAAAAAGATGGAAGAAGGCGGCCCCGAGGGGGAAGCGGCAAAAAAGAAGCTGGCAGAAGCCAACCTGCGTCTGGTTGTCAGCATCGCAAAAAGATATGTTGGGCGCGGCATGCTCTTCCTGGATCTGATTCAGGAAGGGAACCTGGGGCTGATCAAAGCCGTTGAAAAATTTGACTTCCATAAGGGCTTCAAATTCTCTACTTATGCGACATGGTGGATCAGACAGGCCATCACCCGTGCCATTGCGGATCAGGCCCGTACCATCCGTATTCCCGTGCATATGGTAGAGACGATCAATAAGCTGATTCGTATTTCCAGACAGCTGCTGCAGGAACTGGGCCGTGAACCGACCGCGGAAGAATTGGCTGTGGAAATGCAGATGCCTGAGGAAAAGGTAAGGGAGATCATGAAGATTGCTCAGGAACCCGTTTCTCTGGAAACCCCTATCGGCGAGGAAGAGGACAGCCATCTGGGTGATTTCATCCCCGATGATGATATTCCTGCCCCTGCGGAAGCAGCAGCCTTTACCCTGCTGAAAGAACAGCTCATCGAGGTGCTGGATACTTTGACAGAAAGAGAAGAAAAGGTACTGCGCCTGCGGTTTGGGCTGGATGACGGCAGAGCAAGAACGCTGGAAGAAGTGGGCAAGGAATTTAATGTTACCAGAGAACGTATCCGCCAGATCGAGGCGAAGGCTCTCCGTAAGCTGCGCCATCCCAGCAGAAGCAAAAAATTGAAGGATTACTTGGAATAATTAAGAGGATAAAAGAGGGCGGACATGTATTTGTTGCGCCCTTTTTTAAATGAATTTTATCCTTGCAAAAGCGATAGTTTTTGCGAATAAGGATGCAGGGATAGGAGCACCGCCAAGATTAGGCGGCGGCGAAGCCGTCTTCCCGAAGGGAAGATGCTTTGACCAGATTTCCCTGCTGGGGTATGGGGGAAAGCCCTGCAAAAAAGGAGGAACTATGGAACTATCGAAACGATTGGAGCTGGTGGCAGGCCTGGTGTCCTATGAAACCATTGCGGATATTGGAACAGACCATGGCTATGTTCCCATTTATCTATATAAAAAAGGGAAGATCAAGAAAGCCTATGCCTGTGATGTGCGGAAAGGCCCCTTGGAAAAATGCAGACGAAATATTGCCCTTTATGGGGCGGAAGGTATCATTGAGACAAGGCTTGGCAGCGGGCTGACCCCTCTGCAGCCCTATGAAGCGGAAACAGCCATCATGGCAGGCATGGGCGGTATGCTCATTGTACATATCCTGCAGGATAGCCCAGAGGTGGCGGCAAGCCTGAAAGAATTGGTGCTTTCCCCCCAGCGGGATTTTGGCGAGGTGCGGAAATATCTCCATGAAATTGGATTCTCCATCGCTGAGGAGCATATGTTGAAAGAGGATGGAAAGCCTTATGTCATCATGCGCTGCGAGAGGAAAGAAGAAAAATATGACAGGGAGATCGATTATCTCTATGGCAAAAAGCTTTTGGAGAAAAAAGACCCCTTGTTGAAGGAATTGTTATTGCACGAAGAAGGAAAATACAGCCGTCTTTTCAACAATCTGAAAAATAACCCCACGGAAAACGCTCAAAAGCGTTTGCCGCAGGTGGAAGAAAAGCTGGCTCTGATGAGGGAGGCATTGGCATGTCTGTAAAAGTGAAAGATATCATGGGCGTGATGGAGACTATCGCCCCTGCGAAGCTGGCGGAGGGCTGGGATAAGCCCGGTCTGGCTATTGGCGACCCGGAACGGGAGGTCAAAAAAATTTTGGTGGCTCTGGATGTGATCGAGCCTGTTATCGAGGAAGCAAAACGTATGGGGGCGGATATGATTATTACGCACCATCCTATGCTTTTGTTTCGCAAAGTGGAAAGCATTACGGCGGATAACCCCTTGGGCAGGCGCATTTTTGCATTGATTGAAAATGGTATTGCGGCTTTCTCCGCCCATACCAATCTGGATGTGGCAGAGGGCGGCACCAATGATGTGCTGGCAGAGCTGGCAGGGCTGGAAAATATTGAGATTCTGGAGGAAACCTGGGCGCAGGAACTGAAAAAAATCGTGGTCTACGTTCCCGTGGGCTATGAAGAGGCAGTACGCAGTGCTATGTGTGAAGCAGGTGCAGGCCATATCGGCGCCTATTCCCATTGCACCTTTGGCGCCGCAGGGAAAGGTACTTTCCTGCCTTTGGAGGGGACAAATCCCTTCCTGGGAGAGCAGGGCAAGCTGGAATCTGCCGACGAAATCCGTCTGGAAACCATCGTTCCTGCAGAAAAGGTCAATGGGGTAGTAAAGGCGATGCTTGCTGCCCATCCCTATGAAGAAGCGGCCTATGATATTTACCCCGTGGAACAGAAGGGCAAAAAAGAGGGCATCGGCCGCATTGGTGAGCTGCCAGAAGCCGTACCTTTCCGGGAATTTGCGGCAATGCTGCGGGAAAAGCTGCAGCTTGACCATATCCGCCTGGTGGGGGATGGAAATAAAATGGTAAAACGTGTGGGCCTTTGTACCGGCGCAGGGGTGGAATTTATCGGCCTTGCCAGCGCAAAGGGCTGTGATGCCTATCTGACGGCAGATATCAAATACCACGAAGCCCAGAAAGCTGTGGAGCTGGGGATTGCTGTGGCAGATGTGACCCATTATGCCAGCGAAGTGCTGATCGTGCCCGTGCTGCAGAAAAAGCTGACAGAAGCGGCAGAAAAAAATGGATGGAAGATTGAAGTTGTCTGCTCCAAGGAAAATGGGCAGACCTTCTGGAACCTATAAGGGGATACAGGAACCGATGAGAAGGAGGCGTATCAAGTGGAAACGAATAAAATAAACGTAATGGGAAAAGAAATGCAGATTGCCGAAGGGATGACCTTTGGCCAGCTGGCAAAAGAATTTCAGGGGGAATTTCCTTCTGCGATTCTACTGGCAAAGCAGGGAAATATATTGAAAGAATTGGATTATGAAATTACAGATGCGGATGATATTTCTTTTCTTGATCTGCGGGATGAAGAGGGGATGCGGGTATATCATCGGGGTGTTTCCTTTTTGTTGGTGAAGGCGGCAAAGGATATCATTGGCGAAGATGCCTTGGTTGTAATCGAACATTCCCTCCGCGGGAATCTGTATTGTGAAATCCGCAAGCCGGCTGTGGCAATTACGGAAGAACTGCTGGCAAAACTGGAAAATAAAATGAAAGAATATGTGGCGGCAGATATACCGATTTTGAAACGTACCTTCCGTAGAGATATTGCGATCGGCATTGCAAAAAAGCAGGGGATGGAGGATAAGGCGGAACTGCTGCGCTTCCGCCGTGCTTCCAATGTCAATTTGTATGAGCTGGATGGGTTTTATGATTATTTCTACGGGTATATGCCCTTTTCTGCCGGTGCGCTGCAGCTATTCGGGCTGATGCCCTATGAAAATGGTTTCCTGCTGCGTTTTCCGGACCCTGAAAATCCCGCCGTATTGCTGCCATTTCAGGATTCCCCTAAAATCAGCGATGCTTTTATGGAACAGATGCGTTGGTGCCAGTTGATGGAGGTACGCAATGTAGCAGAATTGAATAATACCATCGTCCATGGAGATTTTGGGGAATTGATTCGCATCAATGAAGCCCTTCATGAAAAGAAAATTGCAGAAATTGCCGATCAGATTTATCATAAAATGGATAAAGTGAAGGTGGTTCTGATCGCAGGGCCTTCTTCCTCCGGGAAAACTTCCTTCGCAAATCGCCTGTGCATCCAGCTGCGGGCCTTGGGCGTAAAGCCCCACAAGGTTTCTTTGGATGATTATTTTATCAATCGGGAGGATACCCCGCTGGATGAAAATGGCAAGAAGAATTTCGAGCGTATTGAGGCCCTTGACCTGAAGCTGTTGAACAGTGACCTGAAAAAAATCATCGCAGGGCAAAAAGTGGAATTGCCTTTCTATAATTTTGTGACAGGCAAACGGGAATACAACGGCGATTTCCTTCAGTTGGGAGAAGGAGAAATTCTGGTGATGGAAGGGATCCATGGCCTGAATGACCGCTTGACACCGGAAATTCCTGCGGAAAATAAATTTAAAATTTTCATCAGTGCTATCACCCAGTTAAATCTGGATGACCATAACCGCATTTCTACTTCTGACAGCCGTTTGATCCGCCGGATGGTGCGGGATTTTCAGTTCCGCGGCAGAAGCGCGGCAACGACTATTTCCTCTTGGAATGAAGTGACCCAGGGCGAGGAGGATAATATCTTCCCCTTCCAGGAAAATGCCGATGCAGTGTTCAATTCTGCCACATTGTATGAACTGAGTGTACTGAAACAGTATGCGGAACCCCAGCTTTTCGCCATCGACCCTTCCATGCCGGAATATGTGACAGCGAAACGGCTCATCAAATTTTTGGGTTATTTCCTGGCGGCGCCGGGGCTGGAAATCCCCAATAATTCCCTCATCAAGGAATTTGTCGGCGGCAGCTGCTTTAAGGTTTGACAGAAAATTTGAAATAGAGTATAATATTAATCCGTGAGTAAGCCGGACAGTCGCGCTCAGCAGTACTTTGTACCGCAGGAGTGAGGAAAGTCCGGGCTTCGCAGAGCAGGGTGCCGGCTAACGGCCGGCGGAGGCGACTCCAGGACAAGTGCAACAGAAATAGGTAGCCTGCCTTGGCAGGTCATAATGGAAAGGTGGGGTAAGAGCCCACCGCTGTGGTGGTAACATCATGGGTCAATGTAAACTCCGCCCGAAGCAAGACAAACAGAGATAATGGGGCTGCTCGTTCCGTCTCGAAAAAGTCGCATGATGCCGCTGGCAACAGCGGACCAAGATAGATGGCTGTCTGAAAAACAGAACCCGGCTTACAGGCTTGCTCACTTCTTATTTTAAAAACCTTTGGCGTGCAGAAGCTTTCTGTGCGCCTTTTCTTTTTGGAAAGCAGAGAGGTTCAAGAGCCCCCTTGCAGAGGGAGAGTCTTTTCAATTTTCCGAAAGAGGAGTATAATAATGATGAATCTTTGATATGAGGTGATACATATATGAATGAATTTGTAAAAAAGATGCTGGAATATAACCGTGTATTCGTTGAACATGGATTATATGAAAAATATGAAACGACAAAATACCCTGATCGTAAGATCGCCATTCTTGCCTGCATGGATACCCGTATGACGGAGCTGCTGCCTGCGGCGCTGGGGCTGAAAAATGGCGATGTGAAGCTTATCAAAAACGCCGGCGGCCGTGTGATGCACCCTTATGGCAGTGTGATTTTCAGCCTGCTGGTGGCGGTGTATGAATTGGGTGTGGATACTGTCCTTGTCATTGGACACGATGACTGCGGCGGCAGATTGCTGGATCCTAAAGAAATGATTGCAAAAATGAAAGCCCGGGGCATTACCCAGGAAGCCATCGACCATGTGGATGAAAACCACAAAAATGTGGAACAGTGGCTGACAGGCTTCGGCGATATTTATGATTCTGTCCAGAGTACGGTGGATGCCATTGAAAACCATCCCCTTCTGCCCAAGGATTTGGAGGTTCTGGGCTTTATCATGGACCCCCATACCGGGGCTATGCGTGCTATCTAAGTTTGCGAAATACCAATTTCTTAATTTTTTAGGAGATTGGTATTTTTTTATTGACAAATGAAACATACAAGTGTATGTTATATATAAGTAAACATACAAATGTAGGTGAATGGGGTGAAAGAATGGAAAAACAAAAATTACCGGATACGGAATTGAAGGTGATGCAGGTCATCTGGCACAGCGAAACGCCCATCAGTACCGCTGCCATTCGGGAAGAATTGCAAAAGGAACGCCCGTTGTTAGAGCCCAGTTGAAATAGCCATTTAGAGCCCAACAGATTTAACCAATTT
>NZ_JBJEJK010000047.1:0-7824 GCF_051877975.1 Anaerotignum sp.
GATGCCCTTGCTTTCCGCAATAATCTGCATGGTCTCCAGGTCATCAGTAATGCCGTTGGTATTCAACGTGATCTGGATTTTTCTCCAGTCCCAGTCCGTGCCGTTTTCCCGATTCCAGTCCTCCACCACAAAGCGGAAAAACTCTTTTATGGCCTTCTTGATCTCCGGCACGATGCCGTTAATTTTCAGATAAAACATGGCATACTGGAATTTCAGTGCCACCCCGCTGGCGGCCTTGCTCCAATCGTCGCTGTCGGTGTCCACCCCCATACCAAAATGGAAAATATCCTTCCTGAGCATCTGCATCCAGTCCAGCCTGCCCTCCACAGGAAGCTGTACCTGCTTGGCCTCCACACTGCCGCTGCTGTCGCTGATCTGCACCGCCTTGTTCACCTGCAATTTTCGTGCCACTGCGCTGGCTGTCTCTCCGCCGTAGCCCTGAATCACCCAATACAGGTCTACCAAATCCAGCAGCGTATTTGTCCCTTCGCTGCTTACATAATCGTAAGCATCAATGAGCCCTTTCACTAGCTGCAAGTCCGTCATCTCCCTGTCATTGTTCCGCAGGGGAATAAAGGGCACTCTGCCCCAGCCATGCTCCACAGTCTCCCTTTCTTCTCCGTCCAGCAGCTCCGTCACCGTCCAGTGGCTGCTTTCCTTCTGCTTCAAAAATTCCCCGTCGCTGTTCTCCGTGTAATAGGTCACATTGTCACCTGTCCACCATTCCACACGCCGCTTGGTCTTTTCTCTGCCGCCTTCCAGTACCTGAATGTCATAATATCGAATGACTTCCTTGATATCCTGCTGATAGACCTCGTCGTAAACCGCAATAACCTCCTCCGCAGGCACAATGCAGTATCGGAATTCCCCCTTCTCATCGTAATAAACATGCAGATATTCCACGCCCTTGTTTGCCGCCCCAGTAATCCATTTCTGCAGCATGCTGTTGAAGCCCTCGTCAGCAAAGTCCGTCAGCATGGCCTCAAATTCCCTGCTTTCCTGCCCCCTTACGCTGATAGTCGGCTCTCTCCCCACCAGATAAGCCGTCTTTTGTGCCACCAACGCATGGTGGAACGGGTTCACGCAATGGTGATTGCTTCGGTTGGGGTTGAAAAACATCTGCATGCTTTCCTCCCCGTCTCTCCCCGTTTCGGAAATCGGGCTTCTGCGAAAATCCTTCTGCAAAATGTCGTGCTTCCCCTGATAATATCGCTCGCCCTCTTCCATCCTCTTTTTCTTGTCGCTGTTTTTGTCCTCCAGGATGATCTCCTTCAGAATATGGCTGTCGCTGAGGCTTTTCCCCGCCGCCAGCCTTGCTTTCAGCAGCTCCATTTCTGTGATAAACAATTCCCCTTCTCCTTTCTTTATCTGATTCGTACATGTCTCATGTCATCTTCCCGGCTGTAGCGCACCGCATCAATGGCATGATTTTCTCTGTCGGGGAATGCGGCCTTCCAGCCTCCCTTGCCATCCCCTTCGTATTCGTATCCGTAAAATTCCTTTGCCGTCTCCGGGCATCGCTTTGGGTCAATGATGATCTCCTCCAAATCCTGCAGCCACTTGATGCCGTAATACACGCTGTCAGGGCCCTTCTTTGCCCCCATGGCAGCCACCCCATAATCCCGCATCTCCGCAATGGATTTTGGCTCTGCGCTGTCGCAGATGACTGCCCTGTGGTTGGGATTCTCCTTCCCGATCTCCTCTGCCAGCCGTCGGTTGCTCATGCCTTGGGCTCGCAGTTCAAAGAAGATATACAGCCGCCTTCTGGTCTTGTCGTAGTGGTTCACCGTGTAATGCAGTGGGTCTACGGCATACCCCCAGTCCAGCCCGCGGCTGATTCTGTCAAAAGCAGCAATTTCTTCGTCGCTGATTTCCCGCAGGGTCAGGTTGCGGAAAACCTCTCCGCCGCCCCCCGTCACTTCCCCCAAGTATTCATGTCGGTAAGTCTCCGGGTGCCGCTTTCGGATATATTCCGCTTCTGCCAGAAATTGGCTCCCCAGCCATTCCTCCGGCATCTCTTTGTAGGTGCTGTGATGCACCAGCCTGTCCTCCCGTTCCTCCGCCATCTCCTGGTTCACCCAGCTTCTGGCGTGTTTGGGCGGGTTATAGCTGTAAAAAATGCGAAATTTTTCACCCCCTCGCATCAGGCTTTGGTTCAGGTTTCGTAATTCCTGCATCCCGCTAAATTCATCCACTTCTTCATACCAGATAAATTTGGCATATCCCCGCTGAAATTTGATGGATTTCAGCTTTCTCGGGTCATCGCATCCCCGAAAGAGTACCTTTTGCCCCGTGCTTTTCCGCACCAGTTCCATGGGGCTGATCTTTCGCTCCCATTCATCCTCCACGCCTAAAGCATGAATGGCCCATATCATCTGTTCGAAAACACTGTCCCGCAGATTCGCCGCCACCTTTCGCAGCACCACCCCATTGGCATCCTCGTCCTCCAACAGCCCCAGTATGATTTCAATGGAGAGAAACGAAGATTTTCCGCTGCCTCTCCCGCCTTTTAGCCAGTAATGGGTATGCTGTCCCTCTCGGATGTCCCTGTGCAGTCCATAGAAGCCCTTCCCGATGCATTGGCTCAGTCTTGTTGTTTTCATGGCAGGTCATCCACGATGATGATGGGGTTCTTTTCTTCCGTTTTTTTCTCCTTTTGGAACAGGCTTTCCCGCCTGCCCAAAAGCTCCGCTGCCTTCATCCGCATCTTCGGGTCATCATCTTCCCGCATCATTTCTGTCAGAAAGTAAAGGATTTCTTCCTTCTCCGCCACAGCTTTCTCCTCTTCCGCCTTCGGTGTGGCTGTTTCTCCCTGTGCCGTCTTTGTTTCCTTCTGCTTTTGTATCTCCTTCTGGATCTTCTCCATCCGCAGCATGTCGCCCACTGTTCTGCTGATGTTTCGATATCCCAATTGCTTCGCCGCATCTATGGGTTTCATCCCTCCGGCGCATAGCCTGCAAAATTCTTTCTGCCGTTCCGTTAGTGTTCTTCTCTCTGCCACATTTGCATCGCCTCCTTTCTCCACTGCTTCCTCAATATATCCCCCTCCGTGTCTTATGTAGTCTCATCCTTCTTCATCTGCAGCAGCTTTTCCAAAATTCTGTCCTGCATCCGAAATAGGGTTGCCCGGCTCATGTGCAGCTTCATCCCAATGAAATCAAAGCCCCATCCCTTCTCATATCGCATTCGGATGTATGCCTGCTCTTCCTCCGTCAATCTTTCCAGCAGCCTGTCCATCTTCTTCTTTTTTTCATAGATCTCTAAAACCTCCTGCTGCAGTTTTTTCATATCCCCCGTATACTCTCTGTCGATATCCGCCAGCATCTGCGCCACATCTGGAATATCGTTCCCTTCCAGCAGTTTTTTCTGTTCCTCCCGCAGCTTCTGAATCCGCTTCATCTCCTCCTGTTTCCGGCTGCATCGCTCCATGGCATTCCCCCAGTCCAGCAGCCGCAGCTTCATCCGTCCCTTGTCGCTATCCAATTCTCCCCTCACATATGCCTTCCAGCCCAAGCTTTTCTCCCCTTTCACCGCAAACATATATTCTTATTTTTTGAAATAAATAGAACATTTGTTCTGTTCTTTTTTACCATTTTCCTTATTCTTTTGTCAATCAAAAATTTTTTGTAACTCCTGCAAATAAAAAAGAACCCCAAGTCTTTTCAAACTTGAGGTTCTCTTTCTCATCCTTCCGGGATCCACAGTGCCTGCCCTTCATAGATCATGTCCGCATTTTTCAGCCCGTTGGCTTCCATGATCCGTGTGATCCCGCTGTTGTCTCCATAAAATTTTCTGCTGATATATCCTAAGCTGTCCCCGCTTTCCACGATGTATTTTTTGTTTGTCACCTTCTCTGTAGATGCAGGCTCCGTTGCTTCCTGCCTTTCCGCCTGCTGTACAGCAAATACACTTTGCACCTTCACCCCCTCAAAATCCTCTGCCAAGGTCTGATAAGAAGTCTGCACAGCCAGTAACTCCGTTTCTACCGTTCGCAGTCTGTCCATGCTCTGCATCATGGCAAGCCCCATGCAGACGCAGACCACACACAATACGCAGCTGACCGCGGCCAAGGTTCTGTCATGCTCCTTTTTTGCCTGTTCCACCTTTTTTTCTCTCTTCTGTAATACCCGTCGAATCTCCTTCGCTGCGTCCATTCGTTCTTCCGCCGTCGGCTTCCGTCTTTGCCGCACTCTCTCCGTTCCCGGTTCCTTGGGAAAATCCTCCTTCTGTCGACGGGGTTCCTCCTGCTCTCCCCCCTTGGGGCGGATCATGCTGTTTTCCAGCATATATTCCTGCATCTCCCGGTTCTTGTCATAATAAACAAAGTACCCTCTGGCCTGCCGCAGTCCGGTTCCGTCCTCATTGTAAATATAAAACGTATCCAGCTTGTCCATGGTATCCACCACAAACAGCACCTGCCATTTTTCTTTGAAATATTCCTTGTGGAAAACTTCATCCCGTGCCATCAAAAAGGCACCAAAGCTAGGCTGGCAATGAACCCATCCAACAAGCGCCATCCCCTTGAAATAGGTCTGCATCTGCCCGCCGATATATTCCCATGTTTCTTCGCTGAAGCATTCCACGCCGTTCTGCTGTACGGTTCCTTTCCCCTGAATCGCTCCGGAAATCACCAGCACATCCTGCCCTTCTATCTCGTAATGCTTCCCGATCAGTGCCGCCAGCTTTTCTTTTCCCCCGCCGCTTCTTCCGTATTGATACAGATATGTATAAACATAATCCTCCACGAATATCTTCACATGGTTCTCAATGCTCCCCATCTGCTTCGTTCGCGCAGGCATGGAAAATTCCTTCCCCGCCGTGCCATATAAATTGCTGTCGCCGTCAAAATAGTATTGCATGCTGCTTCCTCCTTTTGCGTTGTTCTTGTTACTCAGACTGAAAATCGTATCTTTCCATTCCTGTCTACAAAGATACCATTTCTTCTCTGCGTATCCTGTCAAACGCTGTCGCCCCAGTCCTTTTTTCATCAGCAAAAGCCGCTCTTTTTCGCTGTTGAAAAAAGAACGGCTCCATTTTTCCAAATAAAAAAAGCCGAAGAATCATTTTCATCATTCTCCGACTTATCCTCTGTCAAAATCCTAAAATATACTGGCAGGCGCACCACTGCGCTTTCCTCCCTGATGAGCCCGTTTCCAGAACCTCCCAGGCCCAGAAACTTCAGCCAACGCCTCCTGCCCCAACAGCCTGGCGGAATTTTTCCTTACATAAGAGGCGCCAGCACTTTCAACAGCCAGCCTCCCAGCCGCAGCAAAAGGGTGCCCTTCTTATGATTTTCCAGGGTAATTTCCTGACATTTCTCCAATGTCGCCTGAAAATCGTTCTCGATCGTCTCAATTTCATCTACCTGATACATAAAAGCAGCACATTCAAAATGCAGATACAAGCTTCTGTAATCCAGGTTAATGGTTCCCACCACTGCTTTTTCATCATCGCTGGTAAATACCTTTGCGTGAACAAAGCCGGGGGTATATTCATAGATCTTCACGCCTGCTTTCAGCAGCACAGGGTAATGGTTCTTTGCCAGGGCAAAGGCAAATTTCTTATCCGGCACATGAGGCAGGATCAGCTTCACATCCACGCCCCGTTTTGCCGCAAAGCTCAACGCCGTGATCATCCTTTGGTCGATAATCAGGTACGGCGTCATGATATGCACATAGTCTTTCGCCCGGTTCAGAATATCCATATAAACCGTTTCCCCGATCAACTCGTCATCAAAGGGACTGTCTCCATAGGGCATCACAAATCCTGCGGCCTGCTGGTTTTGTTCTGCCTTTTCCAGATAGGTTCCGTATTCCACCTGCTTCTCAGAAACGTTCCACATCTGTAAAAACATCATCGTCAGCCCCTGCACAGCGTCCCCCTTCAGCATCACTGCCGTATCCTTCCAATGGCCATACTTCACCACCCGGTTGATATATTCATCCCCAATGTTGATTCCTCCCGTAAAGCCCACCTTTCCGTCAATCACGAGGATCTTGCGGTGGTCACGGTTGTTGTAATGGGTGGAAAGGATCGGGTGAATTGGCGCAAACATTTTGCATTGCATCCCCTTGGCTTTCAATTCTTCCGGATATTTATAAGGCAGATCAAACATGGCACAAGTCCCGTCATACATCACCCGCACCTCAACGCCTGCTTTTGCCTTTTCCTCCAATATCTTCAGAATCTTCTCCCACATATATCCTTCCTTCAGTATAAAATATTCCATAAAAATAAATCTTTCTGCCTTTGCCAGTTCTTCCAGCATTGCTTCAAATTTATCCTCCCCCAGGGGGAAATATTTTACCTCGGTATTCTGATATACAGGAAAATTCCCATTTTTATGCACATATCTTGCCAATCTGGCTGTGCCCTTGTCCGCTTCTTCCAATGCCTGCAATACTTTTTCATCCTGCTGCACATAATCCTCTGTCAGCTTATAAATATTGCCCAGCCGTTTTTCCAAAACACGATAACCGGGCTGCATTTTCACATATAAATATAACGCCCCTCCCAGCAAAGGCAGCAGCATTGTGATAATGGTCCACATCAGTTTTGTCTCGGGGCTTTCTTCCCTGTTGATGATAATCAGCACAATGCACAGTGCCAAAACCATATAGCCCCCGAAGAGCATCGGGATGTATTGGCTGAAAAAGTTCACCAGGCAAAGCATCAATAAAATTTGAACCAGGAACAGCAAAACGATCACCATGGTTCGTCCATAAACTACCCGCATGGCACTTTGGCGTCCCTTTTGCAAAACAGTATTTTCTTCTAAGCCTTTCTTCTCTCTCCCGCTCATTCTCGGCTCGCCTCAATCCGATCTCTCAATGCCTGCATCCGCAGATCCAGCATACTGCTGGCTTCCGCGCATTTCCGCAGTTCCCTGGAAATGTCTTCCGCATTTTCGATATTTTTCTTGTATTTCAGCTTATGTTCCAGGCTTGCCCAGAAATCCATGGCAATCGTTCTAAATTGCACTTCCACCTTCATATCCTTCTTTTCATTGGATAAAAAAATAGGAATTTCCAAAATCAAATGCAGGCTTCTGTATCCATTTGGCTTCGGGTTCACAATATAATCCTTTACTTCCAATACTCTGATATCATCCTGATTGGTCAGCATTTTTGCTGTTACATAAATATCATCCGGAAAAGAACAGATCACACGAATCCCCGCAACGTCTGCTAGGTTTTCTTCAATCCCCTTCACGCTCATCTCATAGCCCTTTCGCTGCATCTTCTCAATAATGCTCTGGGGAGATTTGATTCTGCTTTTGATGGATTCAAAAGGATTCCGGTTATTTTTCATGGTAAATTCTGCATTCAAAACATTCAGCTTTGTTTCCACTTCCATCAGAGCACATCTGTATTGCATCATCAGTTCCATAAAAGACCTCGCCTGTTCCAGCAGTACATCAGGAAATTCAGATGTCACTATTGTTTCCAAGTCGAATTCTTTTTTCAATTCCATGCCATTTACCTCCTTTTCCATTATGGTAACCAGTATATCATATCCCCCGAATTTTGTCTATTTTCTGTTTATTTTGTCGTCTTGCAGCCGCCCATAACTATATGAACCTCCATAAAAATCATCGAATCCAAAAACATTTGAAAAGCTTTGCCTTTTTTCCGCTTTGCAAATAATTGTTAAAATGAAAAAACTCCCGTCCCCACAAGTGGGACGGGAGCCGTTTATTTCTAAATTGGGTTTCTCCGTTTTAGAAAAATTAGCTGTTTGCTTTTTCTGCTTTGTATTTTCTTACAGCGTCAGCCAGTTTAGGCAGGATCTGTTTCAGGTCGCCAACGATACCCAGGTCAGCTA
>NZ_JBJEJK010000048.1:0-42148 GCF_051877975.1 Anaerotignum sp.
AGAAAAGAGGGATATTATGCTTAAACCCATGCTTTTCCGCATATTTGATAACCGTTGGCATCTGCTCGAAGCTACAGAATACAATCATGCATGGCGCATCAGATGATTTTCCTCTTCCGTTGCTTTTCTCCGGCTCTTTTTTTAACAGCCTGTTGCAGAAATGAAAATACTCCGCAATATTGAAATTGAAATCTGTATTAAACGCAGCCTTTCCAGCAAGCTTACTTTCTCCGTTTTTGTTGTCCCCGCCGTTATACCACATGGGATTACTGCCGTAGAAATTCGTCCCGATGTTGTACGGAATATCCGCAATTACAAGCTGCGCCTTTGGGATTCCGTATCTCTTGAAATTTTGAAAATTATCGTTGTATAGCTCCGTCTTTATTCCCATTCTTTTATTCCCTCCACCTTTCCCGCTTACTCAGTCCATAAATCCAGTCCAGCGAAAATCCTGTTTCCTTCGCAATCATGTATAGAATCTCTGCTTTCGGCTTCTGCTTTCCTGTCTCATAATTTCTCAGCGTGTAATAGGTGATCCCAGCCATGTCGCAAAATGCCGTCTTGCTCATTCCCTTCCGCAGGCGGATTTCCTGTATCCTCCTGCCGATATATTGATAGTCAGGCATCCTCTTTCCTCCTCTCTCCGTCCTTTCTTTCCTGCCGCCAAACAAAGCACCGACATTCAGTCAGCCCCTTGTTTCCCGCCAGGCGGGCCGGGGGCAGGTCTCCCCGCCCCGGATTTCCTTATTCCTTATGGCAATTTCCAGAACATTGGAATTCTTCCTCCGATTCCATTTCTTTTGTCAGTGCATCAAAAATGACTGATGTTAAATATTCACAGTTTCCCCTAATGTGGCAATCCTTTTCATCAATGACAACAGACGCCCAGACGCTTTCCTCTCTGTCATACACATGAATAGATACGCCGTCTGCGTTGTCATATTCTTCTGCGCCGCTGCATTCGTCGCAGCATCCGGTGCATTCCTCGCAAGCCTTCTCCTGTTCCACCTGCTCCGCATACTCCGCTTCCAAGTCTCTTGCCTTCTCCGCAAAAACCTCCGGAACGAAATCTACTGCTACCGCTCTCCAGTCAATGCCATGCACCGCCGTCTGCAGCAGAAATCCCAGCAGATACCATACTTTTTCCTTGATTTTCTTCACGCAGATTTCATATCCCATGCTTTCGTCATAGTTTTCCTCGCTCACGCAGCTGCTGCTCTCCACGATTTCAAACCCGTTGACCAGCACAGCACGAACCACTGTTGTCTTGTTCCCAAGCGTTTTTGTTTCGTAATGGCTGATAAAATCATCCACCATCTTCTGGCTGATAGAGGGCGCATCCGTTTTCAGTTTCTTGTTTACCTCCAAGGGAAGGTATGCCTTTTCAAATACCGCCTTTGGGCTGAAGCTTTCGTATCCGTCAGGATACCGCACCTTGTAGCCCATCTGGGCAACCTCTCCGTCCGCAAGCATGTAAGCATCAATCTCGTTGTTCTCGTTGCTGTAAATCGCATTCCCAACCTTGAACGCCTTTTCCGCTTCCACCATTTTTGTGCCAATATACTTTCTCATTCCTCATTCCATCCTTTCTTTTTTCCATATCAAATTTCCATAAGCCATCTTCCGGCAAAACGGTTCGTTGCTTTTCCATTGCTTTGCACCGCCTTAATTGCTATGCCTTTCCCCTGCTACTCTCAGCCGTTCCATTTCGCTGCTGTGCTGAACCAGGCCTTGCTTTTCCCTTGCGATTCATGTCTATGCACGGCCCTTCCCTTGCTACGCTTGTCAATTCCCTTGCATTTCAAAACCGTGCCATTCCTTCGCGTTTCGTTTCTTGGCTAAGCCTCTCCGTTGCTAAGCTGAGCTGCGCTACGCTGGTCCTTTGCTTCTCTCTGCGTGTCGGTTATATGCAACACCCAGCCAATCCTTCGCATATCATATCACTGCCCTGCCTGGCTTATCCATATCGTTCGGTGCCACGCCTCGCCCTGGCTTATTCCAGAAAATCAGCGAAGCTGCCTCTCGTTTCCTCCAAAATCTCACAGCGGAATCTGCCCTTGCCGCTGTTGCGCCATTGGCCCAGCCCCCGCAGCTTCCCGTAGCTCAGCCACTCCTTCACAGCCTTATAAAGCCCGTCCTCCATAATGCGGATAGAAAATTCCATTTCTGCCCCTGCGGCAATCTCCTCGCTGTTGGCCAGGCTGATTCTTTCCCCCTGGGGTGTGCTTGCCCGCAAAGGCCGCTGGCAGCTTTGGATGCTCTCCTTCGTCCGAATGGGAATCTCCCTTTCGTCAATGAAAATCAAACCGTCGATTTCCTTCTTGTAAGCCTTAATCTTGCTGCTCTCGCTTCCCTTAATTTTTCGCAGCACCCCGCAGGCGTCCTTGAAAAATCCCTTAATCTGGTAGTCCCAAAGAATGGGAACCCCCTCCTTGTTTCTGGGGAAAACCGTCATGCTCTTTTCAATGGCGCCCTCCACGCCAACAGCCTCAATCTCTTCCTCTCTGCTCTTTGCGTCCGGCGCATGGCTGGCAATAAATTCGCTGTGAATCTCCTTGTTGTTGCTGGCTGTCCCCAGCATGGCTTCCAGTGTTGTTACCTTGCATTTCAAAATCATCATAAGTCCTGCATCCTTTCTTCCTCTTTGTCTTTTTCTGTTTAGAACGGTAAATCATCATCCTCTAATCTCTCATCAATGGGGTAAAATCCCTCCGCAGGCGCCGCCTGTCCGTCTGTTGGTGCAGGTGCCGCCTGTCCGTCTGTTGGTGCAGGTGCCGCCGCAGCCTTCTCCTTCGTTCCGCAGAAATAATGCTCCCCAACGATAACCTCCGTTGTCCAGCGTTTTTTCCCCTCGTTGTCGTCCCAACTGCGCACCTGCAGCCGCCCGGCAATGGCGATCTGCTGTCCCTTTTTCAGGTATTTTTCTGCAAATTCGCCCAGCTTCCCAAAGGCCACGCAGCCGATGAAGTCCGCCTCTTTTTCACCGTTTTTTTTCATAGGCCTGTCCACCGCCAGCGTGTAACGAGCGACAGCCAGGGGTTCTGCCCCCTGGCTGTAACGTACTTCGGGGTCCCGCACCAATCGTCCTATCAAAATGACCTTATTCATAATGCTTAAACTCCCTCTCCTTTTCTCATGTTATATAACCGCTCCGCCTCCTGCGTGCAGTAATAATCGTTCATGTGTGCTTTTCTTCTTTCTTCCGCTTTTTTGATGTTTGCCTGAATGCGCCTTCCCTTTCTCTCCATCAGCCAGCAGAAAAATCCCGTCTCCGCCAGCCAGGCAATGATAACAGCGCACCAAAATGTCTGTTCTGCCCCCATCTCCAAAGCCTCCTTTCCTTTATCCTGTCTCCATCCGCTCCGCTCCCGTGGAATGTAAAATCCAGCTTCCGAAATACTCTATGTATCTGGAATCCTTCCATCTTACGCCGAAGATGTACGGATAGATCGAAACAACCTTGCCGTTTCTCACTCTTTCCTGAATGCTCTTCTTCTCTCCGTCAGAAACAAGCACCTTATAAATAAGCCGCACCCTCTGCCCCTCTCGCAGCCCGCCCATGGGCGGCTGTTTCTCCGGCAGCTCCAACGGCTTCTTCTTTGGCATGTCAACATCTTCCTTTCTTTTTCCAAACGTTTACCCTTTCTTGTCAAGCTCCAATGTTTACTGTTTTTCTTTTATCCTTCCATGCGATGAAATCTTCCTTTTCTACCAGCCATTTCTTCCCAACCTGAAATGCCGGCAGTTCACCGCTTTTGCAAAGCTGCCGAATCCGCTGGTTCCCTAGTCCCGTCAGGATGCTCAGCGCGGCAACGTCAATCAGTAAAGGAAGCTCGTCCCATGATTTGTATATTACAATCGGTTTTCTTGGTCTCATGTTCTCCCTTCCTTCTGATCTGTCATATATAAAAAGGGCGGGGTGTATATTTTTTAAGGGGGAAATATTTTTTCGTTACTGTTTTTGTTCTGCCCCTGCTGCGGGGCGTTCTGAGCATTCAAGTATTTTGGAAGTTCCCCGCCCCTTTTACCTGTGTTAACCGGCGATGTCCTTCGCCTCTTCCCTCGCCTCTTCCTCGGCGATCATCTCTTCCAGCATGTCCACTGCGATGGTCGCCTCCTCGTGCTGCTGTTCAAAGCCCTTCTTGGCCGTTTTGTGTTCATAGTCTGCGCTGCATTCAAAAACTCTCTGTTTCTTCTCTCGCAGAAATGTCTGCAGCAGTTCCTTTCTTGTCATGTTCATGCTCCTTTCTTCTCCTTGTCTTTGCCCCAAAAGTTTTTTATAATGGAGCAAAGAAAGGAGGAATCTTTATGTCCGATAAAGTTACCAGAATTCCTATTACTCATAAGCAGCGAGATATTAACCTTCATGGTTTTGGGTATGTTCCCTGCGAAATAACCGGAAGATATCTCCAGTTTGATAAAACCTATTGCAAGGAAAATAATCTCGTTTTTGTCGATGTCATGGCTGCTGATACAAATTCTGATAGCCCAAGAAAACTGTGTCAGCTTTGCCTTGATATTGCCCTTTTGAAAAAGGTTATCAATGAAATTCAGCCTGAATAGTCCTTTAAAACCTTTTCTGCAATCTCTTTCGCTGCGGCAATATGCTTCTTTGGCAAGTCTGTCATATTGCCGCCCACTTTCAACTCTTTTCTTATCGTCAGAATGGTTTTGTGTATGATTATCCTGGCATCATCCTGCGTCAGCCCGTTTTCCTCTGCGTTTTTTTTGATCCACGCCAGTATCCCAAACCAGGGATGCTCAAAACGCTTATCCATCACCCTGCCTCCTTCTGCTCTCCTTGCCTTTGCCCCAAAAGTTTCCTATAATGGAGCAAAGAAAGGAGAGGTTTCTATGTACTACGCCGATAACGGCATATTCTTAAGTGATAAACAGCTCAAACTATTAAATGCACTCTATAAAAGTGATTTGATGTTAAAAGAGTTTGAGCAAAAAGCCGATTTGATATATGAGGATTGGCTAGAAGTTCTGCATCTGGAAGATTATCTTCAACGCTTCATTGAAGTAACCGAACAAAACGACCCAATGCAAACTATTTTCCATTTAAACTCAGAAGGCCGTGCAATTATAGAAGCTATAAAATCACGCCGCCGAGAAAACCTTATCAATCGACTTTTGTCAATTTTCGCTATTCTTATTTCAATAGCAACATGGATAAAGCAACTGTAGTCCCTGAAAATAATGCTGCCATGAAACGCCAATACTTCAATTTACGCTGCAGCCGAGATATCCGGTCGTCCCTCGTCTGGATCATCGCCTGCAGCGTTTTATCTTTCTTGATTTCCTCTACCCTTTGCAGCTCTTCGTCTACAAAACCAGACAGATTCATCACCCTGCCTCCTTCTCCTCCATCTGCTGTCCTTGCAATATCCAAACCATCCCCTTATAATAAAATTGTCGCAATTTGCGAAGAAAAGGGGGTGAAAATATTGATTTGGAAATTACTTAGTGTCAATTTTATTTTTTTCATTTTGGCTACTCTCTCAAACAGCCGCCTCAGGGCAAGCCTAAATCGCTTGACAACCGATTGTGATAATACGCTAACGTACCTATGTACCAAAAATTCAGTTAGCATCATCTACAATTTTGTTTGGATTGTAGCCCTGCTGATCGCTTCTTTTATCAGCGTATCTGTCTACGCCTTAGTCATCACGGCTATGGCCCTTATGGCATTATCCTCTCTCTTCCGGTTGCTTTCCCATTGCACACCCGGAAAAAGAGAGAGAATCTTGCTCGAATCAAGAGAAATCTCAGGATATAGATTTCTAATCTTCGTTCTGCTGCTTGTGTTTCTGAGTAGGGCTTCGTCCTATCTCATAGTAGCAGGAATCTTCTAAGCCGCATTTTGCGGCTTTTTCTTATCCTGCCTCCTTCTGGCTCTCCATAGCAGAGCGAATCAACAACGTCTGTGCCGCCATGTGGAGAAGATAAACTCCTTGCTCGTCAAGGTTTTTCACCATGTCAATGGTTTCCTGTGTTCTGTCTTTTTTCATTTCACGCATATCAACACCTTCTTTCAAATATCCTGCGTTGTTGTACTCATAATAACACTTCATTTTGAGTAAGTCAACTCATTTTTGCAAAATTTTTCAAAAAAATCCGTTGACCAACTCATTTCAAAATGTTATACTTGCGTAAAGGAGGTGAATAAAATGGAAATCCATGAAAGAATAAAAGAAATCAGAAAAGATAACCATTTAACCCAGAAAGAGTTTGGTGAAAGAATTGGCGCAACCAGAGATGTTATCGGTAACATTGAATTAGGTAGAGTAGAAGCAAAAGAGTATTTAATCAAACTCATTGCAAAGGAATTTGATGTAAACGAAGAATGGATAACAACAGGAGCTGAACCCAAATATCCTGAACGGAATATGGAAGCCCAGCTTGCAAAAAAAATCGGCGAAGTCATTGGGGAAGATGATACCTTCCGAAAACAGTTAATTCTTACCCTTCTGGAACTCAGCGATACAGATTGGGAAGTAATCAAAAAAATCTATCACGAAATGCAGAAAAAAAACGGGTAAGTGTCTCACTTACCCGTTAGTCCTTTTATAAACTCATAAATAATAATCAATTTATTCTCATCTTGTATACTATCTATCAAAGCCCGAATTTTTTCTCTCATGTCTATCCCCCATTCCCTCAATAACAAGAACGTTTGTTCGCGTTTTTATAATATCATTATATCAACAAAAAATCAAATGACTTTCCGCATAAAAAATTGTCGAAAATTTTGTCTGTTTTCCACAATTCCCCTCCCCCTCCCCCTATGTTATGATTTGTGAAAAGGGGGAATTGAATATGGGAAATAATAAAAAAGTATACGAAAATTGCAAAGTTGAGTATGATGAAGAATTTGGCTCTGTCCATGTATACACAAATGAAAAAACGCTATATCTTTATACAAAAACAGATGGAGATAGAGAAAAAGTCAATAAATATGATACTTTAGGTGCAACCGCAGAATTTCTGAGTGGTGTTATCGGTTTTATGATACCGCTTGTTGCTTTCGGCTGTTTATATATGAAAGAAATTATTGCATCCTCAGGAATTTCTTTTGGCTTTATCCTAATCGCTTTATTTGCATCACTTATATGTATCGTAGTAGGCATTATCTTCCTGGTTCCACTTGCTATGGCCTTAATCCATGGATGTAATTTAGATCGAGCTTATCGAAATAAAGAACACTGGAAGATCTTCCTTGCCTCTTTCGTATTCCTTATTCTTACAATTTTGTTTATTTGTATTGATAAACCATATGATTAAAAAAAGAGGATTTTCTTTGTTCTATCGTATCTATCTTAGAAAATCCCGTGCCGATGAAGAAGCAGCTCTTTCCGGAATAATCAAACAATCTCATGGACTGTAAGTCACACCAATAAAAGATAAAAAACCTGACTTGTTTTTGACTAAACCATATCCCCGCAAAGCCAGTAAAATCAACGGCTGCGGGGATTTATTGGTTTTCATTATTTTTGAAATTATTATTTTTTATAGAAAAATATACTATTTTGTCGATATTTGCTAATAGAATTTTGCTCCGCAACGTGTATAATAGAATCAAGAAGAGAATTATCTTCTTACCCTTCGCAATGTGGGACAAAAAAACATTGTCAGAGACAAATACCCTTCGCAATGTGGGACAAAAAAACATTGCCAGAGACAAATACCCTTCGCAATGTGGGACAAAAAAACATTGCCTGCCCTATAGATTCTTTCTATAGGGCTTTTACATAGATAGGAGTTTTTATGATTCAAAATGGTATGTATTTCGGAAAAGATTCTTTTTATCAAATGATTCGCTCTCTTGGCGGTGAATGGAACGATTCAAAAGAACGCCCTCTGGTATGTCTTTTAAAATCCAACGAAAATGATGATCTCTTTTGGGCAATTCCTGTTGGAAACTGGGATCACCGTGATGAAAAAGCAAAAAAAAGAATCCAAAGCTTTCTCTCTCGTCCGGATGATAATATTGGCTCTTGTTTCTATCATCTTGGCAACACAAATGTCAAGTCCATATTTTTCATCAGTGATGCCGTTCCTATCACCGCTTCTCATATCGAAAGAGAATATCTTGATAGACATACCAAAAAAATTTATATAATCAAAAACAAAAAATTATTAGCGGAATTAGAAAGAAAACTCAGGCGTATTCTCTCATGGGAAAACAGCAATCCAAACTTCTTCCGCCAGCATATCACAGATATTAAAAATCACCTGCTCCAAGAGCTTTTGCAGAAGAAATAATCTGACTTGTTTTTGACTTGTCACCATCCCCGCAACGCCAGTAAAATCAACGGCTGCGGGGATTTTATTTTGACTAAAACTTGTTTTTTCCGGCAAGAAAAAAGAGACGTTCCAAAAACGCCTCATTTTTTTGCTTCCCCTGTTTTTTTATCCTCTTTTTGCCAACAAACTCATTTCCAAAACACTTGACTTGATAACTGACTTGAAAAATATCGTTATTTTTAAAATAAAATGCGTTAAAAAACAAAATAACTCTGCAAAAAAAATAAAATAAAAAATCCGAAAACCTTGATTTTTCAACGTTTTCGGACTCTTAATTTCCAATCGAGGCGACAAGATTTGAACTTGCGACCTCTACATCCCTAATGTAGCGCTCTACCAAGCTGAGCCACGCCTCGACATTTTTCGCCGCTCGTTCAGCGGCTCATTTATATTAACACAAGATTAAATCTCTGTCAATTATTTTTTTATCTTTCTTTCAATTTTTTTCTGGCAAAGAAAATCTTTTCAAAAAAAATCGAGGCGACAAGATTTGAACTTGCGACCTCTACATCCCTAATGTAGCGCTCTACCAAGCTGAGCCACGCCTCGATATTTTCTTTACCGCTTTCGTTCAGCGACTTCTATATAATAACACAGGATATTCCAACTGTCAACAATATTCTTTTGTATTTTTTTAAGAACAAATTTAATCTTTTCAAAAAAATAAGTCTCTGCAAAAGCAGAGACTTATTTTAAGTTTCTTACTTCATTTCCGCGATTACTTCAACTTCACACAGAACGTTCTTGGGCAGTGTTTTTACTGCTACGCAGGAACGTGCGGGTTTGCCTGTGAAGTATTTGCCGTAAACTTCGTTGAATGCAGCGAAGTCGCCCATATCAGCCAGGAAGCATGTTGTTTTTACAGCGTCTGTAAATGTCAGGCCGTTTGCTTCCAGAACTGCAGCCAGGTTTTTGCAAACCTGTTCAGCCTGTGCCTGAACATCGGAACCAACGATTTCGCCTGTTGCAGGATCCAGAGCAATCTGGCCGGATGTGAACAGCAGACCATTTACGGAAACTGCCTGGGAGTAGGGGCCCAAAGCTGCGGGTGCTTTATCTGTGCTTGTAAATTTCATTTTCATTACCTCCAAAAAAAATAATACTTTTGTTCGGTTTACCTAACGTATCTATTTTAATCCAAAGACATTATTCAGTCAATGTATTTTCTCCAGAAACACAAAATTTTTCATTCTTTTTACTTTTTCCTCATCTTTATATTCCATTTTTACTGAAATTCAGGTAAAATAAAAATAGTGTGCATTTCACAATAATATAAGAAAAACCATTCTATAAACGAAAGGAAGAAATATATGAGCAACGCAGAAGCGATTCAAAAGCGTCGTATCTTCGGGATCATTTCCCACCCCGACGCAGGGAAAACAACATTGACAGAAAAACTGCTGCTGCACGGCGGTGCGATCCGGGAAGCCGGCACAGTAAAAGCAAGAGGCAAAAACAAATTTGCAAAAAGTGACTGGATGGAAATTGAAAAACAGAGAGGTATCTCTGTTACTTCCTCCGTCATGCAGTTTGAATATGACGGCAAAGTGGTTTCCATCATGGATACCCCCGGTCATAATGACTTCGGTGAAGATACTTATCGTATCCTGACCTCTGTAGACAGCGCCGTTATGGTCATCGACGCGGCAAAAGGTGTGGAAGCTCAAACTGTAAAACTGTTTAAAGTCTGCAGCATGAGGGAGATCCCCATTTTCACCTTCATCAACAAGCTGGATCGCCAGTCCAAAGATCCTCTGGATTGTATGGCTGATTTGGAGGATGCATTAGGTCTGCCCTCTACAGCGGTCACATGGCCCATCGGCAACGGTCTCACCTTTGAAGGCATTTATGACAGACTGGAAAATAAAGTTTACCTGTATAAACAGAAAAACGGCGTTGTGGAACTGGGTGCCAACGGCGTATTTGGCGATACGCTGGAAGGTGTCATCTCCGACGCAAATCTGGACATTCTCCGCAGTGAAATGGAACTGCTGGACGGTGCAGGCAATCCTTTCGATTTGCAAGCCATCAAAGACGGTAAGCTGTCTCCTGTATTCTTCGGCTCCGCTCTGGCAGATTTCGGCATCACACCTTTCCTGCATCATTTCCTAGAATGGTCCCCTGCCCCTGGTGTCAGAAAAACGACCACCGGCGAAGTAAAACCTACTGACGAATTCTTCAGCGGCTTCATCTTCAAAATTCAGGCGAACATGAACCCTGCCCATCGGGACAGGTTGGCGTTCTTCCGCATCTGCTCCGGCACTTTTAACCGTGGTATGAATGTAACCCTCTCCAGAACAGGCAAGCAGATGAAGCTGAGCCAATCCACCCACCTGATGGCAAATGACCGTGAAACAGTAGAGACAGCCATTGCAGGCGATATCATTGGTATCTATGACAGCGGCAACTTTCAGATTGGCGATACCCTGACAGACCGGAAGGAAAAGCTCTTCTTCGAGCCTCTGCCCACCTTCCCTCCTGAATTGTTCTGCCGTGTACGTCCTGTAAACTCCCTGAAGGCAAAACAGTTCCAGAAAGGCGTACAGCAGCTGGCCCAAGAAGGTGCCATTCAGGTTTATCACAATGAATTCAACGATGTGATCCTAGGTGCTGTTGGTCAGCTGCAGTTTGAAGTATTCCAATACAGACTGCTGAATGAATACAATTCCGAAATCCGTATGGAGCCTTTGGAATATCAGGTTGCCCGCTGGGTGGCGCCCGGTTCTCCCAAGGATGTAAAGGATTACGTAGTAGCAAGAAGCACGTTGGTATATGACCACTTTGAACGCCCCATCCTGCTGTTCGCAAACCAGTATACTCTGAACAATTTCATGCAGAAGAACCCCGAGGTGAAGCTGGTTGAAGCCTTGGATGTGGATGATACAGAACATCTGGAAGGCTAAGACCTTGGGGACGCTGTCCCCAACACCCCTGCAAGGGCATCATGCCCTTGACCTGATACGCAAAAGCATTCGCTTTTGCAAAGAAAAATCATTATATCGAGAAATAAAAAGCCCCGACTGCAATTCATAAATGCAATCGGGGTTTCTTTTATCTCTGAATAAAATTAGATATTCTCAATATCTTTCAGCAATTCAGCCACATTTTCTTCTTTTGTCGCCCAGCTTGTGCAGAAGCGAACGGCAGTATGGCTATCCCCCACCTTTGTCCAGAAGGAGAAGGCATATTTTTCCGCCAGTTTTTCCATCACATCATTAGGCAAGATAGGAAATTGCTGATTTGTCTTGGAATCGAAGAGCATTTTGATGCCCTTTGCTTCAAAGGCTCTGCGGATCTGCATGGCCAGATCGTCGGCATGCTTTGCCACTTCAAAATACAGGCCATCCTCGAACAATGTTTCAAACTGGATACCCAGCAATCTGCCCTTTGCCAGCATGCCCCCTCTCTGCTTAATCATATAACGGAAATCTCTTTTCAACGCAGGATTTACGATAACAACGGCTTCCCCCATCATAGCGCCGACCTTTGTACCGCCGATATAGAATACATCCGCCAAATTGGCAATATCGTTCAGTGTGTAATCGCAGCCTTCTGCCGCCAGAGCATAGCCCAATCTTGCGCCGTCGATGAACAAAGGCAGACCACATTTGCGGCAAGTCGCACTAATGGCTTCCAACTCTGCCTTTGTGTATGTGGTGCCATCCTCTGTGGATTGGGAGATATATACCATGCCGGGCTGTACGATATGCTCATGGGTTTCATCGCCCCAGTGGGCATCGTAGCCTGCCTGAATGGCTTCTGCCGTCAGCTTGCCGTCCTCTGTGGTAGGCAAAACGATAACCTTATGACCGGTGGCTTCAATGGCACCTGTTTCATGGACATTCAAATGGCCTGTATCGGCACAGAAAACGCCCTGATAGGGGCGCAGTGTTGCCGCGATCACGGTCATATTTGTCTGGGTACCGCCCACCAGGAAATGCACATCCACATCTTCCCTGCCACAGGCCTGCTTGATCAGCTCTCGCGCACGGTCACAATGAGGGTCAATACCATAACCTGCTGTCTGCTCCATATTTGTTTCCATCAGTCTGTCCAGAATTCTCTGGTGCATGCCTTCTGCATAGTCACATTCAAACCGAATCATCTCTTTATCCTCCTAAATCTCAACTTTTATTATGCAAAATTTTTATCATGTTCATAGGATATCACGGATACTCTTTCTCCGCAACATTCCAATGATTCATCATACAAAAAGAGGCAGTCTGCACCGCCTCTTTTCAGGATTTCTTATTTAAAATAATCTACCATAGATTTGAACAGTTTCATATCATAGTTGCCTGCTACATTCTGATACAGACCATCACCGATACGTTCTGCATGGCCCATCTTACCGATGACACGGCCATCGGGAGAGATCAGACCTTCGATGGCATAAGTGGAGCCGTTGGGGTTGAACTGGATATCGTTGGTAGGCAGACCCTTTTCATCTACATACTGTGTCAGAATCTGACCCTTTGCCGCCAGTTCCTGTACCAGTTTATCTTCCATCAGGATACGGCCTTCCCCATGGGAAATTGGTACGCTGAAGATATCGCCGGCTTTTACATTTGTCAGCCAAGGAGATTTTTCTGTTGCCAATCTCACACGAACGATCTTGGATTGGTGTCTGCTGATGGTATTGTAGGACAGCGTCGGGCAGGTTTCATCTGTATCGATGATTTCACCGTAAGGCACCAGGCCCAGCTTGATCAATGCCTGGAAACCGTTACAGATACCGCAGATCAGACCATCTCTTTCCTTCAGGTGCGCCATTACCGCTTCCTTGATTTCAGGGTTGCGGAAGAAGGCTGTAATGAATTTACCGGAACCATCGGGTTCGTCACCGCCGGAGAAACCGCCGGGGATGAAGATCGTCTGAGACTGTTTCACTTCTTTTGCGAAGCGTTCGATGGAATCTGCGATGCCTGCCGCAGAGAGGTTGTTGATGACGAAGATTTCCGCCTTTGCGCCAGCCCGTTCTACAGCCTTTGCAGAGTCAAATTCGCAGTTTGTGCCGGGGAATACGGGAATCAGCACACGGGGCTTTGCAACGGGTGCCGCTGCTTTATATGTAATGCCTTCTGCTTTTGTTGTGAATGCAGGGATTTCTGCTTTTTCCTCAGCTGCGGCATGCATGGGATAGATTTCTTCCAGTTTATTTTCATAAGCTGCGAAGATTTCTTCCAAAGCAATGCTTTCTCCGCCGCAAACAATGGCACTGCCGCCTGTGGTACCCAACAGGATGCCCGCTTCTGCTTCTGCTGTCAGTTCCAGAACGAATGCGCCATAGTGATAGCCGAAGATATCTTCTTTGCTTACGCCGTCGGCATAAGTAAAGCCGATATCGTTCCCCATTGTCATTTTCAAAATAGCTTCTGCCACGCCGCCGTAAGTAGGTGTATAAGCCGCTGCAACCATGCCGTCTCTCATCAGACCGGTTACGACATCGAATACCTTCTTCAGGCTGTCTGTAGTAGGCAGACCGTCTTTATCATATTCAGGTTTCACCAGAACCACTTTATGGCCTTCGCCTTTGAATTCAGGAGAAATGATGTTGTTGATATTGTCTGTTGTCACCGCGAAGGATACCAGTGTGGGAGGTACGTCGATATGTTCAAAAGTACCGCTCATGGAGTCCTTGCCGCCGATAGCAGCGATCTCCAGACCCTTCTGCGCCATGAATGCACCCAGCAGAGCCGCCAGAGGTTTGCCCCAGCGTTTGCCGTCTTTCATAGGTTTTTCGAAGTATTCCTGGAAGGACAGGTATACATCTTCAAATTTTGCGCCTGTTGCCACCAGCTTTGCAACGGATTCCACAACTGCCAGATATGCGCTGTGGTAAGGGCTCTTTTCCGCGATGAAGGGGTTGTAGCCCCAAGCCATCAGGGAACAGGTGGTAGTATCCTGTTTTTCTACGGATACCTTATTTACCATAGCCTGAATGGGTGTTTTCTGATTTTTGCCGCCGAAAGGCATCAGAACTGTGCCGGCACCGATGGTGGAGTCGAAACGTTCGGAAAGGCCTCTCTTGGAGCATACATTCAAATCCTGTGCAAGTTCCAGATAGCCTTTCTTGAAATCCGAAGGAATTTCCTTTGCGAAAGGCTGAGGAGCCGCAGGTGTGATATCGATATGTTTTTCCGCACCGTTGGAATCCAGGAATTCACGGGAGATATTTACGATATTTTTACCGTTCCAGTTCATGACCAGATAAGGCTTTTCTGTCACTCTGGCAACTACGGTTGCTTCCAGGTTTTCTGCGTAAGCCAGTTCTTTGAAGCGTTCTACATCTGCCGCAGCAACCACAACTGCCATTCTTTCCTGAGATTCGGAAATTGCCAGTTCTGTGCCGTCCAGACCGTCATATTTTTTCGGTACTGCGTTCAGGTCGATTTCCAGACCATCTGCCAGTTCGCCGATGGCAACGGAAACACCGCCGGCACCAAAGTCATTGCAACGTTTGATAAGCTTGGATGCTTCGGGGTTCCGGAACAATCTCTGCAGTTTTCTTTCTTCGGGAGCGTTCCCCTTCTGTACTTCTGCGCCGCAGCTTTCCAGAGATTCCAGTGTATGGGATTTAGAGGAGCCTGTGGCACCGCCGCAGCCATCACGGCCTGTTCTGCCGCCCAGCAGGATAACGATATCACTGTCTACAGGGCGTTCTCTGCGCACATTTTCCGCAGGAGCCGCTGCGATAACCGCACCGATTTCCATTCTCTTTGCTACATAGCCATCATGGTACAGTTCATCTACCTGCCCTGTTGCCAGACCAATTTGGTTCCCGTAGGAGCTATAACCAGCGGCAGCGGTTGTCACGATAGTACGCTGAGGCAGTTTGCCGCGCATAGTTTCGGAAACGGGTGTCAGAGGGTTGCCTGCACCTGTCACACGCATGGCCGCGTAAACATAGGAACGGCCGCTCAGAGGGTCACGAATGGCACCGCCCACGCAGGTTGCCGCGCCGCCGAAGGGTTCGATCTCTGTAGGGTGGTTGTGGGTTTCATTTTTGAACAGCAGCAACCATTTCTGTGTTTCGCCCTCTACGTCAACATCGATTTTTACAGTGCAAGCATTGATCTCTTCGGATTCATCCAGTTTATCCAGCTTGCCTTCCTGTTTCAGGAATTTGGCAACGATAGTACCCATATCCATCAGGTTGATGGGTTTTGTTCTGCCGATGGCTGCTCTGGTTGCCAGATATTCGTTATAAGCTGCCTGCAGCACTTCATCTTCAAATTTGATGCTGTCGATGGTTGTCAGGAATGTCGTATGACGACAATGATCGGACCAATAGGTATCAATCATCTTGATTTCTGTGATGGTAGGGTCTCTCTGTTCGCTCAGGAAATAATTCTGGCAAACCTTGATATCATCCAGATCCATCGCCAGGCCATTATCTTTGATGAAAGCCATCAGGGCTGTTTCATCCAGCCCACGGAAACCATCTACCGTTGCAACCTCTGTAGGAATTTCATATTTTACATCCAGTGTATCAAAGGCATCCAGTGTTGCTTCTCTGGATTCTACGGGGTTGATGAGATATTTTTTGATGGCATCCACATCATCTTCTGTCAGCGTGCCGTAGAGAACATAAACCTTGGCTGTTTTTACCAGAGGTCTTTCCTGTTTGGAAATGATCTGGATACATTCCGCAGCGGAATTTGCTCTTTGGTCAAACTGACCAGGCAGATATTCCACAGCGAACACAGCCGCACCATCAGCAGGGATCTCCTCTCTCAGATCATCCAGCTGAGGTTCGGAAAATACAGTCTGTTTGCAGTAATCAAACAGTTCTTTATCGATGTGTTCCACATCGTAACGGTTCAAAAGGCGCAGATCTGTCAGGCCTTTGATGCCCAACAGATTGATGATATCGCCTTTCAGGGAAGCTGCTTCCGCAGCCAACCCCTGTTTCTTTTCCACATAAATTCTATAAACCATGGTTATACCTCCGCCGCAAGGGCTTTTTTACCAATATCGTTTCTATAAAATGCGTTTTCAAATGTTACTGTTTTTACGCTTTCATACGCTTTTTTGATGGCTTCGGGCAGTGTATCTGCGATTTCTGTCACGCCCAGCACACGGCCGCCGTTGGTCAGCAGCTTACCATCAGCTTCTTTCGCGCCGGCGATAAAAATGAGCTTATCCTCTGCGGGCAATGTGATCTCGAAGCCTTTTTCATAGCTCTGGGGATAGCCTGCGGAAGCCATAATAACACAGCAAGCAGCCTTATCGCTGAATTTTACTTCCACATCTGCCAGTTTTTCTTCTGCCACAGCCTGCATGATGGTCAGCAGGTCGCTTTCCAGCAGGGGCAGTACCACCTGTGTTTCAGGGTCGCCGAAACGGCAGTTATATTCGATCACCTTAGGGCCATTGGGTGTGATCATCAGGCCAAAGAACAGGCAACCCTTGAAGGTGCGGCCTTCTGCGTTCATGGCTTCCATAGTGGGAACGAAAATCTTCTCCATACATTCCTTTGCCACTGCTTCTGTGAAATAGGGGTTGGGGGCAATGGTGCCCATGCCGCCTGTATTCAGGCCCTTATCCCCATCCAAAGCTCTCTTATGGTCCATAGCGGAAACCATAGGAACCATGGTTTTACCGTCTGTGAATGCCAGAACGGAAACTTCGGGGCCTGTCATAAATTCTTCGATGACGATATGGTCACCACTGGCGCCGAATACCTTTTCTGCCATCATGGAACGTACGGCATCCTGGGCCGCTTCCTTTGTTTCAGCAATGATAACGCCCTTGCCCAGCGCCAGCCCATCCGCCTTGATTACTGTAGGCAGAGGCGCTGTTTCCAGATATGCCAATGCTTTTTCCATGTCGTCAAAAACTTCATAAGCCGCTGTAGGAATACCATATTTTTTCATCAGATTTTTGGAGAAAACCTTACTGCCTTCCAGGATCGCCGCTTTTTTATCGGGACCGAAGCAGGGAATACCGATGGCATTCAGGGCATCTACCATGCCCAGCACCAGAGGATCATCGGGTGCAACCACTGCGAAATCAATGGCTTTTTCCTTTGCGAAGGCCACAACGCCTTCCATATCCTTTGCACCGATATCTACGCAGATGGCATCCTTAGCAATGCCGCCGTTGCCGGGCAGTGCGTACAGCTCTGTTACCTGAGGATTTTCTTTGATTTTTTTGATGATAGCGTGTTCTCTGCCGCCACCACCGACTACCATAACCTTCATTTGTTCGTCTCCCTTCGGATTAGTGGTGGAACAGTCTCATGCCTGTAAATGCCATTGCCATGCCAAATTTATTGCAGGTTGCAATAACATTATCATCACGGATAGAGCCGCCGGGTTCCGCAATATAGGAAACGCCGCTCTTTGCCGCCCGTTCAATATTATCGCCGAAGGGGAAGAATGCATCAGAGCCCAGAGCCACGCCTTTGATGGTGGACAGGTATGCTTTCTTTTCTTCTCTTGTCAGGGGTTCGGGCTTTTCGGAGAACAGTGTCTGCCATGTGCCTTCTGCCAGGACATCTTCATAATCATCGGAGATGTAAACGTCGATGGTATTGTCTCTGTCAGGGCGGCCTACAGTAGGCAGGAAAGGCAGATTCAAAACCTTTTCATGCTGTCTCAAGTGCCAGTTATCTGCTTTGCTGCCTGCCAGTCTGGTGCAGTGGATTCTGGACTGCTGGCCGGCACCAACGCCAATGGCCTGGCCGTCCTTTGCAAAGCATACGGAGTTGGACTGAGTATATTTCAGTGTGATCAGCGCAATGACCAGGTCACGTTTTGCTTCTTCGGGCAGTTCCTTATTTTCTGTTACTACGTTATCCAGCAGGGCTTTGTTGATTTCAAAGTTGTTTCTGCCCTGTTCGAAGGTGATACCGTAAACCTGTTTCTTTTCCTGTGCGTCAGGAACATAGTTGGGGTCGATTTTTACGATATTGTAGTTGCCTTTTTTCTTGCTTTTCAGAATTTCCAGCGCTTCCTCTGTGTAGCCGGGAGCAATGATACCGTCGGAAACTTCTCTTTTGATGAGAGTTGCTGTTGTCACATCACAAACATCGCTCAGGGCAATCCAGTCACCGAAGGAGGACATTCTGTCTGTCCCCCTTGCTCTTGCATAAGCCAATGCCAGAGGGGAATCATCCAGACCTTCAATATCATCTACAAAGCAGGCTTTTTTCAGGGCATCGCTCATGGGTGTGCCAACTGCCGCAGAAGTAGGGCTTACGTGTTTGAAGGATGTTGCTGCAGGCATGCCCAGTGCATCCTTGATTTCCTTTACCAGCTGCCAGCTGTTGAAGGCATCCAGAAAGTTGATATAACCAGGTTTGCCATTCAGGATTTCGATAGGCAGTTCCCCGCCGTTTTCCATGAAAATCTTTGCAGGCTTCTGGTTGGGGTTACAGCCATATTTCAGTTCAAACTCTTTCACTTTTTACTCGCTCCTTTCTTCGTAAGGGACTTTGTCTCTTACAATCCCTACCAAGGGGGTCACCCCCTTGGAACCCGATTTGCAGAAACTATCGTTTCTGCGAGGGAAATTTATATTTACAGTTAAAAAGCTTTAGTTATATTTATTAATCATTCTATTTTCCACTGCGCCTGTTTTCAGGTCTGTGAATCTCACATAGATGGAGATTTTATTCTGTTCGTTCAGGTTTTCCCAGATTTCCTTTGTCCAAGCATCGATATCATTGGGAACTGTAGTTCTTTCGGGTTCACCCTGGAAAGTAGGCAGGGGGCTGCCATCGCCCATATAGGTATGGATAAAGTGACCTACACCAGCCAGTGCTTGATAGGAATAAGTAAATCTGTTGCAGGCTGTACCTTCTGCATCCGCACTCTTCAGGATGCTCATTTTATAGGTAAAATCGCCATCAGCGAAGGTCAGCATACCGCTGATTCTGGGTGTCCAGTTGGGGCCATCAGGTTCAAATTCTCTGGTTTCCAAAGCATCTTCGAAGGATTTGCCTTCCAGAACGAAATCACGGATCGTATCTGTCTGATCGCCATTTGTTACGATCAGCTTGCCATCCAGCTTCCGCACGGGTGCATAGATGATCAGGGAAGGATCTTCTACCTTAGATGCATCGTAAGGGTAGATCATCACATCTTCGCCCTCTTCTTTGAAGATACGGTTGCGGCTGTTGTCGCTGCGGCCCATGATGAAATATGCAATGGCTGCCTTTGTGCCAT
Organism: Anaerotignum sp.; assembly: GCF_051877975.1. Classification (GTDB taxonomy): domain Bacteria; phylum Bacillota; class Clostridia; order Lachnospirales; family Anaerotignaceae; genus Anaerotignum_A. Next base: position 19,485 of record NZ_JBJEJK010000048.1, read on the forward strand.
CCTCTGTTTTCCCGATGACGATACCGCGGCCAACATAGCTGTTATCTTTTACCAAATCTTTCATTGTATCTTTCTGATAAACATTCATTGTTTTAACCTCTCTCTTTCTGAAGTTTCGCTGCTACCATCTCAACCGCCTTCGGCAGCAAGATCCATTCTGCCTGTTCCATGACTCTCTTCTGCAGAACCTCTGGGGTATCGCCTTCCTGAATTTCTACTGCTTTCTGGAGGATGATCTCCCCGCCATCGGGAATTTCATTCACATAATGCACCGTTGCGCCTGTCACCTTCACGCCGTAGGCCAAAGCCGCTTCATGGACATGGAGCCCATAGAAGCCCTTGCCGCAGAAGGAAGGAATCAGAGAAGGATGCACATTGACGATACGCTTGGGATAAGCGGATGTGAAATTCTCGCTGAGGATGGACATAAAGCCCGCCAAAACGATCAGTTCAATGCCTTTTTCCTGCAGGATAGCCTTTACCGCTTCTTCGTATGCAATCTGAGAATCGAAATCCTTTCGTTTCACCACTACGGAAGGGATGCCGTTATCAGCCGCTCTTGTCAGGGCATAGGCAGTATCGTTGCTGGCAAGAACCAGTTCAATCTTCCCGTTGGGAATCTCCCCTCTTTTTTCCGCATCGATCAAGGCCTGCAGATTTGTGCCGCCGCCGGAAACGAATACAGCGATCTTTGTTTTCATCAACAAATGACAACACCTTCCTCAGAAGCAACGATCTCGCCCATGATATAAGCATCTTCACCGTTTGCTTTCAGGATCTCGATGGCTTTTTCCGCGTCTTCTTTTGCAACCACAACGCTCATGCCAACGCCCATGTTGAAAGTATTATACATATCTCTTTCAGGGATATTGCCTTTTTCCATGATCAAATCAAAAATAGGGGGTGTTTTCAGGCTTGCTTTATTGATCTTCGCGCCAAAACCTTTCGGGATACTTCTGGGAATATTTTCATAAAAACCGCCGCCTGTAATATGGGAAACTGCTTTTACAGTCACTTCTTCAAACAGAGCCAGCATAGGTTTTACATAGATTTTTGTGGGAGCCAGCAGTGCTTCGCCGATGGACTTGCCGCCCAGTCTTTCCAGAGGGGTTTTGATATCTGTGTTTTCTACATCCAGCACCCGGCGCACCAGAGAAAAGCCGTTGGAATGTACCCCGCTGGAGGGCAGTGCCAGAATCACATCGCCTTCTTTGATGGTCTTATTATTTAAAATTTTATCCTTATCTACAACGCCTACAGCAAAACCAGCCAGATCGTATTCATCTTCGGGATAGAAACCGGGCATTTCTGCTGTTTCGCCGCCGATCAGGGATGCGCCGGACTGTACACAGCCTTCCGCAACGCCGGATACGATGGAAGCCACTTTTTCAGGGAAGTTTTTGCCAACTGCAATATAATCCAGGAAGAACAGAGGCTTTGCGCCAACGCAGATGATATCGTTCACGCACATAGCTACGCAGTCGATGCCTACAGTATCATGCTTATCCATCAGGAACGCCAGTTTCAGCTTTGTACCGACGCCGTCTGTGCCGCTGACCAGAACGGGTTTTGTAATGCCTGTCATATCCAGTTCATACAGGCCGCCGAAACCGCCAATATCGCCCATCACGCCGGATGTCATTGTTTTTGCGATATGCTCTTTCATCAATTCTACTGCCTTGTAACCCGCAGTAATATCTACGCCTGCTGCTTTATAGCTTTCACTATGGCTTTTCATTGTTTTTCTCCTCTCTGTGCTCTCGCATTTATGTTGAAATCATTCTTACCTAATTTAAATAATAAAACTTTTACTTGCTGTACTTTGCTTCCAATGCTGCATTCTTTTCCAGCACCTTTGCTGCTGCTTCCGCTCTTGCATTATCCAGTTTTGCCGCCAGAGCCGCATCTTCCACAGCCAGAATCTGGATTGCCAGCAGGGCTGCGTTTTCCGCACCATCGATGGCTACCGTTGCAACAGGCATGCCGCCGGGCATCTGCACGGTAGAAAGCAGTGCATCCAGACCATCCAATGTGGAAGATTTGATAGGGATTCCAATGACAGGAAGTGTTGTATTCGCTGCCATGGCACCTGCCAGATGGGCTGCCTTGCCGGCCGCCGCAATGATAGCACCGAAGCCGTTTTCCCTTGCGCCCTTTGCAAAGGCTCTTGCTTCTTCCGGTGTTCTGTGGGCAGAGTATACATGTGCTTCAAAGGGCACGTCATATTTTTCCAGAGTTGCCATTGCTTTTTCCACTACAGGCAGGTCGCTGTCGCTGCCCATAACGATACCGATTTTCTTCATGGTTTACCTCCTAATCATCGTTTCAAATATCATCTTTTGTCGCAGAAACACAAAAGGGCAGTCCTATTCTGTTTTTACACAGAAAACAGGACTGCCCAGACGGTCGACAAAAAGCAGTTCTGCACTGCTTCACAACAGACTTTCTGCTCCCCTGTGGTCCCCCACTTTTCCGTCAGTTACAAAAAGCCGCATAAATTTACAATTTCAGTCTATCACAAGGAAATTCCAGTGTCAATAAATTCTATCATTACATTTTATAGTAGATTTCCCGAGAATTTTATCTACATCTTGACACAAAATCCCCTTTGTGATATAGTATTGAAGATTTAGAGAAAAATAGGTTTTGAACCTTGTCAGCGAACGAAAGGAGAGATTACTTTGAACTGTATTTTGACCAATGCAAACGTATTTGTTCAGGGCAATTTCATCAAATCCAACGTATTCATCGCCAACGGTGTCATTACAGAAATTTCCAGCCGTATTCCACAGGATGCGTGTTCCGTTTTTGATTTAAACGGCTGCTTTATTTTCCCCGGTTTTATTGATGTTCACGTACATCTCAGAGAGCCGGGCTTTTTTTATAAAGAGACCATCAAAAGCGGCACTTTGGCAGCGGCCCACGGCGGCTATACCGCAGTCTGCTCCATGCCGAACCTGAACCCTGTGCCCGATTGTATGGAAAATCTGGAAGTGCAGCTGAAAGCCATCCGGGAAACTGCCTGCATCGAAGTGGTTCCCTATGGCACCATCACTGTTGGTGAAATGGGCGAAAAACTTGCTGCTTATGACGAAATCGTTGGGCATGTCTGCGCTTTTTCCGATGATGGACGCGGTGTGCAAAAGGATGAAATCATGAGAGAAGCTATGAAAACTATCAAAGGCTACAACAAAATCATTGCAGCCCATTGCGAAGATAATTCCCTGCTCTGCGGCGGCTATATCCATAAAGGTGTATACGCCCAGCAGCATGGACATAAAGGCATCTGTTCCGAAAGCGAATGGAAGCAGATTGAACGAGATCTGAAACTAGTGCAGGAAACTGGCTGCAAATATCATGTCTGCCACATTTCCACAAAGGAAAGCGTAGCACTGATCCGCAGAGCAAAGGCCGCAGGGCTGGATGTGACCTGCGAAACAGCCCCCCACTACCTGACCATGAATGATTCCATGCTGCAGGAGGATGGCCGTTTCAAAATGAACCCGCCCATCCGCAGCGAAGAAGACAGACAGGCCCTCATCGCCGGTATTCTGGACGGCACCATAGATATGATCGCTACAGACCATGCCCCCCACTCCGCTGAAGAAAAGAGCAGAGGCCTGGCAAAGAGCATGATGGGTGTTGTTGGTCTGGAAACTGCCTTCCCCGTTCTTTATACCGAACTGGTGAAAAAAGGTGTTCTTACCTTAAATAAACTCATCGAATTGATGCATACAAATCCAAGAAACCGTTTTGGCGTTGGCACGGCTCTGGAAGTGGGACAGCCCGCCAGCCTAACGGTATATGATCTGGAAAAAGAATATACCATCGACCCTGAAACCTTCCTGACCATGGGCCGCGCAACGCCCTTCGCCGGAAAAAAGGTATGGGGCGAATGCAAAATGACAATGTATAAAGGCAATATCGTTTGGGCGGAAAAAACTCTGTAAAAACAGACATTGGCCGCCTGCGGGCAAAATGACTCGCCTTTGAAAACTGTAGAGCGGAACGGCCGAAAAATATGCAGTATTTTAAGGTTTCTGCTCATTCCATAAGCAATATCGTATGGCAGGTAAAGTGATCTTGACAGATCCCATCTCTCTCCGTACTCAGATATGTAACTAAATCCAATTCACGTATTTACTTACTATAAGGAGGAAATCAATTATGCCAAAGAGAACTGACTTAAAAAAGATTCTGATCATCGGCTCCGGCCCCATTGTTATCGGGCAGGCCGCTGAATTCGACTATGCCGGTACACAGGCTTGCCTGGCCCTGAAGGAAGAAGGCTATGAAGTGGTACTGGTAAACTCCAACCCTGCCACCATCATGACAGATACCACCATTGCAGATAAAGTGTATATGGAACCCCTGACACTGGAATACATCGCAAAAATCCTGCGTTATGAAAGACCCGATGCCATCGTGCCCGGTATCGGCGGCCAGACAGGTCTGAACCTGGCAATGCAGCTGGCGAAAAAAGGCATCCTGCAGGAATGCCAGGTGGAACTGCTGGGGACAAGCATCGATAGTATCGAAAGAGCAGAAGACCGTGAGCTGTTCAAGGAAATGTGCCAGTCCATCGGCGAACCTGTCATCCCCTCTCAGATCACATATTCTGTAGAAGAAGCCATCAAGGCTGCCAATGAAATCGGCTATCCTGTTGTGCTGCGTCCCGCATTTACCCTGGGCGGTACCGGCGGCGGCTTTGCAAACAACGAAGCAGAGCTGGTCGAAATCATGAAAAACGCCCTGAAGCTTTCCCCTGTACATCAGGTACTGGTTGAAAAGAGCGTAAAAGGCTATAAAGAAATCGAATTTGAGGTCATGCGCGACAGCACAGACCGTGCCATCACCATCTGCGGTATGGAAAACATCGACCCCGTTGGCGTGCATACCGGGGACTCCATCGTTGTTGCTCCTATCCTGACCCTGAACGATCACGACTTCAACATGCTGCGGGATTCTGCCCTGAAGATCATCAAAGAACTGAAGATCGAAGGCGGCTGCAACATTCAGTTCGCGCTGGATCCCAATTCTTCCGATTACTACCTGATCGAAGTTAACCCCCGTGTATCCCGTTCCTCTGCTCTGGCTTCCAAGGCAAGCGGCTACCCCATTGCCAGAGTAACTGCAAAGATTGCAGTAGGGATGACTTTGGATGAAATCAAACTGGGCGAAACAACAGCAAACTACGAACCTGCTCTGGATTATATCGTAGCAAAAATGCCTCGTTTCCCCTTCGATAAATTTGCCACAGCAGCAAATACCCTGTCCACCCAGATGAAAGCTACCGGTGAAGTTATGGGCATTGGCCGTACACTGGAAGAATGCCTGCTGAAATCCATCCGTTCTCTGGAAATCGGTGTTTGCCACCTGCACATGGCAAAATTCGATACCATGTCCAACGAAGATATGCTGGCATATATCGCAACCAGCCCCGATGACCGCATCTATGCGATCGCCCAGCTCATCAGAAACGGTGTTTCTCTGGATGATATCTTTGAAGCCACAAAAATCACAAAATATTTCCTGGAATCCTTCCAGAAAATCGTGGATTACGAAAAAACACTGGCTGAAAATATCGGCAATAAAGAAATCCTGGCAACAGCAAAGAAAATGGGCTTCTCCGATAAATTCATTGGGAAGCTGTGGGGCTGGAACGAAGTAGAAGTTTTCGCTCTGAGAAAAGAAATGGGTCTGTTCCCTGTATATAAAATGATCGAAACCAGCGGCTGCGGCGGCTATATCCCCTACTTCTACTCCACCTACGAAAAGGAAAACGACTCCAGACTGAGCGATAAAAAGAAAATCATCGTTCTGGGCTCCGGTCCTATCCGTATCGGTCAGGGTGTAGAATTCGACTACTCCACCGTACACGCCGTAACCACTATCAAAGAATTCGGCTATGAATCCATCATCATCAACAACAACCCCGAAACCGTTTCCACAGACTACACCACCAGTGATAAGCTGTATTTTGAACCTCTGACAGTAGAAGACGTTATGAACGTGGTAGAACTGGAACAGCCTCTGGGCGTTATCGCTTCTCTGGGCGGTCAGACAGCCATTAACCTGGCAGAACCTCTGATGGAACGAGGCGTAAAAATCATCGGTACAGATGTTGCGGCTATCGAAAAAGCAGAAAACAGAGATGCTTTTGAACATATCATGCAGGAGCTGAACATCCCTCAGCCCAAGGGACAGGCAGTTACAAATATTGAAGACGGTGTAAAAGCAGCGGAAGAAATCGGCTATCCCGTATTGGTTCGCCCTTCCTACGTTCTGGGCGGCAGAGCGATGCAGATCGTTGCCGATGAAGAACAGCTGCGTACCTATCTGAAGAGTGCCGTAGCCATCAATGAAGACCAGCCCGTACTGGTTGATAAATATATCCAGGGGAAAGAACTGGAAGTGGATGCCGTTTGCGATGGTATTGATGTATTTGTTCCCGGTATCATGGAACACGTTGAAAGAACAGGGGTACACTCCGGCGACTCCATCTCCGTATACCCTACCTTCAGCGTATCCAATAAAGCAAAAGGGAAAATCCTGGAATACACAAAGAAACTGGGGCTGGGCATCGGCATTGTCGGTCTGTTCAACATCCAGTTCATCGTTGATGAAAAAGATGATGTATACGTTATCGAAGTAAACCCTCGTTCTTCCAGAACAGTACCTTTCCTTTCCAAGGCAACAGGCTACTCTCTGGCAGATATCGCTACACTGGTCATCCTGGGCAAGAGCCTGAAAGAACAGGGTATCTTCGGCCTGTATCCCGATGAAAAGAAGAGATGGTATGTAAAAGTACCCGCTTTCTCCTTCTCCAAACTGCACGGTATGGACACTTACCTGTCTCCTGAAATGAAATCCACCGGGGAAGCCATCGGCTACGACAACAAACTGAACCGTGCGTTGTATAAAGCTCTGCAGGCTTCCGGCATGAACATTCTGAACTATGGTACTGTATTGGCGACCATCGCTGATAAGGATAAAGAAGAAGCACTGCCCCTGATCCGCCGTTTCTATGAATTGGGCTTCAATATCGAAGCAACAAAGGGCACAGCAGACTTCCTGAAAGAACACGGCATCCGTACCCGTACCAAGAAAAAACTCTCCGACGGCAGCGAAGAAATCTTCGATTCCATCCGTCAGGGCTATGTAAGCTATGTCATCAACACAAGAGACTTGAATTCCATGCACAGCAGCAGTGACGGTCAGGAAATCCGCCAGTGCGCCGTAGAAAATAACGTATCCGTATTCACAGCACTGGATACCGTACGGGTTCTGCTGGATGTTCTGGAAGAAACAACACTGGGTATCTCTACAATTGATGCGTAATAAGGAGGTTTCCTCTTGAAACAGTCTATTTTTACAATCCAAAGCAATGAAAAACTGACCGCAAGCGTATGCAAAATGGTTTTGGCGGGGGATACCTCCGCCATCACCGCTGCCGGTCAGTTTGTGAATATTCAACTGAAAGGCTTTTTCCTGCGCCGCCCCATTTCTGTCTGCGATTATGACGAAAATACCCTAACCATCCTCTACAAGGTCGTGGGCAAAGGCACAGAAGCCATGAGCCAGATGAAAGCTCCCCATAAATTGGATGTTTTGACCGGGCTGGGCAACGGCTATGACATCTCCCTCAGCGGCGAAAAGCCCCTGCTCATCGGCGGCGGCGTTGGCGTACCTCCCATGTATCGTCTGGCGAAAAACCTGATTGCAGAAGGCAAACACCCTATCGTCATCCTTGGGTTCAATACAAAAGATGAAATTTTCTACGCAGAGGAATTTGAAAAGCTGGGGGTAGAAGTACACATTGCCACAGCAGACGGCAGTGTCGGTGTGAAAGGCTTTGTCACCGATGTGGTAAAGACTATCCCCGACTATACCTATTTCTACACCTGCGGCCCCGAACCTATGCTGAAAGCCCTTTCCGATGTGACCACAACCAGCGGTCAGCTGAGCTTCGAAGAACGGATGGGCTGCGGTTTCGGCGCGTGTATGGGCTGCTCCTGCCAGACAAAATATGGCAGCAAACGTATCTGTAAAGACGGTCCTGTACTGGTGAAGGAGGAAATCATATGGTAAATACAAAAGTGACCCTTAGCGGTATCACACTGGATAACCCTGTCATCCCCGCCAGCGGTACCTTTGGCTACGGCTACGAATTTGCGGAATTATATGACATCAATATTCTGGGTTCTTTTTCCTTCAAAGGAACCACAAAGGAACCCCGCTTCGGCAACCCCACACCCCGTATCGCAGAATGTCCTGCAGGTATGATCAACTCCGTTGGTCTGCAGAACCCCGGTGTGGAAAAGGTCATTTCCGAAGAACTGCCCAAGCTGGCAAAATGCTTCCATAAGCCTGTCATTGCCAATGTCAGCGGCTTTTCCATCGAAGAATATGCTTACACCTGCGCATTGCTGGATAAAGAGCCTCAGGTGGGTATTCTGGAAGTAAATGTATCCTGCCCCAACGTACACCATGGCGGCATGAGCTTTGGCACAGATCCCGCTGCGGCGGCGGCAGTCACAAAAGCAGTGAAGGCTGTAACCACAAAGCCTGTTTATATCAAACTGACCCCTAACGTAACCGACATCGTTTCCATTGCAAAAGCCTGTGAAGAAGCCGGCGCAGACGGCATCAGCCTCATCAACACCATGATGGGGATGCGCATCGATCTGAAAACGAAGAAACCCGTCATTGCCAACAAAATGGGTGGTTTTTCCGGCAGTGCCATCTTCCCTGTGGCCCTGCGTATGGTATATCAGGTAGCAGAAGCTGTAAATATCCCTGTCATCGGTATGGGGGGTGTTTCCTCTGCGGAGGACGTCATCGAAATGATGCTGGCAGGGGCAACAGCCGTTGAGATCGGCGCAGCAAATCTGGTGAACCCCTTCATCTGCAAGGAAATCATCGAAGACCTGCCCCACGTCATGGAAAAATATAACATCAAAGACTTGAATGATATCATTGGAGGTGCCCGCAAATGAGTAAAGACGTAATCATCGCCTGCGATTTTAACAGCAAGGCAGACCTGATGGCATTTTTGGACAACTTTAAAAATGAAGAAAGAAAGCCTTTCCTGAAAGTAGGCATGGAGCTTTTCTATGCAGAAGGCCCTGCCATCGTCAAAGAAATCAAGGAAAGAGGTCATAAGATTTTCTTAGACCTGAAACTGCACGATATTCCCAATACAGTAAAGAAAGCCATGGCTGTACTCTCCGCCCTGGATGTGGATATCTGCAACCTGCACGCGGCAGGCACAAAGGCCATGATGGAAGCAGCACTGGAAGGCCTGACAAGACCCGACGGCACGCGCCCTCTGCTGATCGCCGTAACACAGCTGACCTCCACCAGTGAAGAACGCATGAAGGAAGACCTTTTGATCGACCATCCTCTGGATGAAGTTGTCATGCACTATGCAAAATGTGCAAAGGATTCCGGTCTGGACGGCGTTGTTTGCTCCCCTTTGGAGGCAGGCAAGGTAAAAGAGGTTTGCGGGGACGCTTTCCTGACAGTGACCCCCGGCGTTCGTTTCGCCGATGGCGAAGTGGGCGATCAAGTGCGCGTGACAACCCCTGCAAAGGCAAGAGAACTGGGCTCCGATTATATCGTTGTGGGCAGACCCATCACCCAGGCTCCCGACCCTGTAGCCGCATATCACAGATGTATTTCCGAGTTCCTCGGCTAAGACCGTGGGGACGCAGCCCCCACTACCTCACCCGATTTGCAGAAACTGCGTTTCTGCTGAGGTGATTTATCCATATAGAAAATTGAAATCAATCTGGATTTTAGGAGGACATAAATTATGAATATCAAAGAACAGATCGCAAAAGACCTGCTTTCCATCGGTGCAGTTTTCCTGCGCCCCGAAGACCCCTTCACATGGGCCAGCGGCATCAAAAGCCCTATTTACTGCGACAACAGACTGACTCTGACATCTGTAGAAGTAAGAAACCATGTGGAAAACGCTCTGGCGGAAACCATTAAAAAAGAATACCCCGATGCTGAAGTATTGATGGGGACTTCTACAGCCGGCATCGCTCACGCCGCTATCACAGCTCATCTGCTGGATCTGCCCATGGGGTATGTTCGCTCCGGTGCAAAGGACCATGGCAGAAATAACCAGATCGAAGGCAAACTGGAAAAAGGACAGAAAGTAGTCGTTGTAGAAGACCTGATCTCCACCGCAGGCAGCTGCATCGAAGTCGTAAACGTTCTGCGGGAAGCAGGGGCTGATGTTCTGGGCGTGGTAAGCATCTTCACTTATGGCCTGCAGAAGGGCTTAGACAGACTGGCGGAAGCAAACGTAAAGAATGTAAGCCTGTCCAATTTTGACACTGTTGCAGAAGTTGCAGCAAGAGAAGGCTATATCAAAGAAGCTGATATTGCCCGTCTGATGAAATTCCGCAGCAACCCTAATGATGAAAGCTGGAGGGAGATGTGATCTATGAGAAGTCTCATCGACATCGTTGACCTGACTGTAGAAGAGATCGATGAACTGATCGCTACAGCCAATGACATCATCGCAAACCCTGATCAATATGCTGAAAAATGCAAACGCAAAAAACTGGCGACTCTGTTTTTCGAGCCTTCCACCCGTACCCGCCTGAGCTTTGAAGCCGCTATGCTGGAATTGGGCGGCAGCGTCATCGGTTTTTCCGGCGCCGGCAACAGCTCCGCCGCAAAGGGCGAAAGCGTTTCCGATACAGTCCGCACTGTGGGTTGTTATGCGGATATCATCGCCATGCGTCACCCCAAGGAGGGCGCGCCCATGATCGCCTCCATGCGTTCCCCTGTTCCCATCATCAACGCGGGCGACGGCGGACACAACCACCCTACCCAGACACTGGCCGACCTTTTGACCATCCAAAGGGAAAAAGGCCGCTTCGATCATCTGACTATCGGCATGTGCGGCGACCTGAAATTCGGCAGAACCGTACATTCCCTGATTCACGCACTGAAACGCTATGAAGGCGTCCGTTTCGTGATGATTTCTCCCGATGAACTGAAGGTGCCTGAATATATCATTCAGGAACTGGAAAAAGAAGGCATCCCCTATACAGAAACCACAAGCCTGGAGGACGCCATGCCCTCTTTGGATATCCTGTATATGACAAGAGTACAGCGGGAACGCTTCTTCAACGAAGCGGACTATATCCGCCTGAAAGACAGCTATATCCTGAACATGGATAAACTGGAAACCGCAAAGAGCGACCTCTGTATCATGCATCCCCTGCCCCGTGTCAATGAAATTTCCGTTGCAGTGGATGATGACCCCAGAGCCTGCTATTTTAAACAGGTATCCAACGGGAAATATATCCGTATGGCTTTGATTCTGAAATTACTGGAGGTGGCAAAATGAAAATCGATTCCATCAACAACGGCATTGTCATCGACCATATCCGCGCAGGAAAAGGCATGGAACTGTATCATTTCCTGAATCTGGACAGCATGGATTGTTCTATTGCCCTGATCAAAAATGCCCCCAGCCAGAAGATGGGCAAAAAAGATATCATCAAAATCGATACGGAACTGGATTTGGATTTGGATATCTTGGGCTATATTGACCCCAATGTGACCATCAACGTCATCAAAAACGGGGAACGTGTGGAAAAATTCCACCCCCAGCTGCCGGAACGGCTGACAAATATCATCCAGTGCAAAAATCCCCGCTGCATCACCTCTGTAGAACAGGAGATTCCCCATATCTTCAAGCTGACAGATAGAGAACACGGCGAATATCGCTGCATCTACTGCGAATCCAAGGCAAAAAATTAAACATGCTTTGATACAAAAACAGCCCTCTAACTTCCGTTAGAAGGCTGTTTTTTATAAATCTTTGATTTTCATTTGTTCTAATTCTCTGTTCTTTTTTAGATTTTGCCGATTCAGAATATAAATCAAAAGCAAAATCCATGTAGGGATATTTCCTAAGATAAACGTCAACAGAACTTCTCCTGCGGATGTTTCTTCTAACAAATTTAGCATAGGAATGGTTCCCAGCAGGAAAAAGAGCAGCGGCAGCAGCAAGCCCAGCCACCATGGCTCTCTTTTCGATAAAAACCACTCTAAAACACATATTCCGATCATCACTGCCAACAAAAAACAAAGCATAAAAGTAATAGCCCCACTGGAAAATGCCATCTTTTCATCCCCTTTTTATAAATCCTTCAGCTTCATTTGGGCGTATTCCCGTTTTTGTTTCAAACGGATTCTCTGGAATCCATAAAGCAACAGCAACAAAATCGTTGTTACATTCAAACGCAAAAATAAACCTGCACCAGCTGCTTCATATTCCGCCATCATTCTTCCCAGGCTATCCCCAAAAAGCAACACCGGAAGGATCAACCCCAAATACCATTCTTCTTTTTTTGCCAGCTTCCATTCCAGAAAACAAGCCAACCCAAGCTTGCCGACAACTAAAATCACACAAATCAATGCTGCAATCCACGAATTCATCTTGTCCCATCCTTTTCTTTTTTATATGCCGTAATCAATAGCTTTGCTGTTTCAAAATCCATTTTTTCATCAAGGGCAAGCTGCTTTACCATAGCAATGAATGGTTCTTCTGCCATTTGCTCGTTCAGCTGGATTTTTTGGATGAGCCTGTCCAGCCGCAGACGCACAGTAGGATAGGTGACGCCATACAGAGAGGCGACTTCCTTTAAAGACCCAGACGCTAATATGAATTTCTTAATGAAGGTCAGTTCCTCTTCCTCCAGCCCTAAAACCCACGCAGGCAATTTTTTCTGTTCCATCCCTTCCGCTCCTTTCATATTATTAAAATAACATTTCATTTTATTAAAGTCAATCTTATATTTTATTTTAAGAATATTGTAAGATTCTTTTTCTTTCTTTTCCGCATAAACTATTCTAAAAAAACGAAAAGGGAGCGTAATCATGCAGAATCCTCATGTTAAATATCTGAAAACAAAAAAAGGGTACTTCTATCTTTTTTATTACGAACAAGGCAGTATCTTTTGCCGCAGCTTTTCTTACGATGGCTGGACAGTTCCTCAGAAGATTGCAGAGCGGGTCACACCTGCCTTTTCCCTCTGCCAATATGAGGATACGGTCTATCTCCTTTATGCTGCCGGCGACGGACAGCTTTCACTGGCATCTTCATCGGATTTTTCCCAATGGGAACATCGGCCTATAATGCTTGGCCATCAAAACACGGGCAATACAAAATATTTTCTTCTGCCTTCCGAAGATGCCTTCCATATTATCTATCACCTGCCCACAGAATCTACCAATATAGATTCCCTGGTTTACAGCACTTTTCGCAATGGACAATGGGGAAAACCCTACCAGATCGACCGTTTCATGCCCATGCAAAAAACGCCATTTCTCGCCCGCCGGCTCAGTAAAGAACATATCATACTATATTACCGCACAGGGCGAAACGTACTAAGTGCCAGAGAAATGCTCCTGACCCCTTATACCATGGGCAGCGTGACACCTCTGATCCAAACGCCATCCCCTTATGCAGATGTTTCCATTGTCAATGACAGTGAAAAAATCCATATGCTCTATATTGTGCGGGGGATGTTCCGCACCCAAGTGGTCTATCAATATAAGCATACCTCCGCCATCAGCACGCCCCGTATCCTCTGGGAGGATGCCAACTGCGACAACTGCCTGGCCTTTTTGAAAAACGGAAAGGTCATCCTCATGTGGACAGTCAACGGGCAGCCCATGCGCTGTGTTTCGGAAAACGGCGGTGCCTCCTTTGGCCCCGCAGAACGATATATGGAAAAATTCCCTGGCTATTGCCTGAAAGGGGAACTATTGGGCGCACAGGATGATTCTCTGAATGCAGCAGAATGCTATGGCAATGCCCAGCATGGGTTTTTACCTGCCGTCTTTGCCCCTTCTCCTCTTCCCAAGCCCAAAACACCGCCGAGACAATCCATTCAGCCAGATTATTCCAAAGCCTACACAGCCCTTCAGGATGCTCATAAAAAGCAGATAGAAGAACTTACGGCCCTGCTGGCGCAGCGGAGCGATGAAGTGGCTGCAGTCAATGCCCGCTGGAAAGCACAGGCGGAAAAACTGGAAGCTGAGGTGGCTGCCCTGCGAAAAGAAAATGAAACCTTACGAGCCAAACAAAATGCCCCCGCTCCGGCCCTTTTATCCCCAATCAATGACACAAAAAAAGATGCCTGACTTAAGCTCTTTTTCAGAATATACCATCTCAAAATCGATTCTTTCTGAAACAGAACTACCGGCGACATTCCTTAGAAGAAAACAAACATAAAAAAGAATTATCTTTTCTTCTAAGGGTGCGCCATGTCAAACATCTTTTTATGCTTCTATCACTTCCTGCAAAATCTCCGCAATCTCTTCCAAAACCCCGCTGCAGTCTGCCCCCAATGCCGAAAGCCTGCAGCAATCCAAACCGCAAAATCTTTCCTGGGCTTTCAGCAGGAACAGGATACGTTTCTGTTTGATTTCTTCCTCATCGCATAAAAGACCCAGCACCATCACCGCTGCTACCAAGGCACTGCACATGCCATTGATGCCAAAGCCGCCATGGATTCCCTCACAGGCCGCCAATAATTCCTCCGGTAAAGAAAAACCATATTCCGCCGCCGCAGCCTGCAAAATGATCTGAGAACAATTATCCCCGCCGGAACAAAGTGGCTGTATCCTCGCTTTCAGCATTCCTTCACCCCCTTTTCTTTATTCTATGAAAAAAACGGACAAACGTGAAAAAGTCTCAAATCTTTTCAGATTTGAGACTTTCCAAAACATTCTTATATGCCGCAGGCTTCTGCTTCATCTTCTTCTACAATTTTTGTTGCCATAGGACGATATTTGCCGCTTTCCCAACGGGGATTCTGGCTTTTAATCCACAGCATTGTCAGCAGGATGCCCAATACCCCCAGCACCAAGCTGGACAGGACAGGGGAGATCATCGGCAGCACCTTAGGCACGCCAAAATACCCCACTACAATACCCACAATAAAAGCCACAAAAGGCAAACCATACATAATCATGACTGCATTGAAGAACGCATTTTCCTGCAGTTCCAATTCGACCCAGTCGCCTTCTTCTGCATCGCAGAGATTTTTTGCTTCGATATCCATTTCTTTTTCTGTCATACCGGAAAGGCATGCTCTGCATTCGCCGCATGCTTCTTTTCTATGGATCTTCACAATAGCAAGATCCCCTTTGATTTCGCTCACTAAGCCCTTCATCGTTTGACCACCTTTCTATATCTGACCTAAATAGGTAACCTGCAATCATACATATATGATTATACAACAAATTCAGTATAAAAAAAAGCTGTTTTTTCTTAGATTCCTCATCTCCTTTCCCTTTTCGGAAATCCATTGCATTTTCTCCTGATTCCTGCTATAATATATTGGCTACTGTATCAATGAAATATTTTTTGGGGACGTACTCAAGTGGTTGAAGAGTCCAGACTCGAAATCTGGTAGGCCGGGCAACCGGTGCGAGGGTTCAAATCCCTCCGTCCTCGCTGAAAGCCTTGCCCCATCAGCAAGGCTTTTTTTCTTTTCTTTTTTGGATGAATATGGTATAATGGCTACACTTCGTACTGATTGCAAAGGGTAACACCTGAGTGAAAAGGCGTACAGACCAACCTCATGAATTGAAGGGAAAAGATTCCCTTTTCTACGTCTGCGCTTTTTCCGCGCAGACTTTTTCTTTTTTCAGAAACTTTTGGAAAGGAGGATGTAAATTGAAAAAAACGCTCTTTGCTCTTGCGCCTTTGATGGGTATCCTCCTGATCCTCGCCCTCTGGGTTCTTCTCTGCAGGCTGGGTATTTTCAGCACCTATGTCCTGCCGCCCCCGGAAAAGGTATTTGCCTGCTTTTTGAAAATGCTGAAAAGCGGGGAAATCTTTACAGATGTCATCATCTCCCTCCTTCGTATCCTGAAAGGGTTTTTCATTGCTTTTCTGCTGGCTTTTGCCTTAGGAATGTTCCGTTCTCTGGTACCAGCTTCGGAAAAATATTATAACTGCATCGTGCAGTTTTTCCGCAATGTGCCCCCGCTGAGCCTGATTCCTTTGTTGATCCTTTGGTGCGGCATTGGGGAAACAACCAAAACCGTCATCATCGTGCTAGCGTCCTTCTTCCCCATGTATCTGAACATCGTCAAAGGCTTCACTGGATGCGACCGGAAACTTTTGGAAGTCGGCGATGCTTTCGGATATTCAAACATTGAAAAATTCAGGCATATCATTCTGCCTTACGCTTCTGCCGATATCCTTGTGGGTATGCGGATTGGCATGGGCTACAGCTGGCGTGCCATCATCGGAGCGGAAATGATCGCCGCTTCCTCCGGCATTGGCCACATGATTCTCTTCGCTCAGGAAATGAGCCGCACAGATAAAGTGATCGTTGGTATTTTTGTAGTTGGTATCGTTGGCCTGCTGACAGATAAGATTTTTGGGGTTCTGCTGAAAAAATTATTTAAAGGAAATGGTGAAAATGGCTGGAATTGAGTTGAAAAAAATACAGAAATCCTATGTTGTGGATGGACGTTCCCTCCCTGTTCTAAACGGCATCAATCTGCAGATTCCCGAAAAGAGCATCACCGTCATTCTGGGGCGCAGCGGCTGCGGAAAAACGACCCTGCTCCGTCTGGTGGGCGGTCTGGAAGCCCCAGATTCCGGAGAGATTCAATTCGATGCAGCCCATAGAACTGCCTTTGTCTTTCAGGAATCCCGCCTGATGCCATGGCTGAATGTATGGGACAACGTAAAATTTGGGCTGAAAAAGCAGCCCTGCGCGGATGCCTCCATTCAATCCATCATCGATACTGTAGGCTTAAGCGGCTTTGAAAAGGCCTATCCCCATCAGCTTTCCGGCGGGATGCAGCAGAGGGCTGCTATTGCCCGAGCCCTGGCCTATGATCCTTCCTTCATTATGATGGATGAGCCCTTCGCCGCTTTGGACTTTTTTACCCGGGAGCAAATGCAGAGAGAATTGATCCGCCTGCAAAAGAGCCGTGGTGCCAGTATCCTTTTTGTCACCCACAGCATTGATGAAGCCCTGCTTTTGGGGCACAAAATAATAATCATTGAAAATGGACAGGTAAAAAAAGAATTTCTCATCAATACAGACAGCGATGAAAGAGACCTGTTGGCAAAAGAATTGATCGAACTGAAACGAGAGATTCTTGCACAATTAAACTTATAAGGAAAGCAAGCTGTTTCATCAACAGCTTACAATAAAAAGAAAATGAAGATTTATAGGAGGTCAATATGAAAAAAAGATTTATTGGTATGGCAATGGCAGCCCTGATGGCTGCAACTGCACTGACAGGCTGCGGCGGCAATGCCGCTGAGGGAGAATCTCTGGACAAGCTGACATTCACCTATGTCACATCTCCCCTGAACGTTCCTTCCATTATTGAAAAAGAAAAAGGCATTTTCGCAAGCACATTTGAGGATATGGGCATTTCCGTGGAATACGCAGAACTGACATCTGGCGCAGACCAGACCCAGGCTCTGGCTTCCGGCGATGTACAGGTGCTGTATGCCGTTGGTGCCACATCCGTCATCCTTTCCGCTGCTAATGATGCAGATATCAAGGTATTAAATATGTATAGCCGCTCCCCCAAGGCTTTCTGTATGTATACACAGGAGGAGAACATCATCTCCCCCGAAGACCTGCGGGGAAAAACCATTGGGGGCCCTGCCGGTACAAATCTGCATGAATTGCTGGTGGCTTATCTGGCAACGGCAGATATGACCATTGATGATGTAAACTTTGTGAATATGTCTATTCCAGAGGCAAAAGCAGCCTTGGATGGCGGCAGCCTGGATGCCGCTCTTATCGCCGGCGCAGCAGCTTATCAGGCAAAACAGCAGGGGTATCACCTGATTGCGGATGGCGAGGGTCTGATCAACGCCATCATCGCTGTAGCAGTGACAAATGAATTTTATAATGCCCATCCCGAAATCATCGAGAAACTGCAGCAGGCACAGGATGAAATTGCATCCTTCATCCAGGAAAACGAAGGGGAAACACTGCAGATTGCAGCAGCCGCATTGGATCTGGATGAGGCCGCTGTTGCGGAAATGTATGAATATTATGACTTCTCCACAGAAATCACTGAAGCGGATAAGGCCGGCTTCCAGAGTACGGCAGATTTTATGTATGAATCCGGTATGATTGAAAAGGAACTGGATGTATCCACTTTGTTCTTTGAATAAGCATAGACGCAAAAAAACGAGAGAATCCTTCTCTCGTTTTTTTGTTGCTGCCTTATTCAAACAGCAGAATCTATCCGATGCTTTACGCCGCTGTTTCGTGAACAGGTTCTTTTTTGAAAAATTTCATAGATGCGCCTTTTTTCTCTTTCAGGCGGATCAGTCTTGCTTCATATCCCAGAAATTCATTGTAACGAAAGGATTCCTTCGTTCCATCGGACATCCGGCAATAAAAATGATACGGATACATTTCCAGCACAACCCCGTGGCGAATCTGCCTTGTGATATAGCTGTAATCCTTCAGTAAAGAGCGTTCCCGAATCGTGATTTCGCTTCCAATCCGCATCCCCTGCTGCATAGCAATCTCCCTCAGCCATGTATTTTGCCATCTTCTCTTTTCTCTCATTTTTGTTCCCCCTTCTAAATTTACGTTTAAACCGTAAAATTATTGTAAAAAAATATACTTCATTTCCTTTCATAACAATGATACTACGGTTTTACCATAATTGTCAACGATTTATTCGTATTTTTTTATTTTTTCTTGTATTTTTACGTTTTATCCGTATAATTAAACCTAAGGAGGTGATTCCATGAATGATAGAAACAATAAAGCCATCCTCGCAAAAAATATTCGTCATTACATGGAACTGAATCATAAAACAAGAAATGAACTCTGTGAAGCCCTTGGTGTGAAATATACCACCCTTACAGATTGGGTCAATGGCAAAACATACCCCCGTATCGATAAAATCCAATTGATGGCCAATTACTTCGGCATTGAAAAATCCGATTTGGTGGAAGACCGCCCAAAGCTCCCGCCTGATGCCATTCCTTATGTCCCCCGCCCGACTGTTTCCATCCCCATTGTTGGTGTTGTAAACTGCGGGGTTCCCCTTTTGGCGGAAGATAATATCGAGGGATATCACGAAACGCCTATCGATGATATCACAACCGGCGAAACCTATTTTTGGCTCCGTGCCAAAGGAGACAGTATGATGAATATTGGTATCCATGAAGGGGATCTGCTCCTGATCCGCCAGCAAAACGATGTGGACAGCGGCGATATCGCAGTGGTTTCGGTCAATGGAAATGATGCCACCCTGAAACGGGTCATCAAAAAAGAGAATGCCATTGTGCTGCAGCCGGAAAATTCCGCTTACGAAATGAAAATCTTTGTAGGGAAAGAAATGGAAGAAGTCCATATCCGCGGCAGGCTCATGAAATTGGAAAAACGATTTTAATATATAAAACCCCGTCTTAGGACGGGGTTTTTGTTTGATTTCTTGGAAAGAGATTTTCCCTTTATTTTTTTGTCTGCATGATTTCAATGACCTTCATATCCAAGCCATCCAGCGCTTCGTGACTCAGTTTTGCCAGATTTTTTGCAGTATCTTCTGCTTTTGTGCTGTTGATACCATCTGTTACAGGGATAATGCTGCCATCCATCGCGTACATTGCCGCATAGACCGCTTCCCCGGCGCATGCGGAAACCTTAACCGCACAGCCGCCCTTTGCGCCATCGCAGAAGATACCGGCTACAGAGCCCATCATATTCTGTACTGCGCCGTCAATCTGTTCGTATGTGCCGCCCAGCATATAGGTCATACCTGCCGCAGAGCCTGTCCCTGCTACCATTGCACCGCAAACAGGGCTCAGGCGTCCAACGTGTTTCTTCATGTACATAATCATCAGCATAGCCATAAATTCTGCTCTCAGCAGTTTTTCTTCAGGAATACCCATCTTTTCCGCAAAAACAGCCATGGGCAGTGTCGTAGAAATGCCCTGGTTGCCGCTGCCGCAGAAGGTCATGACAGAGCCATTGCCGCCATACATACGGTAGTCAGCCGCCGCTGCGGGAATGCTTCTTACTGCATTGACAACATCATTGCTCATCATGCCTTTGTTGATGAGGTTCTGGATCGTAGGACCTACACCAAAGCAGTATTTCTTTTTCATACCAATCTTGGCGATCTCCATATTCATATCAATGGCTTCTTTGATAAACTGCAGATCCTCCACATCAACTTCATTTGCCCAGTCATAGAATTCTCTGAAAGTATGCTGGGTCACATCAAAGCCGCCTTCTTCTGTTTCTTCAGCTGCTTCTTCTGTTTTTCTGTTATCCACCAGAACTTTGCCGTCTTTTTCCGCAAATACCATATTATCATGGGCATCTTCTGTAATGGTGTGGGCTTTTTCACTGCCGCTTGTTGCAATACATTCGATGTAGAACTGGCTGCTCTTCAGTACTTTCACTGTGACAAAACCATCCGCTACCAGTTTCTGTGCCTGTGCAACATGTTCCGGCTTGATTCCCGCGCAAATTTCCATGGTATTGCCGGGCTTGCTCAGCAGCATCCCCAGTACACATGCCAATTCGATACCGCAGGTTCCTGTATTGGGAATCTGTACACTATAGGCGTTTTTGAAAATATTGGAGCTGATGACCATATCCAGCTTTTCCGCAGGCTGTGTCAGCAGTTCGCAGGTTCTGGAAACCGCCAGGGCAATGGCAACAGGTTCTGTGCAGCCCATGCTGGGTTTCATTTCAGCTTTGATTGCATTGATAACAACGTTCATATCCATCATATTCTTCCTCCTCTATCACTCAAATCATTATGGTTGATTTTTTCTTCTGTTTTTATATAGAGCAAGATTCGTGCCAAAAGAAAAAGCCCTTTTTTCAAAGGACTTTTTTTCTTATTTTCTCATTTATGAGAAATGAAATTTATTCCATTTAGGTTTTATTTTTTCATTGTGTGCCATCTGTGTACAATTTCCTATCCATGTCTTTATCAAAGCAAAGGAGTCTTTGTTTTTAGCCAAAAAACAAATGACTTTGTATACACAAAATTTTTCTCAAATTTGAGATTCATTCTCATAAATGAGAATCAAAGGAGGTCATATTTTTTTAATTTTCGATATAATGTAGCACGGCTGATCTTCAGTGCTTCTGCCAATTCCTTTTTTTCTTCCAGAGTTGCCCCCTTGCGAATCATGCTGCCTAAAACACGCTTTTCATATTCCTCGATAATTTCTTCCAGAGACCAATCCTCATACCCTTTACTGGAACGCAGAACAATATGATCCGGCAAATCGGACAGCTGTATTTTTTCTCCTTCTGTGATATTCGCCAGATATTCAATGATATTTTTCAGCTCGCGCACATTTCCCGGCCAATTATAGCTGATCAGCGTCTGCAGTGCTTCCGGGGAAAGCCCTGTCATATTTTTTCCCAGCTTCTGATTATAATAAGCAATGTAATACTCAATCAAAGCCGGCAGATCTTCTTTTCTCTTCCGCAGGGGCGGCAGTTCAATAGGAATAATATTCAGCCGGTAGTACAGATCTTCCCGGAAAGTCCCCTCTTCTACCATTTGCTCAATATTTTTATTTGTAGCACAGATCACACGGATATCAATGGGGATCGGTTTTGCGCCGCCAATTCGTTCCACTTTGTTTTCCTGCAGCACCCGCAGCAACTTTGTCTGCACTGGAAGGGGCATATCGCCGATCTCATCCAAAAAAATGGTGCTGCCATCGGCCAGTTCAAACTTCCCGATAGAGCCATGTTTTTTCGCCCCGGTAAAAGCCCCTTCTTCGTAGCCGAACAACTCACTTTCCACCAGATTTTCCGGAATTGCCGCACAGTTGATGGAAATCATCAGTTTATCGTGTCTATCGCTGAGGGCATGGATCATCTTCGCCATCAATTCCTTGCCTGTGCCGCTTTCCCCCCGCAAAAATACTGTAGAATCAGATTTTGCGACTTTTTGTCCAATCCGAATGGCTTCCTGCATCAGGGGGCTTTTCCCTACGAAAGACCAGCCTTTTTCTGCATCGTGGACCACCTTCAGCTGTTGTTCCAGGCGTTCCTTCGCTTCATCAGTATAGAGCTTGCTTTCCAGCAGAACAGACATATATTTCAGAAATTCCTCCATCTGTCCTCTGTTATCCAGCAGATTCTCTCTTTGTTCTTCATTGAAGGCAATGATGGAAATGATACCTACCACAGCGCCCTCTTTAAAAATAGGATATGCCACATTGGCCAGCTCTTTACAGGTTGCCCGCTTTTCGCATACCTTGCAGTTTTCATCCAAAGCCGCATTTGTGATCATGCCATTTTCCCCGGAAATGAGGATATGGTTAAAAAAATTGCCATGGGTCACAGTCTTGCCGATTTCCCCAGCATAGCTGCCTGTTCCTGCCACACGGATCAATTCGTTATCCACAACGGTAACATCTGCCTCCAGAATGGATGCAATGGCCTGCACATAGGCCTGTATAAAGGACTGTATTTTCATCAAAGCAGTCATCGGATCCCTTCCTTTCTCAAAAATAAGAATAGCACAAAAGATTTTTGGAAGCAACAAAAACCCTTGAAAAGCTGGTTGATAAAAGAGCCCAAATCAAAACCACTAGTTAAACTAGTGGTTTGCACCAGCCCTAAAAGGGCATATTA
>NZ_JBJEJK010000049.1:0-7498 GCF_051877975.1 Anaerotignum sp.
CTTTTCTTTTTTATTTCCAACCACATTTGAACTTGGTTTCAATAAAATGGCGGAGAAGGAGGGATTTGAACCCTCGCGCCGCTATTAACGACCTATCCGCTTTCCAGGCGAACCCCTTCAACCACTTGGGTACTTCTCCATAAATGCTCTCAGTTCTAAATGCGATATTCAATTAACGGAGAGAGTGGGATTCGAACCCACGGCCCCTTTCGGAGTCACTGGTTTTCAAGACCAGCTCCTTAAACCACTCGGACACCTCTCCATGGATTTGAGTCGCTTTTTCTTGAGCAGCGAAACCTTGCTTATTATATCTTACCGTCCACCGGTTGTCAAGTATTTTTTTGCTCACTTTTTAAATTCTTTTCAGCGTCCTCTGTGCCATGTTTCTGTCGCTCAGCGGTGATATAGATATTACAGCAAAATTTTCGGTCTGTCAACCCTTTTTCCCAAATTTTTCGACAATTTTTTTCGATATTTTTCCTTACATTATTATATAATTATATGCTGTCAAAATTCAATTTTTTATGTATATGGCTTTTCCCTGAAAACCATGCTAAAATATGGATGATATCAATATTTATATCCAAGGAGGCCACTATGAAAACCGTTACAGAACGTTTTTTAACATATGTAAAACACCATACCACGTCTGATGAAACTTCGTCCACCTTTCCCAGCACAAAATCCCAGCTGGCCTTTGCTTCCTTTCTGGCAAAGGAATGTGAGGGCATCGGGTTGCAGTCTGTCTCCGTTGACAAATATGGCTACGTGACTGCTATTCTTCCCGGTAATTCAGAAACTGCCCCTACTATCGGCTTTATTGCTCATATGGATACCAGCCCCGATGCCGAGGGAAAAAATATCCTTCCCAATATTGTAGAAAACTATGACGGGTGCAGCATCCCTTTGAATGGTACAAGCCTTTCTCCCGAAGAATTTCCCTCCCTAAAGGATTATATCGGTCACACACTCATCACCTCCGATGGTACAACACTTCTCGGCGCTGATGATAAAGCAGGTATTGCGGAAATCTTAACTGCTATGGAGTATCTCCTCGTACATTCGGAAATTCTCCATGGTGATATCCATATCGCTTTTACCCCGGATGAAGAAATTGGGAAAGGCGTCGATTTCTTTGATGTAAACTCTTTCGGTGCAGATTTTGCCTACACTTTAGATGGCGGGCGTATCGGCGAATTAGAATACGAGAACTTCAACGCAGCCCGTGCCATCATCCGCATCAAAGGAAAAAATGTACATCCCGGCACTGCGAAAAATGTGATGGTAAATGCAGCTCTCATTGGCACAGAAATTGCTTCTCTCCTGCCGGAAAGAGAAGTCCCCTCTAAAACAGAAGGTTACGAAGGCTTCTTCCATCTTTGCTCTTTTGAAGGGGATGTCACTTCCGCTGTCCTGACCTATATCATCCGTGATTTTGACAAAGCCTCTTTCGAACACCGCAAGGATCTGATCCGTTTGATCGTGGAACGCAAAAACACACAGCATCAGGGCGCCATCGAACTGGAGCTGAGAGATGAATATTACAATATGCTTTCCCAAATAGAACCCCACATGGAAATCGTCGATTTGGCAAAACAAGCCATGCTGGATTGTGGTGTGACTCCCATTATCCAACCTATTCGCGGCGGCACAGATGGCGCCCGTCTGTCCTTCATGGGTCTGCCTTGCCCCAATCTCTTTGCCGGCGGTCATAATTTCCATAGCAATTACGAATTCATTCCTGTTTCCTCCATGGAAAAGGCTGTAGAAATGATCGTTCGTATTGCAGAACTGGGGGCAACTCTTGACTTTCCAAAAAACCTATGATAGAATTTCCTCATAAATATGAGCAAACAGCGAAGATTGAGTATATGGGCAAAGCTGGTTACAACCGCAGAGAGCAGTCCGGTTGCTGAAAGGATTGCAGCACAGTATTTGTAAATTACGCCTCATGAGCTTTGTGCAGGAAATGGCACA
This sequence comes from Anaerotignum sp., assembly GCF_051877975.1. Classification (GTDB taxonomy): domain Bacteria; phylum Bacillota; class Clostridia; order Lachnospirales; family Anaerotignaceae; genus Anaerotignum_A. The sequence continues at coordinate 1,978 of NZ_JBJEJK010000049.1, forward strand.
ACGTCCGCTCCCCGTTACCGGAGCCGAAAGATGTTTGTCTTTTGATGAACATAAATGAAGGTGGTACCACGGGTCCTCTCGTCCTTTTGGCGATAGGGCCTTTTTCTTTTGTGCAAAGCGGAAAAATCCATTTAGATTCTATTCCCCCGCCTAATGCGGAACATGTATAAAATCTAAATGATTTGCGGAGCAAACCATGCCATCATCTATTCTTAATCATAAACAGAAAAGGAGAATGTAACTATGAATGCTTATGAAGTATTAAAAGAACGCGGCTTCATCGAACAGCTGACACATGAAGAAGAAATCAAAGCCCTTTTTGAAAAAGGCGGGGTAACCTTCTATATCGGTATCGACCCCACAGCAGACAGCCTCCACGTTGGTCATTTTCTGACCGTTATGGCTATGGCACACATGCAGCGTTGCGGCAATCGCCCCATCTGTCTGGTAGGCGGCGGTACAGCCATGATTGGCGATCCCTCCGGCAAAGCAGATATGCGTAAAATGATGACAGTAGAAACCATCGACCATAATGTTGCCTGCATCAAAAAACAGCTGTCCCGCTTCATCAATTTCAACGAAGGCGAAGGCGGTGCCATTATCGCAAATAATGCCGATTGGCTGAGAAATCTGAACTATATCGAATTCCTGCGGGAAATCGGTGCACATTTCTCCGTTAACCGTATGCTGGCAGCAGATTGCTTCAAAACACGTATGGACAGAGAAGGCGGGCTGACCTTCCTGGAATTCAACTATATGATCATGCAGGGCTATGACTTTTATGAACTGAACAAGAGATACAACTGTTCCCTGCAGATGGGCGGCAACGATCAGTGGTCTAATATCATCGCCGGCGTAGAGCTGATTCGCCGGAAAGCCCAGAAACCCGCTTATGGCATGACATTCAAACTGCTGACAAACAGTGAAGGCGTAAAAATGGGGAAAACCGTCAGCGGTGCCGTTTGGCTGGATCCCGAAAAAACATCTCCTTACGAATTCTATCAGTACTGGAGAAATGTTGGCGATAAGGACGTTGAAAAATGTCTGGCTCTGCTGACTTTCCTGCCTATGGATGAAGTTCGCCGTCTGGGCGCACTGGAAGGTGCTGAAATCAATAAGGCAAAAGAAGTTCTTGCTTTTGAACTGACGAAGATCGTTCACGGTGAAGAAGAAGCAACAAAGGCACAGGAAGCTGCAAGAGCCCTCTTTGGCAAGGGTGCTGCAACTGCCGATGCACCTTCCACAGAAATTCCCGCTTCCGAATTTGCTGATGGCATGGATATCCTGACACTGCTGACGACCATCAAAGTCGTTCCTTCCCGTTCCGAAGGCAGACGTGCCGTACAGCAGGGCGGCGTAAAACTGGCAGAGCAGCCCATCAAAGATGTGGATTTCAAAGTAACCACAGACCTGTTCACCGATGGCAAACTGCTGGTACAGAAAGGCAAAAAGACATTCCACAATGTTATCCTGAAATAATGCAGATGCAAAAAGGGTCGGATACTTATCCGGCCCTTTTTTTACTGCAAAATAAAATTCTTCAATTCCTTCGGTGTATGTACCAGATGGGCGGCTCCTGCTTCCCGCAGAAACGCTTCATTCCGAAAGCCCCAAGTGACACTGACACAGTCCATCCCTGCGTTTTTTGCCGTTAGGATATCTACCTCCGAATCCCCCACATATAAACAGTCTTTTGTGCTCACCCCCAGCCGTTCTGCTGCCGTATCTATCATATCCGGTGCAGGTTTCCGCCGGATGCCTTCTGCTTCCCGCTCTCCTGCCGCCCCGTCGATATAGCCCGGGAAATATTTTTCACATAGCCCCTTCACCGCCAGATCAAATTTATTCGAAACCACACCAATTTTCAGCCCTGCCTTCCGCAGTTCCTCCAAAAGAGGCAAAATCCCCTCATATGGTGCTGTCTTTTCCTCCATATGCCCTTTGTAATACGCCTGATATTCCTTCAAATATTTTGTAAAATCTGTTTCGGAAATCCCCTCCGGCAGAGCTGCTTTCATCAATTGTTCACTGCCGTTTCCCAAGAATTTGCGGATTTCTTCTCTGTCCCGCAGGGGAAATCCGTATTTCCCCAAAATCGCATTGACACTGTCCGTCAAATCCTCCAGCGTATCCAGCAGTGTTCCATCCAAATCAAATAAAATCGCCTGATATTTTTTCATTTTCTCACCTCTTTTTTATTGTAGCGCGCCTTGCTTCCCATTTCAATAATATCAATTTTATATGGATTTTTTTTGCCCACCCCCTTGCTATTTTGTCCCAATCGGTCTATAATGTATTTTAAAAGAAACATCTTTTTATCTAAATAAATCCTCAGTCTTTTCAAAAGACTGTCGCACATTTTCTTTAAAGGAGGAATTCTTATGGCAAAGAAAGTATTGATGTTAGCAGGCGACTTTACAGAAGATTATGAAACAATGGTACCTTTCCAGGCAATGCAGATGCTGGGTTATCAGGTAGACGTTGTATGCCCTGATAAAAAAGCAGGCGACATTATCCGTACAGCAATTCACGACTTTGAAGGCGAACAGACATACTCCGAAAAGAGAGGTCATAACTTCGCTCTGACAGCAGATTTCGATGCTGTAAATACAGCTGATTACGCTGGTCTGTTCATCACAGGCGGCCGTTCTCCCGAATATCTGAGACTGACCCCCAGAGTAATTGAGATCGTTCAGGAATTTTTCGCAGCAAATAAACCCGTTGCAGCCATCTGCCATGGTCCTCAGATCCTGACAGCTGCAAACGTACTGAAAGGCAAAAAAGCAACCGCTTATCCCGCAGTCGGCCCCGATATCACACTGGCTGGCGGCGAATATGTTCCCGTAGATGCTGCTGAAGCAGTGGTAGACGGCAACCTGGTAACTGCTCCCGCATGGCCTGGCGATTCCGCTATCGTAAGAGAATTTGTAAAACTGATGGGTGCGAAATGGGAACTGTAATTTTTCCCCATTACATAACATCTTCCTAAGCTAAAAAGCAGGGAGGACTTTTCTTCGGAATTGCCCTCTCTGCTTTCCTTTTTTATAAATCAAATTTAAACTAAAAAATCGACGCATTAAAATCTCGGTTTTTATAAAAGATTCACCGGCACTTTTTCCGCAATCCAAACCTTTCCCACCTGCACGCCGCAGTCATAGGCTAGGATTTGCACCCCCGCCGCTGCCGCTTCCCGCAGGGCTTCTGTAAATTTCCTGTCTCTTTCCTCATTTGGCCGAAATTCTGTTACTCCCTTCATCTGGATAACGAACAGCACCGCCGCTTCATATCCTTCTTCCTTTGCCTTTATCAATTCTCGCAGATGCTTCGTCCCCCGTTCTGTAGGCGCATCGGGAAACATGGCAATACCCTCTTCTTCCAACGTCACACCCTTCACCTCAATAAAGCCCTTTTTCTCCCCCTTCTGAAAGTATATATCGAATCGGGAATTTCCAAATTTCACTTCCCGCTTCAAAAAATCCACTTCGCCGATTTCTTCTATTCTTCCTTCCGCCAGCGCCTCCGCCGCCATCTGGTTCGGTGCCTGGGAATCCATATTCACCAGCATGTCTCCTTTATAAACAGCAATCAGGGAATATTTCGTCTTTCTCCCCTCTTTGTCTGCTTCTTCCAAAAAAATTCGGGCTCCTTCCAGGAGCAATTCTTTGCATCTGCCTGTATTTTTCACATGAACCATTTCTTCCTGCTCCTCCAGCTCCACAAAAGCCGTAAAGCGGTTCACCCTTCGCAGGAATTTCGCTTCTATCATTTTTCCGTATTCCATTTTCCTCTCTCCTTTGAAAAGATTATAGCATTTCTCCCCCGAATCGAAAAGAACCTTGTACAACCCCTTCTTTTCCTGATATAATAAAGAATAATTTATTTATGAAAGGAGTCCTTCTTTTGTCAAATATTGCAATGGAAGAAAAAATAAGAAATCTTTCTGCCGATTATATCTATCAGCAGGCTGTTGGTTCTCTGCTTTTGATGCTGATGAGTGCCATGGAAGATGCGGAAAAAGGCGAAGACGCCCTGCCCTACGAAATTCCTGCCGATGTGCAGGAAATCAAAGACGAAATCAAGGCCTATCTCATCCGTCTGGAAGATCTGCTGGACAGTGATACAGATTCCCGCATGGCCGCTCTGGAAGATTGTCTGGAACTGAAAAAACGCCTGCTTTCCATCTATGAAACCATCTATAGCTACTTCTCCCAGTGGAACATCATTTCCACTCTGGTCAGTGATCAAGTGGCACTCCGCAAATATAAAGAAGATGGTGTTTCCCAGAAACAAGTAGAATGGTCTCTCTTTTTCGCAGACTGCCACGCTTTCATGGAAAGCGCCGAAACCCTTTTGGATCAAAAAAACTATATGGGCCAGATTTTAAAATGTATGCCCATCTATATGACAAGAGATAAATATTACGATAACGTCCGCGCTTCCCTGGAAGCAGCTTTTGCCGGAGAAAGCAAGGAATTTATCGAAGTTTCTCTGAAAGCCTTTGAAGGCTTCTGCAGCCCCCAGGAAAATCCTCTCTACGGCAAATATTTCCCTGAAATCGCCGAATGGATCGGCCAGAAACGCATGCAGCTGCCCCATACCCTTTCCGATGATGAGCTTTCCGATTTCTATGAAGAGCTGCGGGAAGTTTTTGAAACATTGGAGCAGATTGAGGAATATTTCTCCTGTATCCTCCACGATATCAATTCCCTGATCCTGCTGCTCTACCTGACCTATTCCTTCAAGGAAATCACAGAGGGCAGTGCCGCCTATGCGGATCTGTATCACACCGTATGCGCTTTCATCAGTGACCAGCTTACCCTGACAGAAAAAGCGGCATATCTGGATACGCTGACAGAACAGCTGGAAGCAGCCGTAGAACCTGTTATTGATAAAGCCAATGCCATCGGCAAGGAAGAATACGAACTGCTGCAGAAAGCCGGTTCTTTCGCAGGCTTCTCCGATGATACAAAAAAAGTCCTGATGACAGAAGAATTCATTCGAGACTGTTTCTTCGGTGATTTGAATGATGAACTGTTCCGCTTCGATCTGCCCGAAGATCTGCCCCCTGCTACAGCAGAAGAAAAGAAAGTCCTTTTCGATGCTTTTATCACGAAAACAAGAAACCATTTCGATACCCTGCCCGCCCAGACAAGAAAACTGGCCATGCAGAACCTAAGCGGTGCCCTGCCTCCTATCTATTCTGTCCATGATGTAATGGATATGATGATGGAAGCCATTGATAAAGCATCTACCGAAGAACAGAAAATTCTCATTGTAGATAAAGTCGGCATGGTATTCAGCGATAACGGCTGGCAGTCCATTACGGAAGGTCATGTTCATGATGACGATTGCGGTTGCGGCCACGAGCATCACCATCATATCCATGACTGCGGCTGCGGTCACGACCATGAACACCATCACCACCATGACTGTGGCTGCGATCACGATCACGAACATCATCACCACTAAGTCCAGCGGTGTGATGTCAAGTGAGAAATGAATAATAAATCAAATTTTTTTC
>NZ_JBJEJK010000050.1:0-7139 GCF_051877975.1 Anaerotignum sp.
TAGAGCATCGCCTTGCCAAGGCGAGGGTCGCGAGTTCGAATCTCGTCTCGCGCTTCTTTTTCAATAAAACTGCATACGATGCGCGAGTGGCTCAGTGGTAGAGCATCGCCTTGCCAAGGCGAGGGTCGCGAGTTCGAATCTCGTCTCGCGCTTGAGAAGATCGGTTTTGAATTTTTCAAGACCGATTTTTTGTATATAAAAAACCGGAAGGGGTGGCCGGGATGGAGCCGGAAAAACAGAAAGAAAGACTGGAACAGGCAAAAATGGCTTTGCAGGGGGAGATCACCTTTGCGGCGGTCTTAGCCAATGGGGATTTGGTGACCTCCGAAAAAAAGGGCATCGCACCGATGATGGCTCTTTTGCAGAAAGAGGAAACGGCCCTGCAAGGGGCCTGCGTGGCAGATCGGGTCATCGGCAGAGCGGCAGCTCTTCTGATGGAAAAAGCGGGAGTGACGGCAGCCTTTGGAACTGTTGTCAGTACCCATGCCCTGAAGGCGTTCCGTGATAGCAGCATTGCTTTCAGCTACGATAAGGAAGTGGAATATATCATCAATCGGGCAAAAACAGGCATGTGCCCCATGGAAGAGACGGTGTTGAAAATAGAAGACCCGGAGGAGGCTTATGCCGCCTTGAAAAGAAAGCTGGCAGAGTTGGCGGCTGCAAAATAAAGGAGTGAGCACCGTGATTGTAGGGACTTGTGAAGTCACCTTTCGGGCAGAGTGGGTTTCAAGCCTGAAAGAAAAACGGATGGTGGTAAAAAGTCTGGTGGAAAAGACGAGACATAAATTCAACGTTTCTGTGGCAGAGGTAGACAGACAGGATGAACATAAGACCATTGTCATTGGCTTTGCCTGTGTCACCAACGAAAGGCGCCATGCCGACAGTATGATACAGCATATTCTGGATTTTATGGAGAAAAATACGGAGGCGGAACTTCTTTCTGCGGAATATGAGGTTTTTTAGGCGTGTTTTTTGCTGAAAACCTACGGAAAATTTGCATTTACCTGTAGATTTTCAAAAATCAGTATGTTATAATCTACTGTGATTGTGCAGTTTTGGTGTACTGTATCTCAACATGGCAGCAGAACAGAAAATAAGACAAGGTTGTCATAAAACGAATATTTTTAAGGAGGAGCTTCTTACAATGAACGCAACATTATTGAACAAAGAAAAAACAGCAGTAAAATTTTCCTTTGAAGTAACTGCAGAAGTACTGGAACAGGGCATGGCATTTGCTTACAACAAACATAAAAACAATCTGACCCTGCCCGGCTTTAGAAAAGGCAAAGTGCCCAGAAAACTGATCGAGGCACAGTATGGCGAAGCATTCTTCTATGAAGATGCCATTAACCATATCTTCCCCGAAGAATACATGACAGCAGTAAAAGAACTGGGTCTGGATGTTGTATCCGCACCTACACTGGATATCGAATATATCGAATCCGGCAGAGGCGCAAAATTCATCGTAGATGTAACAGTAAAACCCGAAGTAACACTGGGTCAGTACAAAGGTCTGGAAGTAGAAAAAGTTTCCGCTGAAGTAACAGACACAGACGTTATGCTGGAACTGGAAAAAGTACAGAGACAGAATGCAAGAAAAGTAGAAGTAACAGACAGAGCTGCTCAGCTGGGCGATGTTGTTAATATCGATTACCTGGGTTCCGTTGATGGGGTTCCTTTCGACGGCGGCAAAGCAGAAGGCTATGACCTGGAACTGGGTTCTCATTCCTTCATCGAAGGCTTCGAAGATCAGATCGTAGGTCACAATATCGGCGATGCATTCGATATCAATGTAACATTCCCCGAAGCTTACCATGCGCCTGAACTGGCTGGCAAACCTGCTGTATTCGCAATCAAACTGAACGGCATTACAGCCAAAGAACTGCCTGAACTGAACGATGCATTTGCAGAAGATGTATCCGAATTCTCCACACTGGATGAATACAAAGCAGATATTCTGGCTAAACTGGCAGCAGAGAAAACAGAAAAAGCAAGACAGCTGCAGGGCGATAAACTGCTGGATGCAGCAGTAGCAAACTGCACAATGGAAGTTCCTCAGGTGATGTATGATAACAAAATCGACAGCATGATGAGAGAATTTGAAGAAAACATTGTTCGCCAGGGTCTGTCTATGGATGTATACTATCAGTATATGGGAACAAATGAAGAAACTATGAGAGAAACTTTCAAAGATACATCTATGAAGAGCGTTGACGCAAGACTGATGCTGGAAGCAATTGCAGCGGCTGAAAATCTGGTGATCTCCAATGAAGACCTGGATGCAGAAGTTTGCAAATACGGCGAAAGCTATGGTATCGACGGCAAGACAATGCTGGAAATGATTCAGGATGAAGATAAAGAAGCCCTGAGAAAAGATATGCTGGTAAGAGCAGCAATGAAGCTGATCGAAGACACAGCTATCCTGAAAGACGCAGAATAATCCGAAATGCAATAATTAGAACCATTAAGTAGGCACAGGCAACTGTGCCTATTTAGATAATATAAGATTGGAGGAATCATAATGAGTTTAGTACCTATGGTCGTAGAACAGTCCAACCGTGGCGAACGTTCTTATGATATTTATTCCAGATTGCTGAAAGACAGAATCATTTTTCTGGGGGAAGAAGTCAACGATGTGACAGCGAGCCTCGTGGTAGCGCAGCTGCTGTTTTTGGCGGCGGAAGATCCTGATAAGGATATCAACCTGTACATCAACAGCCCCGGCGGTTCTGTAACAGCTGGTATGGCGATTTACGATACGATGCAGTATATTAAGCCAGATGTATCTACCATTTGCATTGGTATGGCGGCCAGCATGGGCGCATTTCTGCTGGCAGGGGGCGCAAAGGGCAAAAGATATGCTCTGCCCAATGCAGAAGTGATGATCCACCAACCCAGCGGCGGCGCAAGGGGGCAGGCGACAGATATCCGCATCCATGCAGAAAATATTTTACGTACTAAGAAAAAGCTGAATGAGATTCTGGCGGAAAATACAGGCCGTTCCTACGAAGAAATCGAAAGAGATACGGAACGGGATAACTTTATGAGTGCTGAGGAAGCAAAGGCTTATGGCCTGATTGACGATGTGATCACAAAACCTCAGACAAAGGAGAGAGGATAAATGGCAGGTAAAACGGAAGAAATGAACAAACTGCGGTGTTCCTTCTGCGGCAAAACACAGGATCAGGTAAAAAAACTGATTGCGGGACCCAATGTGTATATCTGCGATGAATGTATCGACCTTTGTGCGGACATCATTGATGAAGAATACGATGTGCTGGCAAATAAAGACGAAGAACTGAATGTTCCCAAACCCAAGGAGATCAAAGAAACGCTGGATGAATATGTCATTGGCCAGGATCGGGCAAAGCAGGCCTTGGCCGTTGCCGTTTACAACCATTACAAACGGATCTATATGGACGCAAAAGCAGAGGATGTGGAACTGCAGAAGAGCAATATCCTGCTGGTAGGGCCTACGGGTACCGGGAAAACGCTGCTGGCGCAGACATTAGCGAAAGTATTGAACGTACCTTTCGCTATTGCCGATGCGACATCCCTGACAGAAGCAGGCTATGTTGGGGAAGACGTGGAAAATATCCTGCTGAAGCTGATTCAGGCGGCAGATTATGATATTGAACGGGCTGAAAGAGGCATCATCTATATCGATGAGATCGATAAGATCACGAAGAAAAGCGAAAACGTATCTATCACAAGGGATGTCAGCGGCGAAGGGGTACAGCAGGCGCTGCTGAAGATTCTGGAAGGTACTGTGGCAAGCGTACCCCCTCAGGGCGGCAGAAAGCATCCCCATCAGGAATTTATCCAGATCGATACTACAAATATTCTGTTTATCTGCGGCGGTGCCTTTGGCGGCATCGAAAAAATCATCCAGAACCGTATGGGGCATAAGGTCATCGGTTTTGGTGCGGAAGTGCAGAGCAAACTGGATAAGACCAACGATGAACTGCTGCAGAGCCTGATGCCTCAGGATCTGCTGAAATATGGCCTGATTCCTGAATTTATCGGCCGTTTGCCTGTAGTGGTAACGCTGGATAATCTGGATGAAGATGCTTTCATACACATCTTGACAGAGCCAAAGAATGCGCTGACAAAGCAGTATGAATATCTTTTTGCTTTGGATGATGTCATTCTGGAATTCAAGGAGGATGCCCTGAGAGCCATCGCAAGAAAAGCCATGGAACGGGAAACCGGTGCCCGTGGTCTGCGCTCCATTGTAGAGGAATTTATCAACCCCATTATGTATGAAATTCCTACAGAAACAACGGTGGAACGCTGCGTTATCACAGAAGATGTGGTGGCAGGCAAAGCAAAGCCTGAATATGTGTATAATGAAAACAGACAGCCGCTGCAGCGGATCCGGAAGCGCAAAAACAACAGAACCGGCGTATCTGCTTAAGCTGTATTGCAAAGATGACCCTAGCGTCAGGCTTCGGTCTGTAAAAAAAAGAGAAACCATAAGCGTCTGCAGGAGCGTTTTCAAGCGCCGACAGGCGCTTTTCTTTTGCCTGGAAAAGGCTGTTCTTGGGAAAAACGCACAATGGGAAAAGACAAAATTTTATAGTGTACGGAAAGTTGTGCATCTCCGGCGGAATGACTGGAATATCTGACAAAAACGTGAAAAATGTTAAAAAAATCGCAAAAAAGCGTTGACTATGGGATGGAAGGTGGATATAATTTACCTGTACTTGAGAGAGGGACAAAAACAAACAGATGTCCTTGCAAAGAAAACGTTATAAAAAAGAAACAGATAGAAAAAATATAATAAGAAAAAGAAATAGGAGGAAGAAAAAATGCTGACATTGGAAATGATTCAGGATGCAAAAAAAGTACTGGATGGCGTAGCAAGAACAACACCCCTGTTCGAATCCGCTTTCATCAACCCCAACGCAAATGTATTTATCAAATGTGAAAATATGCAGGTGACAGGCTCCTTCAAACTGAGAGGTGCTTATGTAAAAACAGCTAACCTGACAGATGCAGAAGCTGCAAAAGGCGTAATCGCTTGCTCTGCTGGCAACCATGCACAGGGCGTTGCTCTGGCAGCACAGAAAAAAGGCATCAAAGCAACTATCTGCATGCCCGCTGGTGCACCTTTGGCAAAAGTAGAAGCAACAAAGAGCTATGGCGCAGAAGTTGTTCTGGTTCCTGGTGTATACGATGACGCAGCTGCAAAGGCAGTTGAACTGCAGAAAGAACATGGCTACACATTCCTGCACCCCTTCAATGATGAATATGTAATGGCTGGTCAGGGGACAGTTGGCCTGGAAATTCTGGATAAACTGCCCGATGCAGAAGTTGTTCTGGTTCCCATCGGTGGCGGCGGTCTGATCTCCGGTGTTGCTTGTGCAATCAAGAGCATCAACCCTAACTGCAAAGTATATGGCGTACAGGCAGCAGGCGCTCCTTCCATGAAACAGTCTCTGGAACACAAGAAAATCGAAAAACTGGCAAGCGTTGCAACAATGGCGGATGGTATTGCTGTAAAAGAACCCGGCGACCTGACATTTGAAAACTGCATGAAATATGTTGACGGCGTTGTAACAGTAACAGAAGCTGAAATCGCTTCCGCTATTCTGATGCTGCTGGAAAAACACAAAATGGTAGCAGAGGGCGCTGGTGCAGTTTCTGTAGCAGCAGCTATGACAAATAAAGTAGACATCGCTGGCAAGAAAGTTGTTTGCGTGGTATCCGGCGGTAACGTAGACGTAAATGTTCTGGACAGAATCATTGACAAAGGCCTGCAGGAAAACGGCAGAATCGCAGAATTCTCTGTTATGATGGCAGATAAACCCGGTCAGCTGATCCAGCTGCTGCAGATCATCGCAGAAACAGGCGCAAATATTCTGGATGTAAACCACGACAGAAGAGCAAAAGGCGTAGCAGTAAGCAACGTTGTGGTAAACGTAGTGGTAGAAACAAGAAACAAAGCACACTACGAAGAAATGGTAGCAGCTCTGAAAGCAAGCGGCTATACAATTTGATTTTTATAAAATAGCAAGACCACCCTCTAATGAGGGTGGTTTTTTTATGCCGGATACAGCAAAAAGCTGCTTTGGGAGCTTTTCTTCGAAAAAGATTTCAAAAGGCATCTAACTTTGTTGAAAAGAGGCGAAAAATATATTATCCTACTTTTTGAGGTGAAAAGAAATGGAGAAAAAAGAGAAAAGGACAGCGGGGATTTGCTATACCCTGGCAGGGGGTACCTGCTGGGGGCTTTCCGGTTGCTTCGGGCAATATTTGTTTCAGGAAAAGGGCATCACGGCGGAATGGCTGGTTACAATCCGCCTGACTTTTGCAGGTGTTCTGCTGATTTTACTGGGCCTGTTGCTGACGAAAAAGAAAATGGGGAATGTTTGGAAAAATCCCGTGGATAAAAAACGACTGCTGATTTTTGCTATTGGCGGGATGCTGACTTGTCAGTATACATATTTTGCCGCAATCCAATATTCCAACGCAGGCACGGCAACAGTGCTGCAATCCTTAGCACCTGTAATCATTTTAGGGATTGTTTGCTTAAGGGAAAAACGGCTGCCCCATAAATTGGAAACAGGAGCGATTTTTTGTGCATTATCAGGGGTGTTTTTTATAAGTACCCATGGGGATATCCGCAGTATGAGTATTACAACGCTGGCATTGCTTTTTGGCTTGGGCGCGGCAGCCAGCGCAGCGGCCTATAACCTGCTTTCCGGAGATTTGCTGCGGAAATATGGGGTATATGCCAGTGTGGGCTATGCCATGTTGATCGCAGGTATCGTTATGGTCATTATCGTGCGCCCCTGGAGATATGCTGTGACCTATGATATGGGAACGGTTTTGGCGACGGCGGGGGTCGTTGTCATTGGTACAGCAGTGGCATTCTCCCTGTATTTGAAGGGGGTCAGCCTGGTGGGGCCTTTCATGGGCAGCCTGCTGGGAATGGTGGAGCCTATCACGGCAGTCATTATTTCTTTGGTGTTCCTTGGCGCCAGTTTTCATATCATGGATTTGATTGGGTTTGTGCTGATTTTGGGAACGGTGGCGGCATTGTCCCTTTGCTCTAAATGAAAAAATTACAGAGATACCTCGGCCTTTGCGGGAGCCGAGGTATATTTGCCTGTAAAAGAAATTTATGGTATACT
>NZ_JBJEJK010000051.1:0-6742 GCF_051877975.1 Anaerotignum sp.
TGGATAGAGCAACGGCCTTCTAAGCCGTGGGTCGGGGGTTCGAATCCCTCCTGGTTCAGAGAAAAAGCCTGTCATATGTGGCAGGCTTTTTTCATTCTGAAAATTCACCCTTTGTATTGACTTTTGTAAAGGGTCAAGCTAAAATATTTTTATTCGTGCGGATATGGCGAAATTGGCAGACGCGCTGGATTTAGGTTCCAGTGGGGTGACCCGTGCAGGTTCAAGTCCTGTTATCCGCAGAGAAAAAGCCTCAGTTTTAAAAACTGAGGCTTTTTCGTTTTAGAAAATTTGGGCGAAGGGATATCTGCCAGCGGTTCCTATTGTTGGTGTAATAGGATATCCCCTTTGTTATTATCAGGATTCAAATTCATCCAGCAGTTCTTTAAACAGCTGCATAGCTTTTTCGATGGGCTCTGCGGTGGAAAGATCTACCCCTGCACCTTTCAGCAGATCGATGGAATATTCGCTGTCACCCTTGGACAGAAAATCCAGATAGGCATCGATGGCAGGCTGTCCTTCGTTCAAAATCTTTCTGGAAAGGGCGATGGCTGCGCTGTAACCTGTAGCATACTGATAGACATAGAAAGCATTATAGAAATGGGGGATTCGTGCCCATTCGATATCGATTTCGGGGTCGATGACGATATCATCTCCGAAATATTTCACGTTCAGGTCGTGATAAATCTGGTTCATGCCTTCCCATGTAAGGGGTTCCCCTTTTTCTGCCATGCTGTGAGTGATCTTTTCAAATTCCGCAAACATGGTTTGGCGGAAGAGGGTGCCGCGGAATTGTTCCAAGAAATAGTTGATGAGATATTTCCGCATGGTCTTATCTTCTGTGGTTTTCAGCAGATGCTCCATCAGCAGAGCTTCGTTGCAGGTGGATGCCACTTCCGCTACGAAGATCTTATGGTCTGCGTAAAGGTAAGGCTGCTTTTTCCAGGTGAAGAAGCTATGGAGGGCATGGCCCATTTCGTGGGCCAGAGTGAACATGCTGTTAATGGTATCATTGTGGTTCAACAGGACGAAGGGATGCACCCCATAGCTGCCCCAGGAATAGGCACCGCCCCGTTTGCCTTTGTTTTCGTAAACATCAATCCAGCCGCTTTCCATACCGTGTTCCAAAGCTGCGCTGTATTCTGCACCCATAACGGACAGGGCTTCCTTGACGGTTTTCTTGGCTTCCTCATAAGGGATTTTCACATCGGCATCGGGCACCAGAGGTACATATAAATCGTACATATGCAGTTCTTCTACGCCCAATTTCTTTTTGCGGATAGAAACATAGCGGTGCAGCAGAGGCAGATTTTGATTGACCGTATCGATGAGGTTATCGTAAACAGACAGGGGAATATTATCATCGGAGAGAGCCATTTCCATAGCAGAGCTGTAGTTTCTTGCTTCTGCAAAGAAAACGTCGCTTTTTACAGAGGAAGAATAGGTTGCCGCAAGGGTGTTTTTCTGACCGGAATATACGGAATACAGGTTTTGGAAGGCCTGCTTGCGGATGGAACGGTCAGGATTTTCCAGAAAGGTGACATATCTGCCCTTTGTCAGTTCCATTTCTTCCCCTTCTGCATTTTTGACAGCAGGGAAACGGATATCCGCATCATTCAGCATGGTAAAAATCTGTTGGGGTGCGCCGCCCAGTTCCGCCGTCTTTGCCAGCAGATTTTCTTCCGCAGGGGAAAGAGTATGGGCTTTCTGGCGCAGCAGGGTATGGAAGAAATGATCATAGATGGCGAAATCTGCGGATTTTTCTTTTCGGAAGGATGCAAGCTTTTCTTCAGGAATGGCAATGATTTCAGGAGTCAGGAAAGAAATAGCTGAAGAATAGCGGATCAGCAGCATTTCCGCCCGGGATGCCATGCCCTGATAGAAGGCGTTGGCGCTGTCTTCATGCATCCGCATGGCAGCATAGGTGTAAACATGGTCCAGTTTTAAGGACAGTTCTTCGTTTTTCCGCAGGCAGGAAAGCAGAGTCTCCGCAGAATCTGCCAGCTTGCCGGAAAAGGCTGTGATTTCGGGAATACTGGATTCCAGCGCGGCATAGGCAGCTTCCCAGTCGGCATCTGTTTTGAAATAATCCTCGATATGCCAGTGGAAACGGGGATCGGTATCCTTTCTTTCAGGAATAGAATGATTCATGGTTCATACCTCTTTTCTATCTCAATTTTGGATATTGTATGCTTTGTTTTCTGAATTTAATTATTAGTATAACACTTTTGGGAAAAGATATAAAGGTGGAAATGCGGAAGAAGAATGCTGCCTTTTTTTGAAGAAAAATTGAATCTTTATAAAAAATTGAGAGATTTTTTCTTGCTGTGAGATAATTTTCATTGTATGATATGAATGAGGTGATAAATTATGGAAAAAGGTTTGAAGGTACTTCTGGTTGCCTCCGAATCGGCGCCTTTTATCAAAAGCGGCGGATTGGGTGATGTTGTTGGTTCTCTGCCAAAGGCACTCCGCGCAAAAGGCGTGGATGTCCGCGTGGTGATCCCTCGACATAGAGCAATCAAAAATGAAACAATGTATGATGTGGAACTCGCAGGGGAATTCGATGTTTATTTGCAGTGGCGCAAGCAGAGAGCAAAGATTCTTGTGAAGCCCGGTGAGGTACCCGTATATTTTATTGAAAATGATTATTATTTTGGCCGCGGCGGTCTGTATGGCTTTGGTGATGATAATGAACGCTTTGCTTTCTTTAGCAAGGCGGTGCTGGATATGCTGGCAATGCTGGATTTCTATCCGGATATCATCCATTGCAACGACTGGCAGACAGGCCCTCTTTGCATGTATCTGAAAGAAATTTACAGCAAGGTTGTGCAGTATTCCAAAATCAAAACATTGTTTACCATCCATAACCTGCAGTATCAGGGCAGATTTTCTCCGGATACTATGGGGATGCTGGGAGTGCCCGGCTGGGTATACAACAATGTGGAATTTTATGATTCTGTAAGCTATATGAAGATGGGGCTGGTTTATGCGGATTTCATCAGCACTGTCAGTGAAACTTATGCATGGGAGATTCAGACGCCGGAATATGGCTATGGCATGGATGGCATTTTAAGAAGCAGAAGCCATCAGCTTTGCGGCATCATCAATGGGATTGATTTTGCGGCAAATAATCCGGAAACAGATCGGTATATTGTAAAGCATTTCAGTGCGGAGCATCCTGAAGGAAAGGCGGAAAATAAGCGGGCCCTGCAGGAAAGACTGGGCCTGGAACAGAGAGATGTTCCCGTGATCGCCATGATTACCCGCCTGGCGGATCAGAAGGGCGTAGATATCCTGGTGCCTGTTCTGGATGAAATCATGAGAAGAGACGTACAGTTTGTATTGCTGGGCACCGGGGAAGGCCATTATGAGCATGCCTTCCGCAATATGCAGAACAGCTATCCCGGCAGAGTTTCCTCCAACATTTTCTTTGATGAAGCGTTGGCACAGCAGATTTATGCATCTGCAGATTTGTTCCTGATGCCTTCCAAATTTGAACCCTGTGGTCTGGGGCAGATGTTCAGCCTGCGTTTTGGCACCGTGCCTATTGTTCGGAAAACCGGCGGCTTGGCGGATACGATCCATCATTATAATCCGGAAACGAAACAGGGCAATGGCTTTTTATTTGAACATTACGATGGCTGCGGGCTGCTTTGGGCAGTAGATGAAGCTCTGCGCACTTATCATATGGGCAAGGAGGAATGGGCTCATGTGGTGAAAAATGCTATGCTGTGCGATTATTCCTGGGAAAATTCTGCGGAAAAATATATTGCACTGTATGAACATTTAAGAGAAATGTAAGAATGTTTACCAAACACCTTGAAAATCGCGAAAAAAGCGGATCTGCAGGGTGTTTTTTCGCATCTTTTTTATAAAAATTGCGACAGGGCGGATTTGCAAAAGGAACAGGAGTATAGTATGATAGAAAAAGATATTCTTGGGTGAGAACGAAGGAGTGACAATGATGATTACAGTATGGAACAGAAAAGAACTGCTTTGTACATTTGATATGAAAAAACAGGCAGAAGTGCGGGATATTCTCTGGAAATTTGACATTTCCTATGAAATGCGTGTTTCGGATCGTACAGATTTTTTTGTGGGCGGCAGAATGACCTCCGATGATACTGATAATGCCATTGACCATCAGACGGAATATCTCATTTATGTAAAAAAGGAAGACTACGACAGAGCAAAGTTTCTGGTGGAAAGAAACTTGAAGGAATAAACGGAGGCAGCCATGGGCAGAAGAAATCCCCGGAGAAAATTAAATATAAGCAACAAAAGCCTGACAGTACTGGTCTGCATATTGGCGGTGGTTTGCCTGGCGGCGGGGGGAATCTACATTGATACCTTCTATGGAAAGGGAATGTTTCAGTCTTTCCTGAACCAGAGAAAGCAGACAGAAGCTGTCCAATCTGAGGAGACAGCTCCTGCGGAGAGCATGGCGGTGGATATCAGCAGCAAGGCATCCATGGCGGTTTTTGGAAAGGAATTTCTGCTCTGCACAAAGGATGGCGTGAAATATTTCACTTCTATGGGCGACCAGAAATGGAGTGATACCTTCAATATGTCCTCTCCTACGCTGATACAGGAAGGAAACTATATGGCCGTTGGCGATATGGGCGGCAAGGTGATTCGGGTCTATAACAGAGACGGTATGCTCTATGACCTGCAGGCAGAAGGCTCCCCGGTACAGTTTGCCCTGAATGAAAGCGGATATCTTTCTTTGATTACAAAGAGCGAGAATGCCTATCGCATCCGCATTTACAACGCAAAGGGAACGCTTTTGAAGGAAAGGGTGGAAGAAAGCAGCGGAATCTATCCGCTGTCGTCGGATGTGTCCGATGACAGCCGTGTATTTGCGGTCAGCTATCTGGATACGACAGATATTTCTCCCATTGGCCGTGTGCTTCTGTTTTATATTGCCGCAGAGGATAGTGAAGATTTTACAGACAGTATGTTTGCTGCTGTGGAAAAGACAGACGAGATCATTCCCGTGATAAGCTATCGCAAAAACGGTGCATTGGCGGTGATTTCCGACACTGGAGTTTATGGGATTGGCTCTGATGGCTCTGAATTATGGAACTATCCCCTGGAAAATACCATTGACCAGGCGGCTCTGGGCAACAAGGAATATATTGTCTTGGCTTTGGGTGACAGTGTGGCAAATAAAGATGGCAGAGACAAGGGGACGGTTTGCTGGCTGGATGGCAGCGGTCAGGAAAGGGCTTCCTTTGAAACAGGAGAAAGCGTAACGTATCTGTTTTCTGGGGACAAAGGAGTTGTGATTGGCAACGAACGTGACTACACTGGTGTGACCCATAGCGGCAATGAAAGCTGGAATTATACGGCTACCTCTGATATGAGCGATCTGATCCCTATGGAAAAGCTGAACAGAGTGATGGCTGTAGGCAAAGAACAGGTTTCTATTTATGATATGACGAAGGCACAGGCTGGGGAAACAGGAACCAAGCCGGCAGAGAATACCGCGGCGGGGGAACAGGATACCTCAGCGGATAAAGAGACAGGGAAGAAAGAGGATGCTGCAACCCAGAGGGAGAGCACTACAGAGGATACGCAGCAAGAGGAAAGCCCTGCAACAGGTGGGGAAGAAGCGGGAAGCAGCAATTTGGATGAACCATCTGCGGAAGAGGAAGAATAAAAAAACGGGCGGCGAAAGAGAGTTATCATGCCGCCTTTCTTCTTTTTATTTTCATAGAATAAGATAGAAGAAAAAGGAGGGAACGGAATGAGTTTGATATTGGATATCATTGTAATAGGGGTGATTTTGGGGTGCGCCCTAGCAGCGTGGCGAAAGGGATTCATTCGGGCGGCGCTGGGGTTTTTGCCTATGTTGGCGGCGTTGATTGGGTCAAAATTGGTAAGTCCTTCTGTGGGAAAGTTTTTGCGGGAAACCTTTTTATTCGATAAATTATCCGGTTCTATCCAAAAGTCTATGGGACTGGATGCGGCGATTCAGGAAGGTGCCATGGCTACCCAAACGGAGATCATTGAGGGGATGCCCCTGCCAGACTTTTTAAAGGAAGCTTTGCTGGAAAATAATAATCCCGTCATCTATCAGCTGCTGGATGTAGATACTCTGAAAGAATATATCGCCGGATTTCTGGCCAATGTTTGTATGAATGTACTAAGTGTTGTGCTGGCTTTCGTGCTGATTTATATTGCGGTGACAGTGGTGCTGCATGCGCTGCACTTGTTCAGCAAATTGCCTGTATTGAATTTCTTGAATCGTTTCAGTGGTTTTTTGGTGGGCGGTGCGAAGGGACTGTTCTTCGTATGGATTGGGTTTATAGGATTGACATTTTTCCAATGCAGTGCGAAATTTCAGGGACTTTTTGCAGCTATGGAACAAACTTTTGCGGCAAATTTTTTATATGAAAATAACATTTTATTGTATCTGATCCTGACGATATTTACCTAAAAGCCTGATAAAATCGGGCTTTTTTTATGTTTGTAAAGAAAATTTTAAAAAAATATAAAAAGTTGTTGACAATGGGTTGTTCCCGTGATAATATATCTAAGCGGTCGCAAAAAGGCCGCAGTAAAATAAACTTGCACCTTGAAAACTGAATACAAGTAAAGCAATATAGAGTCAATCGAGAAAACAAAATTTTCTATTTTCTAAATTGAAGCAACGAAAGTTGCAGCAGTGCGAAAGCACTGCACGTTGTATCGCTACAACAAACATTCCAGAGAATGTAACCGTTCAGAGGCAAGCAAA
>NZ_JBJEJK010000052.1:0-6651 GCF_051877975.1 Anaerotignum sp.
TGCCAGAGTAGGAATTTCACCTACCTATATTTCAAGCGCCGAACTGGCGCACTCCTATGATATTTTTATTCTATCATAGAAGGCCTTGTTATTTATGTTTTTACAGAGTTTTTTTCACAGGCTCGTCCTTCTTTTTATAACGCATATCCTGCAACTAACCTCAGGAGTCTGCCTCATTAGATTCTATTCAACCGCAGCAGATTTCTTTTTATATTCCTTCTGTCATGCTCTTTACATATTCACCAACGTATTTGGGTGCATCTTTCCCATATTTCTCAATCAATTTGATGATCGCAGAGCCAACGATCACACCATCTGCCAGTTCCGCCATCTTCTTTGCCTGTTCCGGTGTGGAAATACCGAAACCAATAGCACAGGGAATATCCGTATTTTGCCGAACCACTTCCATGATCGAAGCAAGATCCGTCTTAATTTCGCTTCTGGTTCCTGTTACCCCCAGGCTGGAAACCACATATAAAAAGCCTTCCGCCTCTTTTGCGATCATAGCGATACGATCTGCAGATGTGGGTGCGATCAAAGAAATCAGATCAATTCCATATTGATGACAAAGAGGTAAAAATTCCTCTTTTTCCTCAAAAGGCAGATCCGGCAGGATCAACCCATCCATTTCAATTTCCTTACAAGTGGAAATAAAACTTTCTGCCCCATAAGAAAATACTACATTGGCATAAGTCATAAATACCATAGGTACCTTTATTTCTTTGCGCAGCTCTTTTACAAAAGCAAAAATCTGATCTGTCGTTACTCCGCCCTGCAAAGCACGAATATTTGCCCCCTGAATGACAGGGCCTTCGGCAGTAGGATCGGAAAAGGGAATCCCCAGTTCAATCAAATCAGCGCCGTTTTCCACAGCTGCACGCACTGCAGCTGCAGTCGTTTCCAAATCAGGATCACCGCAGGTGATAAATGCAATAAAAGCCTTTCCGTTTGCAAAAGCAGTTTTTATCTTACTCATGGATATCCTCCCCTCTATAGCGGGCAATGGCGGCACAATCCTTGTCGCCTCTGCCGGAAATCGTAATCACAATAATCTGGTCTTTGTCCATTGCAGGTGCAATCTTCATGGCATGGGCAACAGCGTGGGCAGATTCAATGGCCGGAATGATTCCTTCTGTTCTTGCCATATATTCAAACGCCTCTACTGCTTCATCATCCGTCACAGGAACGTATTCCGCACGGCCGATATCATGAAGATAAGCATGTTCCGGACCAACACCGGGGTAATCCAACCCCGCGGAAATGGAATAAACCGGTGCAATCTGGCCATACGCATCCTGGCAGAAATAGGATTTCATCCCATGGAAGATGCCCAGTCTGCCGGTATTGATGGTAGCAGCCGTTTCAAACGTATCAATGCCTCTGCCTGCCGCTTCGCAGCCGATCAGTCTTACTTCTTTATCTTCAATAAAATTGTAAAAACTGCCGATGGCATTGGAACCGCCGCCTACACAGGCAATGACTGCATCGGGCAGTCTGCCTTCTTTTTCCAGTATCTGTTCCTTGATTTCCTTAGAAATCACTGACTGAAAATCTCTTACGATCATCGGGAACGGATGGGGCCCCATAACGGAACCAAGGCAATAGTGAGTATCATCAATCCGATTTGTCCATTCTCTCATGGCTTCGGAAACAGCATCTTTCAGCGTAGCAGTCCCTGTTTTGACAGGAATCACTTTCGCCCCCAACAGGCGCATACGATATACATTAAGTGCCTGACGAATCGTATCTTCTTCCCCCATGAATACTACACATTCCATGCCCAGCAATGCTGCCGCAGTGGCAGAAGCAACGCCATGCTGACCGGCACCGGTTTCCGCAATCAAACGGGTCTTGCCCATTTTCTTTGCTAAAAGGGCCTGTCCCAAAACGTTATTGATTTTATGGGCACCTGTGTGATTCAGGTCTTCTCGTTTCAAATATATTTTTGCCCCGCCCAGATCTTTTGTCATTTTTTCCGCATAGTAAAGTCTGGAAGGTCTGCCTGCATATTCGTTGAACAACTCTGTCAGTTCCCGATTAAATTCCGGGTCATTTTTATAATAGTTATAGGCTTTTTCTAATTCGATTACAGCGTTCATCAGTGTTTCAGGAATATACTGCCCGCCATGAACGCCAAAACGTCCGTTTTGATTTGTCATTCTGTCTCATCCTTTCTCAATGTCCTTCTTACCTCGTCTACAAAAGCCTTCATTTTCCTTTCATCCTTTTTTCCATCTGTTTCAATGCCGGAGCTGACATCCACCCCATAGGGCTGCAGCATCCTTACCGCATCCCCCACATTCTCAACCCCAAGACCACCAGCAAGGAAATATGGTCTTTTGATCTGCTGTATCAGGCTCCAATCGAAGGCTGTTCCTGTGCCGCCCTCACCGGAATCCAGTAAAACATCATCTGCACTGCTGTTTTCCGCCGCAGCAATATCTTCTGCCGTATCAATACGAAACGCCTGAAAAATTTGCTTATCCGTGAGAGAACGGAGTTTTTTGATATACGCTTCATCCTCTTTCCCATGAAGCTGTGCCACATCAATGACGCCGCTTTCCAGCAATGCCGCAACGGTTTCCGGTTCTTCATTCACAAAGACACCAACAGCCTGAATATCCGGGTGTAAGTATTTTTTCAGCTCCGCCGCCTTTTCCGGGGCTATATAGCGACGGCTTTTCGGAGCGAAGATAAATCCGATATAATTGGGGTTCAACCGATTGGCGGCCTCTATATCGCAAAGCCTGGAAAGCCCGCAAAGTTTGATCTTCGTCATCATTCACCTCGCAATTCCGCTAATTTTGCTTTTTTATCTTCTGCCCGCATCAAGGTTTCCCCAATCAGCACGGCATCTGCACCGATTTGGCGCAGCCTTTCAATATCCTCAGCATTTTTTACACCGCTTTCAGATACAAACAACACCTCTTTGGGTATTAAAGCCCGCAACCTGCGGCTGTTTTCCGTATCTACGGAAAAATCCTTCAAATTTCGATTATTTACACCAATGATTCGGGCACCTGCCCGTAATGCCACCTGCACTTCTTCCTCATCATGGGCTTCTACCAGAGCAGAAAGCCCCAATCTATCGCAAAGACTGATATACGCTTTGATTTGTTCTTCCGTCAGAATAGAGCAAATCAGAAGTACTGCAGATGCACCCAGCAATTTTGCTTCATAAATCATATATTCATCTACAGTAAAATCCTTCCGCAGGCATGGAATAGAAACAGCTTCCGTGATTTCCTTCAAATAGAAATCCCTGCCGAGAAACCATTTCGGTTCCGTCAGAACGGAAATGCAATCTGCGCCTGCCGCTTCATATTCCTTTGCAATCTCCAGATATGGAAACTCCGGAGCAATCAACCCTTTGGAGGGAGAAGCTCTTTTACATTCACAGATAAAGGAAATCCTCGGCTTTTTCAACGCTTCTTCAAAAGCAAAATTTCCTTTCGGAAGGGAGAGTGCCTGCTGCCGAAGCTCTTCCAAAGAAACTGCTTCTTTTGATTTTTCCACGCGCTCTTTGGCATAGGCAGCAAGCTGATCCAAAATCGTCATCCTCACTCCTCCTTCCGGTTGCTCACTTCAATCAATTTTTCCAAAGTTGCCAGCGCTTTTCCGGAATCGATCAATTCGGCCGCCAGGGCGACGCCTTCCTGCATAGATTCTGCCTTACCGCCGATATAAAGGGCAGCACCTGCATTCATCAGCACAGCGTTTCTTTTTGGCCCTTTTTCGCCCTTCAGGATATTGCGGGTGATTTGTGCATTTTCTTCCGGCGTCCCGCCGACGAGATCGGCTTTGCTGCAGCGTTCCAATCCAAACTCTTCCGGCGCAATGGTGTACGTTTTGAACCAGCCGTCTCTAAATTCGCAAACAGTAGTCGGTGCGCTCACGGAGATTTCATCCAGTTTATCCTGTCCATAAACCACCATTCCCCGCTCAACGCCAAGATCCATCAGTACCTGCGCCAGAGGCTCTATCAAATATTCATCATACACCCCTAACAGCTGCCTTTTGGGGCTGGCAGGATTCGTCAGAGGCCCAAGGATGTTAAAAACGGTACGAAAGCCCAGTTCCTTCCGGATGGCGCCTACATATTTCATGGAAGTGTGGTACTTCTGCGCAAAAAAGAAACACATACCAACTTCTTCCAGCAGTTCCATACATCTTTTCGGGCTCTGCTGAATATTGACACCCAAGGCTTCCAAACAATCCGCCGTACCGCATTTGGAGGAAGCCGCACGGTTGCCATGCTTGGCCACCTTCATTCCTCCTGCTGCCGCCACCAGTGCAGAAGTTGTGGAAATATTGAAACTATGGGCATTATCCCCGCCGGTGCCGACGATTTCAAAGATGTCCATGCCTGTTTCTACTTTCACGGCATGATCTCTCATAGCAGCAGCACAGCCGGCAATTTCATCTTTGGTCTCCGCCCTTGCGCTTTTTGTAGAAAGGGCTGCCAAAAAGGCCGCATTTTGTGTTGGTGATGTTTCCCCGCTCATAATCTCATTCATAACAGTATAAGCTTCCTCATAGGTAAGGTCCTCTTTGTTTACTATTTTCACAATTGCTTCTTTAATCATGGTTGTTCCCCCTTTATTTCAGTTTAATGAAGTTTTCCAGCATTTTCTTTCCATCCGGTGTCATGATGGACTCCGGATGAAACTGCACACCATAAATGGGATATTCTCTATGCTGCACCGCCATAATCTCCCCATCTGTTGTAGCTGCAGTAACTTGCAGACATTCAGGAATGGTATCCCCATCCGCCGCAAGGGAATGATATCTTGCAACAGGAGCAACTTCCGGACAATTCCGAAATAATGGCGTTTTCGTATCAAATTTTACCTCCGACTGTTTCCCATGCATCAGCTTTTTTGCGTACGTGACCGTTGCGCCAAAGGCTGCACAGATGGCCTGATGCCCAAGGCAGACACCGAGAATCGGAATCTCTTTGCCTAGGCGCGTTACCGCTTCTATGATGATACCTGCTTCTTCCGGCCTGCCAGGCCCGGGAGAAAGAATGATACGATCGGGAGACAACTTTCGAATCTCTTCTATGCTCATTTCATCATTGCGGATAACTTTGATATCCGGCTCGATCTCGCCAATAAGCTGATACAGGTTATAAGAAAAACTGTCATAATTATCAATCAATAAAATCATTCCTCCACCTCCTCTGCCAATTTCAAGGCATTGACAACGGCTTTCGCCTTATTGATACATTCTTCAAATTCCTTTTGCGGAACAGAATCCGCAACAATTCCAGCGCCGCTTCTGATAAATACTTTGCCATTCTTTTGATACGCAATGCGGATTGCAATACAGGTATCCATATTCCCCGTAAAGTCTATGTATCCAATGGCACCGCCATAAATGCCTCGTTTATTATTTTCCAGTTCACCGATCAACTGGCAGGCTCGTATCTTTGGTGCACCTGAAAGGGTTCCCGCAGGAAGAACCGCTTCGATGGCATCCAGCCCATCAAACCCTTCGCCGATTTCTCCCCGCACTGTTGAACCAATGTGCATCACATGAGAATATCTTTCAACGGAATGCAGCTTTTCCACCTTCACGGTGCCGAATTTGCTGATCTTCCCCAAATCATTTCTCCCTAAATCTACCAGCATATTGTGTTCTGCCAGCTCTTTTTCATCTACAAGCAGTTCTGCCTCCAAAGTCTTATCTTCTTCATCGGTTTTCCCTCTGGGTCTGGTTCCGGCAAGGGGGAAGGTATGCAGTACGCCGTTTTCCAGTTTCACCAGCGTTTCGGGGGAAGCCCCTGCCACTTCTACATCCGTTCCGGAAAAATAAAACATATACGGCGAAGGATTGATCGTCCGCAAAACGCGATAAGTATTGAAAAGACTGCCTGTAAAAGGAGCGGAAAGTCGATTGGAAAGGACGATCTGGAAGATATCCCCTTCCCTGATATGATGCTTTGCTTTTTCCACCATTGCGCAATAGGTTTCTTCATCAAACAGCGGTTCCACCTCTCCCAATAGGTGCCCGCTCAGTTCTCTTTTCTTTTCCCCATTGCGGAGCAGCCGGCAAAGCTGTTTCAACTCCATGACTGCTTTGTTATACCCTGTTTCCGGTTCCTCCAAGGACATATTGACGATCAGAATGATCTTTTGTCGGAAATTATCAAAGGCAATTACCTTATCGAAAAGCATCAGGTCTACATCCTTAAAAGCTTCTGTATCCTGTACTTTCCTCCGGACAGCAGCTTCGCTGTAGCCAAGATAATCATAAGAAAAATATCCGACAAGCCCGCCTGTAAAGGAAGGCAGATATGCAAACCGCGGGCTTTTATAATCAGAAAGTATTTGTCGCAGGAAGGCTGATGGATCATCTGTTTGAATTTTGATATTGCCTGCTTTCAACTTTCCATCCACGCAGGTAATTTCCAATTTAGGATCAAAGCCAAGAAAGGTATACCGTCCCCATTTTTCATTTTGCTGTGCCGATTCCAGCATATAGCAGTGGGTTGATATATTTTTCAGTATTTTCATCGCTTCAATCGGTGTACAAATATCTGATAAAATTTCGCAGCTCACCGGAAGCACTTTATATTTTCCAGTGACAGCGATTCTTTTTACCTCATCCAAACCCGGTAAAATCTTCATAGTGCTACCTCCTTATGAA
>NZ_JBJEJK010000053.1:0-37142 GCF_051877975.1 Anaerotignum sp.
CATGTATCTGGAAGCAGCTCTTGAGAATATTGAAAAGATGCCACAGTCAACATTTAATCAGATCATTGAAAAATATGTAGAAATGAATGTAGCACATCCTTTTAGAGATGGGAATGGTAGAGCCACCAGAATTTGGCTTGATGTGATTTTAAAAAAAGAACTGAATATAGTCATTGACTGGCGTAATGTAGGTAAAAACGATTATCTTCTTGCTATGGAACAAAGTCCGATCAAGGATATTGAAATTAAATATCTTTTGAAGCAGGCGTTAACAGATAGAATCAATGACAGAGAGGTCTTCATGAAAGGTATTGATACAAGTTACTATTATGAAGGCTATACAGTGTTTAAAACTGAAGATTTGTAATATATATTATGAAAGGCTGTCTGTGTGACAGCCTTTTTGTATAGCGTTGTTAGCATCGGGGAATTTTGATCCTCCAGATGGCCAAAATCTCCAGATGCTAACACAATCCTTTAAATAATTACTAAATCAAGGTTAGAATATTATTTAATTGTAGAGACGTAGACGAGATTTATACATACGGTTTAATAGGATCGACAAGGAAATATTCTTTTTCTACCCTATTTTCTCTTCCAATAAGAATTGTATTTCAGCGTATATTGGTTTTTCAAAGAAGCACCAAAACAAGCAACGGCAAAGGCCATTCCTTGTTTCGATGAGAGATATATGAGAGAATTTTGAGTATTCTCCTAACACCATTCTGCTGTTACAGCCCCATGGAAACCAGAGGGATGAATACAAACAGAGTCAGAATGGGAATCAGGATCTGTGTGACTGCGATATCGAAATAGGCTTCCTTATGGGTCAGCTTACAGATACCCAGCAGTGTGATTTGGGCACCCTGATGGGGCAGGGTATCCAGCGTGCCGGCGGCGATGGCACCGATACGATGGACAGCCTCCAGACTGACGCCCATGCCTTTATAGGTATCCGTCAGTGCGGCGAAGGCTACGCCCATACCGCCGGAGGCGGAGCCGCAAACACCGGCGCAGATAGCGATGGTGACTGCTACAAATACCAGAGGAGAGATGGAAAGGTTTTGCAGGTTATTGATGAGGTAGTGGAAGCCATCTGTCTGCTCTACCACACCGCCGAAGCCTACAACGATGGCTGTATTCAGGATGGCAGAGCCGGAATCGGCTGCACCTTTGTTGAATACCTCAATCCAGCTATTGATATTTGCCACCTTTTTGAACATCAATGCTACCGCCAGAAGGATACCGATGGTTACGGAGGTTTCCACGGGCATATGCAGGGCATTGAAGCAAAGGATGATAGCCGCAATGGGAATCAGGG
The DNA here is from genome assembly GCF_051877975.1 of Anaerotignum sp. Classification (GTDB taxonomy): domain Bacteria; phylum Bacillota; class Clostridia; order Lachnospirales; family Anaerotignaceae; genus Anaerotignum_A. Next base: position 1,322 of record NZ_JBJEJK010000053.1, read on the forward strand.
CGATGATAGGGTGGGGCAGGTTATCGGAAGAACGTTCCTCCAATTCCTCGGGGGAAAGCTGCATTTTCAGGGTATCATCATAGAACAGCCTGCCCTGTGCCGTGAATCTCCTGGCTCTCCATTCCAGCCAAAGGAAAATCATCAGGAACTCCGCCAATGTGGCAATGAGGGAGGGAATCAATGCCGCTGTGGCGGGGGTTCCCAAGCTTTTCATGGCGATGGTGTTTTGGATGGAGGGAGAACCGGGGGCTGTCATAGACCATGTCCAGCAGCCTGCGGAGATGGCGGCAGGAATCAGCCGCCGTGTCAGGTTGGCCCGTTTGAACATTTGCAAAGCGATGGGGTATACCACGAAGAATACCACAAAGCCGCTGACACCGCCAAAGGTCAGCAGGCCGGTGATGCACATAATCATGGGAGCGACGAAGTGGTTGCCGCAGAATTTACCCATGGTGCGGGCGATGGATTCCGCCGCCCCTGTGAATTGGTATACCGCCCCAAAAAGGGCGCCCACGAAGAAAATCAGGAAATACTTCGTAATATAATCCGATGTGGCGGGCATGAAGTAGCCCAATAATGTATCCAGAATAGGCAGCCCGGAAAGCACGATGACAAATATCGTTACCACGGGTGCCAGAATCAGAGCACTCATCTGACGGAAGGCCAACAGGCCAAAGAGAATGATGGCCAAGGCCAATACCAATACGCTGAAATTCATAAACCTTTCCTCCTTTCCTCAGGAAATGACATCAACGGAAAACGGGTTTGCGTTTTTCCAAAAATGCCTGCATACCAACTTCCTTATCCTCAGTTGCGAAGCAAAGACCAACTAAGTCCTTCTCTACCTCCAAAGCATTCATCAAATCCATATCTGCGCCTTTGTTGATAGAGAGCTTTGCATACTTGATTGCCATTGGGGACACCTTCAGGATATCGCCCATCAGCGTCTTCGCTTCTTCCAGCAGGGAATCGGCAGGAACCACTCTGTTTACCAGACCGTAGCGCAGGGCGGTTTCCGCATCAATGTGTTTGCCTGTATAAATCATTTCCTTTGCCAGCCCTGTGCCAATCAGACGGGGCAATCTCTGGGTGCCGCCGAAGCAGGGGATGATGCCCAGTGTGACCTCGGGCTGGCCGAAAACGGCTTTCTCGGAAGCGATACGGATATCGCAGCTCAGGGCCAGTTCGCAGCCGCCGCCCAGGGCAAAGCCGTTGACTGCGGCGATAACGGGCTTATTCAGGGCTTCGATTTTATTGAAGGTTGCCTGGGCATAGCCTGCGTAGTCTCTGCCCTGTTCGCTTCTGTAGGGCTCCATCTGCACGATATCTGCGCCGGCTACAAAGCCTCTGCCTTCCCCTGTGATGATGACGCCGTAGATTTCCTCTTCCTTTGCCACATAATCGAATACCATCTGTAATTCATCCAAGGTCTGGTTGTTCAGGGCGTTCAGGGCCTTGGGACGGTTCATGGTAATTACCAGTACATGATTGTCCATATCCAGTTTCAGGTTTTCCAGTGCGTTTGTGTTCAGGTTTTTCATAATGATTTCCTCCTTGATGCTTGTTCTCTTTGTTGTTGTTTTTATGGTTTTTGTGTATTTTTTATAGTTTTACACGGAAGGACACAGGTTTTTTGTACATCGACGCCCGATTTTTGGGTACAAAAATAACACCTGCTGTTTTCGCGTTTTTCACGAAACACCCGATTCCCCTCGGGGATGGAAAACCGCAAAAACAGCATGCGGTGTCTCTCCCGTTGTTACCTGATGCAGTTATCTTTTTTGCAAATCATATTTTGCAATCTTTTTATACAGTGCGCTGCGGTGGATGCCCAGTTCGTTGGCTGCCATTTGACAATTCCAGCCACATTTTTTCAAAACATCCGTCAGCAGCCCTCTTTCATATTCCTCCATCATCTGGTTCAGCTTTTTACCCCCTGCCACTTCTTCGGAAAGCTGATGGCGGGAAACCATTTTAGAGGGCAAATCGGAAAGCTGGATGAGGAAGTCCTCGCAGGCAGCATAGGCACTTTTGATGACGTTATCCAGTTCCCGGATATTGCCGGGCCAATCATAATTCACGAAGCATTCCCGTACCTCCGGGGAGAGGGAAATGCCGGATTTATAATCGGAATTCAGGCGATTCAGGAAATAAGATGCCAGCTCTACAATATCCTCTCGCCGCTCCCGCAGAGGGGGCAACTCGATATGGATGACATTCAGGCGGTAAAAAAGGTCTTCCCGAAATTCCCCGGCGGAAATCATTTCCGGCAGGTTCTTTCTGGTGGCGGCGATGATGCGGACATCAACCGGTATAGGCTTGTAGCCGCCAATCTTTTCAACTTCTTTTTCCTGCAGAACCCGCAGAAGCTTGGCCTGCATCCCTAGGGGCATATCCCCGATTTCATCCAGAAACAGGGTGCCGCCGCTGGCCAGCTCAAATTTGCCTTTCTTGCCGCCCTTTTTCGCTCCCGTGAAAGCCCCTTCCTCATAGCCGAACAGCTCGCTTTCCAGCAGCTCGTTGGGGATGGCGGCACAGTTGATGCTGACCATGGGCTTTTCCCGCCGTTCTCCGTTGTTGTGGATGGCGTTGGCAAAAACCTCCTTGCCGGTGCCCGTTTCCCCCGTCAGCAAAACGGGGAACATGGTCTTGGCTGCCTTGTAGCCTGCTTTTTTCACCTCCGCAAAGCGGGGACTGTTGCCGACGATTTTATCAAAGGAATACTGGGTGCTGTTTCGGCTGCGGTATTCCTCTCGGTAAAATTCGTATTCGGAATATTCCCGCATGAGCTTTTGGGCGGAATCCAAGGTTTGCAATCGGAATTTTACCTGTGCCACCCCGGCGATGACGTTGTGATTTTCGTCGTATACGGCGGAGCGGTTTACCAGAAAGATATTGTCTGAATCATCATCGGATTTTTCGCTAAGGCGAAGGATGGCTCCTTCTTCCCGGTAGGCATAGTTGACAATATCAATCATCTTTGTATTGGGGATGATTTCGGCAATGCTTCTGCCGATGGCATAATCCCTTGTGGTTTTGAGATATTTGCAATACTGTTCGTTGACATCAGTGATGACGCCGTTGGTATCTACCACGATGAAGCCGTCATCAGTCAATGTCAGGATTTCATCGAATATGTATTTATATCTTTTATCGTTGTCGGTGCCGTTCATGTGCAATCTCCTCCTTTCTTTTATCATATCATGTTTATGGGGCGCTTACTACGATAATTCTCCTTTGGGAGATGAGATTCTCCTTCGAGAGACTATATTCTCCATTTAGATACTCAATTCTCTTGACAGAGACTGTATTCTCTTTAAAGAGACAATATTCTTTGTTTAGAGATATCATTCTCTAAATGGAGACGTTCTTTTCTTTTCAGAAACTTCTGTTTTTCCATCCAAAATCAGTTTTTTTGGAAGCTTATCTTTTGTTATTTTCTAAAATCTTTCGTATTTCAGCGAAATTCTGATGAAATTTTGCTGATAAAGGGAAAAGAAAAACTGCTTATTTCCTTGGATTTTCAAGGCTTTTCAGAAAACGTAGAGGAGATGCTCTGCTCTCTGTCTCTGTTTTTTGAGGAGCCGTTTTTTCTTTTCTTTGTACCCTATATTAGAGCAATATCTGTGCCAAAAATTGAAAAATAGAAAAAATACTTTAAAAATTTTTAAAAATATATTGGAAAACCTTGATTTTTCAACATTTTTTCTTTTTGGAAAAATTTTTCCTATTTTTTCTTTTTTTTGAATAGAGAGAGACATTTGTCTCCAAATAGAGACTCATTGGAGAGATTTTTACATGAGAAGTTAGTAACGAGACAAAAATTCTTCAAAGAGAGGACGATTTTCTCCAAAGCCTTACACCCGCAAAATAAATAGTGGATTATAAATTATTTTGAAGTGTGAAAGGTCATAGAGGAAAGGATAGCTTGTACAAGCGTATTTCAGAACCAAAAAAGAACTGACTAGAGAATAGGTAACGGAAACGTAATTGCATTGATTTGGGAAATGGAGCAGGAAAAGGCGGGTCTTAGAAAATGAGGTGAGAGGAAGCTATTTTTCATTGGATATTGAAATAGTGTCTTTTTTTATAGTGTATTTCATTCGCACAAATTTTATAAAAATAAATTATTTTTCAAAAGGTAAAAAGCAGTTTATCTATTTTTTTCAAAAAGTCTGTAAATATTACGAAAATCGTGATGAGAAATTGGTCGAACCGTGTCCTAATGGATATATAAGTAAGTAAAGGGGACTTCATGGAATGTGAAAAAAATAGGAGGTTAGATAATGTGAATAAAGAAAAAACTGAAAGCGGATTACGTTTTATGTTCGATTCATATTGCAAAAAAGTGGTGAAATATAACGGCTGTGCGATGAGAAGAAATGAAAAAAGGGTTGAACGTAAAATTCTTGATTGTATTGCTTTTGATGAGGCCATACTCAATACGCTATATGTGGAAGACCAATATAATATATTGGCTTCGAAAATTTGTTTGCCTAATATTTCAGTGTATATAGAAAATGAAAGTTTATATCATTATCTGCTTCTATTGCCGAAGAAGAGACTGGAAATCATACTATTAAGTTATTTTGGGGAAATGACTGATAATGAAATAGGGAAGATGATGAGCATAGCAAAAAGTACGGTTCAATACAATCGCATAAAGGCATTGGGATTTTTAAAAGATAACATGAAGGAGAGTGCTTTTTTTCATGAGAAATAAGAGAAAAGTGTTATGTAAGATTCCGGTTGATAGATCTCGGTCTCGTATTTTAGATAAAAACAAATGTGTTAACAATTTACCGGACTATGAAATTAAAGGAGGAGAAAATCATATGCTTGATGAAGCGACAATATTAGAAGCGATTGGTGGAGATTCGGAAGCATTGGCTCGTGTTGTTTCCCGCTATGAGTCTATTATTGACAAATATTCTATGAGAAAAAAGATTGGAAGATCTGGCATGGTAAAATACGAAATTGATCAGGATGTCAAAAAATCTTTAGAGGTTTCTTTGATTGTTGCGGTATTGAACTATAAAGTTCGTTAATGAATGGATTTGTACCTGAAAACTAAATATTGTGCAAACGGATAACAGATAATGATACTTCTGCTCAGCCTCAGTCCGAGCGTTAAGAGCGTCGCAGGCAAAGGGAGCAGGCCGTCTGGAAGAGGGCAGGTTATGAAAACCTATGGGTATGCACCGTTCGTTTGCTGGAACACCTATTTTTAATACTCAAGTATGTGATTTGAACAGGTACACAATGGGTAAAATGAAAGAATATGGGGCTTTTATGGCACCTAATTCGGTATCTGGATGTCATAGAACAATATGAAAAAGAAGTTGAAAGAATGGTTTATACGGTGGATGATATTCAAAAGGTACAAGGGATTGGAAGAGGTATGTTAAGAAACTAGTAATAAAACTTCTATATTCTGGGAATAAAACAATATAAAGGAGGTTTTAGCATGATAGATAATAAAGAATCAAATGATTTGGGAATGTGTGTCTTGCTCATGCTGCTAAATAACAAAATGTTCGAGAATGGCATGATATCAGAGTCTATGAGAAATAAAATTTCTTCTGAAATCAATTTGGATTATCAGAAGGCACGTACAGTAAAAATTTGGTAAGGCCGATTTTGTTGCATTAAAGCGTATGTTTCAATTATAATGAAGAAGCATACAAAATCAGGCCTCCAAAGGAGGACTAATAGTGGATATTTTTAGAGTCAGAGAAGAATTACGATTCAAGTCAATCAGAGACATTCCTTTACGGGTAACCTATTATGCTCGTGTTAGCAGCGAAAGAGATGAGCAGTTGAATTCCCTGAATAACCAACAGTTATATTATGAGGAGTATATCAAATCAAATCCTAAATGGACCTATGTGAAGGGGTATGTTGATGAAGGGATTACAGGTATTACAACCAAAAAGAGAGAGAACTTTCATCGAATGATCGATGATGCTATTGCCGGCAAATTTGATTATATTGTTACAAAGGAAATCTCTCGTTTTGCCAGAAATACGCTGGATAGTATTGGATATACCAGACAACTGCTCTCAAACGGGGTCGCAGTCTTTTTCCAAAATGATAATATCAATACTCTAGATGAAGATAGCGAATTTCGTTTGACAATTATGGCGGGTGTAGCACAGGATGAGGTAAGAAAATTATCCAGTCGTGTAAAGTTTGGCCATAAACAGGCGATTAAGAATGGTGTAGTACTGGGTAATTCTCATTTGTATGGTTATAACAAAGAAAAAGGGAAACTAACAATTAATGAGGAAGAAGCTAAGATGATCCGTTTTATCTTTGAAAGCTATGCAACGGGGGAAATGTCAACGCCGAAGATTGAAGAAGCTTTATTTGAAATGGGTTACCGCAGCTATAAAGGCGGAAAAATCCATCGCGGTGTGATAAAGAACATTATCCGAAATCCAAAGTATAAAGGATATTATGTAGGGAATAAAGTGAAAATCGTAGATATGTTTACGAAAAAACAGCTTTTCCTTCCTGAGGAAGAATGGATCATGTATAAGGATGAAGAAGGAGAAATTGTACCAGCTATTGTAAGCGAAGAAGTTTGGGAGGAAGCCAATCGCATTTATAGAATGAGAGGGGATGTCATTAAGACCAGACGGGGCTCATTTAAAAGAGATAACCTATTTACAGGAAAAATCATTTGCGCAGAACATCAGGTTCCTTATTGGCTAAGATCACGGAAAGATCGTCATGGCAATATCAATGGGACTTGGATTTGTAGTCATAAGATAAAAAATGGATATGCTGAATGCGAATCCGTTTCAATTATGGAAAAAGAGTTGTTAGAGATTTTAATGGGAGTTTTGCAGGAAATCAGCGGCAATTTCGATGATGCTGTGGAACGCTTTATTGAAATCTATAAGAAATCTGTACAGGCTACTGATTATAGTGGCGAATTGAAAAAATTAAATGAAGAACTAGATAAAGTGAATCGGAAAAAAGATAAAATACTGGAATTTAACTTGGATGGACAGCTTTCGGATAAGGAGTTCTTAAGGCGGAATGAAATTCTCAGTGAAGAATTAGAAAGGTTAGAGGAGAGAATTGAGGAAATCGAATTGTTACAGGATAACAGTCAATTAGATTTGGAAGAAATCTATAGGCTAAAGAATAATCTTAAGAGCTTTGATGTATTCAAACCGGAAGATTTTACGCAAAACATCATTAATCTGTTTATTGACAAAATATATGTAGAGCCAATCGGAAATCGGCGTATGCAGTTGAAAATTGTATTAAATACAGGCGAGACACTCAAGAGGGGTTATGAAAAAAAGTCTGTAGGTGAAAAATGTGAGGCCCGTTCGGGCCACACGTTTTTTACCATATAGCCGCCTACATAACCATTCTGGGCAGATGTCAGGTCGCCGTTGTAGCCTTTTTTCAGAGGTACACCGATTTCATTTGCCACTTCAAACTTGAACTGTTCCATAGCCGCTCTTGCTTCAGGTACGTTGATCTTATTGCTGTTTGTATTATTGTTGCTCATTGTAATAACCTCCTTGGAATTTGCTTTGTTTTGGTGTTGCAAAGTTAGTATGTCTCGCAGTCGGCGGTTTATGTTAGGAACATCCTGCCATGAAAGCTGGCGTATTTTAGCAGTTTTTCAAATTTTCTGGGGATTGGAAGCATGTAAGAACAGAGAAATTCCAAGGGGATTTTTTGTCGGAACATGATTGACAGAAGGAGGCTTGGGGAATATCATAGATAGGAATATTTTTTTAGGAGGAAACACCGATGAATGTATTGAACCAACTTGGTTGTGATAAAGTATTTTATTATTTTGAAACGATCTGTGATATCCCTCATGGCAGCTTTCATGAAAAAGCTTTGAGTGATTATATTGTTTCCTTTGCGAAGGAAAGAAACTTCTACTGTCGGCAGGATGAAAGATGTAATGTTCTTATCAAAAAGCCTGGTACAGCCGGTTATGAAAATTCTCCGGCGCTGATTATCCAAGGACATATCGATATGGTCTGCGATAAGAATGAAGGAACAGAGCATGACTTTCTGACAGAACCTCTGGATCTGTATATCGACGGAGATTTTATCAAAGCCAAGGGGACTACACTGGGGGCGGATAACGGCATTGCGGTGGCGTATATGCTGGCTTTGCTGGATGCCCAGAATATCGAGCATCCGCCCATTGAATGTGTCTTTACAACAGAAGAAGAGATTGACATGGGCGGTGCCACAGATTTTGATGCATTCGACTTGAAGGGCAAACGCTTCCTGAATATGGATACAGAGGAAGAGGGGCATCTGATGGTAAGCTGCTGCGGCGGCCGCAGAATGCGCGTCTATCTGCCCCTGAAAAAAGAGCCGAAAAAGACCGGTGCAAAGGCATTTGTGATTCGGATCCGCGGGTTAAAGGGCGGCCATTCCGGTGCGGATATCCATTTGCAGAGAGCCAGCGCCAATGTTCTGCTGGGAAGAGTGCTGTTGGAGCTGTGGGAAAAAATGGAGTATGCGCTGGTGAGAGCCGATGGCGGGAATATGGATAACGCCATCTGTCGGGAGGCCGAAGCAGTGATTTGTATCGACCCTGCCTGTGAAGCCCAGGCGGCTGCGCTGGTGGCGGAATTGCAGAAAGTGTTCCAGGATGAATATAAAGACCGCGAAAGCGATATAATGATGACAATGGAGGCGGCTGATGATGAAATTAGCCAGACCTTGACAGCAGAAACAAGAGATCATGTCATTGCCATGCTGCGGCTGCTGCCTTATGGGGTGCAGACCATGGATGCCAATATGGAAGGATTGGTAGAAAGTTCCAGCAATATCGGTATTCTGAAAACGAATGAAGATCATATTTATATCGACAATGCGGTGCGTGGTTCTGTGGAAACAAGAAAAGATGCTATCTGTAAAAAGATTGAAATTTTGGGTGAGTTATGCGGTGCGAAGGTGGTTGGTGTCCACGATTATCCTGGCTGGCAGTTTAACCCGGATTCCGAACTGCTGCGTATTTTTAAGGATACTTGGGTAGAAAAATTTGGTGCAGAGCCGAAAGTTGTTGCTATCCATGCAGGTCTGGAATGCGGTCTGTTTGCAAAGAAAATCCCCGGATTGGATCTGATTTCTTTGGGGCCTGATATGCGCGATGTGCATACGCCGGATGAACGCCTTTCCATTTCTTCGACTATCCGGGTTTGGGAATACCTGAAACTGGTGCTGAAAAAATTGAAATAATATTGAAAGAGGGCAGAAGATGCGGCTTCCGTGGAATAAAAAATACATGGAAATAGGCTTTCATGTCATCGTCACTGTTTTGATTCTGGTGGGGATGTGTGGACTGCTGTTTTGGCTGCCCGATGCGAAAAATGTCATATATCGAACGGCGAGGGGAATCCTCGCCGTTTTTGCGCCTGTTTTCTGGGCGCTTTTCTTCACACTGATTTTGGAGCCAATGACAGCTTTCTGGCAAAAATATTATGAGAATCGCTGTTCTCTGCGGCATCGCAGCCGTATCCATAATCGAAAAGCAGGGGCGATATTGTCTTATCTTTCTGTGGGTCTGTTTTTATTTTTCGCAGGCAGTTTTGCCGCAAAAAAGATCGGAAAAGCGGATCTGAATGGCATTGCGGAGCAGATTACCGGATATATGCGGCAGGTGGGGGATCTCCTTGTGCTGCTGAATCTGAAGCTGGCAGAGATGGGGATTTTGCAGAATGTGGAAGGGGTGCTCTCTGCATGGACAGAACAGGCAACTGCATGGATGGAGTCAAAAATCCTGGGCATTGCCGGTATCCTGCCGGGGATTGGCGGCAGTCTGGTGGATATCATTATTGGCGGCACGGCGGCATTTTATTTTCTGATGGAAAAAGAAAGAATTTTAAACATCTGTAATGAGATTTTTTCTGTGCTTTTGGGAAAACGGGTGACAAATACAGCAAAAAATATCTTTTATGAGATATATTCTGTATTTACTGGTTACCTCAGCGGACAAATGCTGGATGCTGTCATTATGGCGATTTTGTTTTCCGTTGCATTTCTTGTTGTTGGCCTGCCCCATGGCATCCTGCTAGGGGTAGTTTCCGGTTTTTCCAATCTGATTCCTTATTTTGGCGCCGTTATGGCTTTCCTGTTGTCTGTGTTTGCGGGGCTTTTGAGCGGCACGCCTGCCAAAGCCCTCTATGCCTCTGTTTTGATTTTACTGCTGCAGCAGGTGGATAGTATCTTTATTGTGCCGAAAGCCGTTGGAAGGAAAGTGGAAATGCACCCGGTTTTGGTATTGCTTTCCCTGGCGGTTTTCGGGCGCATGTTTGGGTTTTGGGGGCTGCTTTTTGCTGTTCCCATGGGAGCGTTATGTAAAAATTTCCTGCTCTGGCTATATGAAAAGAAGAAAATCCGTCAAAGCCAAAGAGGGTAGATTGTCAGAGAATCTGATAAAAAACCATCTTCTTTTTCCTTGACACAATCTTCCAAGTCCTGTAAAGTTAGATATAGTGGCGCAGACTGTGTTTTTTTCAAGATGTTGGGTCTGCGCAAAAAAGGAGTATCCCTATGAAGAAGCAGCAAAACTCAAATTATAATAATGAAAGCATCACTTCCCTGAAGGGGGCGGATCGTGTCCGCCTGCGCCCCGGGGTTATTTTTGGTTCCGATGGTCTGGATGGGTGTGAACACGCCTTTTTTGAGATCCTTTCCAACTCTATCGACGAAGCCAGAGAAGGCTTTGGGAAAAAGATTGAGATTATCCGGTATAAAGACCAGTCCATTCTGGTGAAGGATCATGGCCGTGGGATTCCTGTGGATTATAACCCTAAGGAGGATCGCTTCAACTGGGAACTGGTTTTCTGTGAGCTTTATGCAGGTGGGAAATATCAGAATAATACAGGGGAAAACTACGAATTCAGTTTGGGACTGAATGGCTTAGGCACTTGTGCTACCCAGTATGCTTCCGAATTTATGGATGCGGTCATCTATCGGGATGGTATGTGCTATCAGCTTCATTTTGAAAAAGGGGAAAATGTGGGCGGTCTGATGAAGGAAGCGGCGGAAAAACACCCTACCGGCACCCAGATCACTTGGCGTCCCGACCGGGATGTTTTCACAGATATCCATATCCCTTTGGCATATTTTCAGGATGTGCTGAAAAAACAGGCGGTGGTGAATGCGGGGCTGCTGTTTGAATTATATGATGAAGAAAGCGGCGAGACCTTCCACTATTGCTATGAAAACGGCATTAAGGATTACCTGAAGGAGTTAAGCGGCGAAAATGGGCTGACCTCTGTGCATTATTTGCAGACGGAAACCAAGGGCCGTGACCGGGAGGATAAGCCCGAATATAAGCTGAAATTTGAAACGGCCTTCTGTTTTAATAACCATGTGAATGTGCTGGAATATTACCATAACTCCAGCTTTTTGGAATATGGCGGTTCTCCTGATAAGGCAGTAAAAAATGCTTTTGTTTTCGCCATAGATAAATATTTGAAAAACAACAATCTGTATAAAAAGGATGAGAAGAAGATCACTTTTGCAGATATTGAAGATAGCTTGATTTTGGTCATTAATTCCTTTTCCACGGTGACCAGCTACGAAAATCAGACCAAGAAATCCATTACTAATAAATTTATTCAAGAGGCCATGACGGAATTTTTCCGCCAGCAGTTGGAAATCTATTTTATCGAAAATAAGATGGAGGCCGATAAGATTGCTGCCCAGGTGCTGGCCAATAAGCGCAGCCGAGAAACTGCGGAAAATACCCGTATCAATGTCCGCAAAAAGCTGACAGGCAATCTGGATATGAATAACCGTGTGGAGAAATTCGTCAACTGCCGTACAAAAGATGTGACAAGACGAGAAATTTACATCGTAGAAGGCGATTCCGCTCTGGGCTCCTGTAAGCAGGGCAGAGATGCGGAATTTCAGGCCATCATCCCCATTCGAGGCAAGATTTTGAACTGCCTGAAGGCAGATTACAACAAGATTTTCAATAATGATATTATTATCGACCTGCTGAAGGTTTTGGGATGCGGCGTAGAAGTGAAATCCAAACATGATAAGGGACTCAATTCCTTTGATATGGAGCAGCTCCGCTGGAGCAAAATCATCCTCTGCACTGATGCGGATGTGGATGGTTTCCAGATCAGAACACTACTTTTGACCATGCTCTATCGGCTGGTGCCGACATTGATCTATGAAAAGAAGGTCTATATTGCGGAATCTCCCCTGTACGAGATTCGCCATGGAAAAGAGAAATATTTCGCCTATACCGACGGGGAAAAGAACCAGATCGTTTCCAAATTGAAGGGAAAAGTGAAAATCAAGCGTTCCAAAGGGCTGGGTGAAAATGCGGCGGAAATGATGTGGGAAACCACCATGAACCCGGAAACACGCCGCCTGATTCTGGTAACGCCTGATGAGGCAGAAAGAACCCAGCAGATGTTTGAGCTGCTTCTGGGGGAAAACCTTGCAGGCAGAAAGGAATATATTTCTGCGGAAGGCTACAAATATTTAGATATGATTGATTTGAGCTGACGCTTAACCGGAAAGCAAGATTTCCAGTTGGAAAACAGAGGAAGGATAGATTCGTGTCTGAAGGTAACAGTTTATTCTCTCCAGCGAAAAGCGCGGTTTTCATTCAGGAACCCCTTTTACGGTTTCCTGAACCCTTCCGCCCTATTGAACAATTTTTATAGAAAGTGGTATAGCAATGGCTAAGAAAAAAACAACGAGCAAAAAAGAATACCATGATAATTTTATACAGGAACAGAAAATCACGGATACGCTGGAAATCAACTACATGCCCTATGCTATGAGTGTTATTGTTTCCCGCGCTATCCCGGAAATAGACGGATTCAAGCCTTCCCACAGAAAGCTCCTCTATACCATGTATCAGATGGGACTTTTAAAGGGAGAACGGACGAAATCCGCCAATGTAGTCGGGCAGACCATGAAGCTGAACCCCCACGGGGATGGGGCTATTTACGAAACTATGGTGCGTTTGACAAGAGATAATGAAGCCCTGCTGGTACCTTTTGTGGATTCCGAGGGGAACTTTGGCAAATACTATTCCAAAGATATGGCCTATGCCGCTTCTCGTTATACGGAGGTAAAGCTGGAACCTATATGTCAGGAGATTTTTGCGGATATTGATAAGAATACCGTTGATTTTGTGGATAACTATGATGGCAGCATGAAGGAGCCAGCCCTTTTGCCGACCACTTTCCCCAATATCCTTGCAAACCCAAACTTAGGCATTGCCGTTGGGATGGCATCTTCTATTTGCAGCTTTAATTTGGCGGAGTTGTGCGAGGCAACAGCAAAATTTATTAAAGATGACAGCATTGATTTGTGTGAATATCTTTCCGCCCCCGATTTTTCCACCGGCGGTCAGTTGATTTATAATCGGAAGGAATTGGAGCAGATTTATCGGACAGGGCGGGGCAGTGTGAAGCTCAGGGCGAAATACCGCTACGATAAAAAGGATAATTGCATTGAAGTGTATGAAATTCCGTATACGACCAATATCGAGGCCATCGTGGACAAGATCATTGCTTTGGTAAAAGCGGGCAAGATCAAGGATATCACCGATGTGCGAGATGAATCCGACCTGAATGGTCTGAAAATCGCTATTGATTTGAAACGGGGCACAAATGTTGATCTGCTGATGCACAAGCTGTATGCCATGACACCTTTGGCGGACAGCTTTAGCTGCAACTTTAATGTCCTGATCCATGGCAGACCCATGACCTTGGGCGTAGGGGATATTTTGAAGTACTGGACGGATTTCCGCATGGATTCCATCCGCCGACAGATTGCTTACGATATCCAGAAAAAATCGGAAAAATACCATCTGTTGGTGGGGCTTTCTAAGATTCTGATGGATATTGATAAGGCCATTGCCATCATTCGCAATACGGAAGAAGAAAAGATGGTTGTACCCAACCTGATGGCAGGCTTTGCTATCGATGAGGTGCAGGCCGAGTATATTGCGGAAATCAAGCTGAGAAATATCAATAAGGAATATATCCTGAAACGGATTGATGAGCTGGAATCTTTGGAAAAAGAAATCAGAGATTTGAACGAAACATTAAAATCTGATACGAAGATTAAAAATATCATCTGCAAACAGCTGCGCAGTGTGGCGAAAAAATACGGTCAGCCTAGAAAGACAGAAATCATCCATGCGGATGATGTGACAGTGCTGACAAAAGAAGATTTTATAGAAGATTACGCAGTGCGGTTCTTCCTGACAGAACAGAATTATTTCAAGAAAATTTCTCATGCTTCTCTGCGTATGGCAGGAGAACAGAAATTGAAGGAAGAAGACGCCATTTTGATCGAACAGGATGGGATGAACCGCATGGATCTGCTATTCTTTTCCAATCATCAGAATGTATATAAACTGAAAGCATCGGATGTGGCGGATACAAAGGCCAGCGTATTGGGGGAATATCTTCCTAACCTGCTGAGTATGGAAGAAGGGGAAACGATCGTTTACATGACAGCAACGACGGATTATACCGGACAGATGGTTTTCTTCTTTGCCAATGGCAAAGCGGCGAAAGTACCCTTGAATGCATACGAGACCAAGAACAATCGGAAGAAGCTTATCAACGGCTATTCTTCTAAAGCGGAGCTGGTTCGTATGGCAAAGATGGATGAGGAAAGCGATTTTATCTTGATGCGGAATACAGATAAGGCCACATTGCTGAATACGGAACTGATTCCCTCCAGCGCGACGAAGAGCGCAGCGGGGGTACAGGTGTTTACACTGAAGAAAAACAGCGCGGTAACGAAGGTATTCACTAAAGAAGAATTTCAGACGGAAGACCATGAATATTACCGTACGAAAAAAATTCCAACGGCAGGTCATTTTATACAGGAAAAAGATAAAACGACAAACAGAGTGCCGGGACAGATGATACTGGACGAATAAACAAACCGAGCCGAAATCTTTCGGCTCGGTTTTGTGCGGATTAGGATGAAATGTGGAGAAATTCTGCATAAAAAAAGTCTTTTTTAGGGCTGTTGTGGAGAGAAAATTGCATTTTTCCTTGCCAAGATGGAAAAACATGTTATAATGATATACAAACGTGTGTTCACAGTTTCGTAAAGAAACGGAAAAAGATTTGAAATAAATTTCAACTTTTTGAAAGGAATGAAACTTATGAAACGGTTTGCAGCTATCCTCTTGGCGGGGATTTTGTGCATCACTGCGGCTGTTCCTTCCTTTGCCGCCGTTGAAACCAATGCTGGCGAATGGGCTAAGCCTTCTATGGAATTTGCCTATGACGAAGGGCTGCTGACGGATGCGGAAATGCAAAAGGCAAAATCACCTATGAGCAGAAAAGAATTCTGCAAAATGGTTATGCGCTTTTTGGAAATAGTTACGGAAAAGGAATGGAAAGCTACCCAGGCGAGCCCTTTCTCTGACTGTGATGATGCAGAGGTGACGGCAGCCTATGAAGCAGGCATCATCGGCGGGGTAGAACCGGGCATATTTGCCCCGGACAGAACGCTGACCAGAGAACAGATGGCGATTATGGTGGCTCGTGTATTGAAAACCTGTGGCATCGACCTGACAGAAAAAGCAGTGAAAAATCCCTTCACAGACACTTCTGTTCTGTTCGATTCTTCCAATAAATATATCGACCAGCTTTACGGGATTGGTGTTATTGCAGGGTATGCAGACGGCACCTATGGCCCCTTTCAAGAAATGACAGTACAGGAAGCGGTGGTATCTTTTGTAAAAGCATATCGATATACACTGGAACAGACAGGCGGAGAAGGGATATCTGTGGTTCCGGAAAAAACAGAAAAAGAGCCTGCCGCAGAGAAAGAACAGGAAACAGCTATTCCAGAAGAGTCGGTTTCTATGGAAGAAAACAAAGAGACCCAGCAGGAAGTAGCTTCTGCGGCGAAAACAGAAACGGTAACAGTGGGCGGAAAGAAGATTTCCCTGAACTGGACAGCGGAAGAACTGAAAGCTGTTTGGGGCGAACCCGACCGTATTGATACATCTGTGTATGGTTTGGACAGATATATTTATATCAATGAATATCTGGATTACTTTTTTGCAACGTTCCAAAATGGCAAAGTGGTTGAGATTTTTGTGCCCGGAACAGATTTTTCTTATTTGAGTATGAATGGTAAAGGGACGATGGTAGATATAGAGAATCTTGCCTATGTCAGCAGTGTAGAGCACAGCGGTGTCATTTACAATGAAATTTCCGAAGCGAGAGTGCCTTTGGATTATGAGGGGAATATTTGCGGGCTGCTGCTGCAGACCAAAACTTTTTCTGAGGAAAAAGACCCTGTGAGCACTCTGCAGTATACGATGAAAGCGGATATTGAAGCGCAGCTTCTGGATCTGATTCAGGTGCGCCGTGCGGAAAAAGGCCTGCCCTTGCTGATTTGGGATAAAAAGCTTGGAGAGGTCGCAAGAGCCCATTCGGAAGACATGGCTTCCAAAAATTATTTTGATTATAATAGCCCCGATGGAACGACACCATTCGGACGCATCATGGAGAATGGAAAAGAATTTTCCACGGCTTCTGAAGTCATCGCCAGACAGCGGGGCGATGTGGTGCAAATATATCAGGAATGGATGCGTTCTGCGGCAAAGCATAATGGGCTGATGGATCAAACAATGAAAGAAGTTGGCATTGGTGTTTCTTCCAGAACAAAGGTGCTCCATGTGACAGTAGACCTTTGCGGATAAAGAGAATAGACAGAAAATAGCAGAAAGAAAGCCTTGAATCTTGGGATTCAAGGCTTTTTTGTGTTCAAAAATTTTGGGTCAGTTCCAGTATCTTTTTCTCGATCAGAGCATAAAAGATATCATAGCCTGCGTTGCTCCAATGGACACCATCAAACTGGAACAGGGTATCATAGGCTTCGAAGCCATCTTTTTCTTTGACTGCCAGAAAGGTTTCATAAATATCAATGACAGGGCATCCATAGGCTTTTGCCAGCTTTAATACGATATCGCGATAAAGTTCGATACGGTCGGTAGTAGTAAAAGGATAAAAATCCGTATCCACCACAGGAGGCGGTGTGATAAGCAGAGGCAGACAAACGCCGCCGTTGAAATCCTTGGTATCGTGCCGGCAGGCCAGTATCTGTTCGATCATAAAGGCCATATTCTGCTCATATTCCCAAGGGGTACGGTATTGTCCTTCATTCAGAGCACTGTCGTTGGAGCCTAAAAAAAGGACAGTGATATGGGGTTTTAGCCGCAGGACGTTGCTATCCAGCCGTTGGCGGGCTTCCCGGGTCGTTTCCCCGTTGATGCCGCGGTTATATACCTTCCAGCGGATGGCAGGATTTTTTTCCGGTAATTCCTTTGCCAAACGGGAAGGATAGGCCACATGGGATAATACGCCGTAGCCGTATGTTAAACTGTCACCGAATGCAACCAATCGAAATTCTTTCATCAGGAAACCTCCTTTTTCTTCGTTGGTTTTATTGTAACGATGAAAGGAGGCAAAGTCAATCGACAAGAGGATTGGGTTCAATAAACACAAATGAAAAGAATGAGTGATCTTTTAAACAAGTCAGCTGGAATGTTCAGTCGGCGATGCAGTCTAAAAAAGGAGTGATGGCTTGTATGAAGTTTTTTTTGAAGCTGCGGCTGATAAAAGCAGTTTTACTGGACTTGAAAAAGAATATGACCCAGGGGTCTTTGGTTTTATCGATGTAGGAAACATTCTGCAGATTGATGATAAAAGAACGGTGGGTCTGTATGAAATAAGACTCAGGTAGGACATTACGGATCCGATACAGGGGAAGAGACAGGGAGATTGTTGTGTTTACCAGGTGGATAACGGATTTTTTCTGCCCGCTTTCCACGAAAAGGATTTCGCTGTAGGGGATGTTGTAAATCCCTTTGGCAGTGCTGATGCGGCAAAATTGGGCTTTGCTGCCCTGCGATGAGGCTGTTTCTTCTTCTGAAAGGCGGACTTGCTTCATATTGGAACAGAGCTCTTTTAAAGTTCGTTCTATTTCATCATCAGATTTGGAAATTAATATCGTATACATAATTTTCTCCTTTTAAATAGTTCGAGAAATGTTTTTGATGAATTTTGATAAATTTTTAGATTTTCAATTACATTGTATCACATCTTGTGAAAAATGTATGAACTTTTTTAAAAACAATGGAAAATTTTGTATAATTAGTCAAAAAATACATATAAAAAGACAAGATTTCATATCAAAATTGTTGGAATGAACCCATTTCTAAGGCATAGGATAGGAGAAGAAAGGAGGACGAGCCAATGCAGACAGAAGCGGTTTGGCGGGCATTGCCCAGAAAGATACGAGAAGTATTGCCGGAGGAGACCCTTGCGGATGTGCAGGAACTGCGGCTGAGAAGCGGACAGCCCTTTCTGCTGAAAAAAGCGGATGGGATATTTTCTTTGCAGAAGAACGGCGAACTGCTTTCTGCCCCATGGAAAGGGGGCATCCCTATTTCTGCGGCAGACCTGCGGGAAACGGTGTCTCTTTTGAGTGCCTATTCTCTTTACGCTTTTGAAGAAGAATTGCGGCAGGGGTATATCACCGTGGAAGGGGGACACCGGGTTGGATTCTGTGGAAAGGCCGTTTTGGAAAACGGGGAAATCCGCACACTGCGCCAAATGAATGCCTTAAATATCCGCATTGCTAGAGAGCAAAAAGGATGGGGGGAGCTTTTTTTGCCGCAGCTGATGGAAAAGGACAGCTTTTGCCATACCCTGATCGTATCTCCGCCGGGCTGCGGAAAGACGACGCTTCTGCGGGATATTGTCCGCTGCCTCAGTATAAGAGGAAAGACAGTTGGGATAGTAGACGAAAGGGGAGAAATTGCCCCTTTGCGGGATGGAATCCCTCAGATGGATGTGGGGCCCTGTACTGATGTGCTGGAAGGCTGCCCCAAGGCCAAGGGAATCATACTCTTGCTGCGGAGTATGTCCCCGGATATTATCGCAGTGGATGAGCTGGGGCGAAGAGAGGATATTGAAGCAGTGGAGGAAGCTTTGCATGCGGGGGTGAAGCTGATTGCCACTGCCCACGGGAACGATTTTTCTGATTTAAAGACGCGCCCGCAAATGCAGGCATTGATCCGAAAAAAGATTTTTGAACGATATCTTTTTCTCTCTAACCGGAACGGAACAGGAACAGCAGAGGAGATGCGGGACAGAGAGGGCAAAATTCTTTGGAAGGGGGAGAAGATATGATGCGGCTGGTTGGTATCGCGCTCGTGCTGGGAGCCACTCTGTGGTTTGGGGCGTATTTTGCTGCAAAGGAAAAATATCGTCTGAAAGAACTGGAAGAACTGGAACGGGGAATCCTGCTGCTGCAAAGCCAGATTCAATATCTTTCTGCCCCTTTGCCGGAGGTGCTGGAAAGCATCAGCTGGAAAACCGATGGCACAATCGGAGAAATTTTTCAGAGAGCAGCAGAGCGTATGGCGGAGCGGGATGGCGCATCGGCGGAGCTGATTTGGGAGGAAGTCTGGCAGAAGCAGGCGGTACATACTTTTTTGACAGCGGAAGATCTGGATGCGGTTCTCCTTTTTGGCAGAGCGTTGGGATATCTGGATAAGGAACAGCAGGAAAGCAATATCCGTTTGCTTTTGCGATATATCGAACAAGCATTGGAGCAGGGAAAGAAACGATTGGAGAAAAACGGCAGATTATATTACGGGATGGGCGGGCTGAGCGGCTTGCTCATCGTAGTCACACTGCTGTAAAAGGGGGAAGAAAAAATGGAGATCAATGTGGTATTCCGTATTGCCGCAGTGGGAATTTTGGTAGCAGTATTGAATCAGGTACTTATTCGGGCTGGAAGAGAGGAACAGGCCATGATGACCACACTGGCAGGGCTGGTGGTGGTGCTTTTCTGGGTCATCCAGTATATCAGCCAGTTGTTTGATACGGTGCAGACCCTGTTTCAGCTATGAAAGGGGCGATTCTATGGAAATGGGAAGGATTATCGCTCTGGGGCTGGTGGGAACGGTATTTGCCGTTCTGCTGAAAAAAGAAAACCCGCAGATTGCCATGTTGGTGGCTGCCATCACAGGAATTTTGATTTTCGGAATGATCTGTGTCCCCCTGGGAAATTTAGTTTCTCTGCTGCGGGAAACGGCAGAGCAGGCGGGGGTCGGCAGCGGCTATTTTGCTGTGGTGCTGAAGGTGATCGGCATTGCATACCTGACGCAGTTTGGCGCACAGCTTTGTGCCGATGCGGGGGAAGGCGCAGTGGCGGCAAAAATAGAATTGGCAGGGAAGATCCTGATGATGACAGCGGCGGCCCCTGTGCTGACGGGCTTGCTGGAAATGGTCATGGGGCTGGTATAGGAGGAAACAGGATGAAAAAATGCTTACTGATTTTGATTCTCCTTTTTTCTTTTTTGCCGACAGCCGCTTTTGCGGCGGAAATAGATCCTCAGGTTATTGAAGCAGAGTTGGAAAAATTGGAAACAGAGGCGGTAGATGAGGCGGCGGAAGATTTGGATGCAGAGGTAGGATTTTCAAAGCTGCTGAAGGATGTGCTGCTGGGAGAGTTTGATTTCACCTTTGCAGGACTAAAGGAAGAAATATTGGAAGCGGCCTTTGGGGAATTTCGGGTACAGGGCAAATTATTGACACAATTGCTGTTGGTAGTGCTCTTGAGTGCCATCCTGAAGCAGTTCAATGATTCCTTTC
Source organism: Anaerotignum sp. (assembly GCF_051877975.1). Classification (GTDB taxonomy): domain Bacteria; phylum Bacillota; class Clostridia; order Lachnospirales; family Anaerotignaceae; genus Anaerotignum_A. The sequence continues at coordinate 22,000 of NZ_JBJEJK010000053.1, forward strand.
AGGGAAAATCTGTGGGGGAAATGGGCTTCTATATTTGCTATATGGTATTGGTTGTAGTGATATTAACCTCGTTTTACACGATTGCCGAGGGCGTTGTGGAGAGAATGAAAGGAATCTGCGGGGTGTTCGGGACGATGGTGCCCATCTTTGTCGTTTTGACTGCTTCTTCCGGCAATCTGACCCAAGGGGCATTGATGGGGCCTGCAATCATGGGCGGTTCGGCGGCACTATCTGTGGCCATCAGCCGTATCATCATTCCTGCTATTTTATTAGCAATTGCCTTGGAAATGGCAGATCATATCTCAGAAAAACCGATATTGGGAAAATTTGCGGAACTGCTGCGCCAGTGCATCGGCTGGGGCATGAAAGGAGCGGCAATGGCTTTTATGCTGCTGCTCTCTCTGCAAAAAATCGGCGGTGGTGCATTAAATGGGTTGGCAGCAAAAACAGCGAAAATTGCTGTAGGAGCCGTGCCTGTAGTGGGGAATGTCATGGGCGGCGCGGTGGAAACGGCGGCGGCTGTGGCTGGAACGCTGAAAAGTGGGACTTTGGTGGCGGCGGCAGTGTTTTTGCTGATTCTCTGTATCCCTCTGGTGGTAAAGCTGCTGGTCATTATGCTGGTGTTCAGGCTGACAGCGGCAGCGGCGGAATTTATCTGCGAGGAAAGGCTGGTAGAATGTATCTCGGCGGCAGGGGAATATACAGGACTTCTTTTAGGGGTAGTTTTCCTGGGGGAAGGAATGTTTTTATTTTCGGCACTGCTTTTATTGGGAGGCTTGTAGGCATGATGGAAGCATTTGCAGCATATATTAAAACCATAACTGCATTGACCATTTTTTCTGCTTTGGTGGGTATCCTCCTGCCCGAAGGGAAATATCGCCGCTATGCGGAGTTGGTACTGGGGGTATTGGTACTGACAGCGGTATTGGGCCCTTTTCTTCGGCTGTTCGGGCAAACGGAGGGATTCGAACTGCCAGCTATGAGACTGGAGCAGGAATGGTCAGATACATATAACGGATACACAAAAGAAGGGTGAGAAGATGCAAAAGGATGTTTGGAAGGGGCTGTTCAGCCCGGAAAACAAAAAGATGCGAAGCAATGTGTTCCTGGCGCTGATGGCAGGCATCCTGCTTTTGGCAGCAGGAAAGAGTTTTTCTTTTTTTGGCGGGGATGCTGCTGAGGCTCCGCCGCAGGAGGAACGCACAGAAATGACCCTTTGCAATGATGCGGAAACGGAACGCCGTATGGCTGAAATCCTCTCCAAAATCGAAGGAGCAGGGCAGGTAGATGTGATGCTGACCTACCGCAAAACGGAAGAAAAGACAGTTGCACGGGATGAGCTGCGGGAAGAATCCTATTCCGAGGATGGCGGAAAAACTTCTGAATCTCTTCGGGTGGAAAATACCGCCATTTTCACAGAGGACAGGAGTGGAAATACGCTGCCGGTGATCCTTTCGGAAACATCCCCGGAAGTAGAGGGGGTCGTTATTGTGGCAGAGGGCGGCGGAGATCCGGTGGTCTGCAATACCCTCAATCAGGCGGCGCAGGCGCTTTTGGATGTGCCGGCGCATAAGATCGCGGTTTTGAAAATGAAATAGAGGGGGAAAAGGTATGTTTGTCATCAAGAGGAATCAGGTAGTGGTCACGGCATTGGCGGTGATGATTGCGGCAGCGGGGTATTTGAATTTCCAGGAGAGCCGCTCTTCAGAAGGAAACCAGACGGCGCTGCAGCTGACAGAAGAAGGCGATGTAACGGCTTTGGTGGATTATTCTGCATTGCCCGATGATGTGGATACATCGGCACTGGCGCTGGACCCCATTACGGCAGAGGTGGCAGAAACAACGGGAGATGGGGCGGCGGTCTATGTTTCCGCCAGCAGCCTGACCGGTTCGGAATATTTTGCGGAAGCCAAGCTGGATCGGGAACAGTCCCGGGCAAAACAGAAAGACATTCTGACGGAAATGCTGAATAATGAAAACATCAGCCAGGAACAAAAGGATAAATGTACAGAAAATATGATGCAGCTGCAGGAGCGCATTGAAAAGGAAACAGCGGCAGAGGCTATGATCGAATCCAAGGGCTTCAAGGAGGCTTATGTCCGTATCGATGATGATACGGTGGATGTAGTGGTGGATAAGGATACCCTGACTGATGCGGAGGTGGTGCAGATCGAGGATATTGTGAAGCGGAAAACAGGCATGGAACCGTCTCAGATTCGTATCAATACATTGCAGAAAACAAAATAAAACGGAGAAAAAAGCGGAAAGAACAGGGATTCTTTCCGCTTTTTTCTGCATATGAATTTATGCATGATTTTGTGTATATTCATTGCAAAAGGGGTAATTATCTGATATAATTAAGGACATAATTATGCGTAAGAAAAGAAATTGTTTGGAATTTTTCTCAGAGTATATTAGATTTCATACAAAATCATGAATAAAACTAAAAACAGGAGGTAGGGAATATGTCTGAAAATAAAATGAATGGACAGATCCAGATCGCGGATGATGTCATCGGCGTGATCGCTGTTACTGCGGCGCTGGAAGTAGAAGGCGTTGTGGCCGGCGGCAGCAGCAAAAGCTTTGTGGAATTTTTGGGCAAAAAAGGACACACAAAATGTGTGAAGATTACAAAAGATGAAAATGAAGCTGTGCTGGATATGGATATTATCGTAAAATTTGGCGCGAAAGTGCAGGATGTGGCGAAGGAAGTGCAGGAAAAAGTCAAATCCACAGTGGAGACCATGACGGGGCTGAATGTGGCGGTTGTCAATGTTTGCGTTTCCGGCGTTGTGAAAGAAAAAGAAGAAAAAGCTGAGGAAGAAGAATAAGCGGCGAAAGTGTATGCAGCGGGTTTCATGGCTTATGCCGATGAAACCCGTTCTGTGCGTTTCAATGCAGAAAATACGGAGGTATGTTATGAGCCGAAGAAGTGCAAGAAAGAATGCGTTTTTTCTGTTGTTTCAGATGGATTTCAGTGAAGAGGCGGAGTTTGAACAGGTGAAGGAAATTTTCTTTACGGAAAAAGAAGAGCCTGTGGAAGAAGGCGAAAAAGCGTTCATCCTTTCTGAGGTAGAAGGGGTACATGAACATATGGAAGAGATCGATGGCTTGATCGCTGCCAGTGCAAAGGGCTGGGATCCGGAACGGATGAATAAGGTAGACCTGGCGATTTTGCGCCTGGCTGTTTATGAAATGAAATTTGCGGAAACGCCCGTTGGGGTTGCCATCAATGAAGCGGTGGAATTGGCGAAAAAATTCAGTTCCGATGAAGCCCCTGCTTTTATCAACGGCGTGTTGGGCAAGGTGGCTCAGGCATAAATGAAGGTAAGGGAGTGTCCCGATGATCGAACCAAAGGTCTTTACGGTAGGGCAGATCAACCGATATATCAAAAATCTGCTGGAAAATGATTTTATATTGAACAGCCTTCTGGTGCAGGGGGAAATTTCCAATTTCAAGGCCCATTCCAGCGGTCATTGGTATTTCACCCTGAAAGATGCCCAAGGAGCGATTTCCTGTGTCATTTTCAAGCAGGATGCCAGCCAGATTCCCTTTTTGCCGGAAAATGGCATGAAGGTGATCCTGTATGGACATGTTTCCCTTTACGAGAAAACAGGGCAGTATCAGCTATATGGCGAATTTTTAGAGCCCATCGGCATGGGGGCCTTGCAGATCGCCTTCGAGCAGATGAAAGAAAAACTGGCGGCGGAAGGGTTGTTTGACGCAGATTTCAAACGGGAGATTCCTGAACATGTGGGCTGTATTGCTGTTGTTACCTCTCCTACAGGTGCTGCGGTGCGAGATATCATCCAGATTGCCAAGCGGAGAGACCCTCGGGTGAAGCTTGCCATATTTCCCACGCTGGTACAAGGGGAATCTGCGGCGGCAGATATCGTCCGTTCCCTGAAGCTGGCAAATGAATGGGGAAAGGCAGATGTTATCATATTGGGGCGCGGCGGCGGCTCTATGGAAGATTTGTGGGCGTTCAATGAAGAGATTGTGGTGCGGGCTATTTTTGCTTCGGAGCTGCCTGTGATTTCCGCCGTAGGCCACGAAACGGATTTCACCATTGCGGATTTCGTATCGGATTTGCGGGCACCGACTCCCTCTGCGGCGGCGGAACTGGCAACGGAGCCTTTGGACAGCATTAAAGCGGATCTGTCGGAGCTGACAGAACGCCTCCATAGAGATGTGCAGGCGGTTTTGACCACCTCCAAACGGCGGCTGGATTTTTTGAAGGAACGTCCGGTTTTGAAGCGTCCCCTGGAGGGAATCCGTCGGACACAAGTATATTTGGAAGAAAAGGAACGGCTTTTGCTGCGAGAAACACTGCAAAGGCTGGAGAAGGATAAACAAAAACTGAATGCGGCAGAATCAAGATTGCAGGCAGTTTCTCCTTTTTCTATCATGCAAAGGGGCTATGCCATGCTGATGGATGAAAAAGGAAAGCCTGTGACGACGGCAGAAGCGGCAGCAGTGGGACAAGCTTTGCAGGTGCGGATGAAAGATGGCATTTTGCAGGCAGAGGTAACAGGAAAGGCGGTGTTTACCCGTGGCGAAAAAGAAACTATCCTTTGAAGAAGCGATGGAACGCTTGGAGGAGATCGTAGAACAGCTGGAACAGGAGGAAGCACCGCTGGAAACGGCTGTTGCCCTTTATAAAGAAGGGCTGGGACTTTCTGCCCTGTGCCGGGAAAAGCTGGCGGCAGCAGAAGGTGAGATCGTCCTTCTCAGAAAGGAAGCAGGACTTTGGCAGGAAGAGCCTTTTCAGGAGGAGGCAGAAGAATGATGGATTTGAAACAGGAACTGAAAGAAAGATGTGCATATATCGAAGGGGCATTGGAAAAAGCATTGCCCCAGCAGCAGGCGTTTCCGCCTGTGATTTTTGAAGCGATGCGTTATAGCCTGCTGGCAGGGGGCAAACGGCTGCGCCCGATGATGCTGCTGGCGGCCTGTGAAGCGGTGGGCGGCAAAAAAGAGGATGCGTTGCCCTTTGCCTGTGCGCTGGAAATGATTCATACCTATTCCCTCATCCATGATGATCTGCCTGCCATGGATAACGATGATTATCGCCGGGGCAGACTGACCAATCATAAGGTATTCGGAGAGGATATGGCGATTTTGGCGGGGGATGGACTGCTGCATCATGCCATGGAAACCATGGCGGATGCCTGTCTGAAAAATCCTACCCCTCAGACCACAGGTGCGATGAAGGCCATTGCCCATGGGGCAGGTATTTTTGGCATGCTGACGGGGCAAGTGGTGGATGTGTATTTTGAAGGGAAGCCCTTAGATAAGGAAACGCTGGATTTTATCCATCTGCATAAGACGGCGGCCATGATTCGCGGCGCACTGGAGGCAGGCGCTATCATTGGCGGTGCCGATCAGAAAACGGCAGAGCAGTTTGGTTTGGCCGGTGAAAAGATTGGCGTCGCATTCCAGATTTTAGATGATATTCTGGATGTGACAAGTACCATGGAAGAACTGGGGAAGCCCATCCATAGTGATGAAAAGAACCACAAGACCACTTATGTCACTCTTTATGGCATCGAAAAATCCCGTGACATTGCGGCGAAGCTTTCCCAGGAGGCAATGGAGATTTGGAAAAAGCAGGGAGAAAGCTGTGCATTTTTGTCTGCGCTGACGGAATATTTGACAACCAGGACGTTTTGAACAGTTTAAAAAGGTTTTGAGATAAGCAGAAAGAAGGCGAGCGTATGTATCATTTTCATGCGATTCTGCAAAATATCCCCCTTTGGGCTGCCATCATTGCATGGGCGGCGGCACAGGGGATAAAAATTATTCTGACATTGATTGTTGATAAAAAATTCGATGCTTCCCGCATCGTGGGGACAGGCGGTATGCCCAGTTCCCATTCTTCCTTTACCATGGCCCTTTCTTTCAGCATTGGAAAATATTATGGGTTCGATTCGCCTTTGTTTGCCGTTGCGATGATTTTTTCTTTTGTGACGATGTATGACGCCCAGGGGATCCGAAGAGCGGCAGGCAAGCAGGCGGAAATTTTGAATATGCTGATTTTGGAACACAAGATACCCGATGTGGATAAGTTGAAGGAACTTTTGGGACATACCCCTCTGGAGGTTGCCGCCGGGGCACTGCTGGGCATTGTGATCGGGCTTTGGCTTTAACGAATTTGTAAGAAATAGAGAGTTGGTGACATTGTGGGCGGAATTTTAAACCGAATTCATTCCACGAAAGATATCAAAAAACTAAATGACGGAGAACTGGCGGCTTTGTGCAGGGAACTGCGTAAGTTTTTGCTGCAGAAGGTTTCTAAGACCGGCGGGCATCTGGCGTCCAATCTGGGCGTGGTAGAGTTGACGGTGGCTTTGGAATATTGCTTCGACCTGCCAAAGGATAAGATTGTATGGGATGTTGGCCATCAGGCTTATATCCATAAAATATTGACCGGCCGGAAAGATGGTTTCGATCATCTCCGCCAGCTGGACGGGCTGAGCGGCTTTCCGAAACCCAATGAAAGTGCCTGTGATGCCTTTGCGGCAGGCCATAGCTCTACGTCAATTTCAGCGGCATTGGGGTTGGCAAAGGCCCGCGATCTGATGGGCGGAAAAGAGCATGTGATTGCAGTTATCGGGGATGGTTCCATGACGGGTGGGCTGGCTTATGAAGCATTGAACAACGCCGGAAAAGAGCAGACCAATTTGATCGTGATTCTGAATGACAATCAGATGTCTATTGATACGAATGTGGGCGCTGTGAGCAGACACTTAAATAACCTCCGCACCAGCTATCAGTATCGTGGCTGGAAGGAAGCGGTAAAGCAGTTTCGGGATAATGTGCCTGTCATTGGTGAGGGCACTTATCAGGTGCTGAAAAATGTCCGGGATGGTGCAAAAATGCTGTTTACCCACGGTGCGCTGTTTGAACAGCTGGGCTTTAAATACATAGGCCCTGTGGATGGCCACGATTTGCCGGAGCTGATCGAGCTGCTGCAGAATGTGCGGGAAATGAATCGTCCTGTTCTGATTCATGTAAAGACGATCAAGGGCAAGGGATATCCCTATGCGGAGGAACGCCCCTGGGATTATCACGGCGTTGGTGCCTTTGATTTAAAAACAGGCTTGCCCATTTCCAAGGGTGGCAAGAGCTGGTCTGCTGTATTTGGAGAAAAAATGGTGGAGATCGGCAAAAAGAATCCGAAGGTGGTCGGTATCACTGCGGCAATGAGCGGTGGGACAGGCTATGAAAAATTCCAGAGAGCCTTTCCAAAACGCTTCTTTGATGTGGCCATTGCGGAACAGCATGGCACCACCTTTGCCGCAGGCTTGGCAAAGGGCGGTATTATTCCTGTATTTGCGGTATATTCCTCTTTTTTGCAGCGGGCGTATGACCAAATCGTCCATGATGTTTGTATGCAGAATCTTCATGTGGTATTTGCCATCGACAGAGCAGGCATCGTCGGCGCAGATGGGGAGACACATCAGGGCGTCTTCGACCTGTCCTTCCTGAGCCATATCCCCAATATGACCGTCCTTTCTCCAAAGAATGGCTGGGAACTGGAAGAAATGCTGGAATTTGCTGTAAACAAATGGGATGGCCCTATAGCGGTGCGATACCCCAGAGGAACGGCAGAAACAGCCTTCGCAGAAAAGAAACAGCCGATTGTATATGGCAAGGCGGAACTGATACAGGAAGGGGAAAAAATCGCTATTCTGGCAGAGGGGCACATGCTGAAAGCGGCGGCAGATGCCGCAAAGCTGCTGGAGGCAGATGGATATCATCCGATGCTGGTGAATATGCGTTTCATCAAACCGTTGGATGAGGAAATGCTGCGAAAGGCAGCAGAAACCTGTGAGCATATCGTGACAGTGGAGGATAACCTCCGCAGGGGCGGTTTTGGCTCTAAAATAATGGAATTCTATGGGGATAACGGTATTCAGGCGGATATCCTGAATCTGGCTTTCCCTGATAAATATATTGAACAAGGCACGCAGGCGCAGCTTTTTGAACGATATGGGCTGGATGCTGCGGGCATTTATGAAAGCATAAAGAAAAGATTGGGAGAATGACCATGGCAGAAAAGGTGGAAAAAGAAAGATTAGACGTTTTGTTGGTACAGCAGGGGCTGGCAGCCTCCAGAGAACTGGCAAAGGCTTATATCATGGCGGGCAATGTTTATGTTGACGGACAGAAGGAAGATAAGGCAGGGACAAAAGTGCCTGTGAATGCCAATTTGGAAGTAAAAGGCAGCCAGATGAAATATGTCAGCCGAGGCGGCTATAAGCTGGAAAAAGCGGTAAACGAATTTGACATTTCATTGGACGGGAAAATTTGTTTGGATATCGGCGCTTCCACAGGGGGTTTTACGGATTGTATGCTGCAGAATGGCGCATCCAAGGTCTATGCCATCGATGTTGGCTATGGGCAGTTTGCGTGGAAGCTGCGGAATGATGAAAGAGTCGTTTGCCTGGAAAAGACCAACGTACGCTATGTGACCCATGAACAGGTGCCCGATGAAGGAGATTTTGCTTCCATTGATGTTTCCTTTATTTCCCTGACCAAGGTGCTGCCTGCGGTTTTAGGTGTTTTGAGCGAAAAAGGGCAGTTGGTCTGCCTGATCAAGCCCCAGTTTGAAGCAGGCAGGGAAAAGGTCGGCAAAAAGGGGGTTGTGCGGGATATCAACGTACATAAAGAGGTCATCGAAATGATCGCAAATTATGTACGGACGCAGGATCTGGGCATTCTGGGCCTGAGCTTTTCTCCCATCAAAGGGCCCGAGGGCAATATTGAATATTTGATCTATCTGGATAAAAGCCAGAAGGGCATGACAGAAGAGGAAGTACAGAAAAAACTGGAAGAAGTGGTAACAGAATCTCATAAAATCCTTTCCGGAGAGAAATGAGGGGGAAGAAGATGAAAAAAGTAGCGATTTTGCCCAATGTAGAGAAGGATAAAGGACTGGCAGTGACAAAGAGATTGGTGAACTATCTGCTGGAAAAGGGCTGTCAGCCGCAGCTTTCCCTGCGGGTGGCAACGTTGGCAGAATTGCCCCAGTATGCCAAGGAGGAAGAAGAACTTTATGAACATAGTGATTTTCTGATTTCACTGGGGGGCGATGGTACCCTTTTGGGGGTCGGCAGAAGAACGGCAAATTTTGAAAAGCCCATCCTGGGCATCAATTTGGGAACGCTGGGTTTTTTGACGGCGGAAGAAAAAAATAACGCAGAACTGGCCATTGATAAGGTTTTGAGCGGCAATTATAAATTGGAAAAGCGCATGATGCTGGAATGCAGTATGGCAAAAGGAGATATGCGAGAAACAGGAATGATCGCTCTGAACGATATCTGTATTACCCGTGGCAATCTGTATAAGATATTGGAATTCAATGTTTTTATTAACGATGAATATGTGGATACCCTGCGGGCAGATGGTGTTATCATCTGCACACCTACGGGTTCCACTGCTTATAACCTTTCCGCTGGGGGTCCGGTGTTGAAGGCAGATGCACAGATCATTGCCATTACGCCCATTTCTCCTCATACCCTCACTAGCAGGCCCATTGTGGTTTCTGCCGATGATGTGGTAACGGTGGAGATCAACCCCAGCCGGGAGGATACCCCTTTTACCATCAGTGCCGATGGACAGGATAACAAGACGCTGATGGGCAAGAATGTGGTGCAGATTCGCAAAGCGCCAGTCTGCACAACGATCATTAAGACGAAACCGCAGAGTTTTTATGACGTATTGCGGCATAAATTATCCAAGTGATTTTTTCTTTTTGAGAAAAAGTAAGGAGGGTTGCAGCGATGAAAATCGCCAGACATGCAAAAATTTTGGAACTGATTGAAAATTATGATATCGAAACACAGGATGAACTGGCGCAGAAGCTTTGCGAAGAAGGCTTCATGGTGACGCAGGCTACTGTTTCCCGTGATATTCGTGAAATGAAGCTGACAAAGATCGCCACAGAAAAAGGCCGTCAGAAATATGCGGTGATAACAAACAATGATACAGAGGTGACAGAACGGTTGACCCGCGTGTTCAAGGAAGCGGTGCTGAAGATGGACTATGCCCAGAATATAATCGTTGTGAAAACGTTGGACGGCATGGGCATGGCGGTGGCTGTTGCGCTGGATAATATGCAGAATAGTGAAATCCTTGGCACCATCGCTGGGGATGATACGGTTTTCTGTGTTGTCCGTACCCATAATCAGGCAGCAGTCATTATTGAAAAACTGTATCGTATCATCCATAGCGCCTGATTGATAAGGGGGGACGCTTTATGCTGGAACATCTGCATATCAAAAATGTAGCACTCATCAAGGAAAGCGAGATATCCTTTGGTGAGGGGCTGAATATCCTGACGGGGGAAACGGGTGCAGGGAAATCTATGGTCATCGATTCTCTGCAGTTTGCTTTGGGCGGCAGAGCAGGAAAGGATTTTCTGCGCCATGGGGAAAAACAGGCTTTGGTGGAGGCCTTGTTTGTCATGCAGTCAGCAGCTTTGCAGGAAAAATTGGAAGAACAAGGCATTGAACCGGAGGAAGATGGTTCCGTTCTGATTACCCGTACCCTCAGCGAATCAGGAAAATCTGTGTGCCGTGTAAATGGTTCTACGGTTACTGTAGGTATGCTCAGAGAGATTGCCGAGGACCTGATTGATATTTATGGACAGCATGAGCATCAGTCCCTTCTGAACCCTTCCAAGCATATCCGCCTGCTGGATCGTTTTTGCGGCGCAGGGTTTGGTGAGGTTTTGACGGCATATCAAACTAGCTATCATGCCATGAAAGAGCTGGAAAAACAGCTGCAATCTCTGTTGGGGGATGAATCCCAGAGGGAGCAGCGGATGGATATCCTGCAATTCCAGAAGGAAGAACTGGAGGCAGGGAAACTGCGTTTGGGCGAGGAAGAAGAATTGCTGGAGCAGAAAAAACGTTTGAGCAGTATGGAAAAGTTGATGCGCCTGACAGGAGAAAGTATTGCCCTCCTTTATGACGGGAAAGAGATGATCCCCTCTGCCTGTGATCAGCTGGGAGATGCCCTGGCAAAGCTGCAGGAGGCAGCAGGATATGACAATGGCCTGCAATCCTTTGCGGATGCATTGGCAGATGCCTATGCGGCGGTGGAGGATACAGCAAGGGAATTGAAACGGGAAGCGGAAAAACAGGAAAATGATCCCGAGGCACTGGAGGAAATGGAAGAACGCCTGCAGTTGATTTATAAATTAAAACGAAAATATGGCGGAAGCGTGGAAGCGGCATTGGCCTTTTATGAGAAAGTGGTGCAGGAGCTGGATTTTCTTTCCAACAGCAGCGAAAAAGTGGCTGAACTGACACTGGAAAAGGAAAAAGAACAGAAAAAACTGGCGGCTACGGCGGAGAAGCTTTCTGCTTTGCGGAAATCGACTGCGGAGCAGGTGGCAGGGCAGATTGAGGCTTCTTTAAAGGATATGGAGATGAAGGATGCCAGATTTTATATCCAAATTGAGGAAAAAGCCGATTGGGCGGCCGATGGTAAGGATAAGGTGGAATTTCTCATTTCTGCTAATGCGGGGGAAAATTTGAAACCCTTGGCAAAAATCGCCTCCGGCGGGGAAATGAGCCGGGTGATGCTGGCATTGAAAACAGTGCTGGTGGATGGGGATGAAATCGGTACGTTCATTTTTGACGAGATCGATACCGGTGTCAGCGGCAGAACAGCCAGAAAGGTTGGCGAAAAGATGCGCTTTTTGGGCAGTAAGCGGCAGATTTTGTGTATCACCCATTTGCCCCAGATCGCAGCCATGGCAGATCATCATTTCCTCATCGAAAAAGAAAGCGGGGATGGCGAAACTGTTACACAGGTCACTTCTCTGGAGGGGGAAGGCTCTGTGCTGGAAGTTGCAAGATTGATGGGCGGCAGCGATGTGACGGAAACAACGCTGGCAGCGGCAAGAGAATTGATTGCAGAAAAATAAGAAAAAGGATATATTTCAGACTACGATTTTTTCGTAGTCTTTTTTATTTCAAAGGGAAGCGTGATTTGGTTTCAGATTTATTTCGGGTTATCACCATAAAATGTTGTGTGAATACTATGGTGGAAAAGGGGGGATCTTATGGTTACATTTGAAGCATGCAGAGAAGAATTGATGAAAGAATTGCAGGAAATGCCCATGGCAACGGCAATATTGCAGGGCTCTGCAGCCTATCCGGAGCTGAAAGGGAAAGTAAGGCTGTTTCAGACAGAGAAAGGTGTATTGGTAGTGGCTAATATCCAGGGCTTGCCGGAACAAGACCCCTGCGGCGGTGTATTTGGGTTCCATATCCATGAAGGCAATGACTGCGGCGGGGATGATTTTGCGGATACAAAGGGGCATTATAATCCTAAAAATTGTCTGCACCCCTATCATGCAGGAGATTTGCCGCCGCTGTTTTCCAATCATGGCAGTGCTTGGATGGCAGTATTGACGGATCGATTCCAGCTGCAAGAGGTGATCGGGAGGACAATGGTCATCCATCTGCACCCGGATGATTTTGTGACACAGCCTGCAGGAAACAGTGGCATGAAGATTGCCTGCGGTGTGATCCGATGAATAGAAAAAGACTATGGAATTTTTCCATAGTCTTTTAAGGTTTTTAACGATATTCTTCGGATTTTTGTGCTACTCTCAGGACGGTGCTTTTTACTTCCGGTTCTCCGTAGTTCAGGGTTGTTTGACCTTTCCTTCGAGCCTGTCTGTCAACTAAGAACTGCATATATAGCATCAATTCATCTTTACTATCATCATTCAGCATTGCATAATAACGGCGAAATTCGTTAAATTCTGCCGTTTCATCATCAATGACATAGGGATGGCGGATATCGTTGACACCTAACAGGTAATCCATGGATACATTGAAAATAGAAGCGATCTTTTTTAAATCAGGAATGGAAGGTTGATTTCGCCCGGATTCATAGTTCGCAATTGCCGTGTAACCATAGTTAAGCATTTCTCCCAGTTTGACCTGCGTCAGTTTTTTTTCTTTTCTCAGTGCTTTTAAGCGATCTTTGAATTCCATAGGTCCCACCTCGTTTTGCCAAAAATTTTCTTCACCAATCGATCTGAAAAGAAGATTTGCGATGAAAACTTTTTATATTCTAACCGATTTCGGGAAAAGTATAATTTGTACCCAAAAACTTATTTCCCATTATACGGGTAATTATTTGAAGGGAAAAGACAATGACACGGATGCAAAAAAAAACTTGAAAAAAGTTTTCGATATGTGAAGTTTATGCTGTTTTTATTCAGGGAGTAAAAAATTTGGGGATTATTTTGGAAAGATTTTAATTTTCTATTGACATATGTCGATAAAGATGATACATTTAATTCACACAAAACATATAAAAATACTATGATATATAAATAAGAAGAGTATGAGAGGAGATTTTATATGAAAACGAAAATGTATTTTGATAATGCGGCAACAACACCTGTCAGAGAAGAAGTCCTGCAGGAGATCCTGCCTTATTTTAGAGAACACTACGGCAACGCATCCAGCGTATATGCTGTTGCAAAGGAAAGTAAACGAGCATTGGAACATGCAAGAGCGCAGGTGGCAGCAGCCATCAATGCGCAGCCGGAAGAAATTTATTTCACAGCTGGTGGTTCTGAAAGCGATAATACAGCCCTGAGAGGGGTTGCAGAAGCTTATGCTTCCAAAGGCAATCATATCATCACAACAAAGATTGAGCATCATGCGATTCTGCATACAGCAGAATATCTGGAAAAACATGGTGTAGAAGTAACATATTTGAATGTAGATGAATTCGGTAAAATTTCTTTGGAAGAATTGGAAAAGGCAATTCGACCTGAAACAGTTCTGATTTCTGTAATGTTTGCTAATAATGAGATTGGTACGATCCAGCCTATCAAAGAAATCGGCGAAATCGCCAGAAAGCATGGTGTACTGTTCCATACAGATGCCGTACAGGCTGTAGGCCATGTCCCCATTGATGTGGAAGCAATGCATATCGATCTGCTTTCCGTGAGCGGTCATAAGCTGGGGGCACCCAAAGGCATCGGCGCCCTTTATATCAGAAAAGGTACAAAGGTAACACCTCTGATTTTCGGCGGTGCTCAGGAAAAGAAACAGCGTGCCGGTACAGAAAATATCCCTGGTATCGTAGGTATCGGTAAGGCTGCAGAACTGGCAGTGGCAGAAATGGAAGCAACAACTGCAAAGTTGGTTGCTCTGAGAGATAAGCTCATCAAAGGTATTCTGGAAAATATCCCTTACAGCCGTTTGAATGGTCATCCTACAGACCGTCTGCCCGGCAACTGCAATATTTCCTTCTCCTATATCGAAGGGGAATCCCTGCTGCTCCTGTTGGATGCACTGGGTATCGCAGCTTCCAGCGGTTCTGCCTGCACTTCCGGTTCTCTGGATCCTTCCCATGTACTGATGGCCATTGGTCTGCCCCATGAAACAGCCCATGGTTCTCTGAGACTGACAATGGACAGAGACAATACAGAAGAAGAGGTAGATTTTATTCTGGAAAAACTGCCTGGTATTGTTCAGAGACTGAGAGATATGTCTCCTGTTTATGAAGATGCTATGAAGGCGAATAAATAAAAAACAATTTGATTTGAAAAGATAAAAAAACGAGGATACACGAAGGAGGAGCCTTTTATGGAATACAGTGAAAAAGTAATGGATCATTTTATGAATCCCAGAAATGTTGGTGAAATTGAAAATGCCAGCGGTGTTGGCCAGGTGGGCAATATGAAGTGCGGTGATATTATGAAGGTATATCTGCAGATTGAAGATGGCAAGATCATCGATGCAAAGTTTAAAACCTTTGGCTGCGGCGCTGCGGTAGCAACCAGTTCTATGGCGACAGAACTGGTAAAAGGCAAAACCATTCAGGAGGCCTTGGAGGTAACCAATAAAGCGGTGATGGAAGCCTTGGATGGCCTGCCCCCTGTAAAGGTACACTGTTCCTGTTTGGCGGAGGAAGCGCTCCATGCTGCCCTGTGGGATTATGCCCAGAAAAATAATATTACCATTGATGGCTTGAAGCCCCCTGTCAATGATTTGGATGAACTACATCATCAGGAATAAATATAAATCAGCGCATATCTAACTCTATTTCCCTCTAATAAAACAGACCCTTTCTCTTCGGAGAAAGGGCCTTTATT
>NZ_JBJEJK010000054.1:0-105911 GCF_051877975.1 Anaerotignum sp.
GAAAAAAAATATTTTGCCTTATACTTAGCTGTATCATGGCGCTTGGCATAATGCCCACAGCGGCATTTGCAGGGAAGGTTCAAAGGATAGACTTTACTGTTACAGAGCCTGTAATTGGCGAAACGCCTGACACTGCTATAAATGTCAAATTCACCCCTAATTACTCTACGTCTGAGGGTATCGATGTATCATGGCGGAAGAACTCCACAACAAACGACCCAAATGAGCCTGGGTGGGTAATGATGAATACAGGGGAAAAATTTGAAGCAGGTTTTTATTACCTAGTTTTTTATGGTATACCCAACGATTGGACACCCTCCACGTCTTTTGAAGTTTATGTAAATGGAAAGGAGGTAACTGATTCTTCTGTTGTTGAGGATGTAGTTGCTATTCAGGTTTTCGATAATCTTTTTGGCGAAGTAACAAACATCGACGTTACAGTTGACGCTCCTGTTATAGGCGAAAAGCCAGACTTTAAACCGCAGTTTACATCAACCCCTGCGGACAGTGTTTCATGGAAGCCGGAATCCATGTTTTGGCGGGAATGTTCTAAAGAAAGCTACGAAAGCTACGAAAACGGCGAAATCGAGAAGATAAATTGGCAGACCATACATGAGGAGGATGTGTTCAAAAAGGATTGCTATTACCGTGTTGAGGTGCCGTTTGATACAGTTGGCAAATATTTCTTCACCGCAAACACAAAGACTACAGTAAACGGCAGGTCTAATGATTATGATGTTCCTATTTTAAGTGAAGATTTGACAGCCGCCTGTGCAAGCGCCACATTTGCACCGCTTACGCCCGGACCTGTAACAGAAATTCATGTTGAAGTTGACACTCCACTTGTAGGCAAAACGCCTGACTTTGACCCTGAATATGATGCGACCATTGATGGCAGCGGTTGGCAGAATGACGTCATTAAACTTGAAAATGACAGTGTTAAATGGTACGAAAGTAAGGATGAAAACGGTCCCTGGGATGTAATGGATGAGGATGACGAGTTCAAGGAAGGATACTATTACCGCTTTGATACGGCATTTGAACCAAAAACCCCTTATTCCTTCACCGAAGACACAACGGCTTATGTAAACTTTAACGACTGTCAGCTTACTCTTTCTTCTGACAACAGCACAGCCTATGTAAGCGCCACATTCGGTCCCCTTGCGCCTATACCTGTAACAAACATTCTTGTTACAGTTGTCGATCCTTGTATAGGCGATAGCCCTAACTTTACACCTGTTGGCTATGGTGCGGCCATTAATGACAGTAAGCAGTATGACGAAGTAAACATCCTTAAACTGAAAGACGGCAAAGTTAAATGGTACGAAAGCGATGAAGAAAACGGTCAGTGGGATGTAATGGATGAGAATGACAAGTTCGAGGAAGGGTACTATTACCGTATTGACGCAGAGTTTGAAACAAATACCGGTTATTGCTTCACCACAGACACAAAGGCTAAAGTAAACGGCTATAGGCATAATGGCGACAGACCTGTTTATGGCGAAGACAGTACATGCGCCTATGTAAGCCGTACCTTGGGCCCGCTTTCGGATAAAATTATTGAAGTAACAAGCATAGCCGCAGAAGTCGACACTCCTGTTATAGGCAAAACACCTGACTATGAACCAAGGGTTACATCAGACCCTGCGGACAGTGTTGAGGTTTATGACGTTAAATGGTATAAAACTGATAATGAGAATCCATCTAATGGGGATATCCTTGGAAATCCCGGTGTAGAATTAGGAAAAGACGAGAAATTTGAAGAGGGTTACTGTTACATAATTATGACAACATTCCGGACAAAGTACGGATATTGTCTTGATACGCAGATTAAGCCTACCATAAACGGAATGGAAGTCATCCCCGGCGCATTTGGAGAATATGAGATACCCACGTTTGTTGCATTTAAGCCGGAAAAGCCGGTTAATGTAGATGAGCCTATAACAAGCATAGCCGCAAAGGTTGATGCGCCTGTTATTGGCAACACACCTGACTTTAGCCCTGAAATTACATCTGCGCCTGACGGCAGTGCCGAGCCTTTTAAGGCTATATGGTACAAGATTCCTGAGGATAAATATACAGGCACAGCCGATGACGGCTGGGAATTAGTGGCACAGGACGAGGCATTTAAAGAGGGCTGCTATTATTCCGTTCTTGTAGGCGCTGTTGAAAATGACGGCTTCTGCTTTACAAATGACACAACCGCCACATTAAACGGAAAGGCTCATGTTGAAACCCTCGGCCCTGTTTACTCAGATGAATATGTAGACAATGTTGCACGTATATACGGTGTATTTGAGCCGCTTCACAGCCAAAGCAGCTCTTCCGGCGGCGGAAACAGCAGCATTCATTATAAGCTGACATTTGACACCAATGGCGGCAGCAGTATTTCCGGTATCACTAAATCAAGAGGAACAAACATAAACCTTGAAGAGTATAAGGCTGAAAAAGACGGCTTTGCATTTACAGGCTGGTACAGTGACAGGGAGCTTACCGACAAAATCACAAGCATTAAGCTGACAAGCAACACCACCGTTTATGCCGGCTGGAAAGCAATCGAAGAAGATCCAGTCACAGATGAGTTCCCGTTTGCGGATGTTGATACAGACGATTGGTTCTTTGAAGATGTGGCATATGCATATGAAAACGGTTTGATGAGCGGTACAAGCGCAGATACATTCTCCCCGGAAACAGCCACCACAAGAGGCATGATCGTTACGATCCTCTACCGTCTGGAGGGCGAACCTGAAATCTCGGGCAGCTGCGCCTTTGATGATGTGAAATCTGGCTCGTACTACGAAAATGCCATTACATGGGCTGCAGCAAATGGCATAGTCAGCGGCTATGACAATGGCCTGTTCGGACCGGACGATGCAATCACCCGTGAGCAGCTTGCCACAATTTTGTATAGATACGCCCAGTATAAAGGATTTGACGTCAGCGTGGGCGAGGACACCAATATCCTCAGCTACAACGATGCACTGGATATCTCCGAATATGCAGTTCCTGCTATGCAGTGGCTCTGCGGCGAGGGTATCATGAGCGGCAGTGACGGAAACCTGATGCCTATGGGTAATGCCACAAGGGCACAGGTCGCAGCGTTCCTGCACCGCTTCTGTGAGAATATTTTGTAATAATAAATCCGACAGAACTGAAAAGGAGTAAGGTTGAAACATACCTTACTCCTTTCCTATTATGTCCCCTGATGAATAAACCTACAAAGGGGTACGGATTTTAGTCTCCGGGAACACAAAAGGGAATTGGATTCCACTATGAAGGAAAAATCTAGTCCTCATCTTTTCTGAATCCTTTTCTCATCTCCTTATGGCAGAAAAAATATAAAAATGTGATATAGTGTACCTAAAATGCAAATAATTTTGTGATGACGGTTGTGATTTCGGCGCAAGCGATATATAATAAAAATGTGATTACAACACACTGAAACTCCAATAAAAATGTGAAGGGGTGTATCTATGGAACGATTGATTTTAAATAAGCTGCTGGATTGGAAGAATTCACCCTACCGCAAACCGCTGATCTTAAAGGGCGTACGTCAGGTGGGGAAGACTTGGATTCTCAAGGAATTCGGCAGACGCTATTATGAAAATACAGCCTACTTTAACTTCGATGAAAACGAAGAGTATAAGCAGTTCTTTGAGACTACTAAGGACGTGGATCGCATCCTGCAAAATTTGATACTGGCCAGCGGTCAGAAGATCGTGCCGGAAAAGACCCTCATCATTTTTGACGAGGTGCAGGATTGCCCCAAGGTCATTAACTCCATGAAGTATTTCTGCGAGAATGCCCCGCAGTACCACATTGCCTGTGCCGGGTCTCTGCTGGGGATTGCTCTGGCGAAGCCATCCTCTTTCCCGGTAGGCAAGGTTAACTTTATGCAGATTGATCCAATGACCTTCACGGAATTCCTACTTGCTAACGGCGACGAAAATCTCGCCAAATATCTGGAAAGCGTGGATACCATTGAGCCAATCCCAGATGCCTTTTTCAATCCGCTCTATGAGAAATTAAAGATGTACTATGTTACCGGCGGTATGCCTGAGCCCGTTCTGATGTGGACGGAAGCCCGAGATGTTTCTGCTATGCAGGAAGCCCTTTCCGGGATCATCGGTGCTTATGAGCGGGACTTTGCCAAGCATCCTAACATCAGCGAGTTTCCGAAGATCTCTATGATTTGGAAATCCATACCGTCTCAGCTGGCAAGGGAGAATAAGAAATTTATCTACAAGGTTGTCAAAGAAGGCGCAAGAGCCCGTGAATACGAGGATGCTTTGCAGTGGCTGGTGGATGCCAGACTGGTGCATAAGATTTACCG
Organism: Anaerotignum sp.; assembly: GCF_051877975.1. Classification (GTDB taxonomy): domain Bacteria; phylum Bacillota; class Clostridia; order Lachnospirales; family Anaerotignaceae; genus Anaerotignum_A. Next base: position 4,334 of record NZ_JBJEJK010000054.1, read on the forward strand.
CAGCAGCGCTCCCGGTCTGCCGGTGGCTGCCTACGATGACCTGTCTGCATTTAAGATTTATCTGGTGGATGTGGGTTTGCTCCGCCGCTTGGCACAGCTGGCTCCTACGGCCTTCGGGGAAGGCAACCGCCTGTTCACTGAATTCAAGGGCGCACTGACCGAGAACTTTGTGCTGCAGACCTTGATCACGCAGTTTGAGGTGGTTCCCCGGTACTGGAGCCAGAACAATCCTTCTTATGAAGTGGATTTCCTCATTCAGCGGGAGAATGATATTATCCCTGTGGAAGTGAAATCTGAAACCAACACAACCAGTAGGAGCCTGAAGAAATTCAAGGAGCTGTTCCCGGATCAGGTCAAGCTCCGTGTCCGGTTTTCCCTGGACAATTTAAAGCTGGATGATGATGTGCTGAATATTCCTCTGTTTATGGCAGACCAGACAGATCGCTTGATTGGAATGGCATTGGAGGAAAGACGGGTAACGCAATCCTGTTGAAAAATAACGAACTGGTATTAGACGTCGTAGTTCATGGGCAGAACTCTAAGATTTCCCATATGATTATGGATCACCTAAAATAGCTTGGTCAAGGTTGTTTCCTCGACCGAGCTATTATTCTTTGTGTGTACGAAGTTCAGTATCTAAAAAATATTGCCATGGAAACAAAGGGGTTTTTTGGAAAGCTTCGGACAATTTGAAATATCTATAATTTATGCTATAATAACGATAGATTTATTCGAGGAGAAAACTACTTTTTAGATGAAAAAACCATGATTGAATTACTGCAACAAAACGAGAGGTACTGCAACAGTTCTGCAACAAATTTGATTTTAATGCTGCTGAATCATACCTGATCATACGTTGTTGGTTTTTATGGAAAGCCGAATCCTACGCCATCCTACGGCATCGTACAGATGGCAACTTTGCTTCTGATGAAAGGCGTTATTCTGCCCCGGGGAATGGGCATGGTTTACTTGATAATGATTGCGATTACGGGAGCACTGGGACAGATTTTTCTCACTTATGCCTACCGTCTTGGACCTGCGTCGGAAATTGCGATTTATGATCAATTTTCTGTGGTGTTTGCCATTGTGTTAGGGTTTTTGTTTTTGAATCAGATTCCAACCCCTTGTACATTGTTTGGAGGAGTTTTGATTGTAGGTGCATCTATTGCTGCGTATTTTTATAATATGAAGAATCAGGTGGAATGGAAAGACGAGATAGATAATATCTAATTATCTAGTCTATTCAATCATGGGAAAACGATTGCATATAGTAAGGCATGAAAAAATTGATTACAGACTTATGGCTTCTGCAAATTTGTAGGAGCTTTTTTAGATTATGCATCCGATTTCTTGAAAAATACCAGAAATTGATTTTTGCTTACAAATACTATAAAATGAAATTAAATATTTATGTTTATCTAAATTAACTAAAAAGAATGGTGGAGGATTCTTATGATTACTGGTGTAATTAAAAATAAAGTGGATAAGATTTGGACGGATATCTGGGCCGGGGGCATTACAAATCCCTTGACCGTCATTGAACAGCTTACTTATTTGATGTTTATCCGTTCTCTGGATGAAAAGGAACTGGAAACAGAAGAATTTGAAAATATGACAGGGGAGGCAATGGATAAAATTTTCCCGCAGTCTGCGGCAGGGCAGTCTATGCGCTGGAGCAAATTCAAGGACAAAGACCCAAGAGAAATTTTCAACATCATTTCCCAGAGGGTATTCCCTGCAATCAAAAAGATGAAATACGGACGGTTGCCTGATTTTGATGAAAAGGGTGAGCTGATAGAAATAGAGGATCATTTCGATAAAACGGAGGAAGGAAAAACAGCCTTTGCCCGCTATATGGACGATGCCATGTTTTTGATTCCTACACCGCAGGTGTTGCAGAAAATCATTACAGGCTTGGATGATTTATATGAGCATGATATTGCCGACTTGGACATGCAGGGGGACCTGTATGAATATATGTTGGGCAAGCTGGCGACAGCAGGACAAAATGGGCAGTTCCGTACACCCAAGCACATTCGTGAAATGATGGTGGAACTGCTGCAGCCCACGCCTGATGATATCATCTGTGATCCTGCCTGTGGCACAGCGGGCTTCCTTGTTTCTGCATCTGAATATATCCGCAGAAATTATGAGGATACTATGACCAGTGAGCAGTGGGAGCATTTCGCAGGGAAAGCCTTTACGGGTTTTGATACAGACCGCACTATGCTGCGGATTTCTGCCATGAACCTGATGCTCCATTCCATCGAAAAACCTGAAATTGATTATAAAGACAGCGTTTCCAAGCAAAATGAAATCAGCGGGAAGTATACCGTTTGCTTGGCAAATCCCCCTTTCAAGGGTACGATTGATGCGGAAAGCATCAATGATAATCTGAAAGCAGTGACCAATACAAAGAAAACAGAGCTTCTCTTTTTGGCGTTGTTTCTGCGTATGCTGCAAAAAGGCGGCCGCTGTGCCTGCATCGTTCCCGATGGGGTTCTTTTTGGCAGCAGCAAAGCACACCAGTCCATCCGCAAGGAATTGGTGGAAAATCATCAGCTTCGGGCGGTAATTTCCATGCCCTCTGGCGTATTTAAGCCTTATGCAGGGGTATCTACTGCCGTTCTGGTGTTTACGAAAACGGGGGCAGGCGGCACAGAAAATGTATGGTTCTATGATATGAAGGCCGATGGATTTAGCTTGGATGATAAGCGTTCTGAAATCAGTGAAAATGATATTCCGGACATTATTGCCCGCTTCCATAACATGGAGCAGGAGGCGGAAAGAGAGAGAACAGAACAGTCCTTCTTTGTGCCGAAGGAGGAAATCGTAGAAAATGGCTATGACCTTTCCATCAATAAATATAAAAAGGTGGAATATGTGCCTGTGGAATATCCTTCCACACAGGAAATTATGGCAGATATTCGTGAAATTGAAATGGAAATCGGTAATGCCATGGATGAACTGGAAAGACTGTTAGGCTTATAGAAAGGAAAAACAAATCTGTAGAAATTCGGATTTGTAGGGATGAAGATATGAGAGTAAAACTCGAAGATGTTTGTGAAAGAGGTTCATCGAATCTTAAACAATCAGATATTATAGATAAAATAGGAGAATATCCAATCTATGGAGCTACTGGTTATTTAGGAAATGTTGATTTTTATCATCAGGAAAAGCCTTATGTGGCAGTTGTTAAAGATGGCGCAGGTATTGGTAGAACTACCTTACATCCGGCAAAATCTTCAGTAATAGGCACTATGCAGTATCTTTTGCCAAAAGAAAATGTTTTAGTAGAATATCTTTGCTATGTTGTGAGATATATGCATTTGGAGAAGTATTTTACTGGTGCAACAATTCCACATATTTATTTTAAGGATTATAAAAGCGAAGAGTTTAATTTGGATACACTGGATCGACAGAGAGAGATTGTTGATATCCTAAAAAGAGTTGAAAACATTATTGAGTTTCGTCAGAAAGAACTTCAAAAGTTAGATGATCTCATCAAAGCCCGATTTGTCGAACTATTTGGTGATTGTTTAAGCAATCCCAAAGGCTGGAAAACAAAGTGTCTTGAGGACATTGCTGAGGTTGGCTCCAGTAAGCGGGTATTTGTTGAAGAATTACGGGAGAATGGTATTCCTTTTTATCGTGGAACAGAAGTAGGTGCTTTGGCTGAAGGAAAACAGATTACTCCGGAGTTGTTCATTACAGAGCAACACTATGCGGAACTTTGCAAAGCTACAGGAACCCCTCGGATTGGTGACTTGTTGATGCCCTCTATTTGCCCGGATGGACGAATTTGGTTAGTTAATACAGATAAACCATTCTACTTCAAAGATGGCCGTGTCCTGTGGGTTCACGCAATTGACACCAGCTATAATCCCGTTTTTCTGCTCTACACTTTGAAAGATAGGATTATGACTGACTATAGTAGCATTGCGTCTGGAACAACATTTGCAGAGTTAAAGATTTTTGCGCTAAAAAAATGCCAAGTATTTGATGTGCCTATCACACTGCAAAATGAGTTTGCTGCTTTTATCAAACAGATCGACAAATCAAAAGCTGCTGTGCAGGCAGCATTAGATAAAACACAGTTGCTGTTTGACAGCTTGATGCAGGAATATTTTGGGTAATACTACGACAGAAGCAGATTTTTTGTGTATAATAGAATTAGAGATAGTATGTTTTGCAAAGGTTGATACCATTTTAAAGCAATATATTCCGGCTTTTGTTAAGCTAAAAGAAGAAATAGAGGAAATTTAAGGGCGTTTTGGTGGATGAAAGGAGAACGCGTATGTGTAATTTTGATTTTTTGAAAAACAAAAAAGAATATGCCCTTTTCTCCGCCGCTGCCATGGAAGCGGAAAAGGTCTATACCTCTGCTCCTGCCATGTGTGCCGTTGGCTGCCGCAAGGCCTTAGAACTTGCTGTGAAATGGGTCTATGCTGCGGATAACACCATGACGATGCCTTACAGGGACAACCTGCAGTCTCTGATTCATGAGCATAGCTTTCGTTTCGCTGTGGACCAGCAGACATGGGGCAAGCTGCCTTTCATCATTAAGCTGGGAAATATGGCGGTACATACGGATAAAACGATTTCCAACAGTGATGTATTATTTTCTCTGAAAGGTTTATTTGAATTTATCCAGTGGATTGATTATTGCTATGGCAGCGATTACGAAGAACGTACCTTTGAAGAAGCAAGGATTCCCAAGGAGAAGGTCGTTGTTGATACGAAAAAAATCAAAGAGCAGGAAAGCCTTCTTGGGGAGAAGGAGGCGGAGATAGAAGCCCTTCGGAAGAAAATCGCAGAAATGTCCGCTGCATACACAGCGGAAAAAGAACAGCATCAGCAGGAGCGTACCTTTGAACCTGAAGATTTGTCTGAATTCCAGACCCGCAAAAGATATATTGATCTGGATTTGAAGGAGCTTGGCTGGAAATTTGACGGCGAAAATGCGGATGTCTGGGAAGAATATGAAGTTGATAACATGACCGGTGTAATGGGGCAGAAGGGTTATGCGGATTATGTTCTGTTTGGCAAGGATGGTTTGCCTTTAGCAGTCATCGAAGCGAAGCGTGCCAGCAAAGACCCGAATATTGGGCGGAAACAGGCGGTGCTGTATGCGGATTGTCTGGAACAAAAATTTGGCCGCCGCCCTATGATGTTTACCACCAATGGCTTTGAAACCTATTTCTGGGATGACAAAACAGGACCCCAGAGAAGGGTAAGCGGTATTTTCAGCAAGGATGATCTGCAAAAGCTGATGAATCGCCGTGCAGAACGCAAAGACTTGAGTACTGTGCCCATTGATGATAAAATTACTGACCGTTATTACCAGAAGGAAGCGATCCGTGCCGTTTGTGATAATATCACCCAGGGCTTCCGCAGAAATCTGCTGGTTATGGCAACAGGCACGGGGAAAACAAGGACAGCCTCCAGCTTGACGGATGTTTTAAGCCGTGGCGGATATGTAACAAATATTCTTTTTCTGGCGGATCGTACTGCCTTGGTAAAGCAGGCGAAGGATGATTTCAAAAACTATCTGCCGGATATGTCTTTGTGTAACCTTTGCTCTAATAAGGATGACCGCGGGGCGAGAATCGTATTTTCTACATATCCGACCATGCTGAATGCCATCGATTCCACAAAAACAAAGGACGGCAGAAAGCTGTTTACCCCTGCCCATTTCGATCTGATTATTGTGGATGAAAGCCATAGAAGTATTTTTAAGAAATATCGTGCGATTTTTGAATATTTCGATGCAATTCTGGTTGGGCTGACAGCAACGCCGAAAACGGATGTTGACCGCAATACGTATGAATTCTTTGAAATGGAACACGGTGTGCCGACCTATGCCTATGATTATGAAACGGCAGTTTACAAAGATCATGTGTTGGTGCCGTATTATAACTATGAGGTGAAAACAAAATTCTTGGAAGAAGGGATCACCTATGATGACCTTTCTGATGAGGACAAAGAAAGATATGAGGATGATTTTGCGGAAGATGATGGGATGCCTGATTTTATTCCGTCAGCGGCATTGAATGACTTTGTTTTTAATGAGGAAACTGTGGATAAAGTCTTGCAGGATTTGATGGAAAGGGGCATCAAGGTTGCAGGTGGGGATCGTGTTGGCAAAACCATTATTTTTGCCCAGAATAAACGCCATGCAGAATTTATTTTGGAACGGTTCAATCAGCTCTATCCTCAGTATAAGGGGCACTTTGCCCAGAGAGTCATTTGTGATGATGCTTATGCCCAGACGATAATAGATGATTTTAAGGTGCCTGAGAAAGAGCCGCATATTGCTGTATCTGTTGATATGATGGATACCGGCATCGACGTGCCGGAATGTGTAAATCTGGTGTTTTTCAAGAAGGTGCGTTCCAAAACAAAATTCTGGCAGATGATTGGCAGAGGGACTCGTCTGGCTCCCAATTTAATCTGTACTGACCAAATTGACGGAGAATATATCGGCAAGAAGCGTTTCCTGATTTTTGACTATTGCGGAAATTTTGAATTTTTCAGAGAACACCCCAATGGCTTTGAAGGGAAAGAAACAAAAACTCTTGCGGAAAATATTTTTGATAAGCAGGTTCGGCTGATGATGGCATTGCAGGATGGTGCCTTTGCGGAGGATGCTTACCAGGATTGGCGCAAGGAACTGGCGGATATCTGCCATGGACAAGTTCTGGACTTAAATATGGATATTGTGTCTGTGAGATTGAGACGGCAGTATGTAGAAAAATATAAAGTCCGTTCTGCCTTTGATATGCTAAGCGAAGGGGACAAGGGGGAATTGACGAAGGAAATCGCACCATTGGTTTATTTGAAGGATGATGATGAAGCGGCGAAGCGGTTCGATAATTTTATGTATGGCATGATGATTGCCCATCTGGAAGGATTGCCCAGTTTCAAATATGCAAAAAAGCAGCTTTGCGATACAGCGGTTCTTTTGGAACGAAAAGCTACGATTCCACAGATTAAGGCAAAATTGGATAGGATTAAGCAAATCAATACAGATGATTTCTGGGCAGCCAATGATATTTTGCTGTTTGAAACCATTCGGCGGGAGCTGCGGGGATTGATAAAGTTTTTGATGGATGAAAGTCCTGCCAAATCGCCTATCGTAACAAAGCTGGCAGACCCAATTATCGGAGAGCAGGAAAATATGCAGTTGGACCCTGCCTATGATTTTGAAGATTATCGCAAAAAGGTCAACCGTTATGTAGAGGAACATGGTGACACCTTGGCAATTCACAAGCTGACCCATAATATCCCTCTTTCCATTGGGGATTATACGGAGTTGGAACGCATTTTGACCAGTGAATTGGGCAGCAAAGAGGATTATCAGCGTGAATTTGGGGATACGCCTTTCGGTCTGTTGATTCGTAAGATTGCAAAGCTGGATCATGCTGCAGCGATGGAGGCTTTTTCTGCATTTATCAATGATGAATCTTTGAATCAAAAGCAGATTGCGTTCGTGATGAAAATCATTAATCATATTGAGCAGAATGGCTATATGGAAACTGTTGCAGATCTGCAGAAGCCTCCCTTTGATAAGCCTATTGCATTTATCAAGATGTTTGATTCCAAGACGAGGATGGCACTGATTCAGAAGATCAATGAAATTAAGGAAAATGCTGTGAAAGTTGTGTCTGGATGAGTTTTATGCTACAATAGAATAAATTTATTTGAGAAATAAAGCATATTTTTGGATGAAAAAATCCTTGATCGAACCACTGCAACAAAATGAGCGTTACTGCAACGATCATGCAACAAATTTGATTTTAATGCTGCTGAATCGTACTTGATCATACTTTGTTGGTTTTTATGGAATTCACGCGCAAAAGTAGAAAATATAGTTCTTATAAGGGAAAGGTTGGAGGTATAGCCCCTAATAGGATACGAAGACGCTTTAATACTCCCATTCCTCATCAGAAAATAACAACGGATACAACTGAGTTTAAGTACTACGAAGTGGATTCTCAGGGGAATATGACAATGCATAAGCTATATCTGGACCCATTTATGGATATGTGCAATGGAGAGATACTTAGCTTTGGAATCGCGAAACAACCAACAGCAAAAAATGTGGTGGATGCCTTAGAACAAGCAATCGAAAAGACATCAGATTGTCCTTATCGCAGAACCTTTCATTCCGATTAAGGATGGGCTTACCAGATGAAGAGCTACTCACATCGACTTAAAGAAGAACGTATATTTCAAAGTATGTCCAGAAAGGGTAATTGCCACGATAATTCTGTAATGGAAAACTTTTTTGGCTTGTTAAAGCAAGAAATATACTACGGTGTAGTTTATTATAGCTACGAAGAATTGAAATCAGAAATAGAACGATATATAAAGTATTACAATGAACAAAGAATAAAAGAAAAACTAGGATGGAAGAGTCCTGTTCAATACAGACTCAGCCTATTGGCTGCATAAAAACAGCGTAGCAGCCAATAAAACTGCTACGCTTAAAAAGTCTAACTTTTTGGGGTCACCTCAGATTGAGGTGCTTTTTGATTTTGGGGGTGTATTTTTTATTTAGCCAAGAAGTTTTACCAAGATTGCTTTCTGTGCATGCAGTCTGTTTTCTGCTTCATCGAAAATTTCATTGGCGTGTTCTTCAAATACTTCGTTGGTGATCTCCTGTTCCCGGTAAGCAGGCAGGCAATGCAGCACCATGGCATCGGGCTTTGCCACGCCCATCAGGGCCTTGTTTACCTGATAGCCGGCGAAGGCTTTTTCTCTTTCTTTCTTTTCTTCTTCCTGCCCCATGGAAGTCCAGCAGTCAGTGATGACAACATCTGCGCCTTTTGCGGCTGTCATAGGGTCATCGGTGATGGAAAATTGATCGGGGAACTGAGCGGCAAATTCCATGACCATAGGGTCGGGCCGATAGCCTTCGGGGGTAGCGATCTGCACGTGCATGCCTGTTTTCAGCCCGCCGACGATAAGGGAGTTGGCCATGTTGTTGCCGTCACCGATATAGCACATGGTCAGCCCTTCTAATGTGCCCTTATGTTCCCGGATGGTCAGCAGATCCGCCATGACCTGGCAGGGGTGGCACAGATCTGTCAGGCCGTTGATAACGGGGATAGAACCATATTCCGCCAGCATTTCCACTTCCTTCTGTTCAAAGGTGCGGATCATGATGCCGTCCAGCATGCGGCTCATAACACGGGCAGTATCCTGGGTAGGCTCGCCGCGGCCGATCTGGGAATCTTTTGCGCTGATGAACAGGGCATGACCGCCCAGCTGATACATACCGGTTTCAAAGGAGATGCGGGTACGGGTAGAGGATTTTTCAAAGATCATCCCCAATGTTTTGCCCTTCAGGAAATGGTGTTCCTTGCCTTCCTTTACATACTGCTTCATGGTTGCTGCCAAGTCCAGCAGTTCATAGATTTCTTCTGTGGTGCAGTCCAATAATTTCAAAAAATGTTTCATATTAAAATCCTTTCCGGGGGAATTCGTCCCCTCTCGACCCTTGCCAGGGCATGATGCCCTGGACCTCGTTATGCAGAAATATTCGTTTCTGCGAGGGAAAAATAATTTACTTTGTTATTATATATTTTCTTTGTTTAGCTTTCTTTCAAGCGATAGTCGGGTAGAGCCCGAAAAAATTAAATACTTGCTAATGTATCTTTCAAAATGGATAAGCCCTTTTCCAGCTCCGTCTGGGTGATGCTCAGAGGAGGCAGCAGGCGCATTTTATGCTTTGCTGTCAACACCAGCAGGCCATTTTCCATCAGGGTGTTGACGATGGGTTTTACATCCGTATCCAATTCGATGCCCAGCATCATACCCATGCCTGCAACGCCTGTCACATGGGGCATTTTTTCAATCTCCGCTTTCAGGTAATTGCCCTTAGCAGTGACCTCCTGCAGGAAATCCTCATCCATACGGTGCAGGACTTCCACCGCACCGGCGCAGACAACGGGGTTGCCGCCGAAGGTGGAGCCATGGTCGCCGGGGACCAGTACGTTTTCTGTTTTTTCCCCGAACAGCACCGCGCCGATGGGCAGGCCGCCCCCCAGACCCTTTGCAGAGGAGACCAAATCGGGCTGGATGCCGAACTGCTGATAGCTGTAGAAGGTGCCGGTTCTGCCGACGCCGGTCTGTACCTCATCCACAATAAAGAGGATGTCCTTTTCCTGACAAGCCTGATAAACGGCCTGTACATATTCTTTTTCCAGTGGCATGACGCCGCCTTCCCCCTGTACCATTTCCATGATGACAGCGCAAACATCCTCAGTCAGCTTGGAAAGGGTATCTTCCAGATCATTGGCCTTTGCAAAGGAGAAGCCATCTACAAAGGGGAAGAAGAAATTATGATAAGCGGGCTGGCCTGTGGCGGAAAGGGCAGCCATGGTTCTGCCATGGAAGGAATTTTCCAGAGCCACGATGGTGCTTCTGCCTTCGCCATATTTCTCAAAGGAGTATTTTCTTGCGGCTTTGATGACGCCTTCGTTGGCCTCTGCGCCGCTGTTGCCGAAGAATACCTTTTTCATGCCGCTTTTTTCACAAATCAGCTTTGCTGCCTGAATGCAGGGCTCCGTATAATATAAGTTGGAAATATGCTGCAATTTATTCAGCTGGGCAGTGACAGCCTTGACCCAGCCCGCATCGGCAAAGCCCAAAGAATTTACACCAATGCCGCTGGTGAAGTCGATATAGGATTTACCGGCATGGTCGTAGCAGATGGCGCCATTGCCATGATCCAGTGCTACGCCGTAACGACCGTATGTATGGGCAACATAAGTATCGTCCAGTTTTTTAATATCTTCAAAACGCATGGGGATCCCTTCTTTCGTTTCAAACTATTTCCATCAGATTTATTTTGTGAACATGGTGCCGATCCCTTCATCGGAGAACATTTCGATGAGAATGGAATGTTCGATTCTGCCGTCAATCATAACGGCTTTTTTCACGCCGGAGCGAATGGCATTTTCCAGACCTTTGATTTTGGGGATCATGCCGCCGCTGATGATGCCTTTTTCCATCAGCTGGGGGATATCCGCCATGGTTACCGTGGAGATTAGAGAATCGGGGTCATCCACATTCTGCAAAAGACCGCGGATATCTGTCAGGGTGATGATATTTTCCGCCTGCAGGGCTGCGGCGATCTCTGCTGCCGCTGTGTCGGCGTTGATGTTGTAAACATTGCCTTCGTCATCGGTGCCTACGGTGGCGATCACGGGGATATAGCCGTGGTGGATGGCGTGATTGATGGGGGCAACATTGATTTCTGTGATATCACCTACAAAACCATAATCCCCTTCCAGTTTTTTCGCGTGGATCATGCCGCCGTCGATGCCGCACATGCCGATGGCCTTGCCCCCCAGCTGGCCGATGAGGGAGACCAGATCTTTATTGGTTTTGCCGGAAAGCACCATCTGGACCACTTTTGCCGTTTCTTCATCCGTATAACGCAGGCCGTCAACAAATTTGGAGGGGATATCCAGCCGTTTCAGCATACTGCTGATTTCCGGGCCGCCGCCGTGAACCAGCACCACATTGATGCCCACCAGAGAAAGCAGGATGATATCGCTCATCACGGCTTTTTTCAGCATTGGGTGGATCATGGCATTGCCGCCGTATTTGATGACAACTGTTTTTCCGTTGTATTTTTGGATATAAGGCAGGGCTGCGGTCAGCACTTTTGCCTTCAGGCTATTCATATTTGTATTCATATCTTCCATAAATCCTTCCTCTTTCTTGCGGGGCTTTGCCCCTGCACCCCACCAAGGGAATCATTCCCTTGGAACCTGATACCGCAACAACATGTACATGTTGTTGCAAATAAGGGTCAAGGGGGATTATCCCCCTTGCAGGGGGTGGGACAGCGTCCCACGGTCTTATGTGCGGTAGTCGCCGTTGATTTTCACGTAGTCATAAGTCAGGTCGCAGCCCCAGGCCGTTGCTGTGGCATCCCCCTGCTTCATAGCAATCTCGATGTGGATTTCTTCCTCCAGCAGGATTTCCTTCGCCTTATCCTCATCAAAGGCAACGCCTGCGCCGTTTTCGCAGACCAGAATACTGCCCTTGGGAGAGGAGATATCCACCTGAATGGTATCTACGGCAAAATCCCCTTCTGTATAGCCAATGGCGCATAGGATTCTGCCCCAGTTGGCATCGGCACCGAACATGGCAGCCTTTGTCAGGCTGGAAGTGATGACAGATTTGGCAATGGCCTTTGCCAGAGGGATGGTAGGCGCACCGGTAACAGTGCATTCCACCAGCTTCGTTGCACCTTCCCCGTCTCCGGCGATTTTTTTCGCCATAGAGGTGCAGATTTCCTTCACAACTTTTACGAACAGGTCGAAATCTTCGCCGACTTTGTCAATGACGGGGTTTTCCGCCATGCCGTTTGCCATGATGGAGACCATATCATTGGTGGAAGTATCGCCGTCTACGCTGACCATGTTAAAGGTATCGTCTACTGCCAGCTTCAGGGCTTTCTGCAGCATAGGCGTGGTGATGGCGGCATCGGTGGTCAAGAAGCCCAGCATGGTCGCCATATTGGGGTGGATCATGCCGCTGCCCTTTGCCATAGCGCCGATTTTTACGGGTTTGCCGCCGATTTCGATTTCATAGGCTTCTTCTTTCGGCTTGGTATCTGTTGTCATAATGGCTTCCACGGCGTCCAGATTGCCTTCTTTGGAAAGGATGGGTGCCAGAGCTGCAATGCCTTTTTCAATGGGTTCGATGGGCAGCACCTGACCGATGACCCCGGTGGAGGCAACGATGATATCCTCCGGTTTCAGGTTCAAAGCCTTTGCCGCCAGTTCGCACATCATCTGGGCTTTTTCCACGCCGTCGGCGTTGCAGGTGTTGGCGTTGCCGCTGTTGCAGACCATAGCCTGGGCCATGCCGTCGGCAATATTTTTTCTGGTGACGGTGATGGGTGCGCCGTAGACTTTATTCTGGGTATAAACCGCTGCTGCGTGGCAGGGTTTTTCGCTGTAAATCATGGCGATGTCTTTTTTATCGGTATTATTTGTTTTTACGCCGCAGTGCAGGCCGCCGGCGAGAAAGCCTTTGGGTGCGGTCACGCCGCTGGTTATCTTTTGCATATCGATTCCTCCTTTTTTCTTGAGGACGCTGTCCTCAAACTCCTGCAAGGGGTGCCCCTTGACCCTTATTTGCCATCAGACTGCGTTTGATAGCAGCAAGGGATAGAGATACTTTATCAAAATATATTCCGCAAAAAACGTTAGTTTTTTGCAAATGGGGGTCTGGGGTATCATACCCCAGCGGGGGGTTGGGGCAGAGCCCCAAGGTCTCAAATCAACCCGGTTGTTTCATCCAGACCAAGGACGATGTTCATGTTCTGTACTGCTGCACCAGAAGCACCCTTGCCCAGATTGTCGAATACACTGATGAGGGTCATCCGTTCGTCATTGCCTTCCAGATACAGCTTCAGTGCATTGGTATCCCTGAGGGGGTTGGATGCCAGGAAATTGGTTTCCTCCGTACCCACGCTGATGAGCTTTGCATCCTTATAATATTCCTTCAGCATCCCCAGCAGTTCTTCTTTTGTCACTTTCTTTTTAAATAAGGAAGCAATCAGGGGGATGCAGGTTGCCATGCCGCTGTAATAATCCCCAACGATGGGGCAGAATACAGGGGGCGCATCAATGCCTGTTACATGCTGCATTTCCGGCAGATGCTTATGCTTCTGGCTCAGGCCATATTGTCTGGGGCTGTCGAAAAGGAAAGGTCTGTCGGCTGCTTCATAATCGGCGATCATAGCCTTGCCGCCGCCGCTGTAGCCTGTCAGGCTATGGGCGGTCAGGGGATACTCCTTGCCGATGATGCCCATTTCCACCAGCGGATACACCGCCGCAATAAAGCCTGTAGCATGGCAACCGGGGTTGGCGATGCGCTTGGAATGTTTGATCTTTTCCCGATGGGCAGGGGAAAGTTCCGGGAACCCATAGGCCCAATCGGGGTCGACCCGGTGGGCGGTGCTGGCATCGATGATGCAGGTATTGGGGTTTTCCACCAGCTTCACCGCCTCCTTCGCCGCATCATCGGGCAGGCAAAGGAACACCACTTCCGCCTCGTTCATCAGTCTTTTTCGTTCTGCTTCATCCTTTCGCAGTTCTTCGCTGATGAGCAAAATTTCAACATCTTTATGATTTTCCAGCTTATGGCGGAGCTGCAGGCCCGTTGTGCCTGCCTGCCCGTCGATATATACCTTATGTTTCATAGAGCCGTCCTTTCTTTGTTCTGCGTTTATTTGAAATTTCTGTTGGATTCAAGGGTTGAATGATTTATACTAATTATATACCTCTCAAAAATGAAGTCAATCATTTTGTGCATAATTATGCAATTTTAGCGGATTGCAGGAAGTTATGGAGAAAGCTGGCAATTTTATATGGAGAATTGCACAAAAATATGGAGAGCTGCTCTCAATGTTTTTGTGCATGACAGGGGCGGATCAGAGAGATTTCTTCTGAAATTTCCGCTGATACCGGTCTTGCTGTGTATTGTATACAATAAATATACAATATTTATGTGAATATATGAATAAAGGGGGCATGCCGCTATGGAATATGTAAAGATCACAGAAAATTTGAGCCTATCCCGCATCATACAGGGCTTTTGGCGGCTGACGGATTGGCATTGGGATACGGAAACACTGGCGGAATTTATGCGGGGCTGCATTGTCCGGGGAGTTACTACCTTTGATACGGCGGAAATCTACGGGAATACCCTTTGCGAAAGAGAAATGGGGAAAGTATTTGCCAAATATCCGGAAATTCGCCGGCAGATTCAGCTGGTGACCAAAACAGGTATTAAAAAGATTGGCGGAATGCCCTATGGAGAGGGGAAAACGGTTCAAATTGCCAAACATTATGATACCCGCTATGAAACCATCAAACAGGCCTGCAGGGACAGCCTGGAACGGCTCCACTGCGGCTATATTGACCTGTACCTTATCCACCGGGAGGACCCTCTGCTGGATCCCCATGCAGCGGCAAAGGCTTTGCTGGAACTGAAGGAGGAGGGGCTGGTAAGGGAAATCGGGGTTTCCAATTTTGACCCTTGGAAATTCAATGCCCTGAACAACTGCACCGGCGGGCAATTGGTGATGAATCAAATCGAATTCAGCCCCGTCTGCTATGAACATCTCGACAGCGGCATGCTGGATCTGCTGCTGGAAAAGGGCATCCACCCGATGATCTGGTCTCCTTTGGCTGGCGGCAAAATCTTTACTTCCGAAGAAGCACCCTATCAAAAGGTACGTTCTGTTTTGGAAGAGATTGCCGAAAGACATCATACTGCTCCGGAAACCGTCCTCTATGCATGGATTTTGTATCATCCTGCGGGGATGCTGCCCTTGGTGGGCAGCAATAAGCTGTATCGTTTGGACAACGCCATTGCCGCTTTGGATATCCGGCTGGAACATTGGGAATGGTATGAAATCTATCTGGCAACAGGGGAAAAACGGATGCGCTGATATTTGCTCACTATTGCAGCCATTTCCCTGCAAAAATCCACAAAAAAACCGAAAATGAAGGCTTTTTTGCGGAAAGGCTTGACTTTATCGGGTGGGTGTGTTATGAATGAAGAATAGTCTGATGCAACGTCAGACAACAATATAAGATAGAGGCGCAATGTCGATGAGTATTTCCCCAGAAAAGCCGTGGGCGGCGGGGGCGGAAAGGCGGCATTGCCGAAGCGGTTTTCCCTGCCCAAAGGGGGTCTGCCGCTGGGACATTGCAAAAAATGTAATGTACTGTCACGGATGTGGAGCGCTATCGGAAACTTGCAGCATATTTTACCTATGCTTATAAGACCGTGCCTTTGCATGGTCTTTTTCTTATGTTTCCGTTGGAGCCATGCAGATTTGTAAGGAAATGAGCGTGCATGCTTGCATAAGCGAAAGCTTTTACAAATCCACACTAAAAAACCATGAAGTGGGTTTTCGGTGGCTCCAAACCTGGTATTATTTCATCATTATTTTTCAATTCCGGAAAGGAGAAGGGTTATGAAAACCAAAACAAGAAACACGTGGCTTGGCATGTTCTTTGTGGTTGCACTGGTAGCAGCAGCCATGGCCACAACTGCTTTCGGTGGGGAAGCCGAAGCAGCAGAATACACCAGTAATATGTACGCGACGGCGTGGTCTTTGGTGCCTCCCCTGGTTGCTATTATTCTGGCGCTGATCACAAAGGAAGTATATTCCTCTTTGTTCATTGGTATTGTGGTAGGGGGGCTGTTCTATGCGAATTTTGACATTAAGCTGGCTTACCTGACCATTTTCACCAACAGCACAGACGGCGGCATGCTGGCCAATCTGTCCGATAGCTGGAACGTCGGTATCCTGATCTTCCTGGTCATCCTGGGGATCATGGTTGCCCTGATGAATAAGGCAGGCGGCTCTGCAGCCTATGGCCGTTGGGCGACCAAAGCCATCAAATCCAGAAAAGGTGCGCTGCTGTCCACCTTCCTGCTGGGCGTGCTGGTATTTGTAGATGACTATTTCAACTGTCTGACTGTAGGCTCTGTTATGCGTCCTGTGACAGATACCCATAAGGTTTCCAGAGCAAAACTGGCCTATATCATTGATGCAACTGCTGCACCTATCTGTATCATTGCGCCCATTTCTTCCTGGGCTGCCGCGGTTGCCGGCGTTGTAGAGGGCGTAAATGGTCTGGATCTGTTCATCAGAGCCATCCCTTATAATTTCTATGCCCTGCTGAGTATCGTAGCAATGCTGACACTGACCATCACCAATACAGATTTCGGCCCTATGCTGGAACATGAAAGAAACGCACAGCTGAACGATGACCTGTATACCACAGATGCAAGACCCTTCGCAGGGGCGGATGCCACGGCGGAAGTGGTTGGCAATGGGAAGGTGATCGACCTGGTGCTGCCCGTTATCGTGCTGATCGCTTGCTGTATTATTGGTATGATCTATACCGGCGGTTTCTTTGATGGGGAATCCTTCGTAAATGCCTTTGCAAACTGCGATGCTTCCGTTGGCCTGCTGCTGGGTTCTGCCGCAGCGCTGCTCATCACTTTTGTGCTGTATATTCCCCGCCGTGTGCTGACGTTCCGTCAGTTTATGGATTGCCTGCCGGAAGGCTTCAAGGCAATGGTGCCCGCTATCATGATCCTGACTTTTGCTTGGACATTGTCCGGTATCACAGGCCTGTTGGGGGCGGATGTATTCGTAGCAGGTATTTTGGAAGGCAGCAAAGGCGTACTGCAGATGCTGATTCCTGTCATCGTATTCTGTATTGCCGTATTCCTGGCCTTCGCAACAGGTACTTCTTGGGGTACCTTCGGTATCCTGCTGCCCATCGTTGTGCCGATTATGGACCCCACCAGTGAACTGCTGACGATTACAGTGGCTGCAACATTGGCCGGTGCTGTCTGCGGTGACCACTGCTCTCCCATTTCCGATACAACGATCATGGCTTCCACAGGTGCCCAGTGTGACCATATCAACCATGTATCCACACAGCTGCCCTATGCTCTGACCGTTGCAGCAGTATCCGCTGTGAACTATGTATTGGCGGCAGTTATCCAGAATTGGATCATCAACCTGCCGATCGCCATCATCTCTATGATCGTGGTGATTCTGGTGATCCGCAAGATGTACGGCAAAAAGGAATTGCCTGCAGAATAAAGAAAAACGCAAAAAAAATCCCCCCGTATCCTTTTCCTGGATACGGGGTTTTTGCATGATTACCTCAGTGCTGAAGACCGCGAAGCGGGCTTTCACAACCTCCCGCTCTGCGGGTGAAATTAAAGCTTAAGCAAAAGAGCTGCTTCATAGTCAAGTAAGTAGATACAATTTTTAAAGATACTATTCTGAAATCAGACAGCTAAGCCTGATTCCAGAATAGTTCTTCCTTTTCGTTAGGGGTCATCATTCCAAGGGAACCATGTGGTCTCTTGGAGTCGTAGACATACGAGGCAGTTGAAGTGTTCGCATCAATCGGTACACTCGTCCGATGCTGATGCGAATGCCATAATCACGCTGGAGAACATATGGTACTATGGGAGGTGATAAGACAATTATCTACCTCCCGCCCGATTACGCAACGAATTACGGTATTGATTAAATTTGTATTTACTTTTTCTAAAATTTTTACTTGCGTAGAAAATACCTATTTTGCTGCTTCTTTCTAAAAAAGAAGATCTCTTCCATTCAATTTTGAATAATTTATTCAAAATTGAATGGAAGAATGTAGCTAAAATTCAGTTTAGAATTGAAAATAACAGTGCATTATTCGTTTTTGAATATTGTGCTGTTATTTTTTTGTGAAAAAATGCTGTAAAATGGTATTTTTTGTTTTGGCACGCTTCTTGCTTCTAATATAAGAAAATAAAAAAATAAAGGAGCTGTGCAAATGAAAGCGTTAGAAAATGTTAAAATTTTAGACTTATCTGAAAAGCTGACTGTCAGTTTAGCGACTATGTACCTTTCTGGTTATGGTGCTGAAGTGACAAAGGTGGAACAACCCGGTATTGGCGACCGAGCCAGAGTATGGGCCCCTGTAAAAGAGGAGAAAAGTATTTATTTTAACTATCTGAACAGCGGTAAAAAAAGCTTGTCTCTGGATATTGCGACGAAAGAAGGAGCGAAGATTTTCAAAAAATTGGTTCCTTTTTTCGATGTGATTTGCGTGGACAAGGAAGCCGGATACATGGAATCTCTTGGCCTGGGATATGAGGATTTGAAAAAAATCAAAGAAGATATTATCTATGGGTCCTATTCTTATTATGGGGAGACAGGTCCCTATAAAAATAAGCCTGCTTCTTCCCTGACGGCTCAGGCAAAGGGGGTTGCCATGGATATGACTGGTATGCATGAACAGTATCCCGTTCAATCTGCGCCATCTATTGCAGAGCATTACAGCGCTGCATATATTGCCACAGGCATCGTTATGGCATTGATCGATAAAAATATCAGAGGCATTGGGCAGAAGGTGGATATCGCATTACTGGATTCTATTTATTCCTGCATTGAAGCAGCTCCGGCGGCTTATTCCACAGTAGGAGAGATTCATAAAAGAAAAGGCAACTTCGACCCTTCCTGTGCGCCCTACGATACCTTTGAAACAGAGGATGGTTATGTGGCTATCGGTGTGGCAACACAGCAGCAGTGGCTGAATTTCTGTGATGCACTGGATATGCAGGATTTAAAGGAAGACCCCAGATTCGATGATAATGAAAAAAGAAGAGCAGATTATATGAATCATCTCAGACCCATTCTGGCGGAAAGAATCATTCAACACAAAAAAATGGATGTTGAGAAGAAATGCAGAAAACAGGGGATTCCCTGCTGTGCAGTTCTGACGATTCCGGAGATTACAGATTTGCCGAATACTTTGGAAAATGGATATATGACCACAGCGGAAAGTGATATCTTCGGTACTTTGAAATATCCCTCCATTCCTTTTATGCTGCGGGATACCCCTGCGGTTCCTTTTGAGGATGCCCCTGCCCTGGGCAGTGACACAGAAGCACTGCTGACAGCGGCAGGCTACGGAAAAGCGGAAATGAAAGCATGGAAAGAGAAAGAAATCATTTAAGGAGGCGGAACTATGGGATTTTTAGACGGTGTTAAGGTAGTAGATTTTACACATGCGTATGCAGGACCTTTCTGCTCTTTGTTTTTGGCAGATTATGGTGCGGAGGTCATCAAAATCGAAAGAGTGGATGGCGGTGACCAGGCCAGAACATGGGGGCCTTTTAAGAATGATTACAGTGCTTATTATGCTTCCTTTAACAGAGGCAAAAAAAGCATTACGTTGGATATCAAAAGCGAAGAAGGACAGAAGATCATCTATGATTTGATTCGGGACGCAGATATCGTTTGCTCTAACTTTAAGGCGGGCACCTTGGAAAAATACGGTGTTGGCTATGAGCAGATGAAAAAAATAAAGCCGGATATCATCTATGCAACAATTTCCGGTTTTGGCACAAAGGGAGAATTGGCAAAATATGCGGCCTATGACAATGTGATTCAGGCCATGAGCGGCATTATGGATGTGAATGGGTTTGCCGATAAAGGGCCTACAAAGATCGGCCCTGCTATTGGGGACAGCTATTCCGGTTTGCTGCTGCTGTTGGGGCTGATGATTGCCTACTACAACAGACAGAAAACGGGAAAAGGTCAGCAGGTAGATGTAACGATGCTGGGGGCATTGTTTGGGCTGCTGGAATATCCCGTGCTGGAGTATGCAAACAATGGTAAGGTGCTGAGCCGTTCCGGTAATGCCAGCCACTATTCTGCACCCAATGATATTTTCAAAACCAAAGATGACTATGTAGCCATCTCTGTAAAAAATGATGCCCAGTGGGCGGAATTCTGCGAAAGAACAGGTTTGGAAAATACAGCAGATTACCGGACCAATGCAGATAGACTGGAGAAAAAGGATTTGCTGAAAGAACTGATTGAAAAAAGATTTGCTGAACTGACCGCAAAGGAAGCGGAAGCTCTCTTTGATGGAAGCAGTGTGGCGGCCTCCGCTGTCATGGGTATCGTAGAATCCTTGGAGAATCCTCAGTTGTTGGCAAGAAATATGGTGATTGAAGTAAATGACCCTGTGATGGGGCCTGTGAAGCTGGTGGGTGACCCAATCCATTTGTCTGAAAATACACCGATCACAAATGTCCCTTCTCCAACATTAGGGGAAAATACCGATGAGATTTTGAGCCGTTTGGGATATACAGCGGATGAGATGAAAGCACTGAAAGAAAAGAAAGTAGTCTGATGCATCTGTGAAAATCAAGACTGCAGGATGGGAGGAAGTAGTATGAAGGAAAAGAAAAACTTGAATGAAAAATATGAAGTTGGCTTGATGATTATCAGCGTTGTCATCATCATAGCCTTGATGGTAGGGATGACCATGTTTCCCGAGACGGGGAAAGCCATTGGCGCTGCCGTTATGCACGCGCTGACTTATACATTTGGTTCTGCGATGCAGTTATTTACAGCAATTATTCTGATTTTCCTGGTGGCTTTGGCATTCTCTAAATACGGGAATATCCGTTTTGGGAATTGTAAGCCGGAATATCGTACCATGAGCTGGGTTGCCATGATGTTTTTTACAGGTTTGGGTGCCGGTACTGTATACTGGGCTTTTCTGGAATGGGGCTATCATTTTAATGCAGCTCCGGCTCTGGCAGGTGTCCCCATTTCCGAAGCCTATGCTTATGAACTGTCCTTGACTTATGCAATCTATGACTGGGGCCCTGCGGCCTGGGCGTTGCTTTGTGTATTTGTACTGCCTTTTGCATATCATTATTACATCAAAAAAGACAACGAACTGCGTTTTGGCGCCCTTTGCAAATACTCTCTCGGTGAAAAAGCCGTAAATGGCTGGTTTGGCAAAATCGTAAACTTTATCTTTATCTTTGCGGCAGTAGGCTCTATCTGTATTTCGGCCGGTTCCGCAGCATCCACCATCGCTGCTGCCATTGCGGATTTAATCGGTATCAATACCTCCTTTACATTGATGGTTATTGTACTGATTGGTACAGCGGTGCTGTATTCCATTTCTTCCCTGCTGGGGATTGAAAAAGGGATGAGAAAAATCAGCGACTGGAACGTATACTTCTGTATTTCCCTGCTGGCATTCATCTTCATTGCAGGCAATACCCAATATATCTTGGATTCTATGGTAAATGCACTGGGGATCCTTTCCAAAGAATTTGGCAGAATGACCCTGTGGACAGACCCTGTGGCAAGAACAGGCTATCCTCAGGACTGGACAGTATTTTATCTGGTTTATTGGCTGGTATTCGGTCCCTTTACCGGTCTGTTTGTTGCAAAAATTTCCAAAGGCAGAACGGTCAGAGAAATCATTATCAATATGCTGATCACAGGTACTGCCGGTCTGTTCCTGTTCTTTGGTATTGTAACAGCATATCAGCAGGGTCTGCGTATCGACGGCATTCTGGACGTACCTGCTATGCTGACCAATGGTGAATCTGAAATGATTGCCACAGCGACAATCAATACATTGCCCTTTGCAAAGATTGCTATGGTGCTGTATCTGGTGGTTATCATCCTGTTTTTGGCGACAACACTGGATGCAACCTCCTTTACATTGTCTTCTACCATTACAAGAAAACTGGGTAATGGAGAAGAACCCGATAAAAAATTGAAATTTGCATGGTGCTTGCTTCTGGTAGCAATCCCTATTGCGATTGCATACGCTGGTACAGATATCAGTACGATTAAAGCGATCGTTCTGGCGACCGGTCTCCCTCTGCTGGTCATTCTGGTCATTATCTATCATGGCTTCTTAAGAGAGTTGATGAAGGATTTTGGTGGAAAAACAAAGGATGAAATCATTGCGCTGAGCCGTATGGAAGAAGACCAGTAAATAAAAAAATCCCGCTTTCTTTTGAAAGCGGGATTTTTTTGAAAAGAAGCTGGTTTTGTGAGGTTTTTGGAAGAAAGAATGGATTTTATGATGTATAATGAAAGAAACGGCAGCTTGAGAGGAGGTATTTGCATGAAAAAAAGAATCAATGGAATTAGCAGCGCAGACCTCTGGAATATTGTGGACCATTTGCATGATGAAATTATGATTTATGATAATGATTACAATCTTTTGTATGTCAATAAAGCGGCACTGAGGCATTATGGCATTTCTCAGGAGGAGATGATCGGCAAGAAGTTTTCTCAATTGGATGAGACCTATTGGGGAAATTCCACATTGCCGGAGGTATATCAGAAAAAGACTATGGTGGCAAAACGCCAGATCACCAATCTGGGGCTGGATATCATTACGATTTCTGTACCTGTTTTTGGCGAAAATGGGGAGATCAAATATGTAGCACAGAATGTAAATGATATTTATAATTATACGCAGCAGGGCAAGGCGGAAGAAAAATTTCTGAATATTATGGAGGAGCCCAGTAAAAAGGATGCAAACTATATTTTCGCGGCACAAAGCATGGAAAGGATTATGGAAACGCTGCATCGTATCAAAAATGTGAAAAGTCCCTGCCTGATCCTTGGGGAAACCGGCACGGGGAAAAGCCAGCTGGCAAAATATATCCACAGCATCAGCGATAGAAAGGATAAGCCCTTTGTGGCGGTGAACTGTGCCTGTATGAATCCCAACCTGATCGAATCGGAATTATTCGGCTATAAAAAAGGGGCTTTTTCAGGTGCAAATGCAGCGGGGAAAAAGGGGATCGTGGAGGTTGCCAATGGCGGAACCCTGTTTTTGGATGAAATTTCGGAAATCCCCTATGACCTGCAGGGGAAGCTGCTGCAATTTATGCAGGATCAAGAGTTTATGCCTTTGGGAAGCGAAAAGAAGCAAAAGGTGGATGTGAAAATCATTGCGGCAACCAATCGAGACTTAAAGCAGATGGTAGAAGCAAAATCTTTTCGGGAGGATCTCTATTATCGCCTGAATATTTTTGAAGTAACAGTACCGCCTCTGCGGGAAAGACCGGAGGATATCAAAGTATTGATTGCACATTATCTGGAGGAATATAATAAGATATATTTCAGAAATCATGTGTTTTCCGAGGAGGCCATGCAGGTGCTCCTGCGATATAAATGGCCAGGGAATGTAAGGGAATTATCCCATATCGTTGAAAAAACAGTGGTTTTGACCAATGGGAAGGAAATTCAGGTAACCGACCTGCCAAAGAGTGTATTTGATTATTCACAAGATAGCGTACAGATCAGTTATCAGGAGGAAGAACCCGGATATGCCGGAAGGACCTTGCGTGAAGCGGTGGAAGAGGTAGAGAGAAAAATGGTAAGGGATGCCTTTGAAGCCCATGGTACTAGTGTTAAGGTTGCGGAGGTGCTGGGGGTAAGCCAGCCGACAGCGTATCGTTTGATCAAAAAATACTGTATGTCATAATGAGTGGGATGATGCAAATGGGGAAGACTGTGAAAAAATGGACCTGTTGACAAATGGAAGAGAATCCCCTTTCTATATGGTATACTGAATATATCATATGCAGGAGGGGATTCTTTTCCGTAGGCGTGCAGAAAAAATCTTGCAGCTTGTGGGCAAAACGGAAAAGGAACTTATAGAGCAGGAGGAACAGGTGGAAGGCAAAATTGCCATTGGCTGCGGTGAGATTTCCTCCGTAAGGTCTTGCTGTTATGTTGGAAGCGCAGCTTATGAACAGCGTTTAATCGTTGTTTGCGTGTGTTCATTAAGATCCGATGTAACCGTATCCATGTGTCGAACAGAGTTGAAATTTAAAAGAAAAAATGCGATAATTTTTATATTCATGGGCGCACACGCCAGCACAAAGGAAAAAATCTTCAAGGGGTACCCCTGACCAATCAGAAAAAGAGGTATTTGAGTTGCAGAAAGAAAAATACATAACAATTTTATCCAACGGAACAAAGCAGGTGCTAAACGTCAGCACGATCCTGTATGTCCTGATGATAGAAAAGACCGCCGAAATTCACGTTTCCGGCGGCAAGGTATATGAAACAAGAACGACCCTGAAAGAGCTGGAGACAGAACTCGGTGACGGCTTTCTCAAGGTGCACCGGGGATGCCTGGTGTCTGCCATGGCCATTCACAACATCACCGACCACATCAATCTCAACAACGGCGAGTCCCTGATCTACACCCTCCGGAAGAAGAACCAGATCATCGCCCAATTTCAGGAGGCTCAAAAGTGCCTGATCAGCGGCTTCACCCGGGAGGGCATTCCGGAAACGGAGAAGGAGTACCGGGCGCATTACCGCAGCTTTGATGCCATGCCCTTCGCCTTCGCGGACATTGAGATGGTGTTCGATGAGGAGAGCCGCGCCGTGGATTGGATCTTCCGCTACGGCAACCCGGCCCTGGCGAAGCTGGAAAAGCTGCCTCTGGAAAAGCTCATGGGCAGCTCCTTCGGCAGCCTGTTTTCCAACATGGACGCCAAATGGCTGCGCCTGTACGAGCGGGCTGCCCTGTACGGTGAAACGCTGGAGGTCATGGAATTCAGCCCAGAGATTGACGCTTGGCTGAAGGTGATCTGTTTCCCCACCTTCAAGGGCCACTGCGGCTGCATCCTGTTCGATATCACTGAGATTGCCTTTACCAAAATCAGCAGCGACGCCGAAAATGCACTGATGCGCTACTTTGGCAGGTTGCCGGAGACAGACGGCCAACTGTGACAAACCCATATCCGAACCGCCGCATACGGGTGATTGGTTCAACAACAGGGTGTGCGGCATTTTTATGTCGATTTACGCCGTTTTTATGTCGATTTACGTAATATCGCTTGAAAAGCATGGCAAAAATACTTAAAATTTTTAATGCTTTAAGTTAATGCTTTAAGCTAGATATAGCTTTAAGCTAGATATAAAAAATTTTTAATAAAAAACAAAAGCAGGAGGAAAGTCTATGAAAAAACGATGGAAACGATTGTTGAGCATCGTCACTGCTCTGGTGCTGTGCTTAGGGCTGCTGCCTTCCACGGCTCTGGCGGATGAAACGCTCAGCTACAGCATTGATGATGAAACGGAGACACTCATAATTTCCGGAACGACTGATGGCTCGGATCTTCCCACTGAGGGATATAAGAGCATCGAGATCACATCCACCGGGGAGGTCACAGACGGTACCTATACCGTTGATGTGACCAACTATGGTAAGATCACCGGAGGCACCTTTGAAAAGGAATCGTACGCACTTGAAAATTACGGTACGATTTCCGGCGGTGACTTTGACGAGGTGTTGAACCGAGCCCCTGATGGGCTGATCGAAGGTGGTGAGTTTGATAAGGTTTCTAACTATGGCAATATGACTGGAGGCACTGTGGAAGACCTTACCAATATTGACACTACGAACAACGGATGTACAGTGCGCGGTGTTACCGTCACAGGTTCGATCACGAATAGTAACAGCGTCTGCTACGACATGATTTTGCTCATCGACCTGGAGGATGTTCACAATGATTTCGGCAGTATTACCTATGTCAACATGACGGTTGATGGAGAGACAACATCTTGCCCGGTGGGCCAGAAGGCCGCTTCGTGGCTTAAGAGTAACGTTGCCAATGTCACCTGGTACAAGGAAGAAGATGGCGTTCAGACGGAACTCACTGACGATGATGTATTCCCTTGCCAGAAGGCAGTGTATGTCTCCAACAGCGCCACCAACAGTGTCACCATGATCGTCAATGGCGTAGAGGTCACCAGAGATAATGAGGACGATGTACTCGGAGACGGCAACGTTAGCTATGATGCGGACACCAATACCCTTACCATCAACGGTGCCCTGTCTGGGGGAACCAACATCAGCGGCAATGGCACGACGGATGTTGTCATCAATGGCGTTGACAATTCTCCCGCCGCCTTTGGCCTGACCGTCAACGGCGCGCGGAATGTCACGGTCACCGCGAACAGCGCCAGCCCGGCTATCTATGGTAGCTCAACCGGAGTTGGCGCGAATATCACCTGCTCCGGCGATGTGGAGATCACCAACAACGGCGGCGGCCAGGCTGTGGTCGGCACGCTGACCGTCAACGGCGCGCGGAACGTCACGGTTACCGCGAACAGCTACGGGGCTATCAACGGCGCTACGGAGATCAGCTGCTCCGGCGATGTGGAAATCACTAACAACGGCGGCATGGCTGTGGGCTACACGCTGATCGTCCACAGCGCGCAGGATGTCAAGGTCACCGCGAACAGCGGATCCTGTGCCATCAACAACGTTGCGGATATTACCTGCTCCGGCAATGTGGAGATCGTCAATAATGGTGGCGGTAGTGCTAGTGCTGTGCAAGGCACGCTGACCGTCAACCGTGCGCAGGACGTCACGGTCACCGCGAAGAGCGGCCAGGCTGTGTCCCGAACGCTGACCGTCAAAGATGCGCAGAACGTCAAGGTCACCGCGAACAGCGACCTCGCGGCTACTGTCAACTATGTCAGCATTACCTGCTCCGGCAATGTGGAGATCGTCAATCAGGGAGCTGGCAAGGCCGTCGGCTACACGCTTACGTTCCAGCAAAGCAATGGTCACAGCTACATTGTAAAATCCGGCAGCAGCCTTGAAACGCTTGAGGTCTATGTGGAAAAAGAAGCGGGCGAGACCTTCGGTCCGGAATCCTTCGATGCAGCGGCAGTAAAGATCGAATCCGCTGGCCACACCCCCGGCGAATGGGAACACGACAGCAACCAGCACTGGCGCTTCTGCACCATTTGCGGAGCCGAGCTTGACCGGGCGGATCACAGCGGCAGCACCTGTACCGTCTGCGGCTATACCAAACCTTCCGGCGGCGGCTCCCATGGCAGCGGCGGCTCCTCTACTCCTACCTATCCGCCCACCGTTGAACAGGCTGACGAGGGCGGCAGCGTGACCGTCAGCCCCAAGAATCCGAAGAAGGGCGACACCGTGACCATCACCCCCAAACCGGAGGACGGCTATGAGGTGGATGAGATCATTGTCACCGACAAGGATGATAAGCCTGTCGCAATCAAGAAGAACGCGGATGGAACCTTCGCCTTTACCCAGCCCAGTGGCAAAGTAACGATCGCGGTTTCTTTCGTGGAAATCCAACAGCCTTCTGTTCAACCACCTGTTCAACAACCCTCTGTGAATCGTTTCGCAGATGTTTCTGCTGACGCTTACTATTATAACGGAGTACTGTGGGCTATGGATAAGGGTATCACCAGTGGTATCAGCGATACTGCTTTCAGCCCCGATACTCCTTGTACCCGCGCCCAGGCTGTTACTTTCCTGTGGCGCGCAGCAGGGTGCCCTGCGCCCAAGAACAGTGTGATGCCTTATGAGGATATTGCCAAGGACAGCTACTACTATGATGCAGTGCTGTGGGCTGTGGAGAATGGAATCACCAAGGGCACCAGCGACACCACATTCAGCCCTGACAATATTTGCAGCCGTGCTCAGATCATGAGCTTTATCTACCGCAGTGAGCAGGCACAGGGCGGCGGCATGCAGGGCCAGTGGATGTTCCAGAATTCGTTCACCGATGTGAACCCGGAAGACTACTACGGCGAAGCTGTGATGTGGGCGGTTGCCAATGGAATCACCAAGGGCACCAGCGACACTACATTCAGCCCTGATGCTGATTGCACCCGTGCCCAGATCGTGACCTTCCTGTATCACTATATGGGCAAGTAAGGGAAAATTCATTCTAAAGAAATGATGCATGCTATCTTCTCCTGTCGGGAATAGCATGGGCCCTGAGGAGCTTCATTCTCCGTCAGCAAGTTAGAATTGAATTATGTGCAGAAAATAATCCTCCGTATGATCGCAATATACGGAGGATTAACTATTTTATATAGAAAGATTTTATATAGAAAGATAAATCGCCTGCTATACAGATGGAATGTGCGAACTTTCGTTTCAGTTTATATAAATCAGGGAAAATGCAGTGAAAGCTGTGTCTGGATGAGTTTTATGCTGCATTAGAATAGATTTATCTGAGGAATCAAGCATATTTTTGGATGAAAAAACCTCTGATGGAACAGGTGCAACAAATTGGATTTTAATGTTACGAAATGATACCTGATAATACTTTGTTGGTTTTTATGGGAAGCCGAATCCTACGCCATCTTACGGCATCCTACAGACGGCAGCTTTGCTTCCCTGCCATGAAGCCTATCAATGACTGATTCGATTGAGATTGGCTGAAAACCAAGCGAGAGCAAACCAAATGAAAAAGAGGATTTTCCGCTAAGGTTTGAGTATCTCAGAATCACAGAAAATACTTTGCATGAAAGAGGGCTCCTGCATTTGCAGGAGCTTTTTGTTAATGACATTAAAAGT
Source organism: Anaerotignum sp. (assembly GCF_051877975.1). GTDB lineage: Bacteria > Bacillota > Clostridia > Lachnospirales > Anaerotignaceae > Anaerotignum_A. Next base: position 33,103 of record NZ_JBJEJK010000054.1, read on the forward strand.
TTAACACATTCTTTTGGAACAGAAGTGCTGCTGTTTCTTCTGGCATAATTTTATACCCGGAATCATATTCAGGCATGGCAGAAAAGCACATTTCAATAATAAAAAAGGACGGCGGTCCTTCTATTTTATACACACGGCTAAAATTTGATGTACATTTCCATAAAGGCATGATATGATATGGCAAACAGAGAAAGCGAAGGGGTTAAGGGATCTGGAAAGAACAGATAGAGACAGAAAATAAGGGGCATAGAGGTGAAACAGTGAAGGATGGAAAATATTGCATATTGATTGCAGATGATGAAAAAGAAATTCTGGATATTTTGCGGCTGCTCCTGACGGGGGATGGCTATGGGGTTCTTACAGCGGAAAATGGAAAAGAGGCCCTTGCGCTGGCTTCGGCAGAGGTGGATCTTTACCTTTTGGATGTGAACATGCCGGAATTATCTGGTTTTATGGCAGGGGCAGAAATCCGAAAACAATTTGATACTCCTATTATTTTTCTGACGGCTTATTCAGGGGAGTCGGACAAGGTCATGGGCTTTTCCGTGGGGGCAGATGATTATATTGTGAAGCCCTTTTCCAATATGGAGCTGCTGATGCGGGTGAAGGCCATCCTGCGGCGCAGCATGAGCGGGAAAGTGCCCGTATCTGAAAAAAAGACAGGACAGATTTCCTTTTCCGATCTGATTCTGGATTTGGAAAGGCAGGCTGTGCTGCGCCAGGGGGAGGTCATTTCTCTGACTTATACAGAGTTTAAGATTTTAGAATTACTGGTGACCCACAAAAAGAAAATTTATTCCCTGGAAAATATATATCAGAGCATCTGGGAAGAAAATGCTGTAGGGGATAGTGCCATCATGGTGCATATCAAAAATATCAGAAAGAAGCTGGGGGATGATTCCAGAAACCCCAGATATATTAAGACAGCATGGGGACGGGGATATTATGTTGAGCAGTGAAAAAAAGAAGCCTCCCAAAAAACTCTCCAGGGAAATCATGGGGCGATTGCTCATTACAGCAGCCACAGCGTTATTTTTCTTCGGGTTTTTATATTTGACTGCAGATTCCATTGCGGTGACCTATTACCTTGAAAAGGGGATTGTGCTGACAGAGGGGCAGCTTTTGACATTGCAGGCGTGGATCCGCAGCATCAGCCTTTTGACAGCAGTGCTTTTCTTCCTTGCACTGTTTTTATTCCTGCTGGGGCAGAAAATGGCTTATTTGCAGGAGATGATACAAGGGGTAGAGGCTTTGCGTACCCACCGGCTGGATTTTGTGATACCTGTGGAGGGGGATGACGAATTGACAGAGCTGGCGGAAAGCATCAATTTTCTTTCGGAAACGGAACGCAGGCTGCGGCAGCGGGAAACGGAGCTGCAGGAGAAAAAGGAAAGGCTGATGCGTGAACTTTCCCATGATATCCGCACGCCCCTGACGGCTATCTTAGCGTATTCTGATTATATGGGGCAGAAGGAGAGGCCGGAGCAGGAGGAAATACAGGAATATATTGCCCTGATGCAGAGAAAAGCCCGGCAGATCAAGGCATTGACCGACAGATTATTGGACAGCGGCAGCCGTCAGCTGGAATGTATCGAGGATGGCAGGCTGCTGATGGAGCAGCTTGCAGGAGAATGGGAGGAAACTTTGGAGGAGATGTTTTCCTGTTCTGTGGAAACGAAGGATTGCCCTCAGTTTTCCGGGATGTTCGATATTCAGGAGCTGCGGCGGATTTTTGATAACCTTGCTTCCAATGTGGAAAAATACGCAGATAGGGAACAGCCTGTGGAATTACGGATTGATTCTATGGGGCACCGCCTGCGGATCCTGCAAAAAAATGGAATCGAAAAGCAGCGTACCGCCGCGGAAAGCAACCAGATCGGGCTGGAAAGCATACGGCAGATTGCTGCTTTCTATGGAGGGGCGGTATCGGTTTCTATGGCAGAGGAAGTTTTTTGGATTCAAATCACTCTTTCTGAAATCCAGGAACCCCATCTTTAGAATTCTTCAGAATTATCTTGCAAATTTCTTTAGAATCCTGTGCTATGATGATTCCACAAAATAAAAAGAAAGCGAGGAATGAAAAATGGCATTAGGTTTATTGCTAGTTTTATTTATGGGAATGAGTATCATCAGTATTCTGGGGTTGGCACTTTTATTTCTGATCAAAGGGAAAAAAGGACAGAAGGCCGTGTTTTATTTTATGGCGATATGGGGCATGGTCATTGCATGGATGACAGCTAACAGCTATCCCACCAATTATATCAAGGAACAGATGCTCTCCTGGGGGTTTGGCGCTTTGGCTGTGATTGCCCTTTTGGTACAGCTTTGCGGCAAAAGTGAGAAGGCCTTCCTGACAGCGAAGGGATTGGCAGCGGCATCGGTCGTGCTGGGAATGGCCGCTCTCTTTGTTCTTTGATAAAAATTGGAAAAATAGCTTTTGGGAGAGTATAGCCCAGGGAAAAGGCGGATTTCTCACCCAATTTTGGGTACTTCAAAAGAACAAAAACGCTTTGGATGAAAATAGAAAAGCTCCTGCATTTGCAGGAGCTTTTTGTGTGCGTTCCCGGAAGGCAAGACAGAATAGCCAGAAGGAACTTTTGAGAAATCAAGAGGTTCTTTTGATTGTTTTTATTTACATTTTTTTATATATCGCTCGGCGCGGAAAACTTCTTCTTCCGTAAATGCGTAACGGCTGTTCATTTGCAAGAGCCTTTTGCAGATGGGAGAGAGAAAAGCCAGCCAATAATTCAAAATGATCCACACAATGGCCAGCAGGAAATCTGTCCCTTGGTATAAATGCTGCCCCCAGGTTTGGACGAAATAACAAATGGAAACAGGAAGCAGACCAAAGAGGGATGTGATGAGGCCGGGATTATAAAAATCCCGAAGGGCGATATTAAAGACGACCCCGTGCATCAGAACTTCGGCAAATGCAAAGAGGACAGCGGCAAGGGTCAAAAAGCGGACATCAGGCAGAAAGAATGGCAGAATATACACCAAAACAGCAAAGCATAGGTTCCCATACATGGCGGAGACTTGATTGAAGGGCCAGTTTTGCGGATTGGTATCTTTGATTTGCCGTTCTACCCGCATGCCTTTGTTTGCCTTTCCTTTTTTATGATTTTCTGGGGCAATGCTTTTTCGGAGATTCAGAAATTTTTAATGGCATCGCTGATGATATTGCCGGTGCATCAGTTTGAAGAATACGTTTTGCCGGGCGGCGGCCCAGTGGTCATGAACAGGGTGTTTTATGGAGAAAAAGAACTTTATCGGCAATATCCGGGTAACTGGAATTCTATTATGGTTGTGAACCTTTCCGCTTATCTTTTTTATATTTTGGCGCTGGTTTTTCCGGATATCCTTTGGCTGGGGATTGCTACAATGCTGTTCAATCTGTTTCAGGTATTGGGGCACATCCTTGAAATGAACATCAAGATGAAAACATGGTATAATCCGGGAATGGCCACATCGCTGTTTTTGTTTCTGCCCATCAGCATTTCTTATTTTTCTTATCTTTTGCATCACTGCACCGTTACCGGAAGGGATTGGATCTTTGGCGTGGGGATGCTGCTGCTGATATTGGTGGTGACCATCCTTTTGCCGGTGCAGACCATGAAGAAGAAGGATTCTCCCTATCAGATTCCGGAATGGCAGATACAGCAGTTTGAAAAAGTGCGGGCATTTGCGTCAGTGGGAGGCAAACAAAAATAATATGCTATCTGGCAACGCCGGATTGGCAGGATAGCTTCAAAAAGCGGGGAAAAGCAAGACAGAAAAACAAGGAGGATTTCTTGAGAAATCCTCCTTGTTTTTTGTATATAGGCTTTCCGAAAGGGAATCAATCACTCCTTCGCTTTTGTGGATAAAGAATTGGCAAAGTTGGGCAGCCCCGCATTTATGGAAAACAGCAGAACTTATCTGCCTGTAAGATTTATTTCCGAAGGGCTTGACGCTGAAGTGCAGTGGAATGCACCGACACAGCAGGTTTTCATTTATCCTGATAAATAAAATAGCGTAACGATGAAAAGCCCGTTGGCATAGCCAATGGGTTTTTCGTATTATTGCTGCCGCAGCAATAGAAAAACAGCTTTTTTGATAGAAAGTATCTATTTTTGGATAGATGTTTTCGATATGTCAAAAAAGTGCTGTTTTTTTTGTCTATTTTTTATAGATGGTGTTTCTCCATGACAAATTGTTTGAATTTTTGCACTGCGGGGGGCAGATAATGGTCTTTCAAGGTAGCCATATAGAAATTCCGTTCCCAATAGGGATAGGAAATCTGGATGATCTTCACATTCAGGCGGAGCAGCTCCTCCATATAAGGCACCACGGCGATGCCGAAGCCCTGGGCCACCAAACCGGCAATGACCTGATCTTCCTGAATTTCATAAGCGATTTGGGGGCGTTTGCCGATTTTGTCGAAAAGCTGATCGATGACCACCCGCAGGCCGGAATTTTCCGCAAAATAAACATGGGGATAGGGCAGGGTTTCCGTCAGGTCGACGGTATAGCGGTTGGCCAGGGGGTGGGCCCTGGGAACGATGAGCACCAGATCCTGCTTGGAAACGGGGATAAATTCAATGGATTTTTCTGAATCGATCTTTGTGCAGAAGACCATGTCAAATTTGCCGTCCTTTAAGCCCTGCAGCAGGGGCTGAGAGACGCCGCTGTGAAATTGGAAGCGCACATTTTTTCCCCTTGGATCCCGCAAAAAATCTGCCGCCAGCTCGGGGATAAAGGAAATACCCAGGGTACGCAGAAAGCCCAATTCGATGACACCTTCGCCCCGGGCGATCCGTTCCATGGTCTGAATGCCGCTGTCCAGAATTTCCAGGGATTTTTCCACATAGCTGAGGAACTGCCTGCCTTCCTTCGTCAGGGAGGAGGAGCGGTTTTTCCGTTCGAAAAGCGTGACGCCCAATTCCGCCTCCAGCTGGGCAATGGCATGGCTCAGGCTGGGCTGGGCGATACAGAGCTTTTCGGCAGCTTTGCCGAAGTGGCTCGTTTCCGCAAGGGTGACAAAATAACGAAGCTGATATAGATTCATTGATTCATTAGAACTCCTTTCTTCAGATTTCTCTTATGGAAATAGCATATTAATCTTATTTTTTATATCCAGTATAGCATACGACATAGACAAAATCTATCAAAATATAACAAATAATCAATTTGTGCTTTGGAAATTTCTGAGATACACTGAGCCTGTAAAACAACAGCGGCGCCGAAATACAAACGAGAAGGAGAATCTTTTTATGGAGATTTCAGGAAAAACAAGGCTTTTGGGGTTGATTGGTTCCCCAGTGGAACATTCCAAATCCCCGGCCATGTATAACTACTGTTTTGAAAAATGGAAATTGGATTATAAGTATCTTGCCTTTGATGTAGCTAAAGATAAGACAGAAGATGCCATCCAAGCCTTCCGTACCTTTGGGATGAAGGGGGCTAATATCACCATGCCCTGCAAGCAGGAGGTGCTGCAGTATCTGGATAAGATTTCCCCGGCGGCCAAGCTGGTGGGCGCCTGCAACACCATCGTCAATGAAGATGGCGTGCTGACAGGATATATCACCGATGGCGAAGGCTATGTGGAAAACCTGCGGCAGGAAGGCGTGGAGATCAAAGGAAAGAAAATCACGATCCTAGGGGCCGGCGGTGTTTCCTCTGCCATTCAGGCCCAGGCATTGCTGGACGGCGCCCGGGAGATTGCTGTATTCAACAAAAGAGATGCCTTCTGGCAGATGGCGGAGAAAAAAACAAAAGAATATCAAACTGCTTTTCCGGAACAGAAAATTACATTATTTGATCTGGATGATGCAGAACGGCTGGCGGAGGAGATCAAAACCAGCGATATCCTTTCCAATGCCACAAAGGTGGGGATGCATCCCTTGGAGGATGTCAGCCTGATTACAGACAAATCCCTATTCCGCAAGGAACTGGTGGTAACAGATGTGGTTTACGACCCGGAAAAAACAAAGCTGCTGCAAGAAGCGGAAGCGGCAGGCTGCAAGGCCATCGGCGGCCTGGGCATGCTCATCTATCAGGGCGCAGCCGCGGCAAAGCTTTACACCGGTTTGGACATGCCTGTAGAAGAAATCAAACAGAAATTTTTTGCAAAGTAAGAGAAAAGAGGGGAAAACATGAATCAGAAAAAATATTATCCGACGGCGATCGCATTGTATGTGACCTATTTCATTCTGGGGATTGCCGTAACCATCATGGGCCAGTATAAACAGAACTTTGCGGCCATGTGGGGTGCGAATCAACTGGCAGACGGCACCTTCGATGTCAGCAAGGTCATGGCGATCATTGCGGCAGTAGGTCTGGGACGCCTGATTGCGTTCCCCTTCGCGGGGCCATTCTCCGATAAATACGGCAGAAAGCCCAGTGCTCTGGTGGGCGTTGTGTTCTTCGCTGTATTCTTTATCGGCATTACCTTTACAACAAACACTGCATTGGCCTATGTGTTGATGATTTTCAGCGGCATGGCAAACTCCTTTTTGGATACCAGCATCACTCCTTCCTGTATGGAAATTTTCAAGGAAAATGGTGCCATTGCCAACCTGTTTACGAAATTCGCCATTTCTATGGCTCAGTTCCTGCTGCCCTTTATGATTACCTTTGTGGCAGCAAAGGATATGTCCTTCCGAACCCTGTATTTCCTGGCGGCGGCGATCATCATCATTGATGGTATTTTCCTGGCAATCCTGCCCTTTCCTCCCAGAGAAGAAGCCCCCAAGGCGGCAGACGGCAAGGCAGAAAAAAGAAAAATAAAGCTGACACCCTCTGCCATTCTGTTGGTTTGCATTGGCTTTACGGCATCCACCACATTCATGCTGTTTATGAACTGCAATCAGGAATTGGGTCTGCTCTATGGCATGGCAAATCCCTCTATGATTCAGTCCTTCTATTCTGCAGGTATCATCTGCGCGGTACTGCTGACATCCGTATTGATGAAAAAGGGCCTGAAGCCCATTCGTGTTTTGGTCATCTATCCCGCGGTAGCTTTCTGCTCTCTGCTGCTGATGTATTTTGTGCAGATTCCTCAGATCTGCGTGGTGGGCGGCTTCCTCATTGGCTACTTCGCAGCCGGCGGGGTATTGCAGCTGGCAACCTCCACAGCCAATGAAATGTTCCCCAGAGATAAAGGGAAAATCACTGCGGTAGTTATGATCGCCTCCAGCGTTGCCAACTACGCGGTATTGAATGTGGCCAGCCTGCTGACAAGCATTGGCGGTGCGGAAGGCCCTAGATATATTCTGCTGTTTAATGCAGTGGTAACAGCCATCGGCGTTGTATTTGCCGTTATTTTGAACCTGCGCTTTGAAAAGGACGCCCAGTAAACCGATCAACTTATTTACAAAAGAAAAGGGGAACAAAATGGAAAAAGAATTATCCTGCCTGCGGAGCATCATCGCGGACTGTGACCAGAAGATCACAGCGGCGCTGAAAACAAGAATGGAATGCATCGAAGGCATCATTACCTATAAAAAAGAAAACGGCCTGCCCGTTTTGCAGCCGGAACAGGAAAAAAAACAGATGGAACGAGTGGCAAAGGATGTTGCAGGAACGGTTTTTGAAGAAGAGATCCTGCAGGTTTTTGCGGGCATCATCGAAAACAGCAAGCGCATCCAGGCCAAAACCCTGTTTGATAAAAATATCCTGCTCATCGGCTTCATGGGAGCGGGGAAAAGCACCGTTTCCGCCAAGCTGAGCGAATTGCTGGCTATGGAAATCATGGAAATGGATGCTCATATCCAGCAGAAAGAGGGCATGACCATCAAAGAAATCTTTGCAGTCCACGGAGAGGAATATTTCCGCAACTGCGAAAGCAATACCCTCATTGAATTGCGGGAACGCAAGCACATGGTGGTTTCCTGCGGCGGCGGCGTGCCCCTGCGGGAAAAAAATGTGGAACTGATGAAAAACAGCGGCTATGTGGTCTGGCTGACAGCAACGCCGGAAGCCATCTATGACAGAGTGAAGGACAGCACAGAGCGTCCCCTGCTCAACGGCAATATGAACATTCCGTTTATCCAAAATCTGATGGAAAGCCGCAGAGAAAAATACGAAAGAGCTGCGGATATCATGGTGGATACCACAGGGAAAGAGATTCAGGAAATTTGTGAGGAACTGCTGCAAAAGCTTTCCGCACTGAGAAGATAAAAAGCATAAAAGGAAATGTAAGGAGGAAACAACATGTCTAAAAAATATCCTATTACGGTCAGCTCCTGGACATTGGGCGACAAATGCACATTTGAGGAAAGAGTAAAAGCAGCAAAAGAAGCAGGCTTTGAAGGCATCGGCCTGCGGGCGGAAACATACGTAGATGCCCTGAACGAAGGCCTGTTTGATGAAGATATTCTGGCAATTCTGGAAAAATATGATATGAAGGTCACAGAAGTGGAATATATCGTCCAGTGGGCGGATGATGTGCGCTCCTATGAACAGAAATACAAAGAACAGATGTGCTTCCACATGTGCGGATTATTCGGCGTGAACCACATCAACTGCGGCCTGATGGAAAACTACTCTGTAGAACACACAGCCCAGAAGCTGAGAGAACTGTGCCACAGAGCCGGCAAATATACCATCGGCGTGGAACCCATGCCCTACAGCGGCCTGCCCGATGTGAAAAAAGCATGGGCCGTTGTGAAAGAAAGCGGCTGCGAAAATGCAAAGCTGATTTTGGACAGCTGGCATTGGCTGAGAGCAAACCAGCCCGTAGATCTTTCTGTTCTGGAGGGCATCCCTGCGGAAAAAATCGTTTCTGTTCAGATCAACGATGTTTATGACAGACCCTATGCGGATTCTATCCTGCGGGATGAATCCATGCACGACAGACTGGCCCCTGGCACAGGCTGCGGCAACACAGAAGCTTTCTGCCGTATGCTGAAGGAAAAGGGCATCGAACCCAAGGCTTTGGGCGTAGAGGTAATCAGCGATGCCATTCTGGCAAAGGGCGTTGCAGAAGCGGCAAAATATAACTTTGAAAACACCATAAAGGTACTGAAAAATTCCTGGCAGGAAGCCATGCCCGAATGAGAATGCAGAAAAAAACCAGATAAAGGAGGAAATTTGGTATGAAATTTGAAAAGATGTTCCAGCCCATCCAGATCGGCCCTATGACAGTGGCAAACCGTTTCGTCATGTCCCCCATGGGCAACAACTTCGCCAATACAGACGGCACCATGAGCGAACGCTCCGCATCCTATTATGGCGCAAGAGCAAAGGGCGGCTTTGGGCTGATCACATTTGAAGCAACCGTTGTATATAAAGAAGCAAAGGGCGGCCCCAGAAAGCCCTGTCTCTACGATGACAGCACCATCAGCAGCTTTCAGGCGGCCATCGCAGCCTGCCATCAGGCGGGGGCAAAGGTTTCCATCCAGCTGCAGCACGCCGGCCCCGAAGGCAATACAAAAATCACAGGCTTCCCTCTGAAGGCAGCCAGTGCCATCCCTGCGGCCTGCGGCAGAGAAACACCTCAGTCCATTTCCAGAGAAGAACTGTACCGCCTGATCGAATGCTATGGTGATGCAGCAGTCAGAGCGAAAAAAGCTGGTGCTGATGCGGTGGAAATCCACTGTGCCCACGGCTATCTGGTCAGCACATTTATTTCTGCAAGAACCAACAAACGGGTGGATGAATTTGGCGGTTCTTTTGAAAACCGTATGCGCCTGATCAAGCTCATCATTGAAAATATCCGTCAGAAAACAGGCAATTCTCTGGCAATCCTCTGCCGCATCAATGGTACAGACGATGTGGAAGGGGGCCAGACAGCTCAGGATGCAGCAGCAGTGGCTTCCTATCTGGAAAAGGAATGCGGCGTAGACGGTATCCATGTTTCCAGAGCCGTCCATCTCCATGATGAATGTATGTGGGCGCCCAGCCTGATCCACGGCGGCTTTAGTGCTGATTTCGTTTCCGAAATCAAGCGGGCCGTTTCCATCCCCGTTATCACCGTAGGCCGTTACACAGAGCCCCAGTATGCAGAGCTGATGGTGGCAGAGGGCAGAGCAGATCTGGTTGCCTTCGGCAGACAGAGCATCGCAGACCCGGAAATGCCCAATAAGGCAAAGGAAGGCAGACTGGATCTGATGAATCCCTGCATCGGCTGCCTGCAGGGCTGTGTGCCCAATATGTTCAAGGGCGAACCCATCACTTGCCTGGTAAACCCTCTGGTAGGCAGAGAAGCAGAACTGACAAAGGCAGAAACAAAGAAAAATGTGATGGTCATCGGCGGCGGCCCCGGCGGTCTGTATGCGGCATTTACAGCAGCTTACAGAGGCCATGATGTAACTCTCTATGAAAAAGGCGATATTCTGGGCGGTAATATGCGCTTGGCTGCATATCCTCCCGGGAAGGGCGATATCACAAACATGGTAAGAAGCTATATCGCAAAATGCGAAGCATATGGCGTAAAAATGGTGATGCACACAGAAGTGACACCTGCAATGGTGGCAGAAGCAAAACCCGATGCAGTTATCGTTGCCACAGGCTCCAATCCTCTGGTACTGCCGATCCCCGGCATCAATGATACCGGTGTCATCCATGCCGGCGATCTGCTGGATGGCAAGGCTTCTGTAGGCAAAAAGGTTCTGGTTGTGGGCGGCGGCATGGTTGGCTGCGAAGTGGCAGATTTCCTGGGCGAACTGGGCCATGAAGTATCCGTCATTGAGCTGAGAGACCAGCTGGGCCCCGATGTCATCCCCGAACACCGCAAATTCCTGATGAAGGATTTCGGCCAGTATCATGTAGCTGGGGTAACAGGTGCAAAAGTATCCCAGTTCTTCACAGACGGTGTTTCTTATACACTGGCAGATGGCACCGAAGGCAGACTGGAAGGCTTCGACAATGTGGTTCTGGCTATGGGCTATCGCAATAACGATACCATCAGCGAAGAAATCAAGAAGATCGTTGCGGAGACTTATGTCATCGGTGACGCTGTCAAGGCAAGAAAAGCACTGGACGCAACAGCCGAAGGGCTGAATGCAGCTTTAAGTATCTAAACAAAAGAAAAAGGAGGAAAAAACAATGGAAAAAAGAATCAGCGGAAGAACAGGCATGTACTGTCTCATCGGTACCCCCGTAGGGCACAGCGGTTCCCCTGCCATGTATAACTATAGCTTTGCCCAGACAGGTCTGGACAATGCATATCTGGCTTATGATGTACCCCTGGAAAGAACAGAAGAAGCCGTCAACGCCCTGAAGGTGCTGGGCTGCAAGGGCTTCAATGTAACCATGCCCTGCAAAACAAAAGTGGCAGAGCTGGTGGATGAGCTTTCCGATGCGGCAAAGCTGATCGGTGCCTGCAACACGGTTGTTATCAAAGATGGCAAGCTGTACGGCAATAACACAGACGGCATGGGCTTTGTCAAAAACCTGAGAGAAAACGGCGTAGATGTAAAAGGCAAACGGATGACAGTGATGGGTGCCGGCGGCGCGGCTACAGCCATTCAGGTACAGTCTGCTTTGGATGGTGCGGTAAAAATCTCCATCTTCAACAGAAAAGATGAATTTTATGCCAATGCGGAACGCACTATGGCAAAGATCAAAGAAATGCTGCCCCAGTGTGAAGTGAACGTATACCCTCTGGAAGATACAGAAAAGCTGTACGCAGAAATCGCAGACAGTGATATTCTGGTCAATGCCACAAAGGTAGGCATGAAGCCCCTGGATGACCAGACACTGGTAGAAGATGTATCTGTATTCCGCCCCGACCTGGTAGTAGCGGATGCAGTCTATAATCCCAAGGAAACAAAATTCGTGCAGTCTGCAAAGGCAGCGGGCTGTAAAGTTGCTGTCGGCGGCATTGGTATGCTGCTGTGGCAGGGGGCGGCAGCCTTCCACCTGTTCACAGGCAAGGATATGCCTACAGCTGAGGTGTATGAACTGTTCTTCAAATAAACAGACCTCTGAAAGCATACCATGGGCAGCGAGCCTGCATGACTCAAAATACCTTCTCCATTCAAATATAAAATCAATATAGTAAAAAAGCTTGTGTATAAGACTATTCTAAATATTCCCTAATCCATAAATAAAAAGCCCCTGATTCCGAAAAATCAGGGGCTTTTGCTCAGTAAGAAATCAGCTGTTTTTGAAAACTTCCCGATCCAGTGCGTTATTCTGGTGGGCAACGATGGTGGTGCAGACAGCATCACCGGTGATATTGACAGCGGTACGAGCCATATCCAGAATACGGTCGATCCCCATGATGAGCCCGATGGCTTCCACGGGCAGGCCGATGGAGTTGAATACCATGGTCAGCGTAACCAAACCGACACTGGGAACACCGGCAGTACCGATGGAGGCCAAGGTAGCCGTACCGATAACGGTCACATAATCGGCAGGGGTCAGGGTGATACCAAAGGCCTGGGCGGCGAAAACAACAGCTACGCCCTGCATGATGGCGGTACCGTCCATATTGATGGTAGCCCCCAGAGGGACGGTAAAGGAAGAAATTTTCTTGGAAACGCCCATTTTTGCCGCCAGTGTATCAATGGACAGGGGAATGGTCGCATTGGAGGTGGCTGTGGAAAAGGCGAAAGCCATGACGGGAAAGAAATTCTTGATGAACTTGAAGGGGTTCAGACCGGAGAAAATCTTCAGCAGACCCAGATATACTACAAAGCACTGGACACACAGAGCCAGCAGCACGCCGATCATATATTTCGCCAGAGGCAGGAAGGCAGAAAAGCCGATCCCTGCGAAGGTTCTGGAGATCAGGCAGAATACGCCGATGGGAGCCAGGCTCATGACCATCATAGTCATTTCCATCATGATATCGTTGAACTGGCTGAAGAAATTGGCAACGGTTTCTGTTTTTTCCCCCAGCTTTGCCAGAATGACACCGACGATCAGGGCAAATACGATGATCTGCAGCATATTGCCGTTGGCCAGTGCGCCGATGGGGTTATCGGGGATGATATTCAGGATGGTGGAGGCCATAGAGGTAGCTTCCATGGTCTGCACTTCTGCTGCATTGGCGGAAATGGCGGACATATCCAGCCCCACACCGGGGTTCAGGAGATTGCCCATGGCCAGAGCCACGCAGATAGCAAGGGCTGTGGTGGTAAGGTAAAATGCCAGGGTCCGTACACCGACAGTCCCCAGTTTTTTCGTATCCCCGATGGACATGCTGCCGCAGACGATGGAGCAGAATACCAGAGGAACCACCAGCATTTTCATCAGGCGGATAAAGCCCTGCCCAACGATATATAATACCCCTTCTATCAGGATATCATCTTTGATATGCCCGGAGGGTACGGCATAATGCAGCACCATACCAAAAATTGCACCAAAAATCAGGGCAATAAAAATTTTTGTTGTCAAACCAATTTTCTTTTTTGCTTTTTTTTCTGTATTTCCCATTGTTTCACCCCTCCAAATATTCTTTCAAAGATTCCTGCCATGTGGGCATTTCATATACATCGATGATGCGGAGGATAAAGTTGTCCAATACCGCATAGGCGGGCCTGGGGGAAGAAACTTCCCCGGAGGAGCCGGGCTGCAGAACCACAGACTTGCCTGCCAGCTTTAAGATTTCCTGGGCAAAGGCGAAGCGGCTGCATTTGCCCTTGCAGGTGGCATGATAGGTACCATATTCATTGGTGTGGATCAGATGCAGGATGATGCGGGCCAGATCCAGGGCACTGGTGGGGGAACCATACTGATCGGCGGGGATGGTAAGCTCCTCTCCCGTAAATTCCAGCAGGTTGTTGACGAAGTTTTTGCCGCCTTTGCCATAAACCCAGTTGCTGCGGATGATGAAATGTTTATGGGTAAATTCTTTTACATAGTTTTCCCCGGCTCTTTTGGAGCGGCCATAGACCGTCAGGGGGTGGGTGTCGTCAAATTCTGTATAGGGAGTGCCTTTTTTTCCATCGAAAACATCGTCGGTGGAAAGCTGTACGATTTTTGCATTGTGCTTTCTTGCCACCAAAGAAAGATTGCGGGCGCCCAGGGCATTGACCCGATAGGCCAGCTCGGGGTTTGCTTCGCACAGGTCTGTATCGGTGATGGCGGCGCAGTTGATGATGACATCAGGGCGCTGGATTTCCCCATAGCTTAATACCTCTTCCGTATGGGTGATGTCCAGTTCCTCTTTATCGGTGCAAAGGACTTTCAGTTCTGTCGTATCCAGCACAGCGGCAATGGTTTTGCCAACCTGACTTTCAGAACCGACGATCCATACTTTTAACATAGATATCCCTCCAATATTTTTATATAATCTACCAAATTATACAGGAAAATACAGGAATATACAAGACAGGAATTCTCATTTGGGGATTTGCGGAAAAGAAAATACAGGTTTGATTCATAAAAAAGAGATGAGCCTTTTTGCAGAGACAGCGTCTGATTTATGTTTCATGGTTTTCTTGCGTGAAATGCAGCCGGAAGGTTGATTTTTCCCATAGGTTTCTGCTGCCTGCTTCGGAAAAGAAAAGGATGGAGGCGGCTGCGGGAAAATAAAAAATTTTTTACTAAAACATTGGATTTCATGGTTGACACTGAAATATATTTCAGTTATAATAACCATCGTGAAAAGAAACAAGCTTCCATATATATTATATTTCCCTTCCCCCTGACCCCGCAGTTCAGGGGATTTTTTTATTTTTTTTGATGCAAAATGACGAAAAGTTTAATAAATCGAACTTTTTGTTTATTTTTGCTTGCATTTGCGTACAGTTTCGGTATAATAATCTGGGTTTAGTAAAAATAATTTCAAAGTTTAGCAATACTAAAACAAAGCAAAGGAGATGCCTGATATGGAAATCGGCAGGAAAATCAAACAGCTTCGCATACAGAAGGGGCTGACGCTGGAAGAGCTGGCCAGCCGCAGCGAGCTGACGAAGGGGTTTCTTTCCCAGCTGGAAAGGGATCTGACTTCTCCCTCCATTGCCACCCTGAATGATATCGTGGAGGCTTTGGGCAGTTCTCTGGCGGAATTTTTCAAGGAAGAAGAGCCGGAGCAGCTTGTCTTTCGCAAAAAAGATTTTTTTGTGGATGAAAGAGAAAATTACACGATCCACTGGATCGTTCCCAATACCCAGAAAAATGAAATGGAGCCCATCCTCATTGAATTGCCTCAGGGCAACGAATCCTTCCGGATGGACCCCCACAGCGGTGAGGAATTCGGCTACGTGCTGGAGGGAACAGTGGTGCTGCTGAACGGGGAAGAAAAATTCACCGTGCACAAGGGCGAGACCTTCTACCTTTCCGGCAAGCGGAGCCATTATCTGAAAAATGAAAGGAAAACAACAGCAAAGGTGCTTTGGGTCTCCACACCGCCTTTGTTCTGACGCAATAATAGGAGGATATGATGAAGAAAAAGCTCATTCAGTTCAAAAATATCGTAAAAAGCTATGAAGACGGCAAAGTAGTTTTAAAAGGCATCAATCTGGATATTTATGAAAATGAATTTGTGACCCTGCTGGGGCCTTCCGGCTGCGGAAAGACCACGTTGCTGCGGATTTTGGGCGGCTTCCTGACGCAGGATGAAGGGCAGGTCATTTTCGATGGGGAGGAGATCACCAATGTGCCCCCCTACAAAAGAGAGGTCAACACCGTATTTCAGAAATATGCTCTGTTCCCCCACATGAATGTATATGATAATATCGCCTTTGGGCTGAAGCTGAAAAAGGAACCCAAGGATATCATCGAGCAGAAGGTCAAACGTATGCTGAAGCTGGTAAACCTGGAGGAATACGCCGACAGAAGCGTGACAGCCCTTTCCGGCGGGCAGCAGCAGCGTATCGCCATTGCCCGGGCTTTGGTCAATGAACCCAGCGTGCTGCTGCTGGATGAACCCCTGGGTGCCCTGGATCTGAAGCTCAGAAAAGAAATGCAGCATGAACTGAAAAAGATTCAGCAGGAGGTGGGCATCACCTTCATTTATGTAACCCACGATCAGGAAGAGGCCCTGACTATGTCCGATAAGATCGTTGTCATGAAGGAGGGGGAAATTCAGCAGATCGGCACCCCTACGGATATTTATAATGAGCCTGTCAATGCCTATGTTGCCAACTTCATCGGGGAAAGCAACATCATCGAAGGCATGATGATAGATGATTATAAGGTTGTATTTGAAGGCAGACGCTTTGACTGTGTCGATAAAGGCTTCGATAAAAACGAAGTGGTGGATGTTGTTATCCGCCCCGAGGATTTGGATATCGTTCCCCGGGGGCAGGGCAAGCTGAAGGGCGTAGTCAAATCCGTTCTGTTCAAGGGCGTTCATTATGAGACAATGGTGGAAACAAAGGTGGGGACGGAAATCACTGTAAAAATGATGGTTTCCAACGACAGACCCGTTTATAACGAGGCTGCCAATGAAAAAATGTCCGCCAACGACTTCTATCTGGATGTGGATGACGTAGAGGAACTGGACGAAGCCACCATCATTGCCCGTGCCGATGCCCAGGCATGGAACCCTGACGAGGATGAGCTGATCTCCATCAAAGAAGTGGATTATGAAATCAAAAAGGAAAACGGCAAATATCCCGTAACCTTCTCCACGGCGGCAGGCACTTCCGTAACGGTCAATATGATCGTAAAGGATGAAAACCGTGTCACCAGCGTGGAAAATGAAGAAGAAATCTTTGCGGTGAACTTCTTCAAAAAGGTGGATGAAATTCAGGAATCCATCGCCTTGGAAACTGACCTGAAAACTTGGGCCAATGCCTCTGCCTGGAGCCTGGAGGACGGCACAGCCGTGGAAATTTCCGATATCAAATATGACTTCGACCCGGAAAATATCACACCCGGTGTCTATGATGTGACTTTCGCCACAAAGGGCTATGAGTATAAGATTGATACAACGGACAAATTTGAAGTGGGGGATGAAGTGGGGCTGATGTTCCAGCCCGAGGATATCCACATCATGTCCAGAGAATATTATTAAGGAAGGGGGAGGTTCGGTATGCGGCAATTTCGCAATATGATCTATCCCTATGTGGGCTGGCTGGCGGTTATGGTCGTCGTCCCTATGCTGATGATTTTGTTATATGCTTTTACGACGGCAGGCAACGAAGTGGCGACTATCCGTTTTACGCTGGATAACTTCATCCGCTTTCTGACAGATGCGGTTTTTCTGGACGTTTTGAAGCGCTCCCTCCTGATTGCCATTGCCACAACGGTGATTTGTGTGATCTTGGGCTACCCGATTGCCTATGCCATTGCCAAGGGGCCGGAAAAGAGTGGGTTTTTCTGGGTCATGCTCATCACGCTGCCCACATGGATCAATATGCTGGTGCGCACCTACGCATGGGTGGGGATTTTGCAGGATGATGGCTTGCTGAATGGCTTTTTGGGTTTATTTGGCATTGGGCCTTTCCATATGATCCATACCACCTTTGCCGTGGTTCTGGGAATGGTCTACAATTTTGTGCCTTTTATGATTTTGCAGATTCACGCCTCTTTGGCGAAGATGGATAAAAATTTACTGGAAGCGGCCAGTGATTTGGGGGCCAATGGCGTGCAGTGTTTCCTCAGGGTGACATTGCCTTTATCTCTGCCCGGCGTTTTGAGCGGCATTACCCTCGTGTTCCTGCCGGCGGTATCCAGCTTCTTCATTCCCAAACTGCTGGGCGGCGGTCAGTTTGTATTGGTTGGCAACGTCATCGAAACCCAGTTCCTGACCAGCGGCGATTGGAACTTTGGTTCTGCCATTTCCCTGATTATGGCAGTCATCATTATGCTGTCCATGTGGCTGACCCGCAAGGTGGATACAGACCCTGCGGCCAACGGAAAGGGGGCGTAAGAAATGGACGACAACAAAAAAACAGGCATTTTTGGCAAGATCCTTCTTGCTGCCACCATGATATTTTTCTATCTGCCCATCCTGTATATCATCGTATTTTCTTTCAACGGCTCCCGTTCTTTGACGAAGCTGGATGGGTTTTCCCTGCGGTGGTATGAAAAGATGTTTGCGGACAGTACCATGATGGAAGCGGTGGTCTATACCATTGTGATCGCCATTCTGGCCACCATCATCTCTACCATTGCCGGCACGCTGGCGGCCATTGGCCTTTCCCGTTCCCGCAAAGCCTTGAAAAATATCGTGGAACAGGTGAACAGCCTGCCCATCATGAACCCGGAAATCGTAACAGCCATCGGGCTTTTGATGTTCTTCAGTGCCATTGGCATCAAAAAGGGCTTTCTGACCCTGCTTTTGGCTCATATCATGTTTTGCACGCCCTATGTGATTCTTTCCGTTTCCCCGAAGCTGCGGTCTTTGGACCCCAACCTG
The DNA here is from genome assembly GCF_051877975.1 of Anaerotignum sp. Classification (GTDB taxonomy): domain Bacteria; phylum Bacillota; class Clostridia; order Lachnospirales; family Anaerotignaceae; genus Anaerotignum_A. The sequence goes on from NZ_JBJEJK010000054.1 coordinate 51,347, forward strand.
GCGGATGCGGCTCTGGACTTGGGGGCCACCCCCCTGCAGGCACTGACAAAGGTCATCGTGCCCCAGATCATGCCCGGTATCGTTTCCGGTGCCCTGATTGCTTTCACCATGAGCTTTGACGATTTTATCATTTCCTATTTCGTTACAGGCAATGGTGTCAACAATATATCTATTTTGGTATATACCATGAGCAAGAGAGTCAACCCCTCTATCAATGCCTTGTCCACGCTGGTTATCGTATTGATCACCGTTGCTCTCATCGTTGTAAATGTAGTGCCAATCATCAAAGAAAAAAGGAGAATGAAGGTATGAAAAAATTAGTTGCTTTGACAATGGCAGCGGCAGTGCTGCTGGCAGGCTGCGGCGGCAGCGGCGGTGCATCCGCTGAAGATGCGGTAGAAAAATATGGTTCCGATACCTTGAAGCTGTATAACTGGGGCGAATACATGGGTGAAGACCTGATCAGCAATTTTGAAAAGGAATTTGGTGTAAAGGTTATCACAGAATATTTCGATTCCAACGAAATGATGTACACCAAACTGCAGGCAGGGGATTCCTACGATGTGCTGGTACCCTCCGATTACATGATCGAACGTCTGATGAATGAAGATATGCTGCAGGAGCTAGATCTGTCTCTGATCCCCAATCTTTCCAATCTGGCAGAGGGCGTAAAAAATCTGCCCTATGACCCCGATAACACCTATTCCGTGCCTTACTTCTGGGGCAGCGTAGGTATCGTTTACAACCACAATAACGTAGACCCTGCCGTAGTGGAGGAACAGGGCTATGAGATCCTGCGGAATACAGATTATAAAGGCAGAATCTATATCTACGATTCTGAACGGGACTCCTTCATGATGGCGCTGAAAGCACTGGGCTATTCCATGAATACAGAGGATGAAGCGGAGATTCAGGCGGCTTATGAATGGCTGCTGGATATGAACAACACCATGGAACCCATCTATGTGACAGACGAGGTTATCGATGGCATGATTACAGGCAGCAAGGATATCGCAGTGGTTTACAGCGGCGACGCAACGACTATTCTGGAAGAAAATGAGGATATGAGCTTCTGGATGCCCAACGAAGGCACAAACCTGTGGAGTGATGCTATGGTCATCCCTGCTAATGCGGAAAATCCTCTGCTGGCCCATGAATTCATCAATTATGTGCTGACCTATGATGCATCTATGAGCAATTCCGAATACGTAGGCTATGCATCCTCCAATCAGGAAGTATTGGATGAACTGAGCGGCGAAGGCGGTCTGTTTGCGGAAAATGAAGCATATCTGCCCCGTTCCGGCTATGAAAAGGATGAGGTATTTGAGGATAACCCTGTGCTGAAAAAGACACTGGCAGAGCTGTGGATCAAGGTAAAAGCAGCAAAATAAAAGACCTTGGGGGCGTTGCCCCCAATTCCCCCCACGAGGGGGTCACCCCCTCGACCCGTTACCGCAGAACCATGTACATGGTTCTGCAAATGGGGGTACAGGGGAATCATTCCCCTGTCAGGGTTTGGGACAGCGTCCCAAGAAAAAGAGGTGATTCTATGCTGAAAGAAAAACTGGAAGAAATGCGTGTAAAAAACGGCAGAATGCCTTTGGTCTGCCTGGGCAACAGCCCCGAAGCCAAGGCGGACTGGCTGGCCGCCGGCGGTGTGGCAGGCCATATGCTCTCCGCCTCTCAGGTAAACGCCATTTTGATGACCGGCGCGGCCTTGCCGGAGGATTTGGCCTTTGAAGGCAGCTTGGCAGAATTCATCCGCCTCTTTCCCCTCCATAACGCCGAGGAAAGCAAAAAACAGGTGAACCGTTTTCTGGAGGGCGGCGTTGCCGAATGGACAGGGGAAACAGCAGACGGCTGGGCATTTTATACCTGCCGTGTGGCGGTTTTGGGCTGCTGCATGGGGGAATATCTCTCCGTTTTGAATCAAAAAGACGCATAAAAAGAACGGTATCGGAAAATGTATCCGATACCGTTTTTTATACCCAAAATTCGCTCAATACTTTGATGAACAGCAATACAATGACGACCATCAACATACCGCGGATCACTTTTGCCCCTTTTTTGATGGCCACCCCGGAACCGATATAATTCCCCAGGATATTAAAAGCCGCCGCAGGAACAGCCACTGCCCAATAAACAGTACCCGCCAAAAGAAACACTACCAGTGAAGCATAATTGGACGCCAGATTTAAAAACTTGGCATTGCCCGTTGCCGTACGCATATCATATTTTAAAATCAAACAGAAAGCGATAAGGGCGAAGGTGCCTGTGCCGGGGCCAAACATCCCATCATAGAAGCCTACCAGAGAGCCGATGAGGAAGGCAAAGGCGTATTTTTTGCCTTTAGAGAAGGCGTGGGAGAGGTTTTCGCCGCCCATATTTTTATTTGCCAGCGTGATGATGGCAACAATAGGCAGAATCACCAGCATCATAGTCCGCAGGGTCTGCTCGTTCAGGAACAGAACGATTTTTGCCGCTATGGCGGAGCAAAGGAACGCCCCTGCCGCCGCTGTCAGCCCCACGGGGATATCTACCATTTTATTGCGGTAGTAGCGCAGGGTGGCGATGGATGTGCCGCAGGCCGCTGCGAATTTGTTGCAGGCATAGACCATGTGCATGGGCAGCCCGCTGAGCATATAAGCCGGCAGGGTGATAAGCCCGCCGCCGCCGGCGATGGAATCCAGAAATCCCGCCAGAAAGCTGGCGATCATCAGGAAGAAAAAACTTTGGGTGGAAATCAGCACATCAAACATGATAAATCCTCAAATCATTCTTTTGTATTTTTTGTTATCTTTTGTTACGGCTTTATTATAGTATGCTTTTTTGGAATCGTCCACCTTCATTTTTATTGGGCTGGGGCCATTGCAAAAAAAGAACGGCGCAAAGCAGCACCGTCTTTCTTCTAAAAGTTATTTTACTTCAATCAATTCATATTCCCTTGTGCCATAGCCCAAAGCAGCGGCAGCTTCGATGGTATGCACGCCATTTCTGGATTCGATTCGTTTGATGAGGTGGGCTTTGCCGGGGTCATCGGATTGATACACCAGATCCAGACAAGCCTGATCGATGGCGATAGGGTCCAGGGAAACCAGAATCCCCATATCGCCCATACAAGGATCCTTGGCGGGGGAACAGCAATCGCAGTCTACGGACATATTCATCATGACATTGACATAAACGATTTCCCCTTTGAAAAATTCGATGACAGAGCCTGCCGCGTCTGCCATGGCTTCCAGGAAGGAATCATGATCTGCCGTCCAAATTTTTTCCACTTCGCTGACACCATGGATATATGCTTTGCCATAGGAAGAAGCAACGCCAATGGAAAGCTGCTTCAAGGCGCCGCCGTAGCCGCCCATAGGGTGTCCCTTGAAATGGGACAGCACCAGCATGGAATCATAATTCGCCAGATTTTTGCCGACAAAATTCTTTTGGATCTTTTTGCCGTTGGGGATGGGCAGTTCCAGATCGGGGCCTTCCGCATCCAGCAGGTCTACCTTGAAATAGTCGTTCCAGCCGTGGTTTTTCAAAAGAGCCACATGTTTTTCGGTGGTATTTCTCTGCCCTTCATAGGCGGTGTTGCACTCTGTTACCGTGCCCTGTACATAGTCGATAACGGGCTTCCAAAAGGGAGGACGCAGAAAATTCTGATTGCCTGCTTCGCCGGAATGCACCTTGACGGCAACATTCCCTTTCAGTTCTTTTCCTGCCAGTTTATATAATTCCAAAACTTTTTCCGGAGAGATTTCCCTGGAAAAGTAAACCTTTGCACCCATAAATATGACCTCCTTTGATTTTGTCTGATAATCAAATAGTAACAAATGTAAAAGGATTTCGCAAGGGACAGAAAAAAATGCCCCCCAAAATTGGGGGATGCCTGCGGATGGGGATCTTGCAGTTTTTTCTTCTGCCTGAAAACAAAAAAAGTTTGACCCGGTTGGGTCAAACTTTTTTATACGCAAGTGTTATTATTCTTTTCCGTTCCAGCAGTATGTGCATACTTTTTCACGGGGCAGGCCGATGGCTTCCAGCAGACCATCCAGAGACTGATAGCCCAGAGAGGAGAAGCCGAATTTTTCGCAAATGGATTTCAGCAGACATTTGCCTCTTTCTGTGGAAGCATCTGTATATTCCTCCAGATGAGCATCGCCGGCAATCCCTTCCAGTTCATGGATGATGCGGCGGGCAAGCAGGTCATCTTCGGAGCCTTTGCTGGTGAAGTTCAGGAATTTACAGCCATACATGATGGGAGGACAAGCGGAACGCATATGTACCTCTTTTGCATGGGAATGATACAGGAAATCTACAGTTTCTCTCAGCTGTGTGCCGCGGACGATGGAGTCATCTACGAACAGCAGCTTTTTGCCTTCGATCAGTTCGGGTACGGGAATCTGTTTCATTTTTGCCACACGGTTACGAATCTTCTGGTTGGCAGGTGTGAAGGAACGGGGCCATGTGGGGGTATATTTTACAAAGGGGCGGGCATAGGTCTGGCCGCTCTGCTTTGCATAGCCCATGGCATGGGGAACGCCGGAATCAGGGATACCGGCCACATAATCCACATCGGGCAGCGTGCCGTTGAGGGCTTCATCGCGAGCCATGATCTCGCCGTTTTTATAACGCATCACTTCAACGTTGACGCCTTCATAGTTGGAGTTGGGATAGCCATAGTAGCTCCACAGGAAAGCACAGATTTTCATTTCTTCCCCTGCAGGCTTCAGGGTTTCATAGCCTTCGGGGGTGATCTTTACGATTTCGCCGGGGCCCAATTCATATTCATTTTCATAGCCCAGTTTCTGATAGGCGAAGGATTCAAAGGAAACGCTGTAGCCTTCTTCGTCTTTGCCGATCAGCACAGGCAGTCTGCCCAGGTTATCTCTGGCAGCAATGATCGCGTCATCTTCTGTCAGGATCAGCAGGGTCACAGAGCCTTTGATGATTTCCTGAGCATATTTGATACCGCTGATGAGGTCTTCCTTCTGGTTGATGAGGGAGGCGATCAGCTCTGTTTCGTTTACCTTGCCGGAGGAAAGGGACATAAACTGATGCCCTTTGTTGAATTCTGTCTGAATCAATTCCTCTGCATTATTGATGGCACCGATGGTGGTGATGGCATACATCCCCAGATGGGAACGCACCAGCAGGGGCTGAGGGTCGGAATCGCTGATACAGCCGATACCTGCGCAGCCTTCAAAATCATGCAGGTCGTTTTCGAATTTTGTACGGAAAGGTGTGTTTTCAATATTGTGGATCTGACGCTGGAACCCTTTGCTTTTGCTGTGGAGCGCCATACCGCCTCTTTTTGTACCCAGATGGGAATGATAGTCTACGCCGAAGAAGATATCCAGTACGCAGTCCTGCTTGGAAGTTACGCCAAAAAAGCCGCCCATGTTTTGCCTCCTTATATCAAATAAAATATCCATTCTGTTTCGATTTCGAGGGAATTTTCCCTAACCTTTTTTATTTTAAATGAAAAAAAAGGGGAATACAAGAGAAAATGGATACAGTGTATGGCGAAAAAGACGTCCAAAAAAAGGGGTTTTTCGTCAATATGTCGGGCGGGATACTTTTTGCACAAGAAAAAAATCCGTTGCCGTCGGAGAATGTAACAGTTTATCCTTTTCCTGCCGGGATACAAATTTTACTTTTTTGCAAAAATACACTCTGTTTTATGGATAAAATTCAGGAGCGGTAATCGCATTTCTGACAATGTACCATCATATGGCCGCTGTCTTCTTTATAAAAAACGCCGGACCATTGGCAGATGCTCTGCAAAATGGGCACAACGGAAATCCCTTTTGCGGATAAGGAATATTCCACACGGGGCGGAATTTCATCGTAGGATTTCCGCAGGACGATATCATTGGCGATCAGGGCTTTCAGAGCCGCCGCCAGCACAGCATCTGTAATATTGCCCATTTCTTTTCGCAGCTCGCTGTAGCGCAAAACCTTTTTTTCGGCCAGTACACAAATAATTCTGGAATTCCATTTTCCGCCGAAAATCTCGAGGCCATATTCCAATGGACACCGAATGTCTTTGTCCAGTTTTCTTTGATACATTTGCATTTCCTCCCTCCGGCTTTTTTCAAGCGCATCTGTTTGTTCTTTTTAAACTCAGTATATGAAATTTGCTTTTGCAATACAAGTCACTATTTTATTTCATAGTGACTATGAAATAAAATAGAGGCTCATAAATTTCCTAATATATTGCCAGCCCCAAGTAGATTTCCTATACTGAGAACAGCTTGATCGAGCAAACGGCAAATTTCATTGGAAGAATTTGGAGGTGCTTTTTATGATGAATGAAAATGTGAAGAATCTGCTGAAATCCAGTATGTGGGATTTGGCTACCTGTGCAGAGGGGGAGCCCAATGTGGTGCCTGTGGCATTTAAGGATGTGACCGGGGACGGCAAGCTGGTTGTTGGGGATGTTTTTATGGAAACAACTTTAAATAACATCAAGGCAAACAATGGCAGAATCGCTGTCTCTGTTTATGATGGCCAGAGCCTGGAAGGCTATCAGATCAAAGGGACGGCTGAATATGTGACCGAAGGCGCCGTTGTGGATACCTTTAAAGCCATGGTGGAAAAAATGTTCAATGGTGCGGCTACAGCCAAAGGGGCATTGGTGATCACACCGGAAAAAATCATTGTAACAACACCCGGCGCAGAAAACAAAAAAGTTCTGTAATCCCCGAAAAGCGGCGGGAGAAGATGAAAAAACCGCCGCACTTATTTTTGCACAGAACAAATATGAAGAGGACAAAGATGAAATCTGAAAAAGCAGTGATAGATGTGAAAAAGTGCGTGGGATGCGGAGCCTGCCTTGCTGCCTGCCCCACACAGGCGATCGTTATGAATCCCGGATGGATCAGCCGTGTGCAGCAGGAAAAGTGCATAGGCTGCGGAACCTGTGTGGCGGTATGCCACAGAAAAGCTCCCCGTCTGCAGGGTCATGCCATATCATTATCCTCATAAAAAACAAAAATGAACTGGTAAAATTAGAGCGTAGAATAGGTATCTGCTGACATACAAAATAAAAAAAGTCGAAACCCTTGCAGATCAGGAGTTTCGGCTTTTTTGTTTATGCAAAATGTTCCGGATGGATTCCTGACCATCCTGTCTGGGGCATGGTCATCAGCCGATAGATATCCTCCAATTCCAGATCGAAATCGAAGAGCTCCAGATTTGCTTTCATCCGCTCCGGTGCGGAAGATTTGGGCAGAGGCAGCACATTATTCTGCAGACAGAACCGCAGGCAGACCTGGGCAGGGCTTTTTCCGTATTTTTTCGCCAATTCCAAAATCAGAGGGTCATCCAGCAGTTTCCCCCTTCCCAAGGGGCTCCATGCTTCTGCCTGTATGCCGTGGGACTGACAGAAAGCCACAGTGGCATGCTGGGGATAGCCGGGGTGGAATTCCAGTTGATTCACCATAGGCATAGTGTTGGCGGTTTTCATCAGATGCAGCAGATGCTGGGGCAGGAAATTGCAGACGCCAATGGCACGAACAGCCCCTTCTTCATAAAGCTGTTCCAAGGCCTTCCAGCTTTCTGTTACCAAAGGCTTCCAATCTGCGCCGGGGTAGGGCATGGGCCAATGGATGAGGTACATGTCCAGATAATTTACCCCCAAGTCCTTCAGAGAAGCTTCAAAGCTGGCCATGGTCTTATCATAGCCCAGCTCTGTTTTCCATACTTTAGAGGTCAGGAAAATTTCCCGGCGGGGAATGCCGCTGTTTTTTACAGCCCGCCCCACTTCTTTTTCATTTTCATATCTTCTGGCAGTATCCAGATGGCGATAGCCCGCCTGCAGTGCATCCAGAAGGATGCTTTCTTCTTTTACCAGATAGGTGCCGAAGCCCAAAAAGGGCAGTTCTACACCGTTTTCCAAAACGAATCCTTTTTCACCGATCATATGATTCCTCCTTATTGCAAGTTTTTCTCTTTCAAAAGAGAGCGAGCCTGTTCTGTCAGAATTTCTTTTGTATTTTTTTCTGGCTCCTGCAGAACCATTTCCAGCAGCGTCCCAAGGAGGCTGCCCAGTTCTTTCCCCCGGGGGGCGCCGATCTCCATCAGGTCTTTGCCGGATACTTCCAGGGTCTTCAGGGTCAGGCAGTTGCCGTCTGCCAAAATCTTTGCAAATAATGCTTTGCTTTCCCGATGGGGGGAAGCGGGGCGCAGGATGGATTGCAGCAGCAAAAGCTGTTCTGTGGCTTCTTCGCCAATGATGCTGACCAGTTTTCGCAAAGGGTAGGCTTCTGTAGGCACATCCTTGGGCAGATATTCCAACAGCAGGCAGACCCGTCTCAGGGTATGATTATCAAATTTCAAGCCTTTTAGAAAAGCCTTGGCTTCGGCGGGTGTATAATCCTGCAAAACAATACACCAGCGGAGCAGGGCATTCTTGGGGCAGGCGGAAAGTTCATCCAAAATGCGCTGGCTGTGGGCAATCAGCCGGGCAGACAGGGTTGGGTCGATCTGGGCCAGCAGGCCGCTTTCCCAAAGGAGGGGCATTTTTTCCTGAAAAGGAGAAAGCCATAGCTTTTCCAGCTCCTCCCGAATCCGTTCCACGCTGATTTTCTGGATCAAAGCCGTATTGGCACAGAGGGCCGCCCAGGTTTCCGGTTCAATGGCAAAGCCCAGCTGTGCCGCAAAGCGCACACAGCGCAGCATCCGCAGGGCATCCTCCTGAAAGCGCAGGGCAGGGTCGCCCACCCCGCGGATGGTTTTTGCCGCAATGTCCTCCTGTCCATGGAAAGGGTCTCGGAAGCCTTCAGCAGGGTGATAGGCGATGGCATTCATGGTGAAATCCCGGCGGAGCAAGTCCTCCGTCAGGTTTTTGGTAAAGGAAACGGCATCGGGATGGCGGCAGTCGGCATATTTGCCGTCCACCCGATAGGTGGTCACCTCGTAATTTTCTTTATGCAGCACAACGGTGATGGTGCCATGCTGAATGCCTGTATCGAAAGTACGGTCAAAAAGAGCCTTTGTTTCTTCGGGCAGGGCAGAAGTGGTGATATCCCAATCCTGCGGGATGCGCCCCAGGATAGAATCCCGCACACAGCCGCCTACGATATAGGCTTCGTGGCCGTTTTTGTTCAGGGTATCTAAAATCAATGCCGCATCTGCGGGTATGGTAATTTTCAGTTTTCGCAAAGGGAAACCCTCCCATCCAGATAAAATTGATAGATTTGCCTTAGTATACCATAAACAGAAGCAAAAAAGCAGACTTTTTCATCATCAAAGGGATGCAAGTCTGCTTTTGCTAAGGAGTCTATTTGATATCGCCAGGCGTTACTTCCCGTTCCGCTTTATTGAAATCAATCAAAATCTGGCAGGCATAGTTGTCATCTCTGGTATCTCGGACTTCCGCTTAGGCATAAAATGATAAAATACGTATGAAAATGATGGGTTAAGAAGGTATCTTATTTATCAAGCACTTCTACCTGAATGGATTTCACAGCCTCTTCCATTCTTTTGACATCCTCGGGGCGCAGGTTGATATCGATACATTTTGCGGTATCTTCTACACTGGATGCTCTGCGCATACCCACCAGAAGGCTCATTCTGTCATATTGCGACAAAGCCCATGCCTCCACAAGGGCTGCATAGCTGCACTGATATGCTTCGCACAGGGGTGTCCAAATTTCAAAGGCACGGCGCAGGCCTTCCTTACGGGCTTCTTCCGTCCAAGGCAGTCTGGAACGAATGTCGGTTTTCTGAAACTGCTTGTCCATAAACTGGGGAGAAGTCAGGAAACCTTCTTCCAATACGCCGTAGGTCTGGAATACAGTGTTGTATTTTTTACAGGTTTCAAAATATTCTCTGCCGTGGAAAGGGGAAAGGATGCTGAAAAATTCCTGCACAACAGATGCACCAACAGAACCTTTTGCAGCAGCCTTTTGATATGCATCCAAATCGGCAGGCTGGCTGTTGGAAAGACCATAGGTGCGGATTTTCCCTTCTTGAATGAGTTCTTCCAAGGCACCCACGGTTTCTTCCACAGGGAAACTGCCGCAGACATAATGTACGATGACAGAATCTAGATAATCCGTCTGCATTCTGCGGAGAGAGTCCTCCACGTCTTTTTTGATCGCCGCAGGGCGGGTATCATTATTGACGGTATAGCCATCCCGTTCATAATGGAAATTTCCGCCTTCGTTCCGCCAGTTCAGGGAGCATTTGCTCTGCAGGACAAAATCCTGCCGCCGGCCCTTCAGTGCTTTTCCCAGCAATTCTTCGCTGACACCGGTACCGTACACGGGTGCAGTATCAATATAATTGATGCCAAATTCCCGGCAGGCATCCAGCAGATTTTTAGTATCCTCCACCGTAGAATCCCTGTCTGTCCATACACTGCCGCCGCCAAGCCCCCATGTGCCCAGTGCAACAGCAGAAACATCGATATTTGTATTTCCAAGTTTCTGATATTTCATGATATCCCCTCCATTGATTGCTGCAAGTTACTCTGTATCCATCATAGCACAATTCTGAAAAATTGAATAGAGATAGCCCCAATTCCATTGCAGAGCAGGCCTAAATTTACAAAAAATTATTTTTAAAAAATATGTTGACATTTGGAAAAGTTAGTGGTATTATATTCCCTGCAGTTGAGATGTGCGCCCTTAGCTCAGTTGGTAGAGCAACTGACTCTTAATCAGTGGGTCCAGGGTTCGAGTCCCTGAGGGCGCATCTTATAAAGGAGAGGCGGGTTAAGCTTTATGCTTGGCTCGCTTCTTTTTTTATGCCCGCAGGGCTTTGCCGAATATTTAGGCCACCTTGGTGGTCTTTTTTGATTGCCTGTTCCATAGAATGTTTCAGAGACGATTTTTGGTCGGGAAGCAGGGGGAGTGAATATGGAGGAGATCTACGAAAAAATATTGTGGGAAGGATACGGCCTGCATTTTAAACATGGCACAAGGACGCGAACGGGGCTGGTCTGCCGCACGGATCTGGGCGTGCGGGAATTGAAAAAGCCCCGGGGCAGTATGGACAGCCTGCGCCTGGCCTTCGATGTGAAGGAGCAGCTCAGAAAAAGGGGCTTCTGCAATATCAGCCGATTTTACTGCGCTTTGGATGGGGAACCTTTTTATTGTTATGACGGGGTGCTGTATCTGCTGGAGGATGTGATGCCGCAGGGGGTTCTGGAGGAAGACAGTTCAGCCGCTTTTATCCGGGGGGCGGATACCTTGGGGCAAATGCACAAGGCGGCAAAGGGCCTGCAAAGCAGAGCTGCCCGCTGGGAAAAAGACCGTCTGCCCAGGCTGTATGCCAAACGGCGGAGCGAACTGGCGAAAGTGCGCCGGCGAAATGACAAACGGGGCAGCTATGATGCCATTGATCTGCTGCTGCTGCAGTATTACGACCAATATATGGCCCAGGCGGCGGAAGCGGAGGAATTGCTGCGAAAAGGCGGCTACGGTGAAGCCGTGGAAAAGGCGGAGAGGGAAGGGGGCTTTTGCCATAATGCCTATAAGGGAGAAGCCCTCCGTTTGGATGAAAAAGGGCGTATTTTTGTGGGAAATTTTGATAAATGCACCACGGAGCTGCCCCTGGCGGACTTGGCTGCTTACTTGAGAAGATATCTCAAAAAGACCGATGGGGCAGAGGCAGGCATCCACGCCATGCTGGAAAGTTATGGGAAGCATTGCCCCCTTTCGGAAAAAGACCTGACCCTCCTGCAGGGCATGCTGGTCTATCCGGAAAAATTCCTGCGGCTGGTCAATGAATACTACAACCGGCGCAGGGCCTGCGTTTCCCCTGCCATGCAGGAACGGCTGGCAGCGGCAGCCAGAGAAGAAGAAAACGGTGTAAAACTGAAAAATATGGTTGCTGGGGGCTGTTGAGAGGAGCAAAGGCTTCTCTTAACGGCCTTCCTTGTGTTTTTTCTGTTGCAACTTCTCTGTGAAGGGATTAAAATAGAGGATGAAGAACTCTGCGAAATTTTCCCCGAAGGAGGAGAAACAGATGAAGGATTATCATTTCCAAAAAGATAATCAGGATTTTGACCAGACGGTGCGTCTGGATACCATAAACGAAAAAGTAAAAGAACTGAAACAAAACGATACCGATGATGAACTGGGCGATGCCAATGCTTTTTTGGATGCCTTTGAATCGGAAAAATTTGATACGCCTATAGAAGAACAGGCGGAGGAGGAAGAACTGGGCAATACCCGGCAGACTGTGCCTGTGCAGCGCCCCCTGCCCCCGGAAGAAACGGACGAAGAAGAATGGGAAGAATACGATGAAGAGGGAGAAGAAGGCTATTTTGGCCTGAGCAAAAAAACCGTCACCCTGTTGGCTGTGGTGGGGGTTCTTGCCTGCATCCTTGGGTTTTCCCTGGTGCGCTGCGGGTTCCACCCCAGCAAGGCCCCGGTGGCCCTTTCCGGAGAGGCTTCCCCCATGCTGGTGAAAGAAATTCTGGATGCGGAAGAATTCATCGTTTACGATATCTCCGCTGGAGAAAAAAAGCCCCTGAAGCTGACGGAAACAACAAAGATGATCGAAGAAGGGGGGCGTTCGGTTTCCTCTGGCGGCATAAAAGTGGGCGATCTTTTCCTGGCAGAATTGGATGAGAACGGGGAAACGGTTCTTTCCATTGATTACAGCAGCCCCGCCATCGAAACGGAAGAAGTGACCGGGCTGGAAACGGATACCAGAAGACAGACCCTTTCCGGTGAAGAGGAAACCTATGAATATGATAAGGCAACTTTGTTCCTTTATGATGCGGAAGAGATCGACCCGGCGGATCTGGAGCCCTGTGATGTGCTGCTGCTGAAAAGCTATGAAGATATCGTCTGGTCTGTGGAAGTGCAGGAATATCATGGTTATATCCTTGTAGAAAATGCAAAGAATATCAAAAACGGTGAACTGCAGCTGGATGAAGAGGAACCTGTCTCTTTGGAAGAAGGCATGCGGATAGCCGCAAAGGAAGGCAGACATACTGTGACGGTGACTGGTTCTAATATTGAGACCAGAGAGGACAGCATTCTGGTGGAAGCCGGCGGGGAACTGGAATATGATCTTTCCAAGGCCCAGGAAAAGGTGGGTGTCATCATCGTCAATGCCAATGTGAGCAACTATAAGCTTTATATCAACGGTGCAGCGGCGGAAAGCCCCGCAGTGCTGCCCTTGGGTGAATATGATCTTGTGATCTTAAAAAATGGCTATACGGAATGGAACCAGCATGTATCCCTGCAGCAGGATAGTGTGACCGTCAATGCGGAACTGCAGCGGGATATCCAGTATGGCACCTTGACCATAACGGCCGATGTGGATGGTGCATGGGTCTATATCAACGGTGAGGAATATGGCGTAGCGCCGATGCAGGTGAACCTGCCCTATGGTTCCTATAATGTAATGGTACAAAAGAGCGGCTATGCTGATTTCCGGCAGACCATCCAGATTCAGGGAAGCACGGCAACGCTCCACGCAACCATGGAATAAAAGCAGAGTGATTGAAAATAGAACTCAATGTAAGGAGGAAGAGCATATGGAAGAATATCGCGTAAGATACCAGCAGTGGCTGGATGACCCCTCTATTGATGAGGAAACAAAGGCGGAACTGAGAAGCATCGCCAATGATGAAAATGAGATTAAGGAACGTTTCTTCAAGGAACTGGAATTTGGTACCGGCGGCCTGCGGGGGATCATCGGCAACGGCAGCAACAGACTGAACCAGTATACCGTAGGGAAAGCCTCTCAGGGGCTGGCAAACTATATCAAAAAAGAAGGCACACAGGCAAAGGGCGTGGCCATTGCCTACGATTCCCGTTTCATGTCCCCCGAATTTGCGGAAGTGGCAGGGCTGATTTTTGCGGCAAACGGCATCCCTGCTTTCGTGTATCCTTCCCTGCGCCCCGTTCCCATGCTTTCCTTCGCGGTCAGAGAATTGGGCTGCACGGCGGGCGTTGTGCTGACAGCCAGCCATAATCCCCCCGAATATAACGGCTATAAGGTTTACTGGGCAGATGGCGCCCAGGTGGTAGCCCCCAGAGATAAAGGCATCATCACAGAAGTAAACGCTGTAACGGATTTTGGTCAGATTCAGCGGATGGATAAGGCAGAAGCTGTAGAAAAGAAGCTGTTCAACCTGATTGGCGAGGAAGTGGATGAAGCCTTTGACAAAAACGTACAGGCACAGCTGATGTGCCCCGATATGATCCAGCGCATGGGGGACAAGCTGAATATCGTTTATACCCCTCTCCATGGCTCCGGCAATCTGCCTGTTCGCCGCAATCTGGCAAAAGCAGGCTTCAAAAATGTTTATATCGTAAAGGAACAGGAACAGCCCGATTCCTCCTTCTCTACAGTGGATTACCCTAACCCCGAAGATACAAAGGTATTCGTTCTGGCCCAGAAGCTGGCGGCAGAGGTAGACGCCGATGTGATCATCGGTACTGACCCTGACTGCGACCGTGTGGGGGCTATGGTGAAAAATGAAACCGGCGAATTTGTTCCCCTGACCGGCAATATGGTGGGGGCACTGGCAACAGAATATATCCTTGCCCGCAGAAAAGAACAGGGCAGACTGCCGGAAAACGGTGCTGTTATCAAAACCATCGTAAGTACGGAAATGATTGCACCCATCTGCGAAGAATACGGTGTGAAGAAAATCGACGTTTTGACAGGCTTCAAATTCATCGGCGAACAGATCAAGGGCTTCGATGAGACAGGCTCCAACACTTATCTCTTCGGTTTCGAGGAAAGCTATGGCTGCCTGGCAGGCACCTATGCAAGAGACAAGGATGCTGTCTATGCTTCTGTGATGATCTGTGAAATGGCGGCTTATTATAAAGAAAAAGGCATGACTCTCTACGAAGCACTGCTGGCTCTGTATGAAAAATACGGCTACTATCGGGAAGGCGTAAAATCCATGACTATGAAAGGTCTGGAAGGCATGGCTCGCATCCAGCTCATCATGAAAACCTTCCGGGAAAATACTCCTGCGGAACTGGGCGGCTATAAAGTTGTCGTTGCGAAAGACTATAAGACACAGGTGTTCAAAAACCTGGTGACAGGGGAAGAAAGCGGCAGCCCTCTGCCCGTTTCCGATGTGCTGCATTATACTTTGGAGGATGGTACATGGGTTTGCATCCGTCCTTCCGGCACAGAACCCAAGCTGAAATTCTATATCGGCGTGAAAGCGGACAGTCTGCAGGCTGCCCAGGATAAAGTGGCTCTGCTGGATCAGGATATCGAAGCAAAGGTTGCTGCAATTTAAGAAAAGAGAATAGGAAAAGCTCCTCGCAGGAGGCGCATCCTTAGAGGAAACTGTTAAAATAGTAAAATAGGATGAATCCTTAAACTTTTGGGATTCATCCTATTTTTTTAGAAGAAGACTGTTTTTTAGAGAAATATTATTTTCAGACGAAATCTATGGAAAGAAAATCATCATCTTTTTTGATTGAATTTATCAAAACATTCAATATATTCGATATTGAAATAGAGGTATGAAAATGGTATTCTTTTGATACATCTTGGAAAGGAGTCGGGAAAAATGGAAGAAAAGAAAAAAATGCTGCTGGCAGATCTGTCGCTCCTGCTGGCGGCGGCTTGCTGGGGTGGGGGTTTTGTGGCAGGGGATATTGCTGCGGAAAATTTTCCGCCCTTTTTTATCATGGCAATTCGTTTTACGGGGGCAGCTCTTTTTCTGGGGATCTTATTCCGCCGCCATGTGAAAAGCAGCACCAAGGCGGATTGGAAGGCGGGAGTGATTTTGGGAAGTCTCCTTTTTATTGCCCAGCCCATCCAGATCATTGCTTTGCGATATACTTCCCCCTCTAAACAGGCGTTTCTGATCACCACTTATGTGGTCATCGTGCCTTTTATTTCCTGGTTGGTGCTGCAGAAACGGCCGGGAATCAAGGCGTTTTTGGCGGGGGCGCTGGCATTGGCAGGCATTGGGCTGATTTCTTTCAGCGGTTCTTTGGGTATGGAACTGGGGGATGGGCTGACGCTGCTGTTTTCCCTGCTCTATTCTTTTTTGATCGTTGCGACAGGCATTTTGGCGAAGCAGGTCAATCCCCTTGCCATGTCTTTTTTTCAATATCTGACAACAGGCATTCTTTCTATTGGAGCAACGCTGCTTTTCGAGGAAAAAACTGCGGCATATCCTGCGGCAGGCATTGGGGCACTGGCCTATCTTCTGTTTATCAATACGGTGGTGGCTTATACGCTGCAAAATGTAGCCCAAAGGTATACTTCTGATACCCATTCGGCGGTGCTGATCTCTACGGAATCGGTCATCGGGTATTTCTGCGGCGTTGTGTTGTATGGGGATCCCTTTACACCGAAGGTGCTAATCGGCGGGCTGATCGTATTTTCCGCAGTGCTGCTTTCCGTGGTGGAATGGGGGAAAGTTTTGCATCTCCATAAAGAAAAAGCCTGAAATTGGATACCCTTTGGGGATAGAATCACAAAAAAATAAACCCCAGTATCTCACAAAATGTGAGTGCAGGGGTTTGTTTTTTTTAAATTGGGGTCAAGGGCATCATGCCCTTGCGGGGGTTTGAGGGCAGAGCCCTCAAGGTCTTAGTGTACCAATCAAGCGGCATCCTCAAAGAATTGCTTATGCCATACCAGGAACATATAGACCGTCCAGATCTTGCGGCTGTTGTCCGCCTTGCCGGCCTTATGCTCGTCCAGATATTTCATGATTTCATCTACTTTAAAGAATTCCTGGGCAGCAGGGCTATGGAAGGCTTCCTTTACGATGTTGTAATATTTATCTTCCCGCAGCCATACACGGATGGGCACAGGGAAGCCCAGTTTCTTCTTTTCCGCCACCATATCGGGCAGATAGCGGTGGGCTGCCTGCCGCATGGCATATTTTGTATTTTCCTTGTTTACTTTATATTCCGGAGGCACCTTGCGGGCTACATCAAATACCACTCTGTCCAGGAAAGGAACACGCACTTCCAAGGAATGGGCCATGCTCATTTTATCTGCTTTCAGCAGGATATCTCCGATGAGCCAGAAATGGATGTCGATATACTGCATTTTTGTCACATCGTCCAAATCCTTCACCTTATCATAGAAGGGCTTTGTCAGCTCCATGTGGTTGTATTTGCCTGTAGGGTTTTTCAGGATGCGTTCCCGTTCTTCCTCATTCAGCATGAAGGCGTTGCCGATGAAACGTTCCTGCAAATCTTTACTGCCGCGGATGAGGTAGTTTTTCCCCTTCATTTTGGGCAGCTTTTTTGCCACTGCGCCCAAGCCTTTGCGGACAGGGCGGGGCAGGCGGGTCAGGGGCAGCAGGTCGTGGGGCTCTCGATAGATATTGTAGCCGCCGAAGAGCTCATCGGCGCCTTCACCGCTCATGCAGGTTTTGACATACTGGGCTGCTGTGCCTGTAACAAAATACAGAGCAATGGCGGAAGGATCTGCCAGGGGCTCGTCCATATGATACTGCACGCTGGGGATGGAATCCCAATATTCCTGTTCAGAAATCAGCTTACTGTGGTTCTTGATCTGGATTTTTTCAGAAAGCGCCTTGGCATAATCGATTTCATTATATTTTGCGTAATCGAAGCCCACGGTGAAGGTCTTATCTCCGTGGAAGCAGGCAGCTACATAAGAGCTGTCTACGCCGCTGGAAAGGAAGGAACCAACCTCAACATCGGCAATTTTATGGGCCTGAATAGAATCCTGCATAGCAGCATCGATTTCTTCTACATACTGTTCCAGAGATTTGCTGTGATCGGGCTCGAACACAGGCTCCCAATAGCGTTTGATGTCCATTTTGCCATCCTTGAAGGTGAAGCAATGGGCAGGCATCAGCTTGAAAATGCCCTTGAAGAAGGTTTCTTCCAAAACGCTGTACTGAAAGGTCAGGTAATTTTCCAGGGCAACGGGGTTTACTTCTTTTTTTACATCGGGATGCTCTAAAATGCTTTTGATTTCAGAAGCATAGATCAGGTTGCCGTTGACGATGGTATAGTAGAAGGGCTTGATGCCGAAGAAATCGCGGGCGCCGAAAAGGGACTGGTTTTTCTTATCCCAAATGACAAAGGCAAACATCCCCCGCAGCTTCTGCAGGATATCTTCCCCCCATTCCTCGTAGCCATGAATCAGAACTTCCGTATCGGCACGGCTGCCCATCACATGACCCTTAGCTTCCAATTCTTCACGAATTTCCTGATGATTATAAATTTCACCGTTGAAGGTGATGACCATATCTTTTGTTTCATTATAAATAGGCTGATGGCCACCCTCCAAGTCCAGAAAGCTCAGCCGGCGGAAGCCCATGGCGATGCCGTCGTCAATATGGGAGCCGCCGCTGTCGGGGCCACGGTGGATGATCTTATTTTTCATGTTTTCCAATATTTCTTCGGGCGTAGCGATCTGCCCGGTAAAGCCGCAAAAGCCGCACATATCTTTTTCCTCCTTAAAAACCGAAAAAGGCGAATTGCATAAAACTACAAATTAACTGTAGCACAAAGGGGTGGGAAAAGCAACTTACTCAGGGGATTCTGTTGCTGTTTTTGGTTCTTCTTTTTCGTTTCTGCCGAAGAGTTCGGAAAGGTATTTCAGGCCATCGGTGAAGCCTTCCTGCCACCAGTCGAAGGCAAAGGTGAAGCCCCAGTTGCCCGCGGAAGTGCCGGGGATATTCATTCGATGTTCTGTCCCCAGGTTCAGCACATCCTGCAAAGGAACGATGGCCATATCCGCAGGGGAAGAAAAGGCCAGTCGGATCAGATCCCAGGCCACATTTTGCCCGTCCACGTTCATATAGCGGCGGTAGTGGTCTTTTTCCGCCTCCGGCGCTGCCGCATACCAGCCGCGGCAGGTATCATTATCGTGGGTGCCGGTATATACAACGGTATTTTTATCGTAGCTATGGGGCAGGTAAGCATTGTTTTTATCCTGCCCGAAGGCGAACTGTAAAATACGCATGCCGGGGAAGCCTGCGGCATCTCTCAGGGCTACAACCTCATCGGTGATGATGCCCAGATCTTCTGCGATCAGGGGCAGCTTGCCCAGCTTTTCCTCCAAGCGCTGGAAGAATTTCAGACCGGGGGCCTTCACCCATTTGCCGCCCCGGGCATCCTCTGCCCCAAAGGGCACTTCCCAGTAGGCTTCAAAGCCCCGGAAATGGTCGATACGGAGGAGATCCACATCCCCCAGAGTTTTTTGGATACGGGAAGTCCACCAGGCAAAATCTGTTTTTTCATGCTGTTTCCAGTCGTAAAGAGGGTTGCCCCAAAGCTGCCCTGTTTCGCTGAAATAATCGGGGGGTACCCCTGCCACACAGGTGGGGAAGCCTTTGCTGTCCAGACGGAACAGCTTCTGATTTGCCCATACATCGGCACTGTCATAGGCCACGAAGATAGGCGCATCGCCGATGATGGAAATACCTTTTTCGTTGGCATAGGCTTTTATGGCCTGCCATTGTTTCTGGAAGATATACTGCAGGAAGGTTTCTTTTTCAATGGCTTCTGCCAATTCTCTTCTCCATTTTTTCAGGGAGGCGGGATTGCGTTTTTTCAGCCCCCTGGGGAAGGAATTCCAATTGGCGCCGATATAGTAGTCCTTCTTCTGTTTTTCTGTCAGGGGAAGCCCTTCACATTCTGCTGCAAAAGCATCAAAATTTTCTGTGGTTTCCTCCGCGGCACGTTCGGCGCGGAAATGGTTTTTCAGGGCCACAAACAGCACATAATCCTCCAGCCAGAAGGCATTTTTTTCGCAGAATGCAATGTAATCCTCCGGCTTTTCCGCTGCTTTAAAATTCTGGAAGGCCTTTTCCAGCAGGGGCAGCTTGACAGCGGCGGCCTTTTTATAATCTACCCTTGCGGCGGGTTCAACTTTTGCAGCGTTCAGGTCATCCGCTGTCAGCAGGGCATCCTTTTCCAGTTCTTCCGGGCTGATGAGGAGGGGATTGCCGGCAAAAGCGGAGCAGCTTGCGTAAGGGGAGCCGCCATCATCGGCGGGCACCAGGGGCAGAATCTGCCAAAGGGTCTGGTGGGCTTCTGCCAGTTTATCGATGAAGGTATATGCCGCCTGCCCCAGATCGCCCACGCCGAAAGCAGAGGGCAGAGAGGTGGGATGCAGCAGGATACCGCTTTTTCTTTTGGTCATAAAGTTACACTCCTTTATATTTGGGAAACAATTTTTTGAAAAAATTGTTTGTATATTTTGAAATGACTTATCGGAACTTTTATTATATCAATATTTTTATTCTTTCACAAGATTTGAGCGGCTTATTCTCTTTTTTGGCTTTGTCAAAATCTGTCGCCTGTGCCAGAGAAAGTAACGTTTTTTTCTCTCCAAACAGCAAACAATAACAGAGCAATCCAAAAGCATTGCAAAAATAAAAAATGAAATCTGGGAGGGATTTTATGTTTGGCAGAAAAACAGGACTTTTTACGGTGCTGGCGGTGGCAATGATGCTCTTCGGCGGCTGCGGCAATGCCGGGGCAAACCTGGGCGGCACCAGAAACGGCAGCAATGGGAGCTATAATGGTTATAACACAGGGACATATTCCAGCGGCGGCGCAGCCTACTGGGATGGTTATGGCATCAACAGCGGCAGAACATTGACCGGCACAGGCTATAATGGTGCCTATTATGACACTTATGGCACCAGAAACGGCGGCACCACCCTGGGGCAGGATATCCGGAACACATGGGATGACCTGACAGGCACCAACAATACCAAGACTACCAACACAAATACCAATGTGAGAACAAACAGTGTGGTAGACTGATTTTTTTAGAGAAGAGCGCGGAAGAACCCGCGCTTTTCTTTCTGGAAAGAATAAAGAAAGAAAAACTTTCCATACTAAAGGCGAAAGGGGGCGGCAGATTTGACGCAGAAATGGAAAAAATTGCTCATTGGCACAGTAACGGGCTTTGCCAATGGGCTTTTCGGCAGCGGCGGCGGTACTATCGTCGTGCCTGCCATGGAACGCTTTTTACAGGTGGAGGAGCATAAAGCCCATGCTACTGCCATTGCCGTTATTTTGCCCCTGTCCATCCTTTCCCTTGCCATCTATCTTTGGAAAACAGGCTTGGGGCAGGTGTGGCCCATCGCCCTTTGGGCATCGGCAGGGGGCTTGGCCGGCGGCGTAGTGGGGGCGAAGCTTTTGAATGAGGTCAGCGGCATCTGGCTGCACCGTATCTTCGGCGCATTCATGCTGGCAGCAGCTGTGAGGATGATTTTATGATGTGGGGTGTGGCGGCCATTGGCTTTTTTTCCGGCATCATCAGCGGCATGGGCATCGGCGGCGGGACGATCCTCATTCCTGCCCTGCTGTTTTTGACGGAGATCGACCAGCATCAGGCCCAAGGGGTGAATCTGATTTATTTTATCCCCACTGCTGTCACGGCACTCATCACCCATCAGAAAAAAGGCAATCTTTCCTGGAAAACGGCAAAGCCCCTTGCCCTGATGGGCTTGGCCGGGGCGGCGGCAGGGGCATTTCTGGCAGTATCGCTGGAATCGGAGATATTGAAAAAGATTTTCGGAGGGTTTTTGTTTTTGATGGGCTTGAGTGAGATTTTTAAAAAGAAAAAAGAGAAGAAAGGAGAAAAAACAAATGCAAAAGGATGATTTTATCAGGCTGAAGCTGAAATTTGCCCAGGCGGACGTAGCGGGGAAGATTTCTATTTATACGGAAACGCCGGGGCTGAGCGCCGCCCAGTATAAGGAGCTGCTGCGGATGTACCCCCTTGACCGGCTGAATGAGCTGGAAACAGCATTGGCGAAATTGTAGCGGAAAGGGCTGTCCCGGCGGGGCAGCCCTTTCCGGCAGAATGGGAAAGGATTTTCTATTTTCTATATCTTCCTGTTCAAATTTATGGTATACTTTACCTATCTGTAGGTATTTTTCGGAAATTGGAGGAAGGGGGCTGCAGCAGTATGGAACTGATTGAAAATTTATTTGTTGGCGGCAATGTGACGAATCTGGAAACTATCGTTTATAGCCTGCGCCGCGGTATCCCTGTGCTGCATCTTTATTGTATCGTTTATTTTGAGGACAGAAACCGTCTGGAAATTTTATCTTCTCAGGATCTGTTTCAGGAACGGAACCGCAATCGCCCCGGGAAAATTGCCGGCATTGCCATGGGCAGAAGGGAAACGGTAGATCTGCTGGTTTTTATGGCAGAAGAAGTGCGGAAAAACGGACGAAACCCCGGAAATCCAAAAGATTTGATTTTGTAAGGTGAAGAAATGAAAGCATTGTATCATGCCATGGGGCTGCTTGCCGCTTTCTGCCTGATGTTTACGGTTCTCATCACATCGGTAGAGGCTGTGGTCTATTGTAACGATGGCTATTTTGAAAAGGAATACAGAAAATATCATGTGCTGGAACGAGTGCATATGGAAATGGACGACCTGCTCTATGTGACCGATGAAATGATGGATTACCTGAAAGGCGGCCGGGAAGATTTGGTCGTAAATACCATTGTGGACGGAAAAGAACGGGAATTTTTCAATGAAAAGGAAAAACGCCATATGGCCGATGTGCAGGGGCTGTTCCTAGGCGCCATCAAACTGCGCCGCGGGGCGGTTGGAATCACTGGGCTGGCGGCGGCGGTTCTTTTGCTGAAAAAGCAGGGGCCGGTGCTGCTGCGGATGCTGCAGTGGGGCGTTGGGCTTTTTATTGGCGGCATGGCGGGGCTGGCTTTCTTGGCCGCTACGGATTTTACAAAGTATTTTACTTATTTTCATCTGATCTTTTTTGATAATGATGATTGGTTTTTGAATCCGAAGACGGATCTGCTGATCAATATTGTACCCGAAGGTTTCTTCCGGGATACAGCCTATACCATCGCGGCCTTGTTTCTTGCGGTCAGCTTTCTTCTCTGGCTGGGGGCGGGGCTGTTCAGGAAAAAGGCAAAAAACAAAGGAATGTTATGATGAAGGTTTTACTGATTTTGCTGGGAATTTTAAAAGGGATCGGCATTGTGCTGCTGGCACTGCTGCTGCTTTTCCTGCTGTTGGTGCTTGTGGTGCTGCTTTCGCCCATACGGTATCGGCTGGCGGGGGAAAAGAAGGCGGAGCTTTGCGGTTCTTTTGGCGTGTCCTGGCTGTTTGGAGCTGTCAAGGTTGACGGCGGCTATACTCCGGCGGAATCGCTGAAATTGAAGGTCAAGGTGCTTTGGTTCGACCTTATCGGCGGGGAGCCTAAAAAGAAAAAAGAAAAGAAGCCGAAAAAGAAGAAAAAAGCGCCGCAAAAAGAAGAACTGAAACCGGATCTGCAGGCGGCGGAAAAAACAGAACCGAAGAAAGCGCCTGCGGCGGCACAGGCGGAAGCCCCCCAAGGGCAGGAGCCCCTCAAACAGGAAGCGGAGAAAGCCGCGCCGCCCAAGGGGGAGAGGGAAGCGGCAGCCCCCTCCGCAGAACCGTCAAAGACAAGGCAGCAGCGGATGGAGCAAAAACAGCCCAAGACGGTGTTCCGCGTGAAGCTTTCAGAAATAGAGGAAAAGCCTCCCACAGAGGATATGGATATCCAACTGGAACTGGAAGAGGAGGATGCTGCTTTTTTCACGGGAGAAGCAGAAAAAGAGGAAAAGAAAGAAAAAGTGCCTCCTGTTGTGAAGGAGCTTTGGCACATTGAGGATAAAAAAGGCATTCTGAAAGCCCTGGGAAAACTAATGAAGCGGCTGATGAGGGGAATCCTGCCGGGAAATCTGTTCCTCAAGGCCACCATTGGCACCGGCGACCCTACTACTACGGGCTATATTTTGGCACTGGCGGGTATCCTGACGGCAAAATTTGGTAACGATATCCAGATCAAAGGAGATTTCACCAAAGCCACAGCTGAGGATATGGAAGTGCGGGTCAAAGGCAAGATTGTATTGGGCAAATTGATAGGGGCGGTATTGGCGTTCGCATTGGCGAAACCGGTACGAAAGGCCCTTCTGAAAATGATAAGATTCCTGAAAAAGAAAGATGAATCAGAGGAAAGGATACGGTGAAACGCATGAGCAAGGATTTTAATGAAGCGGTAGAAGTATTATTTCATAAAGTGGACGATCTGGTTTCTACAAAAACAGTAGTAGGGGAAGCCATTGTGATTGGCGATCTGACACTGCTGCCCCTGATCGAAGTGGCAGTAGGCGCAGGGGTTGGGGCGAAGGAAAGCGCAAATGCTGCCGGCGGCATGGGGGCAAAGATCACCCCTTCTGCCATTTTGATGATCCACCCCGAGGGCACACAG
Source organism: Anaerotignum sp. (assembly GCF_051877975.1). Taxonomy (GTDB): domain Bacteria; phylum Bacillota; class Clostridia; order Lachnospirales; family Anaerotignaceae; genus Anaerotignum_A. The sequence goes on from NZ_JBJEJK010000054.1 coordinate 75,520, forward strand.
CTCATCAATGTAAAAAATCAGGATGCCCTGACAAAGCTGATCGATATGGCGCCCGGTGTGGTGAATAAGCTGAATTTCGGTGCTGTTTTCACAGGCAGGAATAAAAGCAAAGCGCCCAAAGAAGAAGTGAAATTTGAAGAAGAAACCATTGTGGAAGAATAAGATGCGCTGAGCCGAAAGGGGGAAGGCTCTCTAATGAAGGTTTTGATTGAATATTATGATAAAGATGTCCTGAAAAACATCGTGGCACCGCTGACACTGCGGCCAGATAAGGTGATTTATCTTTATGACAGAGGGATGGAGGATATGAATGTATTCCGTTCCTTGCACAATTGTTTTCAAAAAAGTATGCCCCATGTCATTGTGGAGCATTATCCGGTGGATATCAGTTCCGTGGAAAAGCTGCGGGCGGCCACCTGCCGGGTGGTGGAACGCTATGGCGGCGAAAACTGTACGCTGGAATTGACCGGTGGCAGTGAATTAATGATGATTGCCGGCTATAAGGCGGGAATGGAAACAGGGATTCGGATGGTGCATACAGATTTGGTGCAGCGCTGCATTACGGATATTGAGACAGATGAAAAGATTGCCGATACGGTGACGCTGACCCTGGAAAATTTTATTGATGCCAAGGGGGCCTGCTTTATGGGGGAATCCCATCGCCCGCCACGGCCGGAAAAATATGAATCCATCAATAAAATGGCGCAGTATCTGTTCCGTCATTTGAAGGAATGGAAACCCACCTGCAGCTGGCTGCAAACGGTGGCATCCCGTGGGCTGCCCCATGAGCTGCATATAGAAAGCCGCAGAGAAATCCATATGAAAAGCGGCAGACCCGTTGCGCCGGATGATGGAGTTTTGATGGAATTTCAGGAAAACGGGTTTATTGAAAACCTGGAACTGGAGAAGAACTGGATACAGTTTGATTTCTGCACCATGGAAGATAAGCAGTATGGCATCAACTATGGCGTATGGCTGGAGCTGTATGTTTATGTAGCGGCAGACAGCAGCGGCGTATTCGATGATGTAAAGCTGGGAACCATGATCGACTGGGATGCTTATGATGGCTTGAAGATCGGCGGCAATGAAATTGATGTGATGCTGATGGATGATTCCCTGCCGGTATTTATTTCCTGCAAGCTGCGGGATGCGGATACGGCGGCACTGAATGAACTGCTCATTGCAAAAAAACGATTGGGCGGCTGGTTTTCCAAGGGTGTGATCGTTACATACAGCAGAGAAAAACAGGAAAAGACCGGCACCTATGAACGCTGCAAGGAACTGGGGTTGGAAATGTTGGATGAAAGAGATATTCTGGCGCCGGATTTCCGGGAACGGCTGGTCAGAACCATCAGAGAACACGATTTGGTGAATCTGAAATGGAAAAAAGTATAGCGCTGGGTGCTAACTGGAAAGCAGGCTTTTGAATGGAGAGACAAAAGAATAAACAGATCTGTGGCTGAGGGCGACAGCCTGTTTTTTTCATCGGAAGGGAATGCCGCCGGCGGATTCCATGCAGGAACCCCTTTGTTTTCCGAACCCTTCCGGAAAATTTTAAGTGCTTGAAGTAAGGAGGAGAGCGCCTTGGCGAAGAAAAATACCCGAAACACCAAGAGCCGTATCGTTTCGGCGGCGTGGAAGCTGTTTTATGAAAACGGCTATGATGATACCACAGTGGAAGAAATCGTGGAAGAATCCGGCACCTCCAAGGGCTCTTTTTATCATTATTTCAGTGGAAAAGATGCCCTGCTCAGTTCCCTTTCCGATTTATTTGATGACAAATATCAGGAACTGATCCCCACGCTGGATGAAACGATGGATCGTTTCGATCAACTGATGTATCTGAATCAGGAATTATTTTTGATGATTGATAACAGCGTTTCTCTGGATTTGGTGGCAAGAATGTATTCCTCCCAGTTGGTGACGTCCGGGGAAAAACACCTCCTTGATCACAACCGTGTCTATTATAAGCTGCTGCGGCAGATTGTAACGGAAGGGCAGAAGAAGGGCGAACTGCGGGAGGATGTTTCCGTCAATGAAATCGTGAAAGCCTACGCCCTTTGCGAGCGGGCGTTGATTTACGATTGGTGCATCAGCAATGGGGATTATTCCCTTTGCCAATATGCCAAGGAAATGATGCCCATTTTTTTGGGAAGCTTCCGGGCAAAAAATGACGCAGACGAGAAATAATCTAAAAAGAATTTTTTTTGAACAAAAATGCGTTTTGAAAATCGTACAGCTAAAAAAGATTGATATTTCAATATTTTTAGCTGTTTTTTATTTTTATCGTCCAAATAATAGTTCGGACTTTGTTCTGTATTTCGTTCTGGTGAAAAGTGTGTTAAACTGTCAGAAGTGTTCGAATTTTGAAAAAAGGAGAGGGGTAAAAATTATGGTATCAGCAAAAGTATTGATTATGCTTACCATTATCGTTTATTTGGGCGGTATGGTCGGCATTGGAATTTATTGTTCCAAGAAAAATGAAAATGTAGGTGACTTTTATCTGGGCGGCAGAAAACTGGGGCCTTTTGTGACGGCTATGTCTGCGGAAGCATCGGATATGAGCGGCTGGCTTTTGATGGGGCTGCCTGGCTTGGCATATATTGCCGGCATCGCAGAACCTGTTTGGACAGCCATTGGCCTGGGCATCGGCACATATATCAACTGGCTCATGGTGGCAAAGCGTATTCGTACCTATACCCACGAAGTAAATGCCATCACTCTGCCCGACTTCTTCTCCTTGAGATACAGAGATGATAAAAACATCCTGATGGGGATTGCGGCATTGTTTATCATTGTTTTCTTTATCCCCTATACTGCATCTGGCTTTGCGGCCTGCGGCAAGCTGTTCAGCAGTATTTTTGCCATCGATTATCTGCCTGCCATGATTATCAGTGCCATTGTCATTGTGGCATATACCGCAACAGGCGGTTTTTTGGCAGCCAGCACAACCGACCTGATCCAAAGTATCGTTATGAGTATTGCTCTGCTGGTGGTTGTTTTCTTTGGTATCCATGTTGCCGGCGGCATTGACGCAGTAGCGGCAAACGCAAATTCTATGGTGGATTACCTGAGCCTGACAGCAAGCCATGCCGTAGGCGAAGGCACAACAACCCCTTATGGCTTCCTGACCATCGTTTCCACACTGGCCTGGGGCCTTGGGTATTTTGGCATGCCCCATATCCTGCTGCGCTTTATGGCCATTGAAGATAAAGAAAAGCTGAAACTTTCCAGAAGAATCGCCACCATTTGGGTATTCATCGCCATGGGTGTTGCGATTTTCATCGGCGTTGTGGGCAATGCCATGACAGCGGCAGGCGCCCTGCCCTTCCTGGAAGGCTCTTCTTCTGAAACCATCATTGTAGAGATTTCTGATTTCCTGAGCCAGTATGGCGCATTGGCGGCCATTTTGGGCGGCATCATTTTGGCGGGTATCCTGGCTTCTACTATGTCCACGGCGGATTCTCAGCTTTTGGCAGCTTCCTCCAGTTTTTCTGAAAACCTGATCCGCGGCTTCTTTGGTGTGAATATCTCCCATAAAACAGCCATGACACTGGCAAGAGCCTCTGTATTGGGCATTGCGGTGATCGGTGCGTTTATCGCCAGAGACCCCAACAGCTCCGTATTCCGTATCGTATCCTTTGCCTGGGCAGGCTTTGGCGCCACTTTCGGCCCCGTTGTCCTGACAGCTCTGTTCTGGAAACGCTCCAATAAACAGGGGGCATTGGCGGGGATGATCGTTGGCGGTGTGATGGTATTCGTATGGAAATATCTGGTGCGTCCCCTGGGCGGCATCTGGGATATTTATGAACTGCTGCCTGCATTCCTGCTGGCACTGGCGGCAATCGTCATCGTCAGCCTGGCAACAGCAGAACCTTCGAAAGAAATTCAGGATGAATTCGATAAAGTGAAAGCATCCCTGTAACAGGAAAAATATTAGAAAAATGAAAACCCCTCTGGGCGAAAATGCCCAGGGGGATTTTTTGGCTTAGGGGGTTTTTCGAGCTGCCCTCTTCCCGCATCATTAGGCTGTTTGCGGGGGCAGAGAAGGCTAGAGGAAAAACGCTGGCAAACGTTTATGTTTTATCCAAAATCATGTCTTTCATTTATGCCGCTGCCTAGTCTTTCGAAAACAGAGATGATTTCCTCGATGCTTTTAAAGCAATCGCTGTCATCTAAGGATTCATCTTCCAAAATTCTTTTAATTTCATTTAACGCTTGATAACACTTCATTTCCAGCATTTCTTCTACATTCATTTTCCATTTTGGCAACAGAATTTCAAATTCTTCAGATTCTAATATTTTACATAACATATCTCGGTATAATTCCATCTTTTCCACTTCGTTTTTGAGCATAATATATGTTATAAAATATAACATATATTATGGCCGAATTGCAACTATAAACTATGTGCAAGGAGGCGATTCTATGGAGAACAAAAAGTTGATTGTAAAACCTAAAAAACCAAGGGGAGAAGACGGACATAAGGTTTTTTCCATTCGTATAAAAGATGAAATTGTAACACAGCTGGAAGAAATTTGCGCAAAAACAGGATATAGTAGAAATGAACTGATCGGTTTGCTTTTAGAATATGCATTGGAAAATTGCGAAGTAGAGGATGCTGAAGCGAATGAGTAATATGCTGCAAAGATTGAAAGAATTGCGTGAAGATAGGGATATTTCTCAGAAAAGAATGGCGGAGATTCTCAAAGTGGCGCAAACAACATATTCTGACTATGAACTTGGCAAGATCAATATTCCTTTAGATACTCTCAAAAAACTTGCCCTCTTTTTTGATACCAGTACCGACTATCTTTTGGAACTAACAGATGTTTCCACTCCATATCCTCGAAAAAAATAACAGTCCCGAATGATTCGGTGGCTGTTTTTCATTTACAGCGATTAGAAAAGAGGGAAAGCCGTGCCGGAAAGGCACTTTATACTGCCCGAAGGGGCTTGTAGGGAAGGGATATCTAAGGGAAACATCGTTTCCCCTAGACCTCCTGTGGGGGTCCGGGACCCATGAGGAGGGGGCCCGGGTTTTTGTTACTTTTTGGCATAAAAAGTAAGAAAGGGCTTCTTTGTTTTGCCGAGATGGTTCTAAAAGGGCGAGCAGCAGGTTTGTCTAACCGGTATTTTTCGCCGAAGGGCGCAAGGCTGTGGATTTGGAGTTTCGAGAACTCGAGTTTATTGCCGTTGCAAACAATTGACTGTTGTTTTTCCCCGACTAGGCAAATTTGAAAGGTTTGGATTTTCGAGGGCTTGCATTTAGAGCCGATGCAATAAAAAAAGCAGTGTATTTGCACTGCTTTTTGGGGAGTCTTTCGAGTTTTGTGTAAATATTGTTTACATAATTTTTCATCGACGCCTTGATTACCAAAGCCAAGATAACAGAGATTCTGTCAAGGTAAGATTTCCAGCCTTTACAGAGTCTCTGTTATCTTGTATCTTCAAAAAGGCGTTATGTAAATCATACACAAAAAATGAAACAGTCTCGCTTTTTGCTTTTTTATCAAACATTGAATCGAAACAGCACTACATCGCCGTCCTTCATCACATATTCCTTCCCTTCGGAACGAACCAGACCCTGTTCCTTTGCTGCGTTATAGGAGCCCAGGCGCATCAGGTCATCATAATGTACCACTTCCGCGCGGATGAAGCCTCGTTCAAAGTCGGAATGGATCTTCCCGGCTGCCTGAGGTGCCTTTGTGCCTTTTGTGATGGTCCATGCACGGGATTCTTGGGGGCCTGCTGTCAGGTAGCTGATGAGCCCCAGCAGTTTATAGCTGGCAGCGATCAGTCTGTCTAGGCCACTGGTTTCCACGCCCAGCTCTGCCAGAAATTCTTTTTTATCTTCCTCATCCAAATCGGAAATTTCTTCTTCGATTTTCGCGCACAGTACGAATACTTCATTATGCTCTGCGGCAGCATATTCTCTGACTTTGCCCACAAATTCGTTGGATGCGCCGTCATCGGCCAAGTCATCCTCGGTTACGTTTGCGGCATATAAAACGGGTTTTGCTGTCAAAAGTGTCAGAGACTGTACGAATTCATAATCCTCGGGGGAATCGAATTCCACGCTTCTTGCGGATTTTCCCGCTTCCAGGGCTTCTTTCAGCTTCATCAGGATATCCAGTTCCCGCTGCAGGGATTTATCCTGTTTTGCCAGTTTCACGGTTTTGGAGATACGGCGTTCCAAAATTTCAATATCAGAGAAGATCAGCTCCAGATTGATGGTTTCAATATCACGGATAGGGTCGATGGAGCCGTCTACATGCACCACATTGGTATCCTCGAAGCAGCGCACAACATGGCAGATGGCATCTACTTCACGGATATGGCTCAGGAATTTATTGCCCAGACCTTCCCCCTTGGAGGCACCCCGTACCAGCCCGGCGATATCAACGAATTCGATGACTGCGGGGGTTGTTTTTGCGGAATGATACATTTCTGTCAGCTTTGCCAGACGTTCATCGGGAACGGCAACCACGCCCACGTTGGGGTCGATGGTGCAGAAGGGGTAGTTGGCAGCTTCTGCCTTGCCCAGTGTCATAGAATTGAATAAGGTGCTTTTGCCCACATTGGGCAGACCTACGATACCAAGTTTCATATATCTAAAATCTCCTTTATTTTCAATGGTTTTTCGGGTTAGGGGGATGCATTCCGCACCAATTCCGCACCAATTTTTCAGCAGCGCACCAATTTTTAACTTGCCAGATCGGTGTTTTGCTCGAACTGTTTGATGGCGTTGGAGAGGGATGAATCGGTGACATGGACGTAACGATCCATGGTTGTTTTGATGCTCGCATGACCGAGCAGCTTTTGCAAGACTTTCGGCATAACTCCGCTTTCAATCGCACGAGTCGCATAGGTGTGTCTCAGTGCGTGCATACAGAATCGCTTGATCTTGGCCTCATCGCACAGCTTGTAGAGATGAGTATCGTAGGAACTGTTTTTTGCAGGCTCTCCGGTGCGGAAATTGATAAACACCAGATCTCTCATGCAGAGATACTTGGTTTCGCCTGTACGGCGATCCACGTATTCAAGAATCTGAGACAGGACTTCCGATTCCTTGCGAGTGTGACGTTCATCGTAGCACGATTTCAGTATATCGTACGCACGATTTGTCAGCGGAAGGGTGCGGTAACTGCTTTTTGACTTAGGAGGACCGGCACGCCAAACCTTTGTGTTATGCCGATATTCCAGCGTCTTGCTCACGGTCAGTGTACGCTTCTTCCAGTCGATGGAATCCCAAGTCAGCCCGATCATTTCCGAAGTGCGCAGCCCGGTCTCCAACAGCAGCGCATACTGTCTGTAGTTGTGAGATCGTTTTGCGGTTTCCAGAAAGGCTGTCTGTTCTTCCACAGTTAAGAACTTGATGTCATCCACAGCACGGACAGGCTTCGTATAACGAACTCCGTCCATAGGGTGCTTGGTGAGCATATCGTTCATTACTGCTGCCCGGAACATAGTTCCCATCGCAATATACGCCTGTCGGATGGTGGAGCCTGCATAGGTTGCTTCCATGCGATTGAGGATGATCTTGCAATGCATGGGTTTGACATCGCACATACGCATTGTTCCGATGACCGGCTGGATGTTCCTTTTATACCGTTCCCGGTAGTTCCTTTTGGTATTGGGAGCCAGATCGGCAATCAGATTGGTGATCCAGAACTCAAACCAGGCATCCACCGTCATTTCGGAGGAAGGGTTATGAACATCGTGCTTATCTTCGTACTGCGCATCGGCAAGCCAGTTGCGGGCTTCCGGAAGCGTGTCAAAATGCTTTTCCTTGCGGGAACCGTCCTTTGCGGTATATCTTGCGGCGTACTTACCGTCTTTTCTCTGGCAGATACCCTTGCCACATTCTTTGCCTTTTAAGTTTTTGCCCATATAATGAACTCCTTTCCTTAGAGTAGGAAACGTGAGTTCATCACGACACTCTACTCTAACATAAAAACATGATTTTTTCAATAGATTTCAATGCTTTTGGTGCGCACCAACGGATGAATTTGGTGCGCACCAATACGGATCACCTTATAATCAAATCGCAACTCTGCTTTCGATAAACTCTTCAAAAGCCTTGCGTTTTACCAGTTTTTTAGTACCCACATATAAAACAAAGGGACAGTTTGGTTGTTTCAGCATCTCATCAATCTTATTGATTCCGATGTTGCTGTACTCGGCTGCCTCACGAATGGAGAGCAGCATTTTACGGTCAATAGGCAGGGGCATCGCCTGCTGGTCATGATTCATCATAGGCAGAATTTTTCCTTTCTTTTAGTGTCCCATGTCATGCCCACGGCGGCGGGCAGACTGCTTGTGTTCCTGTGTTTCCTTTCCTCTGCTGAGGACAACATCAAGAAAAGCCCGAACCCTTTCGGATGAGATTTCCAGTGCATCCAGAAAAGGTTGGGCTTTCTTTTTGAGTTCTGTATATTGTTCGTGCAGCGCATCGTACCGCTGCTTCCATGTCTTTGCGCTTTTCTCCGCTTGCTCGAATTTCTGCTTGTACTTGATCTTCTCAGCCTTTTCCGCAAAGCTGCTGACAGCATAATCCTTCAAGGTGCGGCACTCGGCCGGTGTCAGAGTGATGTTGCCGGTGAGGGCATTTTTCTTGCCCATCGACTCGATCTCCTGTGCGGTGAACGCAATGGCCTGTACTGTCTTGGTTTCCTTTTGCAGAGCTTCCAGTTTCTTTTTCTGCTTCTTCGTGGCAGCTTGGACATCCTCCAAACTCTGCTCGGCCTGTGCTACCTGCCCGGTCACAGCTTCCAGTCGCTGCTGTTCCGCCTGTACCTTGAACTGTGTCACCGTCAGATGTTCCTCGGTACTGCCACGCTCTCCACGCTCTACATCGGTATAGCCGGCGTTTCGCATGAAATTGAAAAAGTCATCCTGCAGCACACTGTAGGACGACTTCAAAATCTTTTTTCCTTTTGCATTGAGCATGGGATTTCCGTTTTCATCAAGCACCGGCTTGGAGTCCCATTTCTTGCTGCGGCTGACTTGTGTGATGGTTTCTTTTACGGTTCCCCGGAGGGCTTCATCCTTGCACCGCTTCGACCAAAGGATCTGCTTTTCCACCACCGGGATATAAACCACATGAAGGTGATAGTGGTACACATCCTCGCCCAGCGCTTCGGACATTGCCCGGTTTCGCTCATCGGCGTGCATCACAGCGGAGAGGATATACTGCTCACCGCCCACGATCTCCACGGCGGCTTTATAGGCATCCGCATAAAACTGTTTTGCAAATTCATAGCCGCCGTGGTTGTAGAAGTAAGCAGAGTTCACATCGAAAACCAACTCGCCGTATTTGATGGCATCCGGCTTCAGACCTCTGGTGGAGATCACGCCATCCTGTTCCATCTGCTCAAACATTTTCACATAATCGTCTGTGGGAGCCTTGTAGTGAACATTCAGCACAGAGCGGTCCGGCACGATATCCTGATTGCTGTAGCTGTCCTTTTCACGTTCATTGTGTTCCTGTACCTTTGCCACATCGGCCGGTGTTTCCAAGTCCTGATTCCGGGCTACGGTACGATCTATTCCATCGTTTCTTGCCATTGGCGTTTCCTTTTTTTGAGATTTACAGACAACGGGATGGCTGGGGAACGGCACTTTTTCAAAGTGTAATAACCCACTATGACACTTTCATCCATTCTGGCTGCAAAGTGCCGTGGGCTCTCCCGAGGGGGTGTGCGGTCACTGCGGTGACCTCTGCTGACCAAGGCGAAAATGTCTGCAACTTTTCTCATGGTCAGCCCGTCTGCATGAAGCTGTTCTGAGTAACTTCCTCTTGCAGCCGGTGTCCACAGGAGCTTTTTTCAAAAGTCCGTGGACATAGAAACAGCCCAAACGAGGGGGATGTGCTGTTTCTATAACGAGCGTTTCACGCTCTTTTGCTGCGTACATACGTACCAGCAATCGGTTTTATGCTCCGTTTCGCCATTCCTCCGGTACGTACGTACACGGCAAATCTCCGTAAAACCCATTTATATCAGGTCGTGCCACAGCCTCCACGCCCATGAATCCCCACACCCGCCGTCCGGCAGAGTTGGTGATATTATTGCAATGCTCCAGATTGTACTTCCCGGCATTGGCAACCATGGCGTCGCTGAAGCTGCGGGATTTCAGCGGTGCAAGAGAGTTTTCCTCGCACCACATCCGATAGATCGCATAGAAGTCTTTGGAGCTGATAGACGCATCCGCTTTCAGTCGGATGTATCCATCTGACTCCATGAAATCGAAAATATTGTTATTGTCACGCTTGACCGCTTCCCGGTTTGCACGGATGCGGTCGCTCTCCGTAAACTTAAAGTTGTTGGCAACAAGCCGCTGCAATCCCTCAAAAGCCCAGAGGAAGATACCCTCGGCTTCGGCCTTCATCTTCTCTGCAAGGTCGGGATCGTCAGCTCTGCCTACGGGCTTTTCCTTGGTGGTCAGCACAAGCTGTCTGCGGTAAAAGCCGTCACTGCGGTCATACAGAGCTTGCAGATCACCGTTGCTGAACGCCAGTAAACGGGCGAACATCCAGCCCTGGTAGCTCTGTTTTCCCTTGCGTTCCAAATCCATCTTGCCCTGTGCGGTCACGATGGATTTGACATAGTTGGTCTGGCGTAGGGCTTCCATCCGCATATCATCATCCACGCACAGCAGGATGTGTTCCAGATCGGCACGGGCGAAGCGATTTTCAGAAATCTTACCGATGCTTCCGTCTTTCATATTCGTGCCGAAGATAGTGGACAGCACAGCGCCGATTTGAGATTTGCCCTCGCCGCCGTTGCCCTTAATGACCATCATGCGCTGTCCCTTGTTGGAGGGGATCAGGCAGTAGCCGATGAATTCCTGTAAGGCGGGAATATCCTCTGCATAGAGCAGTTCATCCAGAAAATTCAGCCAGATTACAGGTGCAGGTGCATCGGGATTGTAAGCAACAGGCAGACGACTCCGCACAATAGCCGGTCTGCCATCGGTAAATGTGCCGTCCAGCAGCAGCGTACCGTTGGACACATGAATGCGATCCTGTTCCGGTGGAAAGTCAGGCACCTGTGCTTCCAGCTTCAGCACTTCCAGAATGTTGGTGATCTTCCGGGGGATGTTGTTCACAGCACAGAATTTCAGTTTGTCGTAAATCTCTCCACGGAGAGGAAGATCATCCGTCACCCGACCATCGGGCGTGAAAAAAGCTCCGTTTGCAAAGATGATTCTGCGCTCCTGCAGAAATTCTTCACAAAACAGAGCTTCATTGATGTTCTGCCCATCAAACCACATGGGCAAGTTCCTATCAGGCGTTTTCCGGTTCTTCGCCACGGTGCGCCACCTCCTTTTTCTTTCGTGCGGTGTACTCTTTCAGAAAGGCAATTTTACCGTCTTTCATCAGCTCGTCCACCAGAGCAACCCTTTCTTCTAAATCACCGACTGTCAAAATATCTGCCAGATATTCGATATAATCGAGCATCTGGCAGGCTTCCACAAAACGGTCATCCACGTCCTCACAAGCTCCATATCCCTCGCTCCCGCCTTGCGGCGAGAGTTCGCTCATTTCGCTGCTCGTCCTTTTCCCACCGAAACCGCTTTGCTGGGTTTCGGCGGGAACCCTGAGAGCATCCGGTGTCTTGGGCGAATACCGCACTTTCCAATCCTCCAGAAGATGCAGATAGTCGGTCAGCACCCGGAAGCACATCATTTCGTCCTCTCGGAACTGTCGGATGTGGAGGTGTTTGGGCTTGCAGGATGCTGCTGCAGCCTGCCCCGGTTCAGTGCTGATACCGAAGTCAGATACCAGCCTTTGCGCCGCCTCATAGCCGCTGAGATCGAACAGTCTTGCCACGAGGTCGATCACATCCCCCTTGGCTCCGCAGCCGAAGCAGAAGAAATAGTCCTCATTCAGCTTCAAGCTTGGATGCCGGTCATGGTGGAACGGACAGCAAGCCATACCACTGCGGCTCATTTTCAGCCCGTAGTGTTCGGCGGCTTGCTTTATGGGAACAGCCGCCTTGATGGTTTCATAGATTGTCATTTGCGTACCTCCTTGAGTTTTTTTGACGATTTTCTTTTCGTCTCACCCGAATATACGCAAAAAATCAGTTTCAACCGAAAAATTAGGCGCTCATGCAAGAAAGCAAAAAAGCCGCTCCTAAAAATTGCAAAAATGCAATTTTAGGAGCGGCGATGTTGGCAAATCCATATCATTTATTTGTCGCTTTCGAAAATGTAAATTTTTTGTGTTTTGGAAAGCGTGCACTTGCATATACTAATGATAGGCAGTATAATGAGCGTAGGACAGTTTCAAGAAACGAAAATTATTCAACTTTTGAAAGCGGGTGACCATATGAAAACAATTACGAGAGCGAACTATCTCGACAGAATTATCGAACTGAATGGAACCCCTGACATCAAGATTATTACAGGTATTCGTCGATCTGGTAAATCTAAATTGATGCAGGCATATATCGAGTACCTGAAGAACAGTGCGGAAAACATCAATATCATTTTCATTGATTTCATGGACTTGGCTTATGAAGAAATCAAGGAATACCATGCCCTGCACGCCTATGTGGAAGAACATTACCAGGAAGGTAAAACAAACTATCTGTTCGTGGATGAAGTCCAGATGTGTCCCAAGTTCGAGCTGGCGATCAACAGCCTTTACTCCAAGGGAAAATACGACATCTATGTAACCGGCTCCAACGCTTTTTTGCTGAGTGCGGATCTGGCAACGCTGTTTACCGGACGCTACATCGAAATCCATGTGTTCCCGTTCAGCTTCCGTGAGTACTGCCAGTATTACGATGATGTTACCGATAAAGACAAGCTCTTTGATGATTACGCTATCAAGGGCGGTTTGGCAGGATCTTATGCCTACAGAACCGAAAAAGACAGATCGAACTATATCAAGGAAGTCTATGAAACGATTGTAACAAGGGACTTGGTGCAGAAATACGCTCTGCCGGACACTTTGGTTTTGCAGCGTTTGAGCGAGTTCCTGATGGACAACATCAGCAATCTGACTTCGCCTAACAAGGTCAGCCAGCTTCTGACCGCAAATGATACCCCGACCAACCATGTAACCATCGGCAAGTATATCAAGTATTTGTGCAACGCCTTTGTGTTTTATGATGTTAAGCGATACGACATTCGTGGCAAGAAGTATCTTGAAAGCTCTGAAAAGTTCTATCTGTGCGATACCGGCATTCGATACGCAATTTTGGGGAGCAGAAATATGGACTATGGCAGAGTTTATGAGAACATGGTTTGTATCGAGCTTCTGCGCCGTGGATACGATGTTTATGTCGGCAAGCTCTACCAAAAAGAAATCGACTTTGTTGCTCAGCGGGGCAGCGAGAAAATTTATATTCAGGTAAGCGACAATATCTCCGGACAGGAAACCTTTGAGAGAGAATGTTCTCCTCTGCTTCAGATCCGGGATGCTTATCCGAAGATGATCATCGCCAGAACAAAGCACCCGAAGTACAGCTATGAGGGGATTGAGATCCACGACATCGCTGATTGGCTTTTACTGGAATAAAATAAACACCATACCAACGAAAAGGAGGGCAGCTAATGTCCAACACCTATTTACCGGCTGACGTTCGTCCCCGAATTATAGATCTGATGAAAGAGCGCAAGGTCACACAGAAGAAACTGGCGCTTTCCATTGGTGTGCATGAAAGCACCCTCGGGCGCTTTCTCAACGGCACAACAGAAAAGCTCAGCGAAGAAAGCGTGATCCGCATTGCCAGAGTGTTCAATGTTTCCACGGACTTTATCTTGGGAACCACAAACATCCCCGACAAAAAGAATTATGATATTTCCGAGTTGGGCTTGTCCGTGGAAGCTGCCAAGAATCTTTACACCGGAAAGGTCAAACCCGATGTTGTGAATCGTCTTTTAGAAAGCCCTCGGTTTGCAACCGTTACTTATATGATTGCGCAGTATCTCGATGATATAACAGCTGCCGGTTTTGCTGCACAAAACCAGATGCTCGCATCTATTGGCTCTATGCTGTTGGCGGAGAACAAAACACCTGCTGCAGTACAGGCGGCAAGAGATGCCAATGCCTGTAAAGTGCCAATGTATCAGGCAGATCTGACCAATATCCAGAGCACCTTTATGGCTGCGGTAAAAGAGGTGAAAAAGGAATTTGGCAGTGATGTGGAAGCCCAGAAAGCCATCAGCAAAGAAATTACTGCAGATATGTTTGCTGCGCTGACCAAGGGGCAGGATATGCGAAACCCTTCTATTGTGCCGCAGCAGTTTGCTGATGCAATTACCGGTACGGTTTCCAATATGCATGGTGTCGATCAGGATACACTGAACGAGTTAAATAAGGCTCTGCTCGGCTTTGCAGAGGCCATGAAATCACATAATGACAAGCCAGATGAGTAATGAGCAGCTCTGTATTGCCGCCCTGGACGGCGATACAGAAGCGAGAAATGCTCTTGTAGAGAACAATCTTCGCTTCATAAAAAGAACTGCCTATGAAATGTGGAGCGCACAGCGGGAACTGAACGCCGCTCTTGGTATCGAAATCAACGATCTGGTGCAGGAAGGGTCTCTGGGATTGTTGGACTGCATCCCCGGTTATGACCCCGACACAGGCAACAAGTTTCTGACCTACGCAGCACCGGCGATCCGCAACGCTATGGTGGACTACATCCGCAGATGGAACCCCACCTTTGAAGCGAAGAATCTGGGAAGCATCGTCCGTCTGGATGATGTGGTAAAAGATGAAAATAAGGGCAGACATGAGTTTATTGCCGATTCCAGAGTCAAGAACCCGGAGCAGATCTATATCGCCAAAGAAACCCACGAGGAAATCCATACCGCATTGCAGCGGATCGACCGCCGGGAACGGGCGTACCTCTGGTATCGCTTTGGTTTTGAGGATGATATATACCACCCGCTGAATGAAACGGCGAAGCACTTCCATCTGTCTGAAAGCAGAGCGAGATCCACGGAAGCACTTGCTCTGGATAATGTGTGGTTGGAACTGCCGTGGTGGTACTGATAAAAGCAAAAAACCGCTGCAACCTTCATCCTATTGCCGGATGAAGATTGCAGCGGTTTAATTATAATCTATTGTTCCGTCGCAAGTCTCTGTGTTAAGATTTCCAGCGCAGCTTCGCCGTCAATACCGCCGGTACACATCATGGTAAAGACCTGCTCATTGTAGCGCCCAACATAGTGGACATTTGGATGCTCCCGGTCGGAAAACTGATAGGTGAAGACATACAAATCATCCAGAACGGAATCGTCCAGTGCCTCTTGCCGGACATAGTCGTAAGCATTAGGCTCGTTGATGTGTAGAGTAGAAGCGTTTTCTTCCCAGTTCTTTCGGTATTCCTCCAGCTCCCTCTGCCGTTCGGCGATCTTTCCGCAGTATACAAGTTCAGCAACAGCTGGAGATTCGGTGCGAAAATAATCGATATAGAGGCGGTACTCAAGTTCGGTACCATCTATCAGTGTAGCCATCGCTCCTTGCGCTGTTTCGTACTGCTCCGGTACAAGTGCAGAATGTTTGAATTTATCGGAGAACAGCAGTTCCTGATCGTTATACATCCGAAGTTCTGTGTTTTCGGAAACCAGTTCTTCCAACGCAACGTGGGGAAAATCCCATTCCTCTCGGCTTTCCAGATACTGCGTATGCATGTCGCCGGAGATTCCCAGTACCACCAGATAGACTGCGCACAGGAACATGACCAGTGCGCTCCAATTATCACAAATCTCCTGATAACGGCGTTTGCCCGCCTTTGGCAGAACGCCCAGTGCCAACTGCTTGCGCAGCCGCCGCAGCCTGATCAACCGTTGGATCGTCCGAATCAGGAATGCAGAAATGCCCACAATCATTATCAGGTACAGCGGCAACAATATCTCGGTGGAGAGGATCAGCTGCAAAGGAATTAGTGCGGGCGCCGTGAACAGATCCACTATCACATCCCTCATCCAATAGCCGACCCAAAGAAAGGCAAAAATCATGTCTATCCACTGACGCTTAATCAGCTTCTTGAACGTCAGCGAAAGGGTCTCCGGATCGGCATACAACTCCGGCACTTCGGGATCATCGCAGCGATAGACAGCGTAAAGCTTGTGAATCTTCGTAATAAACGTCCAGCTGCTCTGGGCGTACAGTTCATTGCGCTCCTGTTCCCAGATGCGGTCATCAATCGGCTCCAGCCGATACCTTGCAGTGCGGGCGGTCGGATCTTCCTGAAACGAAATGCGGCCAATATCCCATACACCGGGCCAGGCCATCAGCGCATAGCCGGCAGCGGCCTGCTCATTGATCCAGTCTTGCAACCCTGTAAAATCCCACATGGAGCAGGGTAACCATTTTTTGATCACCATGGAAGCACCTCCTTTATTGGCCAATCATCATAGATAATCCAATGGTATAGCAGTAAATCAGCATTCATTTTACAGCAGTGGCCAGCAAGTCTAAATGCTCACTCAGATCCTCACGGCCCCCGTAGCGGAACACTGCCACTTGGTTGCCTTTCCCCATAGCAATCATCTGCCATATTCCATCCGGCTCATCCGCAAGGATGACAAAGTCCAAATCGGGAACTTCCACTTCCTCATAGCTCCACATTAGGTTGACAAGGCGGTAAGCATCCAGTTGTGCTTCGGCTACCGGGCGTGCCAATGCAGGTATCAGCAGTTGGAAATATACTGCATCCAGATTTGGGGTATATCTTAACTCAAAGCGGTCATCTGCTTCTGGATAGGTGGAGAATCCACGATAATCCCCTGCTGCCGTAGCATACCCTTCCTGCAGCACCTCATACCAGACCGGTGCAAGGAGTGACAAATGGTGCTCAGCCAAATTTTCTTCTTCGTAATGCTCATCAAAGCCAAACAGCGTTTGATAGGCAACCACCTCTTCCTGTTCCAGCTCCTGCAATACTACATACGGCAAAGAGAATGAATCCAAAGGTTTCGCCATATTACCGTGCGTCCCCATATAGGAAATTACAGTAAGAATCAGCAGGACCGGAATCAAGGCAAGGGCAATCTTTTGTTCCCATATGATACCTTTGCTGGGGCCGGGGGATGCCGGAGGAGAAAATCCCTCTTTTAGTGCACGGCATGTTTCACTTAGGATGCGTATATCCCGTCGATTCCGCCACCACGAGAATGCTGCTATGATCAAAAAGGTTAGGAGAATCGGGCTGCACAATTCTAACAGAAGCAACGGCATCCTGGCAAATCGGTCGGGCTGGACATCATATTTGCTCTGATGGAAAAAAAGCGCCCATACCAACGCAACTGCCAGCAAGGAATAAATTACTCGACGGGTCCGCTGGTACTTATGTACCCGCTGCTCCAACCGCTCGATAGACAGTCCTCGGCTCTCGTGGTCGGAATACAACTCAACTGCTTCCGGATTGGTAGTGTAGAAGAGAAAATAGACTTTTCCCACTGCAAAGGCATATTCCCATCCAGCCTCTCGATAGATCATCAGTTGCTCTTCCGTAGGCTCGGTTCCTATCTTGCCATAAGGCTCGAGACGAAACCGTGTACCTGCCACCGCATTTGGCGTAAACGTCACCCATGCATCGATAAAGGTAGGAAACAGCCCGTTGCTTGCCTGTTCTTCCAGCCAACGCTCTATGCCGGGAATATCATAAATGGACAATGGGAGTATTTTCCGAATCTTTTTCATAGTACCTTTGCACCTCCTTTACAGGCCGATCATCATCTTTGCAAACTGCTCGAAATATGTAGAAAGGTCCTGTTCGCCATAATAATCTGCGAAAAGCACGGTGTTTCCACGGCGCAGCACGAGGATTCCACCAGGCAGAAAAACACGGGTTTCTCCGGTTATCTCACTGACATGCGTCCGCCCTTCACGTTTGGCATACAGACATTCATCCAGTACATCGAACTGCTCATAGTCTCCGGAACCATTGAATTTTTGGCGGCTCCATTCCTCAGTCCTCAGTTCTGCCAGAATTTCCAGAGGATATCGGGTAATACTGATCTCGAGGTGCGGTACATCATTGATACTCTGATCATGTCGGACTGTACCGTACTGTTGAAAATACCAGTATTCTGGGTCTAACAGTGTCCCACCGTGGGAGATGTAATCCATATTAAACATACGGTCTCCAGTGAGTCGGAAATCCTCTCCCTCAATGTCCGTCAAGGTAACAAAGCCGGAATCCTTCAAGTCGTAGGGGCTATAGTCCCGCCCCATGAATAACTGAACACTGTTGATGAAAACCGGCAGCAAAATCAGAAGTCCCACGATCAGCAGCCAGCCAGTCCCTTTGTGTCCCCGAACTTTACTTCCGCTTTTAATCGCTTTTCGGTACTGCAGCAGGTGGAAAAGTCCTATGAGGTAAGAAATGTCAATCAATAACAGTCCAAGCAGCGACAGCATGAAGGGAATCGTCGATCCATTGGAGAGTGTTTCCACTGGGTAATACTGAAGCCGTGTCATACTGATCTCCCAAGGCGCACCATTGTGATACAGTCCCAGTAAAAGAATATTTGCCAATACCAGCAGCACGCCGGAAATTAGTTTTCCTTTAAAAAATTTGCTCAGTGCATAAGACAGTGTCTCCGCATCCGTGTGTGATTCGGCTTCTGGATTGGAGGATGCAAACACATAAAAACTTCCACGAAAGATACCCCAGTAATGCCAACCAGCGTTTTCATAGAGCTCATTCAGTTCCGGATTATCATTAGCAGCACCCTGTATCGGCTCCAGATGAATACGAACTGTTTCCGGGTCAGTTTTTTCAAAGCAGCACAGCGGACCTGTAGTCATAGAAAAGCGCAGACCCTTTGCTGCCATTGATTCCAGCCAACTTTCCAACCCCGGTATGTCAAAACCACCAAAAGGAGATACTCGGATAACGCTTTTACTCACATCAACTCCTCCTTTCCATTCATAACACAGGCCTGCAGGCGCTCAAGTTCTTCCTGAAATGCCTCCCGACCTTTATCCGTTATACGATATGTGCGTTTACGGCCTTCAATCTGGGTCTCTTCGATCAGGTGCTCGTCCTGAAATTTACCCAGCAATGTGTATAGCGTACCCGGACCAAGGCGTACCCTGCCCCCGGTTTTCTTTTCCACAAATTCTGTGATCTCAATGCCGCACATTTCCTGCCGCAAAAAAGACATGAGTACATAGAACATCGGTTCTGTCAAAGCAGCACGCTCTTTACTTGCCATTGCGACACCTCCTCTCCAATATCGCAACACGATATCATCTGTAGATATTATAATATCGTCTGACGATATTGTCAATCCCGAAAAATTGTTTGCTCAAATGATACACAATACTCAGCGGATCAGCATAATAACAATTTCTACACGGTTTGTGCGAAATGAAAAGGGACTTGTGCTCAATTTGAACACAAGTCCCGCTGTGGCATTATTTATATATCAATTCGCTTTTCACAATTTCCTCTGCCCGGTTACGGATACTGTTCATAGCACCAACCCACGCCATCTGATCGGCGGCTTTCAGTTTCTCTGTCACGCCCTCGGATGCCTTCATCTGTTCAACAATCAAGGACAAACGCTCCTGCGCCTGCTCGTTCAGATCAGCCAGATATGTCCAGAGCTGACCGCTGAGAACAAGGTCATTAAAGCGGATCGGATGATGCTGTTCAAGGTAATCCCGGTGCAGCCTGCCCCAACGACCAATGGGTCTGTTTTCTTCCGGCAGGGCGATATTGGGGATGTAGTAGTCACCTACAAGGGTGTAGTTGATTTCACAAAATAATAACTGGCTCACGGTTTCGATCTCCTTACAGATTTATTTTAATCTGTCGTGATGAACCCTGTTTCCCGAGTATTGATTTCCATACGCCGCACCAATTCCGCACCAATTTGCCATGAAAGTATATGTAGATACATGGATTTATGTAACAGAAAAGTACGCAAATATGGGTTTTATTGAGCTTTATAAAGGTATATTGAGATATGAAACAGGCAATTAACCTACGATACCTAATTTCATTTTAAGTTCTTCCTTTCAAAGTTTTTCTTCTTTTCAAAAGCGAAATGCGCTCATTATTGCCTGCCTTTTAGTATATCGGAAAGAAGGGGGCTTGGCAAGGTGAAATTGGGGAAAAAGCTTTTATTTCAGGGATTGCAGATGGTCAGGAGGGGTTCAATCCGCATATTTACCGTGCCCTGCTCAATATCGGCGTAGGTACGGTCAGATAGATCTGTGGCTTCGGCCACTTCGGCCTGGGTCAATCCTGCTCTTTTTCAGATCTGGAACAACTTATTTCCTATTTTTCTGAAGTCAAAAATAAGCATGAAAATTCCTCCTAAATACGGTGATATAGGAATCATAGTTCCCAGTTTTTTTGACAAATAGGAACAGAAATGCCATAATTATAAGAAGAGAACTTTTTGAATATGGGAAGAATGGTTCATATTTTATTTTAAGGGGTAAAAAATAAAAGGAAGGGGTTCTCTGTGGATGCGGGGGATACGGTCAGTGATCCGGAATTTCAGAGAAAGGCTGCGGCAACAGCGGATGCAGCCGATACCACAGCGGCAGAAAATTAAGCTTACATAAAAAAGAGCAGTATCGACGAATGTCGGTACTGCTTTTTTGTGTCAGTTTTTTCGGTTGAAAATGGCAAGAATCGTCAGCATCACGAATAGAAAGGCAGCATAAAGGCCGCATTTTCTCAGTTCTTCATTGGTGACATAGATACCCTCCGCCGGGGATTCTTTTATTTCTTTCATTGCTACGCGGTAATGTTTTCTTTTTTCATGCATAAAAAAGTCCTCCTTTTTTATTTCCCGATTTTCTTTAGTATACACCATTTCCGTATCTTTTTGATGACAAATCTTGTTTTTATAAAAATCCGCCAAAACGCCATACTATGGGAAAAGGAGGCGGCGGAAATGAAAAAACAGGCGGGGTTGATTCTTTTTTTGGCGGCGGCCATGCTGCCGGGATGCAGGGCGGAAATGACGGAAAACAATTTATCTCAACTGCATTTTGTGAAATATGAGGATATGGAAGGGGAAAAAAGCCCGGAAGAACGGGCTGTTGCCATCAAGCGGCGGATTTATCAGATTGAGGAAGTGACAGGCTGCGCCGTGGTGGTGGAAGGGCATACAGCCATCATTGGGCTGCGGCTGAAAGAAAATATGGAACAAAATGACCTGAGCCGCGTCAAAAAAGAAACTGATGCTGCCGCCAAGGAGGCGGATGAGCTGATCGAAAGCACTTCCATCACCATGAACACCTATATCGTTTCCCTCATTGAGGATATGGAACGGAAACGGGCGGGATGACGCGGGGCTCCTCCTTTATTTTTTAAGAAACCTTAAGAGGTAAGGACTAGGCAGAATCAAACAAATATGGTAAACTAAAGAGTAACAATGGAGAAGTAGGATCTATTGCATTGCAAAAATAAAACCTAAGGGGGTAAAAAGTTATGAAACGCAAACTGGCGCTGCTTTTGTCTGCGGTGATGGCAGCTTCCTGCCTGCCCATGACAGCTTATGCGGCAAATTTCAAAGATATCAATGATGTACCCTGGTCCGGCGCGGCGGATGTTATCAACAGCGTGGCGGATTTGGGCCTTTTGAGCGGCTATGAAGATGGCACCATCCGTTCCCGCAATAATGTTACCTATTGCGAAGCTATGCAGATGGTGTATAACGTATTGATCAAAACAGGGGCAGCAAAGGCTATGGACGCGGTGGATGCCTATTCTTATATGGCAGTGCTGAATACATATAAAGTGCCCAGCTGGTGCCAGATGGCAGTAGCCTATGGCCTGCATAACGGCATCATCGATATGCAGATGGTTGCAACAAAATTTTCCGGCGGCAACCAGGCGGCTACAAGGGAGGATGTTGCCCTGATCTTCGGCAATGCCATGGCAATGTTCTATGATAAAGAAAAAGATGCTGCCACAGCCAAGGAATTTTTGGATTACTACAGCATTTCTGCAGACAGCCTGGTGCAGATCGACCTGCTGAAAAGACTGGGCATCGTAAGCGGGGATGAAACCAACCGATTCAACCCCAAAAAGAATATCAACCGTGCGGAAATGGCGGTTATGCTGAATAAAACCAACAGCGTACTGACAGAAGGCGTCAGCGCCAGCGGGACGATTACAGAATTGGTAGTCAATGAAAATAAATATTACTACATCGAAGTGACACTGGATGCCGGCGGCAGAGAAGGATTCCAGGCAACTTTGGGTGAATTCCCTGTTTATGTGGGCAATACTTCTGAAACCATTTCCCTGAGCAAGCTGAGCGAAGGGGATGAAGTCGTTCTGGTGCGCAGCGGCAACAACGTAACAGCCCTGCGTCAGCTGAAGGGCACAACCAACCAGGGCAAATATGATATGACTGGCTATATCATTTCCCTGAAAAACAATGTGCTTTCTTTTGAAAACGAAAATACCGGTGAAACAACAAAATATACCCTGAAATCCGGTGTTAATATTTATGTGGAAGGGAATAAGGTTACCCGTGCGCAATTGGATGATCTGCTGTCGGAACGGTATAATGAACATGCATACGCAGGGGCCAATACATCGGTAGAACGGGAAAAGAACAACGGTGTTTACGAAGATGTAACCTATATCGAAGAGCTCTATGTTACATTTACAGATGAATATGTGACAACGGGCGAAGTAAAAGATTTCGGCCTGAAGAGCATCAGCGTAAAACCCACAGGCGGCAGCTCTGAAAAAACATTTACCTTCGCATCCGATTGTGAATTTTATATTGGCGATTCCAAAGAAACGGTTTCCGATTTGAAGGAACTGAATGACGGCGGCACAACCTACGCAAAAGTGACAGTAAACACAGACGAGAAAGCGATCAAAGTCATCATGTCGGAAGATGCTTTTGAGGACAGCCAAAAAGACGTAAGCAAAACTTATAAAGTAAAAACACTGACGGATAAGAAGCTGACTCTGGAAGCCGGCGGCGAAGATACAACCTATGTTTTCGGCACAACGAACCCTCTGGACAATATCAGATTTTACGAATGGGTCGTTGATGAAGATGATAAGGACGACAGCGACTGGCAGGAACTGAAAAATGTAGACAAAGCAGAGGCCTTTGTGGATGATGCGGACGGCACTGTTTATTGTAAGATCGTTTTCAACAGCGGCGGAAAGCTCAGCGAAGTTTACCTTTCTGAAAAGAAGAGTGCATGGGATGATTCTGATGAAAACAGAACAGAAAGAAAAGGCACCGTTGCTTCTATTGTCGATGATGTTCTGAAATTTAAAACATCTTCTATAGAATATACCATGAAAACAAAATATGCTGACGGCGATATCAAGATCGGCGGTTCTGAAACACAATCCAAGAAACTGCTGACCAGAATGGCAAACGACAGCAATATGGAACTGTATGCAGAAATCGTTGCAAACGGCAACAATGAAGTGGTAGAAGTGGATGCAAGACTGACAGCGGCAAAAGGTAAGCTGGTGGAATATGATCAGGAAGAAAAATATATCAAGATTGAAACCAGCGAGGGCGAATATGAACTGAAAACCCTCAGCAAGCCCAAGCTGACCGATGAAGATGAAGATTATTTCACACTGGATGATATCGAAACTTCCAAATATGTAGGCGAGACCATTGAACTGGGCTTCAACACCAACGGCGTTGTCAATAAGCTTACCCTGGAAAATGGCTATAAGGGCAACGGCACTGTGGGCAAAATCAAAGGCGTTGCAACTGCAACGACAGATGGCCTGAAGATCAAGGGCAGCAGCAAGACATATACCTGGCTGAGTGAAAGCAGAACGACACTGCGTGTTTACAGTAGCCCTACAGAATCCCTCAGCGTTGTAAAGAAAATGATCGAAGACCCTGATGTGGAAGTTTATGTAGAAGTAACACCGGATGAAAAGGACAGAATCGAGCTCATCAACGTATATGTCAGAAAAGCGGAAGGCGAACTGCAGTCCTGCGATAACAATTATGTTCGCATCCTGACGGAAAGCGGCAACAAATTCTCCTTCGATCTGCCCAGCAAGCTGAACAGCTGCGATGTAAACGGGCTGGACCAGAGCAAACTGGAAGACGGCAAGGCGGATGGCAAAGGATATGACGTAAAACTGACCTTTGCAGATGACGGCCGTGTCAGCGACATCAAAGACGCATAATAAAAGATATATGATGATTTTAGAGGGGTATCCGAAAGGATACCCCTTTTTATATTTGACAGACAATCTCAAAAAGTGTAAAATTACACAAAAAGGAGGGGTCTGGATGAAAAGAGATATCAAGCTGTATAATCTGATTTTTCCCATGTGGAGCATCTATTTCTTTGGGCTGCTGTTTCCCGTATTTTTGCTGATTTTACTGCCGGCAAATTTTTTGGTGGACAGCCTTGTGCTGCTGCTTTTGTTTCAATGGCTGAAGATGCCGGAAAAGAAAGCGTGGTATCAAAAAACGATTTTAAAGACATGGGGATTTGGGTTTTTGGCGGATTTTTTGGCATCGGGCATTTTTTGGATCCTTAGCGAGGGGCTGAGTGCTGTTTTTCAGGATGCAGATGTGAATCTCTATTTGCCCTACAGCAGTATTCCGTCGTTTCTGTTTACAACGGCGGCAGTGCTTTTGGCGGGCATCTTCATTTATATTTTCCAGCGAAAATTCGTGTGGAAAAAGTATGCGCTGGAAGAAGGACAAAAGAAAAAAATCGCTTTGGGGATGGCAGTCTTGACGGCCCCTTATCTGATGTATTTACCACCGATGTAAGGAGGCAGAAGGATGACGAAAAAGGAATTTGCCGCACAGATGGACGGAAGCCTGAAAGCCGTGCGAAAAGAATATGGATTCACTCAGGAAAAAATGGCGGCGGTGCTGGGAATTTCCAAGAAAACCCTGGTGGAAATCGAAAAAGGCCGCAGCTCCCTGGGGTGGACAGGAGCGGCAGCCTTTGCCGCCAT
This sequence comes from Anaerotignum sp., assembly GCF_051877975.1. Lineage (GTDB taxonomy): Bacteria > Bacillota > Clostridia > Lachnospirales > Anaerotignaceae > Anaerotignum_A. The sequence goes on from NZ_JBJEJK010000054.1 coordinate 100,444, forward strand.
TTTTAGCGAAAGCCGCATTTTGCAGGAGGCATACGGCGGAGAATTGGCGGATTTGGTAGAAGCGTTGGCCTTTTCGGATGCAGATCCGCAGTATCCTAAGACACTGGGCGGCAAGGTCTGGTGGAGAGAAATTATGAAAAAGAAGGGATATCGTATCCAGCAGAATCTGATTTCCGGGCATTTTCGCCTGCTGGATCGGGAAAACCACCGCCTGATGGCATCCTTTGAATTGGAACGTCTGCTGGAACGGCTGAAACAGGAATGCAATGGATGATTGTATCGAAACAGTTTTGTAAATTGTATGGGTGCAATATTGGCTTGCGGACGCAGAGGGATAGCCTTCCCCTGGAAGTGTATGATATGCTTGATACAGAAAAAACAATAAAACAGGGGGAATTTTTATGAAAATGACGACAAAGGAACTTTGCCTGCAGGCTTTGATGATCGCATTGGTTACAGTGTGCACCATGGTGATCCAGATACCTGTTTCCGCAACGCAGGGATATATCCATTTGGGGGACAGCATGATTCTGCTGATCGGTGTTTTTTTCGGCGCAAGATGCGGCATGATTGCCGGCGGCGTTGGCTCTGCTCTGGCAGATCTTTTGAGCGGCTATGCCCATTGGGTACCCTTTACCCTGATCATCAAAGGGCTGATGGGGTGGCTGATCGGTAAGATTGCTGAAGGCGCAGGCAGCAGAGAAAAATTTTTCACAGCCCGCAACCTGACAGCATCTGTCGTTGGTGTTGTTTGGATGGTCATCGGCTATTTTATCGGCGGCGGCATCCTGAAAAGCAGCTTTATCGTAGCAGCAACCTCTATCCCTGAAAATATCGTTCAGGGGGCAGCTGGTTTTGTGATCTTCCTGGTGGTTGGCGCAGCTTTCCACAAGGCGAATATCTACAAGATTGTATCGCAATGATAAATAGAAGCATTTGAAAGAACAATGAAAAGCGTACTCATTTCAAAACGAAAACCGGAAGGAATCCCTGAAAAGGATACTTCCGGTTTTTCGTTTTTTTGCGGCCCTGGTGCTAAAGCGCTTTTCGATGTATTTCTCATTGACCATGGGATATTCTATATGATACGATAAACCCTACGGAAAAGAGAAAGGAGGTCGTTGCATGGAGTGGATCTTAGAGATGGATGGACAGTTTTTGCTCTGGCTGAGGGGGATTTTTGCCCATCCGCTTATGGATCAAATCATGATTTTTATTTCTGCCCTGGGGGATGGCGGGTTTCTTTGGATTGCCCTAGGGGTCTTGTTTCTGCTGATGGGATGGAAACATAAGATTTGGCGGAAGCGGGGGCTGCTGCTCCTGTTTTCCCTGGCGGCGAATGCGCTGGTTTGCAATCTGCTGCTGAAGCCGCTGGTGAACCGGATCCGGCCCTATGACCTTTTGGGATATGATATCCTGATTCCTCCGGTGGGAGATGCGTCTTTTCCTTCGGGGCATACATCGGCATCCTTTGCGGCGGCAACGGCCCTTTATGCCATAGATAAAAGATGGGGGACAGCGGCGTATGTTTTTGCGGCGTTGATGGGCTTTTCCCGGCTGTATCTGGGGGTGCATTTTCCCACGGATGTGCTGGCGGGGGCGGCTATCGGCGTTTTCATGGCGAAGGCTGTGCAGCGGGTTTTTCGGATAGATGGAACCCAGAGCATCTGATTCGTAAAAATAAAAAATCTTATTTTGTAAAATCAAACACCCGATTTCCAAACAAAAGGTTGAAAATATGGAAACCCCTACGAAAAAATATTGCAAAATCAGATGGTTTGCAGTAAAATAAAAGTTAGCTTTATGGAAAGTATGAGGGGGAAACCAAGGAGGAAGGAAGTTGAAACAATGGCGATACCTGTAATTTATCAATTGATCACAATGGTCATTCTGATGGTCATTGGGGTGGTGTTACATAAGAAAAATTTCTTATCTCTGGCAAATGCCAAGGGTCTTTCTATTGTGCTGACCCGGGTGGCAGTCCCCTGTAATATGGTAGTTTTGCTGCAGAGGGAATATTCTCCTGAAATTTTTCGGGGGTTTTTGGTGACTTGCGTTGCCACCTATCTGATGTGTTGTATCGGCGCCCTGATGTTCTTCATTGTTGGGAAGTTTTTGAAGATGCAGCCCAGAGAACTGGGGTTGTTCAGCGGCGGCGGCGTTTACAGCAACGTAATCTTTATGGGGCAGCCGCTGATTCTGGCCATGTATGGCGCAGAAGGGCTGATCTTCTGTGTGGCTGTTATGTTTACCTGCAATGTATTCCTGTTCACTGTCTGCTCCGTGCTGTTTGCCATGGGCAGCGGGGTTAAGAAATCTGTAGGGCGCATGCTGAAAGAAGCCTTCATCAACCTGATCTGCCTTTCCGCAGTGGTTGGGGTGTTCTGTTTCGTAAATTCCATTTCCCTGCCGCAGCCCATCTATGATGTATTACAATATTCCGCCAATACCACAGTATGTCTGTCTATGATTTACATTGGCTCTCTGCTGGCAGCGGCAAATGTAAAGGAAATTTTCAGGGACAAGCTGGTTTATATTTTCAGCTTCTTCACATTGATCGTGATGCCGATCATCACAAAGCTGATCTGCGGTACTTTTATGAGCGGAATGGCGCTGAGCGTTCTGGTGGTGCTGATGGGTACCCCTGCGGCGGCGGCTCTGCCTTCCTTTGCAGATCAATATGGCGCTGATGAAAAACGGGCTTCCCAGTATACTTTTGTTTCTACGATCATTTCTGTGGTGACCCTTCCGTTAGTGGCTCAGTTCCTGTGTCAGTAAAAAAACGAATCGAAAAATTTACCCTCTTCGCCTGGCGAAGGGGGTTTTATGTTTTTGTATAGAAAGATACGAAAAAATTGTTCAAAAATAACAAAATTTATCGTCAAATTTAGTATATCTGCGTGCGCTATGGGGGTTGATTTTTTGAAAGCCTTTCGTTTATACTTATCAGTGGGACAGAATATGACTTGACCCATAGGAAAGATGTTTGGAGGAGATACACGCCGCCCGTGTGCAGAACAAAGACAGGGCTTTCGTGCACACAGGAAACCGGCAGTGTATTTGTTTTTTTCATGACATCCCCTTTTGGGGGACGCCATGAAAGAAATAGGCTGACGCTGCTCTGTGGGAGATGCCGTTTGCCTTGGCAAAACGGCATGGCATATTCACGTTATTATCATCCACATTCTAATTTTAAGAAATAGGGGGATTATCATGGAAAAATTGATTTACCTGGCGCCTGTGCTTGGCATCGTGGCGCTGCTGTTCGCCTTTGTCCTGGCAAGCAAGGTTAACAAAATGGACGAAGGTACGGACAGAATGAAAGAAATCGCTGCGAGCATCAGAGAAGGCGCAAGAGCATTCCTGTCTGCAGAATACAAAATTCTGGTTATTTTCGCAGCTGTACTGTTTGTGCTGATCGGGTTCGGCGTAAGCTGGCCTACAGCAATCTGCTTTGTAGTGGGTGCGATCTTCTCCACACTGGCAGGTTTCTTCGGTATGACAGTAGCAACAAATGCAAACGTTAGAACTGCAAACGCAGCAAGAACAAGCGGTATGAACAAAGCCCTGTCTATCGCATTCAGCGGCGGCGCAGTTATGGGTATGTGCGTAGTTGGTCTGGGCCTTCTGGGCGTAGGCGCAATCTATGCAATCACAGGCAACGCTGATATCCTGTTCGGCTTCTCTCTGGGTGCTTCCTCCATCGCGCTGTTTGGCCGTGTTGGCGGCGGTATCTATACAAAAGCTGCCGACGTTGGTGCTGACCTGGTAGGTAAAGTAGAAGCTGGTATTCCTGAAGACGACCCTCGTAACCCTGCCGTTATCGCCGATAACGTAGGGGACAACGTAGGTGACGTTGCCGGTATGGGTGCCGACCTGTTCGAATCCTATGTTGGTTCCGTGATCTCTGCCATCACACTGGGTCTGGTTTACTACAGCGCAGAAGGCGCAATCTTCCCTCTGGTGCTGGCTGCTACAGGTATCCTGGCTGCTATCATCGGTACATTCTTTGTTAAGGGCGATGAAAACTCCAACCCTCACAAAGCTCTGAAAACAGGCTCTTACACAGCAGCCATCCTGGTTGCGATTGCTTCCCTTGCCCTGAGCATGAAGCTGTTCGGCCACATGAAAGCTGCTATCGCAGTAATCGCTGGTCTGGTTGTTGGTCAGATCATTGGTATGATCACAGAAGTTTATACTTCCGGCGATTACAAATCCGTTAAGAAGATTGCAGACCAGTCTGAAACAGGTCCTGCGACAACAATCATCTCCGGTCTGGCTGTAGGTATGGAATCCACAGCGATCCCTATCATCCTGATCTGTATTGGTATCTACATTGCGTTCACAGCATGCGGCCTGTATGGTATCGCTCTGTCCGCAGTAGGTATGCTGGCAACAACAGGTATCACTGTAGCCGTTGACGCTTACGGCCCTATCGCCGACAACGCTGGTGGTATCGCTGAAATGAGTGGTCTGGATCATTCTGTAAGAAACATCACAGATAAACTGGACGCAGTTGGTAACACAACAGCTGCTATGGGGAAAGGTTTCGCGATTGGTTCCGCTGCCCTGACAGCTCTGGCTCTGTTCGTATCCTATGCAGAAGCTGTAAAACTGACAGAAATCTCTCTGCTGGAACCCAGAGTTATCATCGGTCTCTTGATCGGTGGTATGCTGCCTTTCCTGTTCTCTGCATTCACAATGCAGTCCGTAGGGAAAGCTGCATTCCAGATGATCGAAGAAGTGAGACGTCAGTTCCGTACTATCCCTGGTATCATGGAAGGTACAGGCAAACCTGACTACAAGAAATGCGTAGAAATTTCCACAACAGCAGCGCTGAAAGAAATGCTGGTTCCTGGTATTATGGCAGTTGCAGCTCCTCTGGTAGTTGGTCTGCTGCTGGGCACAAGCGCACTGGGCGGCCTGCTGGCTGGTTCCTTGGCAACAGGTGTTATGATGGCGATCTTCATGTCCAATGCCGGCGGTGCGTGGGATAATGCGAAGAAGTATATCGAAGAAGGCAACCACGGCGGCAAGGGCAGCGATGCTCATGCAGCAGCCGTAATCGGCGACACAGTTGGTGACCCCTTCAAGGATACTTCCGGCCCTTCCATCAACATCCTGATCAAACTGATGACAGTAGTTTCTCTGGTATTCGCTCCTCTGTTCCTGAGCGTTGGCAGCCTGCTGTAATTAGCAATCAAATACAAAAATCAAAGCAGTCTCTTCGGAGGCTGCTTTTTTGTATAAAGCGGAGAAAAACAATCTCATGCTATGCAGCCGCTGCATCTGCTTGCAGAATGCAGCGGCTGCATAGCATGAGATTGACTTGCGGAGCAAGTCAATGCGTAAGACGAAAGTCTTACGCATTGTTTTTATAAAAATGAAGTGCGGTTTGGGGGTAGCATAGCATGAGATTGACTTGCGGAGCAAGTCAATGCGTAAGACGAAAGTCTTACGCATTGTTT
>NZ_JBJEJK010000054.1:106011-112214 GCF_051877975.1 Anaerotignum sp.
GCGTAAGACGAAAGTCTTACGCATTGTTTTTATAAAAATGAAGTGCGGTTTGGGGGCAGCATAGCATGAGATTGACTTGCGGGGCAAGTCCAAGCGTAAGACGGAAGTCATACGCATTGTTTTTATAAAAGCGAAGTGCTGCTTCAGCGGCAGCAGGAGATACAATCTGCTTGCAAATATTTCTCTCCAAAAAGGGGTGTCGTTTTGCTGAAAACGGAAGTCCGCAGCAGAAAATACAAATTTTCTGAAAAAAGTACAAAATACGCTCTTGCGTATTGCTGAGAATTGGAGTACTCTTAATATAGGGGAAGAATTTTCCTTTGGTACATCAGTTGAAAAAGTGATACCAGTGGGGCGGTTTTTGTCCTACATGGCAATTTGCTGACCCACAAGAAAGAACGTATGCCATCTTTTGGCAAAAATCATAGATTTTCCACCTGTTTTGGGGGCAGTCTTTTATGGAATTGGCAAAAGGAATTTTGCTGAATGAACATAGACGAAAAAAGCGACGAGAAGGTTTTGGAAATATTGTGATTTTTTCACAAGGGTGGTATAATTTTTATTGAATCGTTTTTGATTTGAGATGCGGCCTGACAGGCTGCAGCCAAAGACCCTAAATTTATATCCAATCAGGATACAGGAGGTAATGTGTAATGAGCAAGAAATATGTTTACATGTTCAGCGAAGGTAACGCTTCCATGAGAAACCTGCTGGGCGGTAAAGGTGCGAACCTGGCTGAAATGACAAATCTGGGACTGCCTGTTCCCTATGGCTTCACAATCACAACAGAAGCTTGTACAGAATACAATGAAGGCGGCAAAAAACTGACAGATGAAATGATCGAACAGATCGAAGTGGCTCTGGCAAAACTGGAAGAGATCGCTGGCAAAAAGCTGGGCGATCCTGAAAATCCTCTGCTGGTTTCCGTTCGTTCCGGTGCAAGAGCATCCATGCCCGGTATGATGGATACTGTTCTGAACCTGGGGCTGAACGATATCTCCGTAGAAGGTTTGGCGAAGAAAACTGGCAACACCAGATTCGCTTATGACTCCTACAGAAGATTTATCATGATGTTTGCGGACGTTGTTATCGGCGTTTCCAAATCCAAATTCGAAAGAAAACTGGATGAATATAAAGAAAAAGTCGGTGCAAAATACGACACAGACCTGACAGCTGATGACCTGAAGACAGTTACAGCGATGTTCAAACAGATCTATCTGGACGACCAGGGCAAGGAATTCCCTCAGGATCCTAAGGAACAGCTGCTGGAAGCTGCTATGGCCGTATTCCGCAGCTGGGATAACCCTCGTGCTTTCGTTTACAGAAGAATGAACGATATCCCTTACAGCTGGGGCACAGCGGTTAACGTACAGATGATGGTATTCGGTAACATGGGTGATACATCCGGTACTGGTGTTGCTTTTACAAGAAACGCTGCAACAGGCGAAAAGGCTATGCTGGGCGAATATCTGGTAAATGCCCAGGGCGAAGACGTAGTAGCCGGTGTTCGTACACCTAACCCCATCGCAAAACTGAAAGAAGATATGCCCGGTGTTTACGATCAGTTTATGGATATCGCAAACACACTGGAAAGACACTATAAAGATATGCAGGATATGGAATTTACCATTGAAGAAGGCAAGCTGTTCTTCCTGCAGACAAGAAATGGTAAGAGAACTGCAAACGCTGCCCTGAGAATCGCTGTTGAAATGGTAGAAGAAGGCCTGATCACAACAGACGAAGCTCTGCTGAGAGTAGAACCCAAACAGCTGGATCAGCTGCTGCACCCTGCATTTGACCAGACAGCGCTGAAAGCTGCAAAACCTCTGGGCAAAGGCCTGCCTGCATCCCCCGGTGCTGCTGCTGGTAAGGTATATTTCACAGCAGAAGAAGCAAAAGCAGCTGCAGAAGGCGGCGACAGAGTAATTCTGGTTCGTCTGGAAACATCCCCCGAAGATATCGAAGGTATGGCTGCATCCCAGGGTATCCTGACTGTTCGCGGCGGTATGACATCCCACGCTGCAGTAGTAGCCCGTGGTATGGGTACATGCTGTGTATCCGGCTGTGAAGAAATTAAGATGAACGAGGAAGCAAAAACCTTCACACTGGGCGGCAGAACCTTTAAAGAAGGCGACTATATTTCCCTGGATGGCTCCACAGGGAACATCTATGGTGAAGATATTCCTACCGTAGAAGCTGAAATCACAGGCAACTTTGAAACATTCATGAAATGGGCAGACGCAAAGAGAGTGCTGAAAGTAAGAACAAACGCTGATACACCTCACGATGCGCAGGTTGCCATCGACTTTGGCGCAGAAGGCATTGGCCTGACAAGAACAGAGCATATGTTCTTTGAAGGCGAAAGAATCATGAAATTTAGAAAGATGATCATGTCCGATACAGTGGAAGAAAGAAAAGAAGCGCTGGCCGGCATTGAACCCTTCCAGAAAGAAGACTTCAAGGGCATCTACAAAGCAATGCAGGAAAGACCTGTTACCATCCGTCTGCTGGATCCTCCTCTCCATGAATTCATGCCCAACACAGAGGAAGAATTTGAACAGCTGGCAGAAATGACAGGCAAGACAGTAGAAGAACTGAAGATCAAAGCTCGTGGCCTGCACGAACTGAACCCTATGATGGGCCACCGTGGCTGCCGCTTGGCTGTAAGCTATCCTGAAATTGCTGAAATGCAGACAAAAGCGATCATCGAAGCTGCCATCGAAGTTTCTGAAGAAGAAGGCATCAACATCAAGCCTGAAATCATGATCCCTCTGATCGGTGAAATCAAAGAACTGAAATTCGTTAAGAATATCGTTGTAGAAACAGCAGAAAAAGTATTCGAAGCAAAAGGCAAGAAACTGGACTATCTGGTTGGTACGATGATCGAAATCCCCAGAGCTGCTTTGACAGCTGACCAGATCGCTACAGAAGCAGAATTCTTCTCCTTCGGTACAAACGACCTGACACAGATGACATATGGTCTGTCCCGTGACGATGCCGGCAAGATTCTGGCTGACTACATTGACAAGAACATCTATGAAGTTGACCCTACTGCAAGACTGGACAGAACAGGTGTTGGTCTGCTGATGAAATGGGCGGTAGAAAAGGCAAAACCTGTACGCCCTGACATCCACCTGGGTATCTGCGGCGAACACGGCGGCGATCCTTACTCCGTTGAATTCTGCCACCAGATCGGTCTGGACTATGTATCTTGTTCTCCTTACCGTGTACCTATCGCTAGATTGGCTGCGGCACAGGCTCAGATCAACTTCCCCAGATAAAGAATACATAGGAATAAGAAAACTGAAATATAGCAAAAGAGCGCACCGAAAGGGTGCGCTTTTTTATGGAAAAAAGGAGGAGGGCGACTCTATGGGAAAGATACTGTTGAATGATATTTTGGGGTTTTCGCAAAACCAGATTCCTAATGTGAGGATAAAGCTGAATGTGCATAATGGGAGCGAGGATCCCCATGAATTATATTTGCAGGACCCGGAAAAGGTAAACACAGAATGGTTTCTGTGGCACAAGGAGAGAAGATATTTCCATAAAGGCCAGATTGCCATTTGTCTGCTGTATATCGATACGGATACTTGGCTTTTAACGACCATCAAGGATATTCAAAAAGAACTTGATGTGGAGGATGGGATTGGCTATGATGCGGCGGAGAGGACAGAATATAAAAAATATTTTGGCAGGATCAAATTGAAATACCATAACAAAACCATGGGGATGGGCAGAAAATATGAATCCATCATGGAGGAGCTGGAAGTGATGGAGATTTTGCCGTCGGTATATGATGGGGATGAATTTCCCGGATATGAAAATGTCAGAGTATCCTATGCGAAGCTGGAAGCGATTCTTTCCAGAAAAAAAGCAAGCTGGCTGGCGGCATTGCAGAACCAAAAGGCAGTATATTTACTGACCGACACCAACACTGGCAAGCATTATGTTGGCTCTGCTACGGCACAGCGGGGGATGCTGCTGCAAAGATGGAAGGCTTATGTGGAAAATGGCCATGGCGGCAATGTTGAGCTGCAGGAATTGATAAAGGAAAAAGGGTTTGATTACATCAAGCGATATTTTCAATATGCGATCCTGGAAAATTATAATGCCAGAATGGATGATGCCTATATCTTAAGCAGGGAAAGCTGGTGGAAGGAAACGCTGCAGACCAGAAGATTTGGATACAACGGAAATTAAACTGCTGGGAGAATAATGATATTTGGAATTAAATAGAGAAATTTAGAGAAAATAGAAGATAATAGAAATTTAACGGTATTTTTTACCTAAAAAATCTGTTATATTCTGGAAATCGATTGAAAATATTGAAAAATAAGAGGGCGTATTGTAAAATAGGCAACGGATTTACTTTGTTATCATAGAAACAGGAGGAATTCTAATGTCGAAAGAAAAGAAAAAACGCCCTCTGGCGTTGTGGATTTTTATTGGGCTGGTGTTGGGTATCCTGACCGGTGGGATGCTGATGCATACACCTGAGATCGCTGTGCGTTACATCAAGCCATTTGGGACGCTGTTCCTGAATCTGGTGAAATTCATTGTTGTGCCCATTGTGCTGTTTTCCATTATGAGCGGTGTCATTTCTATGAAGGATATGCGAAAAGTGGGCAGCATTGGCGTGAAAACCCTCTGCTACTATATGTGTACCACGGCGGTGGCAGTACTGATTGGGCTGGTGATGGCGAATCTGTGCAAGGGGTTTTTTCACGAATTGACAACATCCGGCTTGGAATATGAAGCGGCTGCGGCTCCCAGTTTTATAGAAACTATTGTGAATATTTTTCCCAGCAACGCAGTAGAACCTATGGTAAATGCCAATATGCTGCAAGTCATTGTGATTGCTTTATTTTTTGGATTTGGCACCATCGCCGTTGGGGAAAAGGGCAAGCCCTTTGCGGCTTTTATAGAAAGTGCCAATGCGGTTTCCATGTATATCATGGATGCCATTATCAAGCTGAGCCCTATCGGTGTATTCTGCCTGATTACCCCTGTGGTGGCGGAAAACGGCCCTTCCATTCTGGGGGATCTGCTGACGGTATTGGCAGTGGCTTACCTTGCCTATATGCTGCACATGGTCATCGTATATTCCGCAACGGTAAAAGCATTTGCGGGGCTGAATCCTGTGAAATTCTTCAAAGGAATGCTGCCTGCCATTATGATGGCATTTTCCAGCGCTTCTTCTGTTGGCACCCTGCCGCTGAATCTGGAATGTGTACAGAAATTGGGGGCGAAGAAGGACGTCGCCAGCTTTATCCTGCCTTTGGGGGCTACCATCAATATGGATGGTACGGCTATTTACCAAGGGGTATGCTCTATTTTCATTGCAACATGCTATGGTATTCAGCTGACGCTGGGACAGCAGATTGCGATTATCTTGACGGCAACGCTGGCCTCTATTGGCACAGCAGGCGTGCCCGGCGCAGGGATGATCATGCTGGCTATGGTATTGCAGAGCGTTGGCCTGCCGGTGGAAGGGATCGCGCTGGTAGCCGGTATTGACCGAATTTTCGATATGGGGCGCACAACGGTAAATATCACCGGAGACGCGGCTTGCACACTGTGCGTTTCTAAAATGGAAGAAAAGAAAGAAGCAAAGGCATAAGCTTATATTTGAAAGAATAGAAAGACCTGGCTGTATAGCAGCTGGGTCCTTTCTCTTTTCCAAAGCGTTGGGGGGGTATCCTGCAAAAGCAGCTGAGAAAAAGCAGTTTGTTATTTATTAAGGAAAGGGGGCAGGGAGGACAGGAAAAAAAGATAAAAAAGTTGAAAAATGGTGTTGACATTTTTAAAAAGAAGAGTATAATAATTAAATGTGCTTGCGAAACAGCAAGACAAACTGAAAAATCAGACTAGAGGAAACGCAAAAAAAGTTAAATGTTTTTAAAGAAAACCATTGACAGGGATGCGTAGGGCTGATATAATAATTTCTGCTGATGCGAAATATCAGAGATAAGTACGAAAGAGATTGAAAAAAATCAAAAAAGTGCTTGACAGGCGAAATAATGTTTGATAAAATGTTATTCGCTGCTGAAGTAGCAGAAAGCGAAACAACTTAGAAAAGTATTTAAAAAAGTACTTGACAAAAAAATGAAGATTTGATAAAATAATCTTCGGTCGCCGAGAGGCGAGATTGATCCTTGAAAACTGAACAATGGATATGAACACACAACCCATAGTCATTC
>NZ_JBJEJK010000055.1:0-35836 GCF_051877975.1 Anaerotignum sp.
GCAACCTTTACATTTGGAGCGAAGCGGCACAGGACTGGGTTCCCATTGGGAAACTGCAGGGCCCCCAAGGCCCCCAGGGCGAGCAAGGCCCCCAGGGCATACAGGGCGAAACAGGCGCAACAGGGGCGACAGGCCCCCAGGGCATTCAGGGCGAGCAAGGCCCCCCAGGGGAACAAGGCCCCCAGGGCATACAGGGCCCCCAAGGCATACAGGGGGAGAAAGGCGAGAAGGGCGACACCGGCGCAACAGGCCCCCAAGGGGAGCAAGGCCCCCAGGGCATACAGGGCCCCCAAGGCATACAGGGGGAAAAAGGCGAGAAAGGCGACACCGGGGCGACAGGGGCAACGGGCGCAACAGGCCCCCAGGGGCCGGCAGGGGCAAACGGCGCAAGTGCCTACGAAACGGCGCAGAGCGCAGGATACACCGGAACGGAAGCCGCCCTTGCCACAGCACTGGCAGAGATACCAACGCATTTGGCAGACAGCAGCATCCACGTGACAGAAGATGAAAAGAAAGCATGGAACGGGAAGGCGGAAGGAAACCACAGCCATACGGCGGAAGAAATTGGGGCTGCGACAGACAACCATAGCCATACGGCGGAAGAAGTGGGGGCTGCGAAAAGCAACCATACACACACATTGGCAGATTTGCCTATCACATACGGAACAACAGATTTGACCGCAGGAACATCTTCTTTAAATAGTGGTGAAGTCTATCTGGTGTACGAATAAGGCGGTGATGCTATGGCTAAAGCGATTTATACAGGTGTTGCAGGTGTAGCAAGGAAAGTCAAAACACCTTACATCGGTGTTGGTGATAAAGCAAGAAAAATTAAAGCAGGATACATTGGTGTTGCAGGCATAGCAAGAAAGTTTTATGAAGGTGGTATACCCATCAGCAATTTTTCTGTAGGAGAAACTGTAAAAGTTAATGTCAATGGAACATTATATGATTTTATCATCGTACACAGAGGAAAACCTTCTGGTATTTATGATGACAGTTGTGATGGAACATGGTTGTTGATGAAAAATGCTTACACTATCAGCGATTGGAATAGTTCAAATGTTAATAACTATGGGAAATCAACGATGCACACATATTTAAATGGAACTTTCCTCAATTTATTAGGAAGCAGTGTAATAAATACGATAAAAGAGGTTAAAATCCCATACGGTACTGGTGGAACTACAGTATTATCAGGGAGTGATGGATTAGCCACAAAAGTTTTTTTGTTAAGTGCAACAGAAATTGGCCTTGGAAAAAACAAGTATAGTTACCCTGTCCCTAAAGACGGTGAAAAACTAGACTATTTTCTTTATGAAACCAGCCCTACTTCTGCCAGAGCAATACGAGTTGCGTATTCTAGCGGAACTACGGCAATAAAGTGGTTTACTCGTTCTCCTGCTAGTAATGGAACAACTGCGATTTGGTATGTTGATACTAATGGTAGTTGCAGTTATGACAGCATCACCAGTATATCCAGAACTTATGTAAGACCTGCATTTATTGTATCAAATGATGCGTTGGTTTCTGATGATTTAGTATTACAGTAAGGGGGAAGAGAATATGGTTATCAAGTTAGTGAATGGAACAGAGCTAAATCCTCTTTCTATCTATGGTGGAGATAGAGAAGTACAGGGCGCGAAAAGGGATACACTGTATTTTGTTTTCCATGTAGAAGAAGGGATTGAAACACTGGACACACTGTTTACAGAGGAAAACTGCGAAACTATTACAATCACTGAGGATAGCGGAGATTCCTTTATTCACAGTGGTTATACAATCAGAGTAGAACTGTCCAAGAAAAATATGGTTATTGACAGGACAGAAAACAATGAGCCTATTTATGAGGACAGGCTTACAGTAGCTATGGCACAGCGTACACCAGCTGAAAATCAGATAAAAGAAATGGAAAATGCTATGGACACATTACTGGGGGTGTAAGGAATGAACAGAAAACAGGCTAGTTTAGAACTGAGAAAAGCAATTCAGTTATTCCTTGCGACTATGGATGTTGACACACAATCTGCTGATATGATGGAAGTAGCAAGTGTGTTTCCAAAGTATGAAGTAGGAAAAGCATACAAGACCAAAGATGTTTTTTCCTATGGCGAAAACGCTGTGGGAGATGCTCAGTTGTATCAGGTTTTGCAAAATCACACATCTGCTGAACAGTGGACACCCGACACTGCAACTTCTTTATATAAAGCAATTGGTGTAACTGAGGATGGTATTGCAGTATGGGTACAGCCTTTGGGAGCTTCTGATGCATATATGCTTGGGGATAAGGTTTCCCATAATGGACAAATTTGGGAATCTGAAATTGACAGCAATGTATGGGAGCCTGGTGTATATGGATGGAAAACGACTGCATGAGGAGGTGTAAGGATATGATGAATATTCTGAACAAAGTCAATATCATCGGAGGTGCGATCATGACGGCATTGGCGGCAGTTTTAGGAAGATACTGGTTTCTGTTTGCAGGATTTTTGCTTTTTAACATCATCGACTGGCTGACAGGCTGGGCGAAGAGCAGCATGCAGGGAGAAAGCAGCAGCAGCATCGGCGCAAAGGGCGCAATGAAAAAAGTAGGGTATTGGGTGGTCATCGGGACCGCCTTTTTTATTGGATTTTCCTTTGAGGAGATGGGCGAGGTCATCGGGGTGAACCTTGTATTTATGGATTACCTTGGGTGGTTTGTGCTGGCGAACTATTTAGTGAATGAGATTCGCAGTGTCTTGGAGAACTTAGTGGAAATGGACGTGGATGTGCCTGCTTTTCTGGTGAAAGGGCTGCAGGTCACTTCTGAAAAACTGGAAGCAAGGGCGAAGGAAGAGGAGGAAGAAAGATGAAACTGAAAAGCGGCATTACAAAGGAATGGCTGCGGAAGAGCGCAGACGCAGAAGGAAAACTGGTGGACAGAGATATCTGGGTGGACGAATGGGGCTTTTGGCATGAAAGACTGGCCAACGGCAACGAGATTCGCTACGACAAGAAGCAGGCTGAGGTGCTGATGCACGACGCAAGGGAGGAAAAGAGCATCCCTGCAGAGCAGCGCATCTGCGGCTTTTGGCTGAAGCTGGACGGGAAATGGGTGGCACCTATGATCTGCCTGGGATACAAAAACAACCCCGCCACGGCACAGGTGATCTACACAGAAAAAACAGACCACCCCGACGGCGGCAGGACACTCTACAGCGAGACCCTGATCTTAGACGAGGAGAAGGGCGCAAGGGTGCACGCGGCAAGCGTGGAATACAACCCAGACCTGACACTGAACAAAGACAGATGCTGGGAAGAATGGATCGATATCGACGAAGGAAAGCCGGGGGATGGTTATGAAAGATAAAATTTTGATCGCCATTGACGACGGCCACGGCAAAGAAACGGCAGGGAAAAGAAGCCCTGCCTTTTCTGATGGCCGAATTTTGAAGGAGAACGACTTCAACGAGAGAACGGCGGAATTTTTGCAGGCGGCACTGGAACGGCACGGCTTCGGGACGCTGCTGGTGGCCCCGGAGGACACGGACACACCCCTGAAAACGCGGGTGCAGCGGGCAAACGACGCAAACGCAGATATTTACATCAGCATCCACGCCAACGCCTACGGGACGGAATGGAACGGAGCCAACGGCATTGAGACATGGATCTACGAGAAGGTCGGATGCGGCGAAGCCGTGGGAGGAAACGCTGTTTCCTCCACAGGGGACAGCGAGACTTACCGGCTGGCCAGATGCGTGCAGGACGCGCTGACAGCGGAAACGGGCAGAAAGAGCAGGGGCATCAAGCGCAGCGGCGACCTTTATGTGCTGAACAGCACGAGGATGCATGCGGTTTTGGTGGAATGCGGCTTCATGACAAACAAAGAAGAAGCAGAGCTTCTTTGCAGCGAAGATTACCGCCGGAAATGCGCGGAAGCCCTCTGCAGGGGCATCTGCGAATTTTACAGGAAGGAATACAGGGAGGAGGAAACGAAAATGCCAGAGGAAAAGAGATATCAGACGATGGAAGAGCTGCCCAGCTGGGCAAGACCCCTGATGGAAGAGATGGACATCTATGACTGCATTGCAGACACGGAACACATGAACCTGAGTTGGGACATGCTGCGGGTGATGGTTTTGCTGGACAGACTTTGGACAAAAAAGCAGGCATAAGGAGGGATAGCCTATGAGCATTTTAGGAAGGATCGCCTCCAGCATTTCCTCTGCTTTGCGGAACAAGAGCAGTTCTTCCAGCAAGAGCAGCTCCAAAAGCAGCAGTTCCAGCTCTTCCAGCAGCAACAAGAATTATGACCCCAACAAGGACTATGCGGCGGCCATCAAGACGGAGACAGACCCCAACAAGCGGGCGCAGCTGATTCAGGAGCGGCAGAACAAGATTGACGCCATGAACGCGGCGGGAACGAACACAAACGGCTATACCAATGACATTTACAACAGCGGGGGAAGCAACAACAGCGGCAGCTCCAGCAAGAGCGGCACTTCTGGAAATTCCTCTGGTTATTTTGACCCGAACAAGGACTATGCGGCGGCCATTGCGGCGGAAACAGACCCGGCAAAGCGGGCGCAGCTGATTCAGGAGCGGCAGAACAAGATTGACGCCATGAACGCGGCGGGAACGAACACAAAAGGCTATACCAATGACATCTACAACACGCCAAGCAGCGCCCCGAAGGGCATTTACCAGAGCAAGGACAGCGTGCTGAACAACACGGCACTGGGGAAGGCGCAGATGGACGAGACACAGAACGCGGCACTGGCAGCCATGCAGGCAAGGACAGCGGAGGGCACACAGCCCCAGACGGCCTACGGACAGACAGCACTGGGGGAAGCGGACCCCATTCAGCAGGCAGCCCTGCAGGCATACATTACAAGACAATATGCCCACCAGAACGCAGAAGGCGGCGAGGGAACCTACAACGGGGACCAGAGCATGAGCCTGCCGGACCAGAAGCTGCTGCAGGGATACCAGGCGGCATGGAACCAGGCAAAGGAGAGAGGCGACCAGGCAGGGATGGACGCAGCCCACCAGGCGGCGGAAGCCCTGCGGAACAACTACAGATATTATCCATTAGCCAACAGCAACGGCTATGGACTGGGGGAAAACAATATCGGCTTTATCCGGGACATTGTGGTGCGGGGAGACCAGCTGGGGAACAAATACATCGACCAATACAACAGAGGGACAGTGACAACGACAACATATGACAAGGACGGCAATTTTGTGAACCGATACACAGGGGGGAACATTGCCAAACACGACGCAAGGGTGGCGGAAGAGATGCAGAGAACGAACGAAAGCCTTGCCAACGCAGGGAAGGAAAACAATACTTTTGCCGTGCGGCTCAGCGACCCCAATGACGTGAAGCTGACGAACGCACAGCTTCTGGCAAAATATGGCGGCGGCATTACAGCAGGGAATAACGGCATTGGGCTTTACACCGCACCGACGGGAACGGCGGCACAGAGCGGAGGGAACGGAGCAGGAGGCGGAAGCCCTGCGGCGACTTCCGCTGGCACGGCACAGAACGGCACAAGCATTGGCTATTTTGACCCGAACAAGGACTATGCGGCGGCTATTGCAAATGCCGGCAGCACACAGGAGATGCTGCAGCTGCAGCAGGAGCGGCAGAACAAGATCAACTGGATGAACGCCAACGGGCAGAACCCCAATGGCTACACCAACCAGATTTACGGGAATTATCAGAACCTGACAGCACCGCAGACGGCGCAGCAGATTCCTACATATCAGGGGATGACACGGGACGAGCTTTTTGACGGCTACAACGACATGGCGGAAAGCCTGGAAGAGCAAAGGACAGCACTGCTGAAGGCTACACTGGCACAGAACCAGGCGGCCCAGGAAACCGCCGAACAGGAATTTGACGACATTGCCAGACAGGCATACATCCTGCGGAGACAGCAGGAGCTGGCGCTGCCCCAACAGCTGGCGGCACTGGGCATCAGCGGCGGCGCAAGCGAAACAGCAAACCTGCAGCTGGCGACCAATTACCAGAACAACCTGAACAGCAACGAGCAGGCCAGACAGCAGATGCTGAAGGACTATGCACTGCAGGCACTGCAGGCACAGACACAGGCCAACAGCGACATCAGCGGATATTATGCGGATGCACAGCAGCAGGCCATGAACGCTTGGCAGAACGAGAGAGCTAACCGGAACAGCTGGAACCAGTGGGCGGCGGGCTTCCAGCAGCAGCTGAACGAATATCAGAACAGCCTGAACCAGCAGACCTACAACGAGATTCTGGCCAACAGGCAGTATGAGAACGAATTGAAACAGCAGCAGCTGAACCTGGCACTGCAGATGGGCGATTACAACAAGCTGGCGGCGCTGGGCTACGACAGCAGCTATCTGAAGCGGATGCAGGATGCGGAGCTGGAGCAGATGGCACTGGAGGCGGCGCTGACGAGGGCGAATATCGCTAAGGTGAACCGCAGTGTGACAAAAGGGAGTGGCGGAGGGAAGAAAAGTGTAATCAATGAAGAGGATGATAATCCACCTACACCTGATTTGACAATCACAAATCAGGACAACGGGGCGGCAATCTATGTGCCCGGGCTGAGATGGGTTTCTTATTCTGACCTGGACAAGATGATTGACGCAGGAACGGTGAAAGAAGAGGTAAACGGTTCTAAATTGACTTATAAGAAGGTTTGGTGATGAGCATGGGCAGAAATGCAGCAGCAAGAAGTTTATTGCAAAGCAAGATTTCCAACAGCAAAGGCGCCTTCAATCCTCATACAGGAAAGCTGAAGGAGGAGGAAGAAGAATATATCCCCAAACCCCAGAGAGAGAAGAAGGCGGCGGAGAAATCCGCCCCTTCTTTGCGTTCTGCGGGGATGGCGGCGAAAAAGCTTCCGCAAACAGAGCTTTTTAAAAACATGACGCTTCCAAGGGCTGAAACGAAAAGACAAACACAAAGACAAACACAAAGGGCGAAGGTCAATATCAACACGGACAGGGGCTTTGTGCCGGATTCCCAGATTATGCGCCAGCTGGGGCGGACGGGAACGACATTTCAGAAAAGCACGGCGCAGGACGAAAAGACAAGGCTTTACGAGACCAACGACAGCCTTCTGAACCCTCAGGAGATTCTGAAAAAATATAGCTATGTGGCCCAAGACAGGGACATGGACTATGAGACGCTGCGGCGGGCTGTGAAGAAGGGCATGAGTGAGGTTGGGCGCACCTTACGGGGCACCAACGACAACAGCCAATATGAAAAGGTGGCGCAGCTGCAGACGGAGCTGCAGGGGAGACTGAAAAGCGCTTCCTTTACGGCGGGGCTTCTGGAAGGCATGGGCGGCGCCGGGAAGGATGCTTTGGTAAGGCTTTCCGGCAGCGAGGCACTGCAGAAGCAGAATGAAGCCCTGAAAGCCCAGATGGATGCGGCAAAGGAAAACAACAAGGGCGCCGCAGCAGCGGGGCAGCTGGCAGGTGAGCTTGCCAAGGCGGGGGCAGGATACATGACCATCGGCAAGGCGGCGGAAGAAGCGGCACTGAAAGGAGCAGGAAAGCTGGGCCAGAGGATGGCGGCGGCAACGGCGGCGGACGGGGCGCAGCAGCTGGCGGCGAAGATCCTCTTTGACCCGAAGAAGGCGAAGGCGGCGGGCTTTGCCGCAAGGATGCTGGCACAACAGGCGGCGGACACGGCAGTGAACACACCCATCACCATTGCGGCGGGACTGGCAGAAGGCAAGAGCCGAGAGGAGATTTTGAAGGACTTCGGCAAGCAGGAGGCCACGGACGCGGCTTTTAACCTGGGGCTGGCAGGGCTGGGCGCCGGGGCGAAGGTGGCTGGGAAAGCATTTGAAAAGGCATCAAAAAAAGGGCCTATTTTAGGTATTGATTTTGAGAAGATAAAATATGATCATGCTAGAGTTGATGATGGTATTCTGGATCGTATTGAATATTTGAAAAACAATCCATCTGACAAGAAAATTGATTATCCATTGAATCCCGTAAATGACCGAATGGCGAAGGATGTAGGGAAGCTTGTTGGTTTTGATGTGAGTGGATATGGGAATAATCTGAAACCAAATGGATTTGATCATGTTAAAAAAAGACATGGCTCTAATGGTATTCATGATCAGAGCATGGCTAACCCTGAGGATATTGCAAAAGTGCAGTATATACTAGATAATTATGATGATGTTTTCCTGGATAATACAAAATCCAGAGGTTTTACAGATTCTAATGGAAAGCTTTCAAAAAAAGTTGTTTTTACAAAACGAATCAACGGAACCTATTATGTTGTAGAGGCTGTGCCTAACACAAAACGAAAAAGAATGGAAATTGTTGGTGTATTCAAGCAGAAACAACAGGGAAATAAGAATCTGACAAAAACACAAAAAAAAGAGAATGTGCTGCCCGGAGATGTAACAAGCCCCTCCGTTACGCCCGATAACGCAACTGCACAATTCTCTGATTCTAGTATAGAGCAGAATGTGGGGATCGTCAATGGTGAAAATACTGCCAGAGAGGAGACCATACAGGGCGCCGCAGCGGGCATGGCGGAGGGCTTCCAATCCAACCTTTTGGGGAAAATCGACTATGAAAAGGTTTCCACGGCGGAGGTTGAGGCATGGAACAAGGAGAGATGGCGGCTGCAGGAGATTGCAGACGGGGTGCCCAATGACCTGAATGCGACAGAAAAGAATTGGCTGGAAGGGATGCTGAACGGAGACATTACGGAGGTGCAGGCGAAGAAGGCGACGGGGCCCAGATATGCACTGATCAAGCAGCAATACGACGTGCAGAAGCCCTTACGGGAGATTGAAGAAAAAATCAACGGATTCAAACGATATATCGCTACAAAGAGGGATAACCTTGCGGCGGAAACCATCGGCGAAATGCGCATGGCAGACGGGGCACAGGCGGGCTGGAAGGACAAGGGGACGGGATTCCTTTACGGGAGGGAAACCCAGGAGAGAAACCTGCGGGACATTGCCCCCGACAAGGAGACGGCAGACAGGATAGAGCAGGTATACTTTGCGCCCATCCACGAAAACGAGAGACAGCGCACCTTGCTGATGAAGGAATACAAGGACAGGCTGAAAGGGCTGAAAATCAGCACCAGAAAGAACATCCCCATGGAGATTCCCGGAAGCGGGGAGAGACGCTGCAGCGAAAGCGCCCTTGTGCAATGGCTGGGGGAAAGCAGATATGAGCTGCAGCGGATGAAGGCGGCAGGCGCAACGGAGGAAAGCTATGGAGAGCTGGAGCGGGCCATTCAGAGGATAGAAAGAGGGATGCACCCCAATCAGCTGGCAAAAATCAACGATGGGATTGAGCAGCTGCGGAGCATTTATGAGGAGCTGCACCCGATGATCAACGAGGTTCTGATTCGGAACGGATATGACCCCATCGGATATATCCCCGGATATTTCCCTCACATGAACTTTGACGACCCCACGGGGCCTTTGGAGACGGCGGCGGCAAAGCTGGGCTTTGATTTTTCTTCCAAGGAGCTGCCCATGGACATTGCGGGGAGAACGGAAACCTTCCGCCCCGGCAAGAGATGGGCAGGAAACTTTCTGCAAAGAACGGGGACAAAGACGGACTATGACGCACTGCGGGCCTTTGACCTTTACATCGACAATATTTCTGACGTTATCTATCACACGGACGACATTCGGAACCTGCGCAGCATGGAGGACTATATTCGATACAGCCTTTCCGACGAGGGGATTCAGAAGGAGATTGAAGCCATACGGAAGAACAGAAGCCTGATGCCGGAGGAAAAGCAGGCGAAGCTGGACGAGATTTACGAAACAAAGATGAAGAACCACAAGCTGCAGAACTATGTAAACAACCTGCGCACCTACACTGACCTGCTGGCGGGAAAGAAGCACTTGGCAGATAGGAATTGGGAAACAAATGTTTTAGGCAGAAAATTTTATAAAATCAGTACAGACATTGAAAACAGAGTGGCGGGGAACATGGTGGCGGCCAACATCGGCTCTGCCCTGACGAACTTTATCCCCATTACCCAGGGGATGAGCAATATGCGCCTTTCCAGCAATTTGAAGGGACTGGGGGAAGCACTGGTTTCCATGGCTAGAGGAGAGATGGACGAGCTGACGAAAAAGAGCGCCTTTCTGGCGACCAGAGAGGGGACGGATCAGCTTTACAAAACGACCATGCGGCGGATTTCCGACATGGCGGGGAAGCCTATGGAATGGGCGGACAAATTCAGCACCCAGGCCGTATGGCGCAGCCGTTATTATGACAACATTGCAAAGGGCATGGCGGAGGAGGAAGCCATCAAAAACGCAGATGAATTCGCAAGAGGGCTTTTTGCCGGGAGAAGCAAGGGGGCTATGCCTACGGCTTTCCATGCAAGAAATCCATTATGGAAGGCGTTGACCATGTTTCAGCTGGAGGTGAACAACCAAATCAGCTATCTGACGAAGGACATTCCAAGGGATGCCCAGGGAAGCGTGGTAAAGATGATGAAGGCTTACGGCGGGCTTGTTATAGGTGCTTACATCTACAACGATGTGTATGAAAAGCTGACAGGGAGACGTTCTGCCCTTGACCCCTTCGGCATTGCCAATGAGGCCTTCGGCGACCTGACGGGGGAACAGGTGCGGAACACGCTGGACATCATTGGAGATCTGGCAGAGGGGGACGGCCTGCAGCTGACGGAAAAGACAGAGAAGAAAAAGGGAGCAGAAGTATATTCAGGACTTAAAGAGAATATTGCAGAGAACATTCCTTTTATCGGCGGTTTGATGGGCGGCGGACGTATTCCGATTAGTTCTGCGCTTCCTGACTTTGATGCAATCGGAGAGGCAAAGGCAAACTATGCCACAGGAGAAATCACAAAAGAAAGAAAAAATCAGATCGTCAGAAAGGAATTTGGAAAATCACTTGCTTATATGGCGATGCCTGTTGCCGGAGGTCAGATCAAAAAGACCGTAGAGGGCTTAAACATGATGCGCAAGGGCGGAAATTATACCCAGACAAACAAAGGAGAACGGCTGCAATTTGCCGTAGACCAGGACAAAAAATCAAACTGGGCGCAGGCGGCGCTTTTCGGAAAATGGGCAATACCTGAAGCACAGGCGCATATGGAGAAAAAAAGAACCTTAAGCGAAAAGAATACGGAGACGTATAAAAAGCTGGTTGCGGATGGTGCAAAAAATACCATGGCTTTTGAAACACTCAGCAGGGTGCAGAAGGAGGAAAAGGACAAAGAAAAGCGGAGAGTGATTCGCAGCAGTGCCATGAGCGAAGAACAGAAAGCCATCCTTTACCACAGCATTACCACAGAGGACAGCGCCGACCGCAGGATTTTAGACCATTACCAGGGGACGGCGCACATGGGAAAGGCCGCCGACTGCCTGATGCGGATGGCGGATTATGAGAGTGATAAACCGAAAAAATATATCCTGCAGAATACGAACCTTCCTGATGCGGAGAAAAAATATATTTATCTGGAAAGACTGGTGGATAAGGACGACAGGGAGAAGGAGACAAAAAGGGTTGAGGCATTGATGGGCGTCGGCATCAGCATGAATGACTATATTCAGATTCGGACGAAATACGGAGCCATTTATAACGAAAAAATGAAAGGAATAGAAAAGCAGCAGATTTTAGTTGATTTGATGAACGAGCTTGGATTGAGTTTGGCACAGCAGGCGGCCGTAAAGGGGCAGCTTATTTTCGGCGGCGGTCATACAATAGATTGGAAAATATAAAAAATGCTGTTGAACTGCCGAGGATTCCTCGGCAGTTATTTCCAAAAATGTGCAAATTATCACCTTTTCAAATTTTGGAAATGGTATAATGGAGGGGCATATACAGACATCTGATATATGTATCCTTTCTTTTGTTTTGTCATAATAATGCAAAAGCCCCGGCCGGTAACCGGGGCAACCCGGGTCTTTAGCTCAGCAGGGAGAGCATCCGGCTCATAACCGGACGGTCCTCGGTTCAAGCCCGAGAAGGCCCATTTTGTCGACATTTTGCTGGGTCGCTCCCATCTGTGAAAGCCAGACGGAACACAAACCGATAGGAATTGTGACACATCGGAGAGCAACGATGCTAGGGTGATCAGGATGGCACCAACAGGGCAGAAACGCCGCCAACATACTTCGGGTGATGAAAGATGCGTTTCCGTGCATCAGTGGTTTAATGGTAGAACATCAGCCTTCCAAGCTGAGAGCGAGGGTTCGATTCCCTTCTGGTGCTTTTGAACGTACTCCGGTATCCTTCGGGACCGGGGTCTTTTTTTATTTAGGATTTACAAACATATATTCGTTATGTTACAATGCAGGCAAGGGTAGTCCCATACCCTGATACGTTTATCCTTTTTTTGTCGGCAGCTCCTGCAAAGGAGAGGTGGGCAATATATGGCAAAAAGAAAATTGACAAAGCGTGCGGATGGCAGATACCAGTCCCAGGTATACATTGGCACGGAAAACGGCAAAAGAATTGTGAAAACGGTTTACGGCCGGACACAGAAGGAACTGGAGGAAAACGAAAGAAACATCAAGGTGAAGCTGGGGAAAGGCTTTAACCTTATGGATGAGAAAAAAACCTTTGGAGCTTGGGCGGAGCTTTTTCTGGAAGAAAAGAAGCTTTCTGTTTCAACGGGGCGTTACATGAATTACAAATATGCCCTGGAAAAATTTAAACCACTTTACCCAAGCAGGCTGGAAAAGCTATATACCATAGATTTCCAGCGGATTATAAACAAATGGGCAGTGGAAAACGAGAACACGGGAGAGCCTTCTTCCAAGGATATGCTGAACGAGATGAAACGGGCGGCAAGCCAGGTTTACAAGCTGGCAATCAGCAACAGAGTGACGGAATTTAACCCTGTGGCAGACGTGAAGGTGATTGCACAGAAGAAGAAAGTACCGAGAAGGGCTTTGACAGAGGAAGAACAGAAGTGGGTGCGGGAGACACCACACCGGGCCCAGACAGCGGCAATGATTATGATGTATGCCGGGCTGCGGCGGGGAGAGCTGGTTCCTTTGCGCTGGAGCGACATCGACTTTGAGACAAAGACGATTTCCATTACAAAGAGCGTGGAGATTATCAAAAGCAGATTTGTAGTAAAGGAAGGGGCAAAGAGCGAAAGCGGCGTGCGCACGATTCAGATGCCGGATATTCTGGCAGACCATCTGCGGGAGAAGAAAAGACAGGCGACCAGCATTTTTGTTGTGCCGACTGTGAAGGGGCAGATGATGAGCGAGACAGCTTTCCGCAGGATGTGGGAAAGCTATATGACAGAATTAAATTTCAGATATGGAGATTTTTCCGCATACGGCGGGAGAAAAAATTCTGTGCATGATCCGAAGGGCGTACCGATGGTGATTGACGGATTTACGCCGCATTACCTGCGGCACACATACGCATCTATCCTTTTTATGGCTGGGGTGGATGTGGTTACTGCAAAAGAATTGATGGGACATGCAGACATCCAGACAACGCTGGAGGTTTATACGCACCTGAGCAAGACACACAAAATAAAAGAAATTTCTAAATTAAATGAATATTTGGCTGCCGCAAAGTGAAAAATTCTATCAATCACGTATCAAGTCAGGCAGTTTGGAAAACGTTGATTTTTCAGGAAAAATCGAGGCTCTTAGTGTCCTTTAGGGATGTAGAGGTCGCAAGTTCAAATCTTGTCGCCTCGATTGGAAAGAAAAAGCGTTGAATTTGATTCAACGCTTTTTTTCATATATATCGTTTTCATATATATCGAAATTTAAGGGGAATGATTATAACGGAATGGGCGCAGCTAACGGAGGTGAACCGTTTATGACCGATCAAAGGGAAAAAGAATTGATTGGAAAAGCCAAGCAAGGGGATATGCAGGCTTTTGAGGAATTGATCCTGAAGCATGAAAAAATCGTCTACAACGTGGCGCTGCGGATGATGAATCACAGCGAAGATGCAAAAGATATTTCTCAGGAGGTTTTTCTAAAGGCATATAAAAATATTAAAAATTTTGATGAAAGATCTTTGTTTTCCACGTGGCTTTATCGTATCACGACCAATACATGTATTGATGAGATGCGAAAAAGAAAAGGGAAACAGAGTTATTCTTTCGAAGAAGAATTGGAAAACGAGGATGGCAGTATGCAGCGGCAGATTGCAGACGAAGGGGAAACGCCGGAGGAAAGCCTGCTGCGGGGAGAACGAAAGAGGGAACTGCTGCAGGCGTTGGATACTTTATCGGCAGAGCATAAGGCGGCAGTCATCCTGCGGGATATCCGAGGGCTGAGCTACGAAGAAATTGCAGAAATTGTCGATTTGCCCATGGGGACAGTAAAATCCCGTATTTCAAGGGCAAGAAATCAGCTGAAAAATGAAATTTTGAAAATCAGGGAACGAAATGGCGGCAAGTCTCGTCAGAAAAAAGGAAAGGAGGGAAGGCCATGAAATGTGAAGATTGCAGAGAACTGCTCTGGGCGTATCTGGAGGGAGAATTGCATGAGGAAGAAAGCGCAGAAATCGAACGACATCTGGCGGAATGTGCAGACTGTCGTAAGGAATTGGATGTGCAGCAGGAAATCAGAAAAAGCCTGCAGTGCCTTCCTGACAAAGAACTCCCTGAAGGTTATCATGGGGAGCTGATGCAGAAGCTGCAGAGGGAAGCGGCTCCGAATGTGGTGCCTTTCCCTATGAAGAAGAAAGCACCTAAATGGAAGCATCTAAGCATGATTGCAGCGGCGGTGTTGGTGGTTGTGGCAGTAGGCGGCATCAATGGTATGTTGGAAATGCGCCAGAACCAGAATGAAGCAGTGCAAAAAATGGCATTGACAACAGATACAGCTACTGTTTATGATGAGGAGACAGCAGCGGAGGAACCTGCTGAGGTTGAAAGAATCCCGGAAGAACAGCAGAATACAGCGGATACGGTTGATAATGGGAAGAAGATGAATACGACTTCCACAGCGGCAGGCAAGGAGGGTGGCAATACATCGAATCCGGCCGATAGCAAAAAAGAAGCAAGTGTATCAAACGCATCAGAAACGGAGGCAGCGTCTGCTCCTGCGGAAACTGCTGCGGCGGAAGATACTGCTGTGATGCCGTTTTCTATGGTGCGTTCTGCAAAGGTTAAAGCGGTAGACACGGCAATATTGCTGGTATCTGATGAAAACAAGGCATTGCTGGAAATTCAAAAAATCATTGACGAAGTCGATGGCTATGAAGAAGTACCGGAGGCGGAGAATGATATTTGTGCAGCGATCCCTGCAGAAAGCTATGAGGCTTTTGTAAAAAAATTGGAGTTGCTGGGAACTTTGAAATGGGAAACCCAGGGAGAAAGGGAAGCAGGCGAGGCATATCACAGCATAAGCATTCGATTGGAACAGAAATCTTGAAGGAGACACTATCGAGAGATAGTGTTTTTCTTTTTGAGAAAAGAAAAACACAGATGTCCTCTGGACAGATTGCATAAAATCAGGTACACTTTCCTATAAAATTCTTCTAAAATTACTTTAGTGTTCTACTTGACTAAAGTGCACGGGTGATATAATATTATCCTATGATAGGAAGGAAGTGTAATTTGAATGAAACAGGCAGAAATGCTTTTGAAAAAAGAAGAACGGGTTATCTTTAGTTTGCGGGAATTGTTTGAACAGTACGGGTATCACAAGTTCAAAATGAGCAAATTTGAAGAATATGACTTTTATGCTGATAACAGAAGCTTTTTAAACAGCGAAACGATTTTGACCTTTACAGGGCTGGATGGCAAGCTGCTGGCGCTGAAACCGGATGTGACCCTTTCCATTGTAAAAAATACCAAGGGCAGCAGGGAAACCCCGGAGAGAGTATATTATAATGAAAATGTATACCGTGCCAGAAAAGGCGCCGGGGAATATAAGGAAATTATGCAGGTTGGGCTGGAATATATCGGCGAGGTAGATGAATATGCCACGCTGGAAGTGCTTTTACTGGCACAGAAGAGTCTGAAATCTATCAGCGAGGAATATATCATGGATGTATCCCATATGGGCTTTGTAGCTGGCCTGATGGAGGAAACAGCCTTGCCTTATGCACAGCAGAAGGCTATTTTGAATTGCATCAGTGAAAAAAATGCCCATGGAATCTGCGGAATCTGCAGGGAAGCAAATCTGGCAGAGGATTTGACCCAAAAGCTGGAAGCATTGGCAAGTCTTTACGGCAGTTTGGAAGAAACTTTGGAAAAAGCAAAGGCTCTTTGCTGCAACGCTAAGATGGAACAGGCAGTAAAGGAACTGGAGGATATTTTGCGTTGCCTGAAGCTGGGCGGAAATGAAAAGAATGTGAATCTGGATTTTTCCATTGTCAACGACATGGATTATTATACAGGCATCATTTTCCAAGGCTTTATCAATGGCGTGCCCAGCAGTATTTTGAGCGGCGGCAGATATGATAACCTGCTGCGGAAGCTGGGAAAAGATGCGGATGCCATTGGCTTTGCTGTTTACCTTGATTTGTTGGAACGGTTCGATTCCACAGAAAGAGAATATGATGTAGATACACTGCTGCTTTATGAGGACGGGGCAGATGTTGCCGCCCTGGCGAAGGCAGCACAGATGCTGACCGATAATGGTCAGAGTGTATTGGTGCAGAAGAAAAATACAGGCAATGTGAAGTATAAACAATTGCTTTGCATGAAAGATAGGGGGCTTGAGATCGTTGCAGAACTGGATTAACATCGCACTGCCAAAGGGCAGACTGGGCGAAAAGGCATATGATATTTTTGAAAAGATCGGTTATGGCTGTCCCTCTATCCATGAAGGCGGCAGAAAGCTGATCTTTGAAAACGAAGAAAATGGCGTCAGATATTTCTGGGTAAAACCTTCCGATGTGGCAGTCTATGTGGAGCGGGGTGCTGCGGATGTAGGCGTGGTCGGCAAGGATATCCTGCTGGAACAATCCTCTGACGTATATGAATTATTAGACCTTGGCATGGGGAAATGCCGCATGGCAGTGGCAGGGGTCAAGGGAGAAAGGCCGGATTCCGAGCATACCCTGCGGGTTGCCACAAAATTCCCCAATATTGCCAGAGAGTTTTACAGAAAACAGAGCAGAGAAATCGATATCATCGAGCTGCACGGCTCCATTGAAATTGCTCCCATTCTGAAAATGTCCGATGTCATCGTGGATATTGTGGAAACGGGAACGACTTTGCGGGAAAATAATCTGGAAGTCATTGAAACGGTGGTTCCCATCAGCGCAAGATTCATTGCGAATAAAGCAAGCTATAAATTCAACAACGAGAGAATCAAAGGCATGTGCGATTTGATTGCTCAGAATATTGAGAAAAAAGACGAATGACGGAGGAATCCATGGGTGAACTGCAGGTTGTGGCTGCCTATGACCGCCCTGAGGAAGTAGGCGAATTGTTCAGGGAATATACAGATATGCTCATCGAGGGGGACAGTACCTTCCGGGAATATCTGGATATTCAAAATTACGATCAGGAATTAGAACATCTGGAATGGAAATACGGCATGCCCGCGGGCAGGCTGTATCTGGCTTATTATGACGGAGCACTGGCAGGCTGCATTGGTTTGCGAAAGCTGGATGAAACCCAGTACGAATTGAAACGCCTGTATGTGCGTCCCGATTTTCGGGGCAAAAAGATAGGGAAACGGTTGATGGATATCATTTTAAAGGATGCAAGAGATATCGGTTATTCTGCCATGCTGTTGGATACCCTGCCCTTTTTAAAAAGTGCCCTTAAGATGTACCGTGGGCTGGGCTTTTATGAGATTCCCAGCTATAACGACAGCCCTATGAAAACGACCATTTATATGAAATTGGATTTGAATGAGGTGAAAGCATGATTCAGACCTATGCTTACAAAGACATTAAAATAGATGAAATTTTTTCCCGAGAGGAAGAAAAGACCACCGTTGCCGATGTGGTTGCCAATATCATTGCCGATGTACGGAAAAACGGTGATGAAGCCCTGAAACGTTATGCCAGAGAGTTTGACGGCGCGGCGGCAGAAGTGCTGGAAGTTTCTGCGGAGGAACGGGCGGCGGCTCTGGCGGAAGTGGATGAAGAATTTATCGAAATTCTGAAAGAAGCGGCGGCTCATATCCGTGCTTTTCATGAAAAGCAGAAGCGTACCGATTTCGTTGTGACAGAACGCCCTGGTGTGGTATTGGGGCAGAAGATCATTCCTTTGGACAGGGTCGGGCTTTATGTCCCCGGCGGCACAGCCAGCTATCCTTCCACTGTCCTGATGGACTGCATCCCTGCAAAAATTGCCGGAGTAAAGGAAGTCTGTATGGTGACCCCTGCCAAGGGCGGCAAGCTGAACCCTGATATCATTGCGGCGGCGGAAGTGGCTGGCGTCGACAGAATTTTTAAAATCGGGGGTGCACAGGCGGTAGCGGCTCTGGCCTACGGCACAGAAAGCGTACCCAGAGTAGATAAGATTGTTGGCCCTGGCAATGCTTTTGTGGCGGAAGCGAAGAAACAGGTTTTCGGGCAGGTTTCCATTGATATGATTGCGGGACCCAGTGAAATTCTTGTCATTGCTGATGGCAATTCCGATGCAGCCGTGGTGGCGGCAGATCTGCTTTCTCAGGCGGAACATGACAAAATGGCTTCTGCAGTATTGGTAACGGAAAGCGAAGCCTTGGCAAAGGCTGTGGCGGAGGAATTGGAAAAACAGATTCCTCTTCTGCCCAGAGCAGAGATTGCCAGAACATCTATCGATAATAACGGCAAAATCATTGTGGTGGAAAGCATTGCACAGGCCATCGAGGTTTCTAACGAGATTGCTCCCGAGCATTTGGAGGTCTGTGTGGATGATCCCTTCCGTTATCTGGCGGATATCCGTCATGCCGGTTCTATTTTCCTTGGCAGAAATGCACCGGAGGCTTTGGGGGATTATTTTGCAGGGCCCAATCATACCCTGCCTACCAGTGGCACAGCAAGATTTTCCAGTCCACTGAGCGTGGATGATTTCATTAAGAAATCTTCCTTTACTTATTATACAAAAGATGTATTGGCGGCAGAGGCGGAAAAGATTGGGTTCTTTGCCAGAAGAGAAGGGCTGGAAGCCCATGCCCGCTCTGCACTCATCAGAACAGCAAAGGAGATGGAAAAATGAGCAGATTTATGAGTCCCCGTTTTGCAGGGCTGGAAGCATATACACCGGGGGAACAGCCCCGAGATCAGCAGTATGTAAAACTGAATACCAACGAATCCCCTTATCCGCCTTCCCCGGAAGTGCTGGAGAGGGTTTCCAAAGCAGAGGTAGAGCTACTGAACCTCTACCCCGACCCCACGGGAAAGGTGCTGAAGGAAAAGCTGGCGGCACTCTATGAAGTGGAAGCAAAAAACGTATTCCTTTCCAATGGCTCCGATGATATTTTGAATTTTGCTTTCATGGCTTTTTGCGACGCAGAACGGGGAGCGGCTTTTCCGGAGATCAGCTATGGTTTTTATCCTGTTTACGGGGATCTGTACCATGTGGACTGCAAAAAGATTCCTCTGAAAGGGGATTTTGGTGTAGACTATCGGGATTATTGCAACATTGGCAGAATGGTGGTCATTGCCAACCCCAATGCGCCTACGGGTATGGAAATTTCTTTGGCTGAAATCGAAGAGATTTTGAAAAGCAACCCCGATAATATCGTTGTCATCGATGAAGCTTATGTGGATTTCGGCGGGACAAGCTGTGTGGAGTTTATCAAGAAATATGATAATCTGCTGGTGGTACAGACCTTCTCTAAATCCCGTTCCATGGCAGGGGCAAGACTGGGCTTTGCTTTGGCAAATGAGGCTATCATTGAAGATTTGGAAAAAATCAAATATTCCACAAACCCCTATAATATCAACCGCCTGACGCTGGCGGCGGGGGAAGCGGCGGTAGACAGCAACGCCTATTATGTGGAAAACGCTAAGAAAATCGCCCAGACCAGAGAAATGACTACAGCCAGATTGAGAGAAATGGGCTTTACCGTGCTGGATTCTGTGGCAAACTTCATTTTTGCTAAGAGCAACACCCTGAGCGGAAAGGTCGTTTATGAAGAATTGAAGAAAAAAGGCGTTTTGGTGCGTTATTTTGGTAAGGCGAAAATCGAGGATTTCGTAAGAATCACCATCGGCACACCGGAACAGATGAACGTAATGTTTGAAAAACTGGCAGAAATTTTGCAGGAGCAGAAAGGGGACTGACATGAGAAGCAGTGAAATCAAGAGAAAAACAGCAGAAACTGATATCGGTCTGTCTCTTTGTCTGGATGGCAGAGGGGAAAGCAGCATCAACACAGGTGTCGGATTTTTGGATCATATGCTGACCCTGTTTGCAAAACATGGTCGATTTGACCTGGAAGTGACCTGCAAAGGGGATATTGAAGTGGACGACCATCATTCCGTGGAGGATATTGGTATCTGTCTGGGGATGGCTTTTGCGGAAGCCTTGGGCGACAGCAGGGGCATTGCCCGCTATGGCGATATCACCCTGCCTATGGATGAAGCCCTGATTCTGGCGGCAGTGGATTTGGGCGGCAGGAGCCATTTGGAATATGGCTTGGAGATTCCAACAGAAAAAGTCGGAACATTTGATACAGAGTTGGTGGAGGAATTTTTTATCGCTTTTGTGCGAAATGCCAAAATGAACCTGCATATCTTGCAGTTCCGCGGCAGAAATTCCCACCACATCATTGAGGGAACCTTTAAGGCGGTGGCAAGGGCATTGGCGAAGGCCGTTTCTGTGCAGGAAGCTTATAAGGATGAGATTCCTTCCACAAAGGGGGTGCTGTGATGATCGCGATTATTGATTATGGTGTAGGCAATTTATTTTCCCTGCAAAGCTCTCTGAAATTTATTGGGGCAGAGGCGAAAGTGACAAAGGATATGGAAGAAATCAGAAAGGCAGACCGTATCATCCTGCCCGGCGTAGGTGCATTCGAAGATGCCATTGCAAAGCTGCGCCAAAGTGGCATGGAAAAGGTGGTATTGGAAGAAGCTGCCAAGGGGAAACCCTTGCTGGGAATTTGCCTGGGCATGCAGATGCTGCTGGAAAAGAACTATGAATATGGTGAACATGAGGGCTTGGGGCTCATCAAGGGCAGTGTAAAGCCCATTGCCCCTATGATTGGGGAAGGGCTGAAAGTTCCCCATATTGGCTGGAATGGTCTGATTTTCCCCAAGGGAAAAGAAAAGAGCAAGCTCTATAAATATATCAACGAAGGCGACTGTGTCTATTTTGTGCATTCCTATGCAGGGGTGGATTGCGATGATTTCGTTACAGCCAGAGCGGAATATGGAGCGGAGTTGACAGCTTCCGTGGAAAGCGGAAATGTATATGGCACCCAGTTTCACCCGGAAAAAAGCGGCGAAGTGGGCTTAAAAATTCTGAAAGCCTTTTGTGAATTATAAAGGAGGAAAATTCCATGGAATTATTTCCTGCGATCGATCTGATCGGTGGCTGTGCAGTGCGCCTGGTGAAGGGCGATTACGCACAGAAAACAGTATATAGTGAAAATCCCGGGGAGGTTGCCCGTTCCTTTGCGGCGGCGGGGGCAAAATATCTCCATGTGGTAGATTTGGAGGGGGCCAAGGATGGCGGTACCCCTAATCTGGAAACGATCCGAAACATTGTGGAAACCGGCGGTCTGTTAGTAGAAGTGGGTGGTGGCATCCGTTCCGAGGAAGTCATCCAAAAATATCTCGATGCAGGCGTATTTCGTGTGATTTTAGGGACGGCGGCGGTGCAGAATCCTGCTTTTCTGGAGGAAATGGTGCAGAAATATGGCGAGAAAATCGCCGTTGGTGTAGATATCAAGGATGGCATGGTTGCTATTAAGGGCTGGACGGAGGTTTCTGCCGAAAGCTGCTTTGCTTTCTGTGAAAAATTGCAGAAAATCGGCGTAAAAACCATTATTTGTACGGATATTTCCAAGGATGGCCTGCTTTCCGGCACCAATCTGGAATTGTATCAAGAACTTTCCGAAAAATTTTCTGTGGATATCGTGGCCTCTGGCGGCGTGACTACATTGGATGATGTGAAAAAGCTGGCGGATATGGGGCTGTATGGTGCCATTCTGGGCAAAGCCCTTTACACGGGTAATATCGACCTGAAAGCCGCAGTGGAACTGACGAAGGGGGGAGCAAAATGATTACCAAACGAATCATTCCCTGTCTGGATGTGAAAAACGGCAGAGTGGTGAAGGGTGTGAATTTTGAGGGCCTTTCCGATGTTTCCTCCCCTGTGGAGCTGGGCAAATATTACAGCGACTGCGGTGCCGATGAATTGGTGTTTTATGATATCACCGCATCTGCTGAAGGCAGAGCCCTCTTTACAGATATCCTGACAGAAGTAGCCCAGAATATTTTTATCCCTTTGACCGTTGGCGGCGGCATCAATACGCTGGAGGATTTTGACCGTGTGCTGAAATGCGGCGCAGATAAGGTCAGTGTAAACAGCGGTGCCATCAGAAACCCGCAGCTCATCGAAGAAGCGGCGAAGAAATATGGCGATCAGTGCGTGGTGCTTTCTGTGGACGTGAAACGGGTGGACGGCAAATTTATGGTCTTTGCCAAGGGCGGCAGAGAAAATACCGGCATGGAGGCGCTGGCGTGGATCAAACGCTGCGTGGATATGGGTGCCGGGGAAGTGGTTGTCAACAGTATCGATACCGATGGCGTGAAGCAGGGCTTCGACTTGGAACTGCTGAAGCAGGTTTGTGAACTGGTTTCCGTTCCTGTCATTGCTTCCGGCGGCGCAGGCTG
Source organism: Anaerotignum sp. (assembly GCF_051877975.1). Classification (GTDB taxonomy): domain Bacteria; phylum Bacillota; class Clostridia; order Lachnospirales; family Anaerotignaceae; genus Anaerotignum_A. The sequence continues at coordinate 22,729 of NZ_JBJEJK010000055.1, forward strand.
TATTCAGGATTTTGTGACGCTGTTCCAAGAGATCCCCACTATTGATGCGGGTCTGGCGGCTTCCATCTTCCATTTTGGTGAAGTCAAAATCGGCGATTTGAAAAATACCCTGGCAGAAAACAATATCATCGTTCGAAGATAAAAGGAGAAAATATTTATTATGTTGAAGATAGAAGATTTGAAATTTGACGAAAAGGGACTCATCCCTGCTGTCGTTGTGGATGCAGAAAGCAAAAAGGTTCTGACAGTGGCTTATATGAACAAAGAAAGCCTGCAGATCAGCATGGATGAGGGCAGAACCTGTTTCTGGTCTCGTTCCAGACAGGAGCTGTGGAGAAAAGGCGATACCTCCGGCAATGTGCAGCATATTGTTTCCATTACGGCGGACTGTGACAGAGATGCCCTGACAGTAGAAGTATTGAAGGATGGCCCTGCCTGCCATCTGGGCACAGATTCCTGTTTTAATGATTTGGTGTATGTGAATCCGGAATTGCATGTTTTTTCCCTGCAGGGGCTGATGGATTTGCTGGAAGGCAGAAAAATCAATAAGCCCGAAGGCTCTTATACTACATACCTTTTTGAAAAAGGGCTGGATAAGATTTTGAAGAAGGTTGGCGAAGAATGCACTGAGGTCATCATTGCGGCGAAGGCAGAAGATAAGGCAGAAACTATCTATGAAATTGCCGATCTGGCTTATCATGTGATGGTGCTGATGGTTGAAGCAGGCATTTCTCTGGAGGAGGTCAGAAAAGAACTGACTGGCAGACATGTCATTGACCATAAGGTGAAACAGGAGAAGATGACGAAATGAGCAGGTTTCCAAAAATGAATTTTCATACCCATACCACCTATTGCGATGGGAAAGAATCTGTGGAAAGCATGATACAGGCAGCTTTAGCGAAGGATTTCACCAGATTGGGTTTTTCTGGTCATTGCTTCAATGACTTTCGACCGGAGGATCAAGAGGTTTGGTGCATGAGTCAAGAAGGCACACAGGAATATATGGCAGAAGTGCGCGCCATGGCAGAAACATATAAAGATAAAATCGATATTTTCTGTGGCGTAGAGCAGGATTTTTGCGCATCCACATCTACAAAAGGGTTTGATTATGTTGTTGGCTCTGTGCATTACGTGGAAAAGGATGGTATGCATTATTGCGTGGATGAATCCCCTGAAGTTTTAGAAGGGGCTATTCAAGAAGGCTTTGGCGGCAACCCTTACGCCTTGACAAAACGCTTTTTTGAACAGGAAGCAGAGGTGGTGCAGAAAACCAACGCCACATTTATCGGGCATTTTGATCTGGTGACGAAATTCAATGAAGGCAGCCGTTTCTTCGACCCTATGGACAAACGCTACCGGAATGCTGCCCTGACGGCCATGGATGCCCTGATAGAAACGGGACGTCCTTTTGAGATCAACACGGGGGCTATGTACCGTGGGCTGCGAAAAGAGCCTTATCCTTCTGTGCAGCTTTTAAAAGACCTCCGCGAAAGAAAAGGGGAGATCCTGCTTTCCAGCGACAGCCACGATGGTGCTTCTCTGGGCTTCCGCTTTGCGGAAGTGACGGAAGTCGTGAAAGAGATTGGTTTCCAGACAGTGAAAGTTCTGACAAAAAATGGTTGGGAAGATTTTATATTGTAAAGATTTTAGATGATTTCAAATTTGATGAAACAGAGACAGTTTATTTTGTAGATACCAATAAAAAAAGAGCGATAAGGATTTGCCTTATCGCTCATCTTTTTTCATTTGTTATTCGTTGCGGAGAAAAGAATCTGCTGTCTGCGGATTTTTTTCTGCATATTCCTTTGCCATATCTGCCAAAGTGATATTATCCACAACTTCATCCAGTGCAAGTTTCATCTTTTTCCAGACGGAAAGGGAAACGCAGGTATCCGCATTGGCACAGTTGGGATGATCCACACAATCCACCGGGGAGAGGGAACCTTCCAGCACACGCAGCACTTCCCCAACAGTGGTTTGTTCGGGAGGGTTTGTCAATGTATACCCGCCCTGGGCGCCGCGGAAACTTTTAACCAGTCCGGATTTTGTCAGGGGATTGATGATCTGCTCCAGATATTTTTCAGAAATCCCCTGTTCTCTTGCAATGGTTTTCAGGGGAATCGTTCCGTTTTCATAATTGAGAGCCAGAGCAAGCATCAGGCGGATGCCATATCGACCTCTTGTTGAAATCTTCATAAAGTCACCTCTCTATTTTCCTTAGTAAGGATGTTCTTCCTTTGTGGAAAAAACAGGGGGCTATCCCCCCAGCCGGCGGTTTTGCCGCAAACACAGAATCATTTGCCGCAATTGCCGCTGAAGCCGGCTTTGTTTGCCTATCTATGTTTTCAATACAAGAAAGCCAGTTTTGGCTTATGCTTCTTCCTGCCAGCCTTTGCAGACATCCACCCATTTTTCACAATTGCCATAGTGAAAGATTTCATCACAAGTCAGTTCTACCGCGGAATTGCTGCTGCCTGCGGCGGGGAATACAGTATCGAAGCGTTTCATGGAAATATCTGCATAAGATTTTGTGCCTGCGGGCAGGGCAAAGGGGCAGACCCCGCCCACAGCATGTCCGGTTGCTTCCAGGGTTTCTTCTGCGGAAAGCATTTTTGCTTTTAAACCAAAAGTATCTTTGAATTTGCGATTGTCGATCTTTGTATCACCGGCAACGCAGATAACGATGGGGCCTTCTTTGGACATCAGGCACAGTGTTTTTGTGATGCGGGCGGGGATAACGCCGGCAGCCTGGGCAGCCAGTTCCACTGTTGCACTGGATGTTTCAAATTCGATGGGTTCTTTCGGGCAGTTCATTTCTTTCAGGTATGCCCGTACTTTTTCGATAGACATTGCTAATATCTCTCCTTTGTTGCTGTTATATCGTTCGGGGAGTTCTTCTCCCGAAAATTTAATATTTTTATTCAGCATATCAGAAAAGTAGGAATTATGCAAGGAAAATGGGAGAGAAAAAGAAGGGGATTGTTTTTCTTTTTTGAATATGCTATACTACTTAAACAAACTTAAAATGGTATCAATATGCAAAGTCTTAAAGAAAAACCAACCATGCGAGAGACAGAGCAATGATGATACAACCATGAAGGAAGCTTCATACATCCCCCGTGTATGGAGCTTTTTTTATTGCCGGAAAGTGAAGGAAAGCTTTCCGGCGAAAAAAAGGGGAGCAGTATTTCTGCTAAAGAGGAGTGTGTTTTTCAGATTTTACCGAAAACAGCAGCTCTTTTCCATTTCCTTTACGGATTCGTTATTCTTGACGAAAGAAAATACAGATGCTATACTCAAAAATGGCTTAAAATGAAAAGAAAAATTCCTGAGAATAGAGGGAAGATTATGATTCGAAATATATTGGAATATTTGGAAAATACGGCAGAATGCCTGCCGGATAAAGTCGCTTTTTCCGGTGCGGAAGGGGAAATCACGTTTTCTCAGCTGGCGGAAACAGCGAAGCACATCGGCACCTATCTGACTCGCTTCGGCGGCAGAAATTGCCCTATTGCAGTTATGATGCAGAAAACGCCTGTTTCTGTGGCGGCTTTCATGGGGGCTGTATACAGCGGCAACTTTTATACTCCCATCGATGTGACCATGCCTAAAGAACGCATCCTATCAATCCTGCACACGCTCAAGCCGCAGGTTTTGCTCATCGATGAAAAGAGCAAAAAAGTGGCGGCAGGTTTGGAATATGAGGGAGAAATCATCGTTTTAGAAGAAATTTTGGATACAGAAATCGATGGGGAGCTCCTGCAAAAGATCCGTCTCTGTTCCATCGATACTGACCCGCTCTATGCTTTGTTTACCTCTGGCTCTACGGGCGTGCCTAAGGGCGTTGTCATCAGCCATCAGTCTGTGGTGAACCTGACAGAATGGTATACAGAAGCCTTTGATATTACGGAGAAGGAGATCATCGGCAATCAGGCACCTTTTTATTTTGATTCTTCTGTCAAAGATATCTATGCAGTATTGAAAACAGGGGCACAGATGGAGATCATTCCCAAGATGCTTTTTTCCTTCCCTAAAAAGCTGCTGGAATATCTGGAAGAAAAGAAAATCAACTATATTGACTGGGTCCCCTCTGCTTTGAGCATTGTGGTCAATACCGGTGCGCTGGAGAACTTCCAGCCCTCTTATCTGAAAAAGATCATGTTCTGCGGAGAAGCTATGCCGACGAAGCAGTTCAATATGTGGCGGGCAAAGTATCCCGATGCTCTGTTTGCGAATATCTACGGTCCGACGGAAACAACGGTGGACTGCACCTATTATATTGTAGACAGAGAATTTGCTGACGATGAACCTCTGCCCATTGGATATGGCTGCCGCAATACGGATGTATTCATCTTAAATGGGGATAGACTGGCGGAGGCTGGCGAAAGCGGCGAGCTTTGCGTCCGCGGCCGCTGCTTGGCTTTGGGCTATTACAACAATCCTGAAAAAACAGCAGAAGCCTTTATTCAGAATCCCTTGAATCCCTATTATCCGGAAAAGATTTATAAAACAGGGGATATTGCGAAATATAATGAACGGGGCGAGATTATTTTTCTGGCAAGAAAAGACCATCAGATCAAACATATGGGGCACCGCATCGAATTGGGCGAAATCGAAACAGCCGTCAATTCCATTGAGGCCATCGACACGGGCGTTTGCCTGTATGATACGGAAACCCAGCGCATCCTGCTGTTTTACTGCGGCGGGGAAGAAGCTACACAGGCGTATATCCTGAAAAAGCTGCGGGATAAGGTTCCTAAATATATGTTCCCCAATGTGATGATGAAATTAGAAAAAATGCCTCAGACTTTGAATGGAAAGATAGACAGATTGGCTTTGAAGGAGTATTATGATAACGATAAGCAAAATTCCTGATGGAAACCAGTGGGCGGAGGAAATCGCCCAGGCCATTTCCAAAGGAATGCGGACAAATTTTTATGCCTCTGCGGAGGAATTTCTCCCTTTGGTGGAAAAAAGCCGTATTTCCCGGGCAATTTTTCAAGGGGGCAGCTATTGTTTTGTGGAAAAAGAAAAGCAGATCGATCTTTACTTTTTCTTAGAGAAAGAAGTTGCTCCTGTGGAAGTGCCGAAGTTGGACAAACCATTGGTGCTGGAACAGGTGGCTTTGGCAAGAAATGGCATATCACCTGCAGAGAAAGAATGGGAAGCCATCGGCTTTGAAAAATACCTCCAGAGGAAACGGCTGTTCCTTACCGCAAAAAAAATAGAAGCGGAAGAGCGGAAAGTTTCTTTCTGCAAAGGGGAAGAAGCAGAAACCATCCTTGAAATGATGGAGGATGCCTTCGAGCCTTATACCTCTGCATTGCCCGGTTTGGAAACCCTGCGGAATGATCTGGCGGAAAATCGCGTTATTGCTGCGAGGGAAGGGGAAAAGCTTCTTGGTTTTCTACGCTTTGGCAGGGAAAAGAAGGTATCTGTTCTCTGGCAGATTGTGGTTGTGCCCGAAGGGCGGGGTAAAGGTACCGGCGAAGGGCTTGTTCGCGACTGGCTTGCGCTGGAAAGAGAAAAAGTGACAAAATTTCAGCTTTGGGTCAGAGAGGATAATCCTCCTGCAATCAAAATGTACGAAAAACTGGGTTTTTTGCCCGATGGCAGAATTGCCCCGGTTATGTTGAAAAAATAATGATGAGAAATGAAGAAAGGATAAGTGACATGGAAGCATTACTGAAAATTTTAGCAGAACTGAGACCTGATGTAGATTTTGAAGGAAACCAGGAATTGGTTGACAGCGGCGAACTGGATTCCTTCGATATCGTTTCTCTGGTTGGTGAATTGTGCGATGAATACGATATCGAAATCGGTGCCGATGATATCGTTCCTGAAAACTTTAATTCTGTAGAAGCGATCTGGGCGTTGGTTCAGAAGCTGCAGGAAGAGTAAGGAGTTAGAGCGGTATGGCATTTACATCATTTCGATTTATCGTTTTTCTTGTATTGGCTGCCGCAGCATATTTCCTGACACCAAAGCGTTGCCGATGGGTAACGCTTTTTGTTGCTAACTATGTTTTTTATTTCATTTCCGGCGGCAAGATTTTTATTTACCTGCTGGCAACAACCATTACCACATATCTGGCAACAATAAAAATCGGGGATATGGCGGCAAAAAACAAAATTGCTTTCGGTGAAGCAAAGGTAAATTTGGATAAAGAAGGAAAACGGGCGTGGAAAGCAGCATTTGCCAAAAAGAAAAAACGCATTCTCATCCCCACGCTGCTGTTTAACTTCGGCATTTTGGCGGTGCTGAAATATTCTGGCTTTGTGACCAGCAATCTTAACGCGCTGTTTGCAAAGCTGGGCATTGGTGCCGAGCTCCCTGTGTTCAAATTTTTACTGCCCCTGGGGATTTCTTTCTATACTTTTCAGTCCATGGGGTATCTTATTGACGTATACAGAGAAAAACAGGAGCCAGAGCGGAACTTTTTCAAATTGGCACTGTTTATTTCTTTCTTCCCCCAGATTGTCCAGGGGCCGATTTCCCGCTTTGGCACCCTGGCGGAGCAGCTCTTCCGCCCCAATGCTTTTTCCTATACCCGTGTGAAATACGGCGTACAGCTGATGCTTTGGGGGGCCTTCAAGAAGATGGTCATTGCGGACAGAGCGGCAGTTTTGGTAGATAATGCCTTTGGTTTCCCGGAAACCTTTGGCGGTACTTATGTAGCCGTAGCGGCGTTGGTTTACGCCATCCAGATTTACGGCGATTTTTCCGGCGGTATTGATATTGCCACCGGTGCAGCCCAGATTTTTGGGGTAACGCTGGATAAAAACTTTGAACGTCCGTATCTGGCAACCTCTATTCCCGATTATTGGCGCAGATGGCATATGACCTTGGGCGCATGGTTCCGGGATTATGTATTTTATCCCTTATCCCTGTCTAAATTTTTTATGAAACTGGGGAAAAAATGCAGAAATATTCTGGGAAATTATATTGGCAAGCTGATTCCTGTGCTGATTCCTCAGTTCATCATTTTCTTCCTTATCGGTATCTGGCACGGGGCAGAATGGAAATATATCGCCTTTGGCTGCTATAATGGTACGCTGATCGTGCTGGGCATCCTCTTTGAGCAGCCTTTGCAGAATCTGGCGAAAAAGCTGGGTATCCGCATGGATTGCCTCAGCTGGCGTATTTTTCAGGTATTGCGTACTTTGGTGCTGGTGGCTATCGGCAAAATCATCACCAGAGCCCCCGGCGTCAGTGCAGCGGTTTACATGATCCGCTCTATGGTGGAAAACTGGAATACAGATGTTCTTTTCAATGGCGGATTGCTGACCATGGGCTTGGATGGAAAAGACCTGTGGGTATTGTTCCTGTCCTGCCTGGTGTTGCTTTGTGTCAGCCTGATGCAGGAAAGCGGCATCAAGGTAAGAGAGACTTTGGCAAAGCAAAATCTTTATTTCCGCTGGGTTATCTATCTGGGTGCGGTGTTCTCCCTGATCCTCTTTGGCGTATATGGTCTCAACTATAACGCCGCAGATTTTATTTACAGGGGGTTCTAAGTATGAATAAGAAAGAGTGTTTGAAAATTATGATAAGATGCGTAGCATTTGTGGTGGTTTTTTCCATGCTGTTTTCCAATGCGACCAACCTGTTGATACGGCATGATGATGAATCTAACGAAATCCATGCTTTTTACAGCGAGCCCCAGGATACCATCGATGTGTTGTATGTGGGCAGCAGCCCCCTTTTGCGGGGGGTTTCTCCTATGGTGATGTGGAACGAGCATGGCTTTACGGGCTATGTGCGGGCTTCGGCATTGCAGGCTCCCTCCGTCAGCTATGGGCTTTTGGCGGAATCTCTGAAATATCAGAGCCCCGAGCTAGTGGTGCTGCTTTGTGATAATATTTTTACGGAATATGATTATGCGGAAAGGGAAGGAGACCTGCGCCGCGGTTTGGATGGCATGAAGATGTCCAAATATAAGCTGGATATCATCAAAGAGGTCACAGAAGCCGATGAAAGGCAGTCAATGCTTTCTTATGCTTTCCCCCTGATGCGCTACCATGACCGCTGGAAGGAGATCAACCTGGCGGAGGACGAACCGGAGCCTTTGCTGGAACATTCCTTCAAGAAAGGGAATGTTTATCTGAGAGATATCAACCCACAGGCATATCCCGAAGGCTTCATGGAGCCAACAGGAGAGAGTTATGCTTTCGATGAAAATGCAAAGGGCTATATCGAAAAATCCATTGCCCTTTGTCAGGAAAAGGATATCCCTGTGCTGCTGCTGCATCTGCCCAAAATGAGCTGGAGCTATGAGCAGAGCGTGGCGGTGGAGGCATTTGCCGCCGAAAATGGTGCGGTTTATCTGGATTTGGACAGAGCGGAATACAGAAGCCAGCTGGGCTTAGACCCTCAGGTAGATTATTACGATCAGGGGCATATGAACCTGACTGGCACCATCAAGCTTTCCCATTGGCTGGGGGCTTGGCTGGATGAGCAGTATGACCTGCCCGACCATCGGGAGGATGCTGCCATCAGCGAAAGCTGGAATGCAGATTGGGCGCAGTATGCGGAGAAAACGGGATTAGAGCCGTGAGTGCTGCCGCATACTCTGCCTAAGGAGTCACGTTTCTGGAACTTGATTAGGATATATTATGAAGAAAAAAGGGTGTCCCTCGTATTTTGGGGGACACCCTTTTTCTATTGGTTTTTCATTATTTTCTATGACTTTTTTCTTTTTTGGCGATTTCAATGTGTACCTTTTTATTTTTGATTTTTGCATTTTTCATGCCATGCAGCACATCCCGCACAAATTCGCTGGGAACATCCACAAAGGTATATTCATCGTAAATGGCGATTTCGCCCAGTGTTTTACCGGGAACGCCTGCTTCATTGGCGATGGCACCCACGATATCCTTTGCACGGATTTTATTTTTCTTTCCGGCATTGATGAACAGGCGGACCATTTTTTCCCCTTCGCCGCCGTAAAGTTCCGTTCCGCCCAGATTGATATCATCTAAAACATCGATATCATCGGCATTGACATCGGACAGATGGTTTTTCAGAAGAGCGGCGGCAATATCGATGCTGGTGTAATCTTCTTCCATCAGCTGGTCTACCAGGTGGATATATTTTGTCAGGTGCCCTTCATCAATGATGCCTTTGATCTTTTCCAGGAAGATATTTGTTTTCATTTCTTCCACGTCGCTGAGGGTAGGCAGTTTCTGCTGCACGATCTTTGTTTTGGTATAGCGCATGATATCCCGCAGCTTATAGATTTCCTTGCCTACGCAGAAGGTGAAGGCTTTGCCTGCCTTGCCGGCACGGCCGGTACGCCCGATCCGGTGTACATAGTATTCTTCATCCTGGGGCACATCATAGTTGAATACCATATCGATATCATCTACGTCGATACCCCTGGCAGCAACGTCTGTAGCAACCAGAATTTCGATGGTGCCATTGCGGAATTTCTGCATGACTTTATCTCTCTGGGGTTGTTTCAGATCACCGTGGAGCCCTTCCGCGAAGTAGCCGCGGCCCTGCAGCATTTCCACCAGATCGTCTACCCGTTTCTTTGTATTGCAGAAAACCATCGCCAGATTGGGGTCGTATACATCAATGATACGGGTCAGGGCATCCAGCTTTGTCTTTTCCTTTACATCGAAATAGTACTGTTCGATGCTGGGTACGGTCAGTTCCTTCCGAACGATTTTGATAAATTCAGGATTTTTCTGGAACCGTTTTGTGATATCCAAAATTTCCGGAGACATGGTTGCGGAGAAAAGCAGTGTCTGATGGTCTTCAGGAATTTTTACGAGGATCGTTTCAATATCTTCCCGGAAGCCCATATCCAGCATTTCATCGGCTTCATCCAGAATCATCATCTGCACGGTTTCCGCTTTGATGGTACGGCGGCGCATATGATCCATTACACGGCCGGGAGTACCGATGACCACCTGTGCACCTTTTTTCAGGGCTGTGATCTGTCTGTCGATGGGCTGGCCGCCGTAAATAGGCAGGACACGAATATTGTCTTTATATTTCAGCAGCTTACGAAATTCTTCACTGACCTGAATTGCCAGTTCACGGGTGGGGCAGAGGATCAGGGCCTGCAGGCGTCTGTCCTCGGGGTCGATCCGTTCCAAGCAGGGGATGCCAAAGGCGGCAGTTTTCCCTGTACCTGTCTGAGACTGGCCAATGATATCTTTGCCTTCCAAAATGATAGGGATGGCTTGAGACTGGATAGGGGTGGCTTCTTCAAAGCCCATATCCAGCACCGCATGGCAGATTTCGTTTGAAATGTTCATCTCTTCAAATCTTAAATGTTCCATAGTTTCTTCCTTTCTTTGCTCTTTTTTGATGGCAAAGCCGAAGAAAACAACGAAAACCAAGATCCCTTTGCCTTGCGGCAACGCAATATCGCAGTGTCGGCAAAACCGACAATTTTCTTCGACTTCTATCACAATGATGCGCTTTCGCTAGGTATGATTTCCTTTTTTGCGAAATATACCTATTGTACTTAAGAAAATCTTAGGATTTTCCGAACAACCCTTCTAAAGCGCATATTTCCGGCAAAAAGCCGCAGATATTTATATTAACAGGAAAAAATAAGAATTGCAAGAAAGATTTCCATGTATTATAATTATTCCCTAGAAATAGGTAGAACTTGAGTAAAACGGAGGTTTTTTTGATATGGAATTTATTCAGGCAATCATTTTAGGGCTGATTCAGGGGTTGACAGAATTTTTGCCCGTCAGCAGCTCTGGTCATTTGGTGCTTTTTCAGAATTTATTTGGCATCAAAGAGGCAACACAGGCTTTTACGATCATTCTGCATGTGGCAACATTGATTGCGGTATTTGTTTATTACTGGCAGGATATCTGGGCGCTGATTCGCCATCCTTTCCAGAGAACAACCGCACTTTTGATTGCCGGCACCATTCCAACGGTCATCATCGCGCTGTTATTCAATGACACATTCGATGCGATTTTCGGTAAGGGCAAATTTATCGGCTTCAATTTTCTGTTTACCGGGTTGATTCTGCTTTACGCGGACAGCCGCCGCGCGGGCAGAAAGAAGATCAAAAATATGTCTATTTTCGATGCTTTGGTGATTGGTGCGATGCAGGGGGTTGCGATTATGCCGGCAGTATCCCGTTCCGGTATGACCATCAGCACTTGCTTGGCTAGGGGCATGAATCGGGAAGATGCGGCTCGGTTTTCCTTCCTGCTGTCTATTCCGGCTATTTTGGGCGGGATGGTATTGACGATCAAAGATATGGTCACAGGGGAGGTCGTATTGGCTGATGCCATGGGGACAATGCCTATGATTTGTGGCTTTGTTGCAGCTGCGGTTTCCGGTTATCTGGCTATTCGCTTTATGGTGGATGTGATCAAAAAAGGAAAATTGAAATGGTTCTCGGTATATGTATTCATTCTGGGTGGGGTCTTGATCCTGGATCAGTTTGTACTGCATATGATTGTACGTTGAGCAATATCGGCACGCTGCAAAGCGTGCCTTTTTTACGGAGTAAACCGGAGAAAAAACAAAGTTTTTGAGGCCTGCGCCCGATATTATGATATAATGATATAAAAAGAACGTGAAAGGGGGGGTGCCTTATGGAACAGATTTTATACTATTTGGGGGATAATTTAGAATATCTTCTGCGAATGTTGGTCGCCAGCATCTGCGGCGGCATTATTGGTTTTGAACGCAGCCGAAGAAGAAAGGAAGCAGGTCTGCGTACCCATATTATTGTTGCTTTGGGGTCTGCTCTTTTGATGATCGTTTCCAAATATGGATTTATGGATATTTTGGATCTGCCGGGAATGCGGGTGGATGCGGCCCGTATTGCTGCAAATGTGATCACAGGTATTTCCTTTTTGGGGGCAGGGATCATTTTTGTACGGGATGTTTCCATTAAAGGATTGACAACAGCTGCGGGTATTTGGTCTATGGCGGGCATTGGCCTTGCCATTGGTGCGGGAATGTATTTTATCGGCATTTTTGCTACGATGCTGATTCTTGTGATTCAAATTTTTACCCATGGGCATTTGAAAAAACTGGATGGACCTGTTTATGAGACCTTTTCTATCACTTATAAGAATGTACCCAATGGATTGGAGCAATTGAAACAGCAGCTGAAAGAACGGAATATCTTGATCCATCATATCGAGATGGAGAAAAAGGATGACGGCACTGTAAAAGTGATGCTGGATGTCAGCAGGGAACACGCCATTACCTGTACGGATCTGGCGGATATTTTTGCAAATGATGAACGGATCAAAGGATTCCGACTGTAAACAGATGGGGACGTATCTCTTCCAAAAAGAGATACGTCCTTTTGTATGCAGAAAACCACGCAATAGTCGCGTGGTTCTAGATACCATGGATATTTTTGGGCATGTGGATACCTCCTTTTGGGGTCTACTGAATTGTAATGGATAGTTACTTTATATGTCCACTTTTTAATATAGATCCAAGTTGTTGCCATGAACAGCATCCGTAACCGAGCTGAGGAAATCATCCTCCGTGAAATGATCTACAGGTAGGATGCGGTATGAGAATCCTCGAAGAATTTTGGTATGGCAACATTGAGCCAACAGATTATGACACTTCTTCCTGCAAGGAGTACAAGAAATTAGTGGAGTTAATCTGCAGGAAGGAAGAAAAACTCCAGGCCACCATGACGGATGAACAGAAAGAACTGTTTGAGAAGTATACGGATTGTGTGCGAGAGCATCAAACTATTACAGATTACCTGATATTCCAAAACGGCTTTAAGCTGGGTGCCAGGATGATGCTGGAAGTCATGGGCGAATAATCGAATACATAGTAGCAGCCCACCGATCAGCAATAATCGGTGGGCTGTGTTCATTCAATGACACCTATACCCATATTTTCACTTACGAGGGTGAATGTTCACTTTTTATTCTCTCCGTAATGTGAATGCATATCCTATATAGCTGCTTTTTATGCGGTAGCTGAAGATGGCTACTTCTCTGCCACATTTTTGCTGCAGATCTCTATTTACCATTTTCGTAAAACTGTTGATTTTGGTAATCGATGCGGATATAATATAATTAAGAGGTGATGAACAGTGAAATTGATTGACCGTAACCAGTATTTAGATAAATTGATCAATGTGATC
>NZ_JBJEJK010000056.1:0-34680 GCF_051877975.1 Anaerotignum sp.
GCGATTACTATGTGTTTTTTATTTTTACGTCATTATTATCTTAATGACATTGGGCGAAAGCCTCTCTCTTTTTTATGCCTCATTTCCGTTTACAGTTTCTTTTCCAAGCAGATTAGATTTTCCCAGATCACCTGCTGGAAATGGAACAATGTCTTCCCTGCCAGTCTGTATCCCAAGGACTGATACAGATTCGCCGCCGGGGTATTTCCTTCGTATGTATCAATCCGGACGACCTTGCATCCCTGTTTCCTCGCCAGTTCCTCCGCAAAAGCTACAAATTCCTTGCCGCGCCCCTGCCCTGCACAATCGGGGCGGATACACAGCATGTGGATCACAAAGACCTCGTCCCCTTTTGCTTCATAATGCCAAGGGATTTTCACATATTCCTCCAACTGAATGTGGTTCAGATTCGCACAGCCAAACAGTCGCCCGGCTTCATCCTCCCCCACATAAAGGGTGCCTTGCTCTAACGCTAGCTCCGCATGAGCCTTTGTAGGATATTTTCCCTTGATCCAGTTGCTGTAGCTCACCGTTGCCGCTTCCTTATCCAAAATCTCATGGAAAATAGATTCTACTTCGTTCAAATCCTGTTTCGATGCCAGACGAATCAATAGAACCCCTCCTTATTTTCTCTTATGCTGTGCAACGTAAATCTCCGCTCTCATGGCAGTGATCTGACGCAGCTGTTCATTCAGTTTCTCATGGATTTCATAAAGTTTCATCAATTCCGCCTTTTTTGCCACTAAAAGAGCTTCCGCATTGGGAACGGACATATCTGTTTCCAGTTTATCAATCTCCGCAATCAGCTCAACACCTTCACGTTTTGCTTTTGACAAATCGTCCTCCATATGATGGGCCAGATGCCGTGCCATTTTCATGGGATCCTCTGCAAATTCGATCATGCCGCAAACATTCATAGACATAATACTCCCATATCTGCTTAAAATACTCGCCATAAACCGTTCCTCCTTTGCGTTCACACTTTTTTATCTCTGTCCTAGTTTCAGGCTGGGGTTGGCATTCAGATCCAACCCGTCTCTCACCCCTGCGATATATTCATAATACGCCGCACAGCCGATCATTGCCGCATTATCTGTACACAAAATGGGGGCAGGCACGCTCAGATAAAAGCCTTCTTTTTCGCATGCCGCCTGCATTCTGCTGCGGAGGGCGCTGTTGGAAGCAACGCCGCCCGCCAATGCGATCTTTTTCACGCCATGGGCCTTTGCCGCCTTGATGGTCTTTCCCACCAAAACCTCCACCACAGACTGCTGGAAGCTGGCAGCAATATCTTCAGGGACGATTTTTTCGCCCATCATTTTCTGTTTATTTACATAATTCAGTACGGCGGATTTCAACCCGCTGAAGCTGAAATCATAGCTGTCCTCCTCCAGAAAAACTCTGGGGAATTTGACCGCATCGGGGTTGCCCAGCTTCGCCGCTGCGTCAATTTTCGGCCCGCCGGGATAGCCCATCCCGATGGCACGGGCAACCTTATCATAGGCTTCGCCGGCCGCGTCATCTCTGGTATGTCCCAGAATCTCATATTTTCCGTAATCGGAAACATAAACCAAATGGGAATGCCCGCCGGAAACCACCAATGCCATATAGGGCGGTGCAAAGTCTTTATTCTGGATATAGTTCGCACAAATATGTCCTTCAATATGATGCACACCGATGAGGGGTTTGCCCGCCCCATAGGCCAATGCCTTTGCCTCCGCCAGGCCCACCAGCAGTGCTCCCACCAAACCGGGGCCATAAGTCACACCGATGGCATCCATTTCCGCCAAAGTCATGCCTGCCTCTGCCAAGGCTGTTTTGATGACCCCATCAATATTTTCCACATGCTTTCTGGATGCGATCTCCGGCACCACCCCGCCATACAGTGTATGCAGGGCAATCTGGGAAGAAATCACATTGGAAAGGACTTCTCTGCCGTTTTTCACCACTGCCGCCGCTGTTTCATCACAAGAACTTTCGACGGCCAATATATAAATATCTTTCTTTTCCTCCATATCCTACCTCCGTTTAGTTTTCCTTGGGAAATTCGATGGTGATACACTTACGTTCTTCCCCCAGCTCCGCAGCGGGAAAAATCGCCTGTGCAACAGGCAGAAATTCCTCTGGCTCATTCAAAGAAGGGCTGAAATGGGTCAGCCACAGCCGTTCCACTTTGGCATTCTTTGCCATTTGTGCTGCCTCAGAAAAAAGCATGTGCTTGTTTTCTCTCGCCTTCTGTTTTTTTTCATCCTCGCCGTACATGCCTTCGCAAATGAAAAGCTGTACGCCTTCCACAAATTTCATCACTCTGTCTACCGGTCGGCTGTCTGTGCAATAGGCCACAGAAATCCCCTTTCTGCCTTCCCCCAGCACCATATCCGCCGTGTAGGTTTTCCCTTCATGCTCCACACTGCCTTCTTTCTGCAGCCTGCCCCAAAGGGGTTTGGGTAGGTTTAGCTGCTCCGCTTTTTTCACATTGAATTTGCCCTTGCGGCGCAGGTCGATACGATAAGCAAAGCATTTGACCATATGATCCGCAGGGCAGTGATGAATTTCAAATAAGCCAATCTGCACAGGGTTCGGTGCATCCTTATCCAGTTCAATATATTCGATTGGAAATGGCAATTCCGGGGCAATCAGTGTCAATCCTTCCACGATGCGCCGCATTCCCACCGGGCCAACCAAAGTCAGAGGTTCTGTCCGCCCTGCGTTGCCAATGGTCAACAACAAGCCGGGCAAGCCGGAAATATGATCGGCATGGAAATGGGTGAAACAGATCACATCGATGGCCTTAAACCCCCATCCCAACATTTTCATGGTAACCTGGGTGCCTTCGCCGCAGTCGATCAACGCCAGCCTGCCGTTAAGCCTTGCCAGCATTGATGTCAGAAAGCGGCTGGGCATGGGCATCATACCTCCTGTCCCCAGCAAACAAATATCTAACATGTAATTTCTCCTTTGTATCTCAAATTTGGTTACAAATAGAATATCCCCAATTTATCTCTTTTATCATACCGCAAAAGTGGGTAAAATACAATGTTTTCTGAAATGGGAAAGGGCGTTTTCCCTTTTCTCTTTCCCCTCAAATATCCTGCTCTGCTTCAGATTTTCTTCCTATTCACCATATTTTTTGATCTGCTCTTTTCATTTTTGGGGAGCAAAATTCTTATATTTTCCTTACGATATGCCTCGCCTACCTCTTTCTGAAAAAAAACATATTTTTCACTTATTTTTCTTGCAAAACGTTGTCTTTTCTGCTAGAATATCTTTGTTATGTCACATAGGCAAGTTAAGGAGGTGCAGACAATGGCTAAATGTGAAATTTGTGAAAAAGGCCAGATCAAAGGTCATAGAATCAGTATTAACCGTAGCCAGGTTAGTAGACGTGCGAATAGAAAATGGAAACCCAACGTAAAGAAAGTAAAAATCGTTGAAGACAACGGTAACGTAAAATCTATTTACGTTTGCACAAGATGCATGCGTTCCAACAAAATTACACGTGCAATCTAATTCCAAACGAATGATAAAAGCCATTCTTTTCCTAATGAAAAGAACGGCTTTTTTTCGTTTTCTGCATATTTTCAACATCTTCGGTTCTGGCTGATCAGCCAGATTCCCACCCCAATCAGCAAAGCCCCAATCAAAAAAACGCACTTGGGGATCAGGCATGCCAGAAACATCCCGACCCCTATGGCGATCAATATCACACCGCCCAACCATCTGATCGGCGCGCCATTGCATCTTCTCCGCATCCTGACACCCCCTTTCTACCATGTATATGCCCTCTCCCGAAAAACGTGCAAAAAAATACCCTCGAGCTTTTTCCTCGAGGGTTTTTGTTCAATCTTTGGAACGAATCACAAAAAGGTATCCTTCCTTGATATCAATGGTAGCAGTCTCCTCTGCCAATACATTGCTGACTGCAATATAATCACCGTCCAAAGTCAAGGTCGCATCCGTCAAGGGATAGGAAAATCCCTTCAGGGTAATCCCCTTCACTTCCATGGAAAGGGGAAGGGTAGAAACCAGATCGCCCACCTTGCCTTCCACCGTCAAGTGCTTATCAATGACCTCCACACAGTTCTTTTCATCCACCAATCTGGCTCTTACGCCTTTTTTCAGCAGAGAAAGCAGATAATGGGCATTGGCCAGAGTATGGTCGAATCTGTCGCCGATGCCGCCAAACAGCACCAGATCTGTCGCTCCCAATTCCAGAGCCAGGAAAATGCCCAGCTCCATATCCGTTTCATCTTTTCTAGTGGGGAACTGACGAATGGGAATGTTTTTCGTTTTATAATATTCCAAAATCTCGGGGCTGGTGGAATCAAAATCCCCTACGATATAATCAGGGTCGATGCCCAGGGCTTTCGCATGGCGCATCCCCGCATCGCAGCAGATCACTGCATCCGCCCCATCCATATATTTCCCGCAGAAGCTGTAATCATGAATCTGTGCTCCCGCAAAAAGAATTACTTTCATTTTATTCATACTCCTTGAAAATATCCATGAAGCTCTTTGCCGCCGCAGCAATATCCTCTTTGCCGAATACGGCAGAGCCTGCTACGATTACATTTGCGCCGGCATCCAACACTTCCCGTACATTATCGATGGTGATGCCGCCGTCTACTTCAATATCATACTGCAGATCCATTTCATTTTTCCATTTTGCCAGCTGACGGATTTTAGAAAGCTGACTCTCCATAAATCTCTGCCCACCGAAGCCGGGTTCCACTGTCATAACCATGATGACATCTACTTCTTTCAAATAAGGCAGCAGGGTTTCCACAGGAGTTCTGGGATTCAGGGTAATCCCCGCCTTACAGCCTGTTGCTTTGATCTGATGCAGGACTTCCATGGGGTATTTCGTAGCTTCCACATGGATTGTGATGATATCTGCCCCCGCCTTATGGAAATCTTCGATATATTTTTCCGGCTCCACAATCATCAAATGGGCATCGAAAACCATATTGCTGTATTTTCTGACACTTTTGATGACAGGAATCCCAAAAGAAATATTGGGCACAAAAACACCATCCATCACGTCCAGATGGATATAAGGTGTCCCTGCGTCTTCAATCAGTTTCAGCTGTTCCTCTACTTTGCCAAAATCGATGGAAAGCATGGAGGGGGAAAGTTTGATACTCATGGTTAGAATCTCCTCTCTTCTTCTTCCTTACGTTCGTTATATATGGTCACGTATCTATCGTATCGCATCTGTGCAATGGCTCTGCCTATCTCCGCCTTTACAGCACAATCCGGCTCGTTGATATGAATACAGCCATTGTAATAGCATTTGTGCACAAAGGGTTCAAATTCACGGAAGTAATACTGCAGCTTTTCCGAAGGGATATGGTTCAGGAACAGGGAAGTAAACCCGGGAGAATCCACTATATAGCTTTTCTCCGTGATCTGGATCAGTTCCGCATGGCGGGTGGTATGTTTGCCTCGCTGTATTTTTTCACTGATCTCCCCTGTGTTTAATTCCAGGCCAGGGAAGGCAGCATTGATCAAGCTGCTCTTGCCCACCCCGGAAGGGCCTGCGAATACGGAAATCTTATTTTCCAACGCCTGCCGCAGTTCTTCAATCCCCATTCCCTTTTCCGCACTGGTGCAGATGACAGGATAGCCTGCTTTGCGGTACATCTCCGCCGCTTCCAGATATCTTTCTTTTTTATCCTTGTCGATTTTATTGATCACAATCACGATATCCAGTTCCTGTTCCTCTGCCAGCAGCAGAAACCGATCCAGCAGGTCTAAGTTCATATTGGGGCTTTTCGCCGCAAATACGATGACCGCCTGGTCTACATTGGATACCCGGGGGCGGATGAGTTCATTTCTTCTGGGCAATATCTCATCCAGACTGCCCTTCTTGTTTTCCTCATCCAACACGGAAATGCGTACCGCATCCCCCACCGTGGGGCGGATACCTTCCTTCCGGAAGATACCCCTCGCCCGGCATTCATACACACCGTTTTCCGTATCGATATAATAAAACCCACCAATTCCTTTTAAAATTACGCCTTCCAGCATATCTTCACCTTACTCCGAAAAATTTACACTCTGGGACCACTGCTGCACATTGTCAATATAGCAGGTCACAGTACCGCTGCCTTTCCCTGTTACAGAAACACTGTAAGGGAATTCGGAAGCATCCCGGTAAGCATCTACTACAGGATATACGCCATCCGCATCCTCTTTTACCACGCGCACATAGACAGAGCCGCTGCTGCCGCTGGGCGCATTGATCGTAAAGTATTTTGTGCCCTGGCTCTGGCTGGTATTTGCAGAAGGGGTGGATGTTTCCGTATTCTGGGTTGTATCCGGCCCTGTACTTACCACCAGGTTCACTACGCTGCCGCTGGCTACTTCTGTATTGGCAGCCAATGTCTGTGTCATAACCTTCCCTTCTGCCACACGGTCACTGGATGCATAGGAGACATTACCGACATTCAGACCAACAGCCTCCAGGGATGCTCTTGCATTTTCCAGAGAATCATTCACAACATTGGGCACAACCACAGTGCCGCCTTCATCGCCTTTGCTGATTCTCAGCACGATGCGGCTCTTCGCTGTGATTTCTGCACCTGCATCAGGTTCCTGTTCAATAACCTCGCCAGCCTTCACATCCGGATCGTGAACATATTCTATTTTCACCACATCGCCAACCAATCTGATGATTGCTTCTTTCGCTGCATTCTCACTCTTGCCGACTACATTTGGCATTTCTTCCGAAGTCAGGCCCAGGCTGACCTTCACGCCGATCTTCGTTCCTTTGCCGATCATAGTGCCTTCGTTGACAGACTGATAGATGATATAGCCTGTATCATAGAAGCTGCTGTAATCTTCCCCATCTTCTACCAAAATGATACCCATTTCCTCTGCCGCTTTCACTGCATCCTCATAGGGCACGCCGATGAACAAGGGGGTTTCGATATCTTTTTCGGCAGAAGAAAAACCACCGAAGCCGCCGCCCATAAATTTAATGCCGACAACAGAAATAATCCCGATCAATACCAAAGCTGTGATAACGGCCGCAATGATAACCTTGCGTTCTGCCTTTCTATCATGTTCGTTATCATAATCGCCTTCTGTTCTGGGGTTTCTGCGTATTCTTGCCGGGCGTCTGCTGGTTTTTACCGGCTCTGTCTCCATATATTCACTTTCATAGTCATCCTCTTTGGAGATCTGTGCCATTTTCAGCTTTTTGCCGTATTTCTCAAAGCCCACCAGAGGCGTATGCACATCCTCTTCCTCCGGTGTTTCCTTTTCCGCTTCTTCCTGTCCTTCTTCCACAGGCTCTGCCTTATGGCTGCGGATATATTCCAGCTCCTTAGGGTCAGCAGGCTTTGTTTCCTGGGGTGTTTCCACAGCTGCTTGGGCTGCTTTTTCCGCTTCTGTCTTTTCCTGAGCTTCTCTTAATCTGGCTGCCGCTTCTGCCCTTCTGGACATGCGCACTCCTGCGCCAACTGCCCCTGCTGCCGCACCAGCAGCCACTCCCGCCGCAACAGCTTCTTTCTTTTCCGCGGATTCTTCTGCCGGCTTTGCCGCGCCGGTAACTTCCGCTCTGGCACGGATCAGATCCGCCAGCAAAAGATCGATGCTGGCATAGCGCTCATCGGCCTTTTTCATGGTTGCTTTTTTGATGATGCCCTCCAAAGAAGGGGAGCAGTTGGGATTATACTGACGGATATCCGGCAATTCGTCATTGATATGCTTCAAAGCGATGGTCACAGAATTATTTCCCTGAAAGGGCAAAACCCCTGTGATCATTTCAAACATGGTGATCCCTAAAGAATAGATATCGCTCTTTTCATCCACATAGCCGCCTCTGGCCTGTTCGGGGGAGAAATAATGCACAGAACCCGCCGCATTGGCTGTAGTCGTCATAGTCGATGCCGTTGCCGCTCTGGCAATGCCAAAGTCCGTCACTTTTACCACACCGTCTGTCCCCACCAGAATATTCTGGGGCTTGATATCCCTATGTACGATATGGGCTTTATGGGCCTGGCTCAGTGCAGAAGCAATCTGAATCGCCACATTGATAGTAGAGCGGGAATCGAAAGGCGCTTTTTCCTTAATGGCCTTTTTCAGAGTATCCCCATGGATATATTCATTTACAATATAATTGATATCTCCATCTTCTCCTACGTCATAGGCTCTTACGATATTGGGATGAGACAGCCGTGCTGCAGAACAGGCTTCCGAACGGAACCGCTGAATAAATTCTTCATCCCCGATGAATTCCTCCCGCAGGACTTTCACTGTCACATACCGATCCAACTTTCTATCTTTGCCTCTGTAAACAACTGCCATGCCGCCGGAACCGATTTTTTCCAAAATTTCGTATCTGCCGTTTAAGACAGTACCCGGATTCAATAACATTAGTTTTTAACCTCCTACTTATATCTCAACCAAAATCAAGGAAATATTATCATGACCACCATGCTTATTGGCCTCTTCCACCAAAATTGCCGCCTTCCGGTCCAGAGTCGTCCGCTTGTTCAAAATTTTCGCCATTTCTTCATCCTTCAGCATACCGGAAAGGCCATCGGTGCAAAGCAGCACAATATCGCCTTTTTTCACAGGATGGATCACTGTATCTGTCTCCACCGTGTTTTTGATGCCAATGGCACGGGTAATCACATTCCGCTTGGGGTGGTTTGCTGCTTCTTCTTTGGTTATATTTCCCATCTTTACCAGTTCCATCACATAAGAATGGTCTGTTGTCAAAGGAATCATTTCTTTTTTGCGGAAAAGATAAGCTCTGCTGTCCCCCACATGGGCCACATACAATTTATCTTCCCGCACTGCCGCCGCAACGATGGTCGTTCCCATTTCAGCAAATTCCCTGGCGGAATTGGATTTATTATAAACTTCCTTATTGGCAGCCGCTATAGCACCCGTCATCAGATCCAGCACATCTGTGTTGTCTGCGTGCTGCATTTCCTTCCAAAAATGAGCCAGAAACGCTTCAATGGCGCTGCTGCTGGCAACTTCGCCGGCATTGCAGCCGCCCATACCATCGGCTACCAGATATAGATTTTCTGCGGGGTCTTCCCCTGCCGAAATATAATATGCATCTTCATTATTTTTACGACACTTCCCAATATCACTTACCCCAACTGCTTTCAACGTGCTTCCACCTCCTTGGTGAACGTCTTCAAAAATTCAAACTTCTGTCTTTTGTTCCTTCATATGGCTCCGCCTCAGCTGCCCGCAGGCGGCGTTGATATCACTGCCCAGCTTGCGTCTGACGGTAGTTTCAATGCCGTTTTCATTTAAGATGGAAGCAAAGCGTTTTACTCTATCGCTGCTGCTTTTGATATAATTTCTTTCCTTCACATCATTTACAGGAATCAGGTTTACATGGCAAAGCAAATCCCTCAGCTTCTTCACCAGTTCCCATGCATGTTCATCACCATCGTTCACCCCATGGATCAGAGCATATTCAAAGGTAATGCGCCGTTTTGTTTTGTCTGCATAATCCTTGCAGGCCTTTAACAGCCGTTCCATGCTGTAGACCTTGGCAATGGGCATCGTTTGTGTTCGGATACCGTCATTGGGCGCATGGAGAGAAACTGCCAGTGTGATCTGCAAGTCCTCCTCTGCCAAATCGTAGATTTTTTCCACCAAACCACAGGTAGAAAGGGTAATATGCCGCTGCCCCATATTCTGCCCTTTCGGGTCATTGATGAGACGCAGGAATCTGACAACATTATCGTAATTATCCAGCGGTTCGCCGCTGCCCATCAGCACTGTGCCGTGGATCCTTTCGCCGCAGTCCTTCTGGATAGCATAAATTTGGGAGAGCATCTCCCCTGCCGTCAGCCCCCGTTCCACTCCATCCAGAGTAGAGGCGCAGAATTTGCAGCCCATGCGGCAGCCCACCTGGGTGGAAATACAGACCGTATTGCCATGCTCATATTTCATCAATACACTTTCGATGATGGCACCGTCCGAAAGAGCAAAAAGATATTTTCTCGTTCCGTCAATCTGGGAAATCAACCGCCTCACCACTTTTACGCCGTTGATAGCCGCTTTTTCCTCCAGCCTTTCCCGCAGGCCCTTGGAAAGGTTCGTCATTTCCTCGAAGCTATCCACCTGCTTGGCATGGAGCCAGTCAAAAATCTGCTTTGCACGAAATTTGGGCTCCCCCAGTTCTTTTAAAAATTGTTCCAGTTCTTCTATATTCATGGATTTGATATCAACTTTTTCCATATCTCAATCCTTTCTTCTCATTCTGGAAATGAAAAACCCATCTGTTCCTGTTTTATGGGGCAGCAGGGTAAGATATCCCTTTTCTGCCGTTTCCGCATTCCAATCCGCGGGTAAGAATTTTGTGATATCCTCCGCTGTAAATTCGGGGTGGTTTTGCAGAAACCATTCCAGATTCTTTTCATTTTCCTTGCGGCACAGGGTACAAGTGCTGTACACCAATACACCGCCCTCTTTCACATAGCCTGCGGCATTTTCCAGAATCCTTCTCTGGATGCCCGTCAGGCTGTCAATTTCATTTCCGTCTTTTTTCAGGCGGATGTCAGGCTTCTTCCGCATCAGCCCCAAACCGGAGCAGGGCGCATCCACCAACACACGGTCGAATCCTTCCTGTTCTTCTTCCGCTTCTGCCCCATCCTTCACGCTGCATTCCATGATACCGATGCCAAGGCGTTCCGCCCCTTCTTCCATCAGTTCAATTTTATGTTCATAAATATCACAGGAAAGCAGCCTGCCTTCGTTTTCCATGGTTTCCGCCGTGGTAAAGCTTTTCCCGCCGGGGGCAGCACACATATCCAAAATGCTTTCACCCTTCTGGGGGTCTAAAATCCTCACCGCCAACTGAGAGCTTTCATCCTGTACATGGAAGAAGCCTTTTTGAAAGGCCTCTAAACGGCTCAGGTCTGCTGTTTTTGTCAGATGCAAAGCGTATTCAGAAATACGTCCATCCTTGACTTCTACCCCTGCATCTTCCAGCATCTGTTTCAATTCTGCCTGATTTGTTTTCAGCGTATTCACCCGGATCGTCACATCGGGGGGCTGATTATCATAGGCGCAAATGGCTTCCGTTTCTTCATACCCATAATAGGCGATCCACATCCGCACCAGCCAAAGGGGGTGAGAATAAGCCACGGAAAGGTATTCCGCTGTGCCTTTTTCCGGCAGCGGAATCTCTGTTTTCTTCTTGGCCACCGTCCGCAAAACACCATTAACGAAGCCTTTCAGAGAAGCATAGCCCCTGGCCCCTGCCAGCTTCACCGCTTCATTGCAGGCTGCGGCATCAGGTACATCCATAAAATATATCTGATACACCGCAGAACGCAGCACCGCCAGCAGCCATGGCTTCATTTTTTCCGTTTTGGTTTTGGAAAAGGTATTCAGCACATGGTCAATATAGATAAGGTTACGGAGCGTTCCGTTGACGATTTCCGTCACAAAGGCTCTGTCCTGCCGTGGCATAGCGCCATTTTGCCGCAAAAGCCGCCGCAGGGTCATTGTATTATAGGCTTCCGCCTCCATGATCTCCATGAGGGCTTCTGCCGCAATTTCTCTGGGATTGATTTGAATCATCTTTTCAATTCCTTCCGTACAAGTCGTTCTTTCTCAACGTATTATTATAAGACAAAAAGCGTCTTTCTTCAAGGTTTTCGGCTATTTTTCAGCAAAACAGCCATTTCCATAAAACGAGGAAAAGGCTAACCCCCTTTTCAGAGGTTAGCCTTTGCTTTTCCTTTTTAGTCATCGCCCCGTCTCAGCCCAACAATAGCCAAGAGCCTCAGCAGCTCTGCGATTGCCGCAAAAGCCGCCGCAACGTAAGTCATCGCTGCTGCCCGCAGCACCTTTTTCGCCCCGCCGATTTCATCTGTGTCCAGGAAATTCTGATCTACCAACAGCTCGATAGCTCTGGAAGATGCGTTGAATTCCACAGGCAGTGTAATCAATGTGAATACCACAGATAACGAGAAAAACAGAACACCCAGCATCAGCAGGTTCGTCCCCGTATTGCCGCTGAAAATAAACCCGATCAAAATCAGCGGCCAAGCCAGCTTGGAGCCAAAATTCGCAATGGGTACAAAAAAGCTTCTCAGCGCCAGCGGCGCATAGCCCACATCATGCTGGATGGCATGGCCTGTTTCATGGGCCGCAACGCCCAAAGCCGCCACGGATGTGCTGTCATATACACTCTGAGAAAGACGCAGTGTCTTTGTTCTGGGGTCATAATGGTCTGTCAGGTGCCCGGCCACCCGCTGCACGCTGACATCATAAATGCCCGCATTCTGCAGCATCAGTGTTGCCACCTGGGCCCCTGTGTATCCCCTGCGGTTTCCCACCCGGGAATATCTCTTATATGTGCTGCTGACCTGCGTCTGGGCATACATAGAAAATAAAAACGCCAATAACACTAAAAAATACATATTCTGGTTCCTCCTATCTTATTGGAACAGGACGCCCTCATGCATTGCATGGCCCCGCAGATATGCGTCTGCCGCCATTTTCTTCCCACCTCTTGCCTGCACTTCCTTGATCCGCAGGATACCGTCGCCGCATTTGACCGCAAAGTCTTTTTTGGTTACTTCCACGATCTCCCCAAATGCAGCATCGGGATAATTGCCTTCCGCTGTTTCCGCCCAAAACATCTTCAAAGGCTCTTCTTCATAAATCGCATAGGCACCGGGGCCGGGATGCAGCCCTCTCATCAGGTCGATGATCTGCTGCCCCTTTTTGCTCCAGTCAATATGGCCTGTTTCTTTATGAATCATAGGCGCATATGTTGCTTTTGCATCATCCTGCGGAATCCGTTCGATGGTGCCTGCCTCCAGTCCATCAATGGTTTCCAGCAGAAGCTTTGCACCGGCTTCGGCCATTTTGTCATGGAGTGTTTCAAAATTATCTGTAGGCAAAATTTCAATTTCTGTTTTCAGCAGCATATCTCCCGTATCCATGCCCTTTGCCATAAACATGGTGGTAATGCCTGTCACTTTTTTGCCGTCGATAATGGCACGCTGCATAGGTGCAGCTCCTCTATATTCCGGCAACAAAGAGCCATGGACGTTGATGCAGCCATATTTGGGCATATTTAAAATTGCTTCCGGCAGAAGCTGCCCAAAAGCCGTTACGGCAATCAGATCTGCCCCATAGCTGTGCAGTTTTTCCACCACTTCCGGTTCTCTCACCTTTTCCGGCTGCAGCACTTCAATGCCATGTTCCAGTGCCAGCTCCTTCACCGGCGTAAACTGCATCTTTTTTCCTCTGCCCTTGGGTTTATCGGGCTGTGTCACGACAGCCACCACTTCATGCTTTGTCAGCAACGCTTTCAAGGAATACACCGCAAAATCCGGTGTTCCCATAAAGATCACTTTCATCGGATTTCCTCCTTACGCTTCTTCCACAGGCAGAGCCTTATCAATATACAGGATGCCGTCCAGATGGTCGATTTCATGGCACAAGGCACGGGCCATCAATTCTTCCCCTTCAATGATGAATTTGTTGCCGTCTCTGTCCATAGCTTCCACCTTGGCATAGTTGGGTCTTTCCACAGGGGCATATTTGCCGGGAACGCTCAGGCAGCCCTCGTCATCGATTTGAGACCCGCTGGTTTCCAGAATCACAGGGTTGATCAGCTCTACCAGCCCTTCGCCCACATCGATGACTACTACCCTTTTCAGGATCCCCACCTGGGGCGCCGCCAAACCAACACCATTTGCTTCATACATGGTGTCCGCCATATCGTCCAGCAAGGTCAGCAGGTTCGGTGTGATTTCTTTTACCGGTTTGCATTTTTTTCTTAAAATTTCGTCTGTACTCAAACGGATATTACGTAATGCCATTGTTTCTTCCTCCTATTTTTATACTATCTCCAAAATTTGAATAAAGTCTAAACTTTTTCTAACATTTATTGAAATACGATATATAAGTATACCATATTTTTCTTTGTTATACAATATTTGCAGGATTCAGAGCCAGCTGAAAGCGAACCTTGGATTTCCTGTCTTTTTTCATACTTTCCACCGCCGGCAGCACCAATGCCCGCAAAGGCATTTCCTCCGCCGCCTTCACAATGATCTGATAGCGATACTCCCCGCGGAATTTCGGCAATGCCGCAGGCACAGGTCCTAATATTGCAGCGATTCCTTCTCCGTCGGCCTTTGCCAGCTTTTCCGCCAGCTTCCGGGCCGCAGTTTCCACGGCATCTTTTTCTTCTCCTGCCAGCAGGATGCTGAAAAAGGAGGAGAAAGGCGGATAGCCCATCATCTGCCGCATCAAAATCTCCTCTTCATAAAAGCCCTGATAATCCTGCTTTGCCGCATGCTTCACCGCATAATGCTCCGGCTGATAGGTCTGGATAAAGACTCGCCCAGTATCCCCCCGCCGCCCGGCACGCCCTGCTGCCTGAGTCATCAGGCGAAAGCCCGTTTCTGCCGCCGTGTAGCTGTCTGCATTCAAGGATAAATCCGCCGCCATGATGCCAACCAGTGTCACATTGGGGTAATCATGCCCCTTGGCGATCATCTGAGTGCCAATGAGGATATCTGCTTCCCCTTTTTCAAAAGCCCCAAGAATATGCTCATGGCTATGTTTTGTCATTGTCGTATCCAAGTCCATCCGCAGAATACGGGCGTTTGGAAAGAGTTTTTTTGCTTCTTCCTCAATTTTTTGTGTTCCCGTACCAAAATAGCGAATATATTTGGAACCGCATGCCGGGCAGATATGGGGGATTTCTGCCCTTCTGCCGCAATAATGGCAAACCAGCGCATGTTCCTTGGCATGGTAAGTATAGGTAATCTCACATTCCGGGCAGGTCATCACATGCCCGCAGCTGCGGCAGGAAACAAAGGTAGCATATCCCCTGCGGTTCAGGAACAGCATGGTCTGCTCCCCCTTCCGCAGGTTTTCCCTTACGGCTTCCTGCAAGTCTCTGCTGAAAGGGGAACGGTTTCCTTCCGCCAGTTCCTTTCGCATATCTGTCACAAAAACCTGGGGCAGCGCGCCGCCTCCCGTGCGTTCTTTCAATTCCAGCAGGAGATATTCCCCTGTCTTTGCCTTGTAATAGCTGACCAGATCCGGGGTTGCCGTTCCCATCAAAAACAGCGCATGATATTTCTTCGCCGCTTCCGCTGCCACGTCCTTTGTATCATATTTGGGCGTAATATCGGAAACATAGCTGTTTTCGTGAGCTTCATCCATAATGATAGCCCCCACATTCCGAAAAGGCATAAATAATGCCGACCGCGGCCCAATGATAATAGAAATCTCCCCCTCTCTGGCCTTTTTCCATTGGTCTACTCGCTCCCCCATGGAAAGGTGGCTGTGCGTCACGCTGACCGCATCGCCAAAGCGAGAAATAAACCTCTCCAAAATTAAAGGCGTCAGGGCAATTTCCGGCACAAGCACAATGGCCTGCTGCCCCTTTGCCAGCACATCAGCAATGATCTGCATATAAATTTCCGTTTTCCCGCTGCCTGTCACCCCATGCAGGAGGACAGGGCGTTTTTCTTCCTTTTCCATTTCCCTGCGAAGGGCTGCCAGTGCTGCTGCCTGTTCTGCCGTTGGCGTAAAGGCTTCCGTTCTCTGAAAGGCTTCCACATCGAAAACCTTTCGCAGCTCTGCCTGTTTCCGTTCCCGCAGGATACCCTTTTGCAGCAAAGTCTTGATGGGGGAATCTGTCACGCCCAGCGTTTCCTTCAATTCCTCCGCCGTGGCCTCTTTTCCATCCTGCAAATAGTTCAGTATTTTCCGCTGCCCTTCCAATCGGCGGTCTTTCTCAATTTTCTTTTGCACCTCTTCCAAAAGAAGGGCTTCTGTATCCAGAGAATAATATCTCTTTTCTTTTTTATATTCGCTGCGGTGAAGCTCCTGCTTTAATTCCAACAGACCTTTTTCCTCCATTTTCCGCAGATAATCCACAACTTTTCCGTTAAACTCTGCCTGTATCTCATCCAAAGGAACGTTTTTCCGTTCCCCAATGAAATCCACCAGCAGTTTTTCCTTTGGCGTCAGCCTTGTTTCTTCCCCACAGTCTTTCAGGCTCACTGTCCAACTGCTTTTTGTACGGATGCCCGCCGGCATGATGGCCTGCAGACACTGATTCAGCGTGCAGAAATATCTCTGCCGCATCCATTCTGCCAATTCCAGCAAAGCAGGAGTAAAGGTCGGCTTTCCTTCGTCCAGTATCTGGATGATATTTTTGATTTTATCCGCCGGTACATCCGTTTTCTCCGAAAGAGAAATGATATAGCCTTCTGTCTTGCTGTTTCTGCTGCCAAAGGGCACGATGACCCTTACGCCTTTCGCTGCCACCATTCCCTCCGGCACGCCATAATCAAACATCTTATCCATTTCCGGGCGGTTCAGCCCTACAATCACCTTTGCATACATCATTTCTCACCTCCCTGCAAAGAAGGGTGCCGACAAAATCGACACCCTTTTTCTTATTCTTCTTCCGTTTCTTCCGCCATGCTTTCAAAATCTACCTCTGCCAAAGGAACTTCCTTTTCCTCTTCCGCAGCAGGCTGCCCCTGGCGAATCTTCAGTTTTCCTTCATACAGCTCTTCTACAGCAATAGAAACCGGTTTATCCACCTTTACATTATCAATCATGGGTTCTGCATGGTCTACCAGTTGTCTTGCTCTTTTCGCTGTTGCGATCACGATCGTATATCTGCTGCCGATGGTGATATCATCGGTATCCTGTGTGATTACTTCCAGTAAATCAGAATAAGAAGGTCTCAACATGTTACATCTCTCCTTTGAAAATCTTTTTGATATCTTTATTTCTGCTGCATTTCATTTTTTCTGCTTCTACGATCGTCAGAATGTCTTCTGTAGCCTGATCTACGGTGTCATTGATGACCAGATAGTCATATTCATCCACCAGTTCCATTTCCTCCAGCGCACGGCGCAGGCGCATATTGATGGTCTCCTTATCCTCTGTGCCGCGTTTTGTCAGGCGATTGCCCAGCTCTTCCAGATTGGGCGGAACCATAAATACCAATACGCCTTCGGGATAGATCTTTTTCACCTGCAAGGCACCCTGCACTTCGATTTCCAGAATGACATTATTGCCTGCTGTCAGTTGTTCTGTTACATATTTTCTAGGGGTACCATAATAATTGCCGCAGAATTCTGCCCATTCCAGCAGTTCCTGTCTGTCTTTCATCTGTTCAAATTCTTCACGGGTATGGAAAAAATAATGCACCCCGTCTTTTTCATATTCTCTGGGTTTTCTTGTCGTTGCGGAAATAGAAAGAGAAAAATCATCTTTCTGGCAAAGACGTTCTACAATCGTCCCTTTTCCGGAACCGGAAGGACCGGAAATGATCAATAAAATACCCTGTTTTTTCAATGCCTACATTCCCTTCTGCTCTGCGGAAAGCCTTCCGCCTACAGTTTCCGGCATATTGGGAGAAAGAACAATATGCCCGTCATCCATAATGATGACACAGCGGGTCTTTCTTCCGTATGTGGCATCCACCAGCGTTCCCTTTTCCTTTGCATCCTGGATAATTCTCTTTACAGGGGCCGAATCGGGGCTGATGATGGCGATGACACGATTTGCGGAAACCACATTACCATAACCAATGTTCAAAAAATGCAATTTATCCATAACGAAACCTCTCTCATGATGGGTTTATTCCAAATTCTGAATCTGTTCTCTGATCTTTTCAATCTCACTCTTTAATTCGATCGTAGCCTTTATTATCTGGATATCGTTGGCTTTGGATGCGATGGTGTTGGATTCTCTGTTCATTTCCTGAATCAGGAAATCCAGCTTACGCCCCACCTGTCCGCCGCCTTCCAAAATATCCCGCAGCTGCACCAGATGGCTTTCCAATCTTGTCACTTCTTCATCCACACAGCCTCTGTCTGCGAAAATAGCCACCTCTGTAGCGATTCTCTGAGGGTCTACATCCACGCTGCCCAACAGATCCTTCAGTCTGTTGTTCAGCTTTTCCTGATATTCCACAACTACCAGAGGAGAACGTTCCTTCACCTCTGCCACCAATGTTTTGATTCTTTCGCCTTTCAGCAGAATATCCTTTTTCAGGTTTTCCCCTTCCACAGTTCTCATTGCGATGAATTTTTCCACCGCTTCCTCCAGCGCAGGTGCCAATGCTTCCCAAATGACTGCTTCTTCCTGCTGCGCTTTCTCCACTGTGATGATATCGGGGAATTTCGCCGCCAGTTCCAGCTTATCTCCGCCGGTCAGTCCAAATTTTTCTTCCAGAAGATGCAGTTTTTCAATATAAGCCGCCGCCAGGGCTTCATTCAATTTGACTTCCACATCATCTGCGGAAAATGTTTCAAAGCTGATGTAAACATCCGTTTTGCCGCGAAATACATCCCGCATGATTCTTTTTTTAATCTTATCTTCCAGACTCGCCAAAGAGCGGGGCAGTTTGATGGTCATATCATTATAACGATGATTCACAGATTTCATTTCCACCGTGAATTTTCGTTCTTCCGCAATATGCTCTCCCCGTCCGTAGCCAGTCATGCTCCTTACGCTTCCACTCATATTTCTGTTCCTTTCTATTGCACGTGCAAAAATCGTTGTTTTATTATACCTAAGCCTATGGAAAATAGCAAGGAAAACAGCAAATTGTATCCACTATTTTTAATCTAATTTTAATCTTTTTATCTTTTGTGCATCTCTGACAAAACAGATGCAAAAATATTTTTAATGTGCTAAAATAAAATATTAGTATGAAAATCAAAGGAGGTGTCCTCTATGGCACTGGACGGCATCACAACATCCGCCATCGTATCCGAATTGAAATCCGCTCTCATCGGAGGGCGTATCGATAAAATTCATCAGCCTGCGGCAGATGAGATCCGCATGACGATCCGCGGCTTGGGCAGCGGTGCGAAAAAAATCATCATTTCCGCCAACTCTGCCCATCCCCGTATTCATCTGACCGAAAGCACCCGGGAAAACCCCATGACCGCCCCCCTTTTCTGTATGGTCATGCGGAAACATATCGCCGGCGGTAAGATCGTGGATATCTGTCAGCCCAATTTCGAGCGTATCATCATCCTCCGGGTGGAATCTGCCAATGAAATGGGTGATATCACAACCAAAAACCTGATTTTGGAAATTATGGGCAAACACAGCAATCTGATCCTGACCGATGAAACCGGCAAAATTCTGGATTCCATCAAGCGGGTCACCCACGAAAAAAGCTCTGTCCGAGAGGTTCTGCCCGGCAAGGAATATGTTTTCCCACCCTCTCAGGATAAGAAAAATCCCCTGAAAGCGGAAAGCGGCGATTTTCTTTTCTCTCTGCATCTGCAGGAAGGCAGAAAGCTGCAGGAATTTATCTATCAAACCTATACCGGCATCAGCCCCATCATGGCAGGGGAAATCTGTTCCCGCGCGGGCCTGGATTCTTCCAATGCCTGTCAGGAAACAACCATTGAAGAAGGGGAACAGCTCTATGCGGCCTTTGACAAAACCATGGCAGAAATCAAAACCGCTGCCTATCAGCCCGCCATCTATTATCAGAAAGAAAACAACCGTATCGTGGATTTTGCCGTACTGGAAATGACACAGTTCGCCGGCCTGTCCAAAAAATCCTTCGATTCCGTTTCCTCTCTGCTGGAGGCTTTCTATCAGGAACGGGATAATGCGGCCCATATCCGCCAGAAAGCCCACGATATGCGTAAACTGGTGCTGAACAACATCGAACGCTGTGTAAAGAAAAAAGAGATCCAATTGAAAACCCGCAGAGAAACCAAAGGAATGGAACTATGGAAGAAAAAAGGTGAGCTTCTGACTGCCAATATCTATGCCGTTCCCCTGGGCGTCACCACCTTCAAGACCATTGATTATTATGAAGCGGACATGCCGGAAATCGAAATTGCCATCGACCCCGCCAAGACCCCTGCGGAAAATGCCCAGAAATATTTCAGTAAATACAACAAGGCAAAGCGTACCCTGGCCGCTCTGGAAATTCAAGAAAAACAAAATGAGGAAGAGTTGGTCTATCTGGAAAGTGTCCTGAATGCCTTGGAAAATGCGAAGGATGATGCAGACCTTTCCGAAATCCGTACCGAATTGGCAGAAAGCGGTTTCATCCGCAGACAGGTGCAGAAAAAGGGTACACAGAAACCCAAAAAGTCTAAGCCTCTGCATTATGTCTCTTCCGATGGATATGATATTTTTGTTGGCAAGAGCAATCTGCAAAATGATGAGCTGACCCTGCGTATGGCAGAACCCACCGATATCTGGATGCATACAAAGGATATTCCCGGTTCCCATGTCATCATCCGCACCAATGGTCAAAGCGAGCTGCCCGAAGCAACCATGGAAGAAGCGGCCAATCTGGCAGCTTTCTACAGCAAGGCAAAAAACAGCAGTATGGTGCCTGTAGATTATACCCAGCGGAAAAATATCAAAAAACCCAATGGCGCCAAGCCGGGCATGGTCATCTATCTGACAAACCGCACCATCTATATCACCCCCGATGAAAACCAGGTAAACCAAATGAAAACCGAATGATTGTCAAAAAATTCTATTTCGAGGTCGTCTTATGCAAAATGATATCTCAAAAGAATATACACTATCCTCCCTGATCAAATTCACTTTACCCACCATCATTATGCTGGTATTCATTTCTACCTATACCATTGTAGATGGCATCTTTGTTTCCCGTTTTGTGGGAACCACCGCCCTTTCCGCCATGAATATCGTTTTCCCCCTCATCAATATCCTGATGGGGCTGGGGATCATGCTGGGCACCGGCGGTTCTGCCATCATCGGCAGACGGTTGGGCGAAGGAAAAGAGGCGGAAGCCCGCAGCGCGTTTACCCTTGTGACCATATTTGGTATCGCTGCGGGTCTGGTCATTTCTGCTCTCTGTTTCCTGTTTATCGAGCCCCTTTCTATCCTTTTGGGGTCAGATGCAAAGCTGCTGCCCTATTGTGTAGACTATGGCAAAGTGATGATGGCCTTTTACACTGTTTCCGTAGTGCAAACACTATTCCAGACCCTTTTTATCACCGCAGGTAAGCCCCATCTGGGGCTGTGGCTGAATATTGCGGCAGGTCTGTCGAATATCGTCTTCGATTATCTCTTTATCGTCCGCATGGAAATGGGCATCGCCGGCGCCGCCTGGGGCACTGTCAGCGGTTTCCTTGTCGGCGGCATTCCCCCATTGTTTTATTTTGCCAAGCCCAGAACTGTGCTGTATTTCGTAAAGCCCAAATGGGACGGCAAAATCATCGCCCATACCATGCTGAATGGTTCTTCGGAAATGGTGACTTCCGGGGCTATGGCCGTCACCACGTTCCTCTTCAATCTGGCCATGATGGACATGCTGGGGGAAGATGGCGTTGCCGCCATCACCATCGTGCTGTATGCCCAATTTTTGTTTTCCTCGGCATATCTGGGCTTTTCCAGCGGTGCCGCGCCCATATTCAGCTATAATTACGGCAATCGCAACATCCCCCAGTTGAAACGGCTTTTCAAAATGTGCCTTGGCATCATTTTGGTTTCTTCTGTGGTGTGCTTTGCCTTCTCCTACCTGATGGCAGTGCCGACCATTGCTATCTTTACGCCTTTGGAAAGCAGTACCTACGCCATCACCCTGTATGGCTATCAGATTTTTGTCTGGAACTTCCTTTTCGCAGGCATCAATATCTTCGCTTCCTCTTTCTTTACGGCATTGTCCAATGGGAAGGTCTCTGCGATGATCTCTTTTCTGCGTACCTTCGTTTTCGTTGCCGGAAGTATCCTGATCCTGCCAAGATTTCTCGGTATCGACGGCATCTGGCTCGCTATTCCCGTGGCGGAAGGCATCACCGTCCTCATCGCTGTATTTTTCCTGGCGGCGAACCGCAAGTACTACCATTACCTGTAAAACAGAAAAGGAGCAATTCTTATGGCAAAAACCTTACGCTATGCAATAAAGCAGAGTTTTCCCATCTTCATCAGCTTCATTCCCGTGGGTCTGGCCTACGGTGTTCTGATGCAGAATGCGGGCTATAACTTCATCTGGGCAGGGGCCTGCAGTCTCTTCGTTATGGCAGGCTCCCTGCAATATCTGATGGTGAGCTTTTTCGCCGGCGGCGTTTCCCTGGCGACCGTAGCTATCATGGCGCTGCTGCTCAATAGCCGCCATATTTTCTATGGTCTTTCCTTCATCGAAAAATTCCGCTCCTTTGGCTTGTGGAAATATTTTCTCATCTATTCTCTGACAGATGAAAACTATTCTCTCCACTGCTCCCATGATTTCGGCGATGATATCAATGAAAAATGGGCCTATGTGCTGACAGCTCTTATGCCCATCCTATATTGGATCATTCTGAGCATTTTTGGTGCCCTCATCGGAACAATGATCCCCTTCGATACCACTGGCATCGATTTCGCTCTGACAGCTTTGTTCATCGTCATCCTGATCGAGCAGATGTCTGGCGCAGATAATCATCTGCCCGCCCTGCTGGCCTTTGTTTCCGGCGTCGTCTGCCTTATCCTATTTGGGCCTTCCAATTTCATTCTGCCTTCTCTGGTCATCACTGTAGCCCTTCTGACCATCCTGAGAAGCCGTATCGAACCCCAGAGCACAGGAACGGAGGAAATCTAAATGGTACTTTCTACGACACAATCCATCCTCATCATTGCAGTCTGCGCCATCTGCACCTACGCAGAGAGGGCCCTGCCTTTCCTCATCTTCCGCGGGAAGGAAGTGCCGGAGATCATCCGCTATCTGGGTCGTGTGCTTCCTATGGCCATCATGGCGACCCTCGTCATATATTGTCTGAAGGGCATTTCTTTCTCTTCTGTGGCAGGCTTTGCACCAATGCTTATTGCCTCTGCCCTGACAGCATTTTTACATATCTGGAAAAGAAACTCCATGCTCAGCATCTTTGGCGGTACAGTCTGCTATATGCTTCTGGTGCAGATAGTTTTCGTATAAAAAAGAACCCGATACGTCCATAAAAATGACCTATCGGGTTATCTTTTTTCTCCAATTTAAATTTCTGTTTCTACAACGGGTACATCTGCCGGTGCATCAACCGTTCCATCCGCTGCCGCAGCCGGAACCTCCAATGCGGAAAGCCCATAATGCTCCCGCACTTGGTTTTCAACCTCTCCGCAGATATCCGGATTCTCTCTCAGGAACTGCTTCGCGTTTTCGCGCCCCTGCCCAATCCTTGTTTCCTTATAAGAATACCATGCACCGCTCTTGTTCACAATATCCACTTCTGCCGCCAAATCCAAAATATCGCCTTCTCTGGAAATGCCTTTGCCGTAGATAATGTCAAATTCGGCTATTTTAAAAGGAGGTGCCACTTTGTTTTTCGCAATCTTTACCTTTACCCTGTTGCCAACGATTTCTGTTCCCTGCTTCAGCACATCTGTTTTCCTGATTTCCATACGGATAGAAGAATAGAATTTCAGGGCACGGCCGCCGGTGGTCGTTTCCGGGTTGCCAAAGGTAACACCGATCTTTTCACGGAGCTGGTTGATGAAAACAACAGTACAGTTGGATTTGTTTGTGATCCCTGTCAGTTTTCTCAGGGCCTGGCTCATCAGTCTGGCCTGCAGGCCCATATGGGAATCGCCCATTTCCCCTTCGATTTCTGCCCGGGGCACCAGAGCCGCTACAGAGTCTACGATTACAATATCAATGGCACCGCTGCGTACCATGGTTTCTACGATTTCCAGAGCCTGTTCGCCGTCATCAGGCTGAGAGATATACAAATTATCGATATCTACCCCCAAAGCCTTTGCATATGTAGGGTCCATGGCATGCTCCGCATCCACATAGCCGGCAATGCCGCCCCGTTTCTGCACTTCCGCCACCATGTGCAGCGCAACTGTCGTTTTACCGGAGGATTCCGGGCCATAAACCTCAATGATTCTGCCCTTGGGCACACCGCCAACCCCCAGCGCCAAATCCAGACTCAGAGAACCGGAAGGGACCACTTCCACAGACATTTTCGCACTGCTGTCCCCCAATTTCATAATGGCGCCTTTGCCAAACTGTTTTTCAATCTGGCTCAGGGCTGCATCCAAAGCCTTCTGCTTATCTTCAAATTTGATATCTTCTTTCTGCGCTTTTGCTGCCATTTTATTTCCACCTTTCCAAAGTTAAGGAATATTTTTCTTTCCGGATTCCCCCTTCTAAATGAGAACCTTTGTTCTCATATTAACTGATTTCATCTTCCTTGTCAACACCCTTTTCTCTTTCCTTTGCAGGCTGTTCTGCCAATGCCATTGCTGCAAAAATGATGATGCAGCCCAGATATCCCCGCAGGCTCATACGTTCGCCATACAGGAGCGCAGAAAACACTGCCGCAAAAATCGATTCCGAAGTGATAATGATAGCAGCCTTGTTGGGGGAAGTGATCTGCTGCCCTGCCGATTGCAGAGCAAAATACGCCGCTGTGCAAAAAGCTCCAAGAAAGAAAAAATTTCCAAAGGCAGGCAGAGTCAACGGAGGCATATCCCAACCGGTAAATGTTACGATGACCGTCATCACCAGCAATGTGAAAAGGTTTTCCGCCACAGCGATATGGACAGAATCACACCCTTTGGTGAGGTTCCCCAAAAATGCCATTTGCAAAGAGAAGGCCACCGCCGCCAACAGGGACAGCCCCGCCCCCAAATCAATGCGGAGTTCTGCTGTCAGGGAAAGACCGCAAACGCCTATCAGCGTCATCGCCGCCGCAATGAAACAGTTTCGGCTGGGCTTCTGTTTGAATATTCCCCAGCAGATAAAAGGCACAATGACCGCAGGAATATTCACCAGAAACGCATTAACGGACGGGGTAGTATATTGCAGCCCCACCGTCATCAGCAGAAACATAGCCGCCAACAGCACGCCTAAACTGCCCCCCACCTTCCATTCCCGTTTGGTAATCTTTTTCAGCCGTTTATGATACACCATGCACATACAGAGGGAAGCCATCAGAAACCGCCCAAAAATCACCTGAAAGGGGTCGTAGCCCCAATCCAGCAAATATTTCAAACTGATGAAACCGCCGCCGCCAATAAACGCCGCCAGCAGCAGCATCCAGTCACCTTTATTCTTCATCCAGCATCGCCTTTCTCAGCCAGTTCAGGGCTGTATAGGTGGCACGTTGGCGAATCTTATCCCGTTTGCCTACAAAATGATGCTCCTGTACTTCCGTTTTTCCCTTGTAGGAAAGGCCGATATATACCAAGCCCACGGGCTTTTCTTCGCTGCCCCCATCGGGGCCGGCAATCCCCGTTGTGGCAATGCCGATATCCGCACCGCTGGTTCTTGCAATGCCTGCCGCCATTTCCCGTGCCGTTTCTTCGCTGACTGCGGTATATTTCTCCAGGGTTTCTGCTTTTACGCCCAAACGGCGCATTTTCGCATCGTTGGAATAGGTCACACAACCTTCCAGCAATGCGGCGGAAATACCGGGATATTCCACCAACTGAGAAGCAATCATCCCCCCTGTGCAGGATTCCGCCACTGCAATGGTCAGCTTTCTTTCCAGCAGCATCTCTGCCACCACCGTTTCCATATCAGTTTCGCCCTCTGCATAAACGGAATTCCCCAGCCGTTCCTTCAGGGCCGCAGCCACAGGGTCGATCAGCTTATTTGCTTCTGCTTCATCCTTGGCCTTTGCCGTGATCCGCAGAATGGCTTCGCCATCTTTTGCATAGGGAGCAATGGTAGGGTTTGTCTGGGCATCGATGATATCCTTTACTCTGTCCTCCATAGCGCTTTCCCCTACGCCTGCCACCCGCAGGATACGGGAAACGAAGGTAAATTCCTGCTTCTTTGCCAGATAAGGCTTCACCTGATTGCGGAACATGGGAATGGTTTCCTTGGGAGGGCCGGGCAGCATCACGATCATCTTACCGTTCTTTTCCATGATGATGCCGGGGGCTGTGCCGTTGTCGTTATACAAAATGGTGCAGTTGTTTTCCGGCACCATAGCCTGCTTCACATTATTCTGGGTCATGGTTCTGCCGGTGCGGTCAAAGTATTTTTTGATGCGTCCCAAGGCTCTTTCGTCCAGCACCAGCTTTTCCCCAAAATATTCTGCCGCTGTTTCCTTGGTCAGGTCATCCTCCGTAGGGCCAAGTCCCCCCGTGGTGATGATGAGGTCTGCCCGATCAAAGGCGTGGAAAATAGTATCCTTCAGCCGTTTGGGGTTATCCCCTACCACCGTCTGATAATAGACTTCAATGCCAAGGCTAGCCAACTCCTGGGCCAAAAACTGAGCATTGGTATTCAAAATATCGCCTAACAGCAGTTCTGTGCCCACTGCTATGATTTCCGCTTTCATTCAGATTCCCTCCTTTGAGAAAAGTCCCTCTCCAAAGGGAGAGGGAACATTTTTAACCATGCAATACCTGTTTGTTTTTTAAGATATAATCCGCACCGGAGAAAATGGTGAAGAACACCGCCAGTGCCACCAAAATATTTTCCACCATGGGCATACAGCTAAAAGGCAGCTGCAGCAGCACCACAGGAATCATAATCATCTGTGTGGTGGTTTTCACCTTGCCCCACCAGCTTGCCGCCATAACGATATTGGCTTCCATCGCCAACGTACGGAACCCAGTGATAGCAAATTCTCTCGCCAGAATGATGATGACAACCCATGCCGCCAAATCCTCCAAAGCCACCATGGAAACCAGCGCAGACATTACCAGCAGCTTATCCGCCAACGGATCCATGAATTTCCCAAAGTTAGAAACCAGATTATACTTTCTGGCAATTTTGCCATCCAGCATATCCGTCAAGGATGCCACGATAAAAATAATGACCGCTACATATCTGTTTATCGGCTCCGGTGCCAAAAAAAGAACCAGCAAAAAAACCGGAATCATGAATACTCTGAGCAGTGTCAGCTTATTCGGCAGATTCATCTCCATAAACCACATCTCCCATCAAATCATAATCGCCTGCTTCACGAATCCTTACTGTTACAAAATCGCCGGAATACAGCTCTTCCTCGGAAGAAACAAACACCAGCCCGTCGATATCGGGGGCATCTCTTCTGGTTCTGCCGCAGAAGATATCTTCCTCAGGCAGCTTGCCTTCGATCAGCACTTCCAGTTCCTTCCCTACTTCCGCTTCGCACAAAGAAGCCGCAATGGATTTTTGCAGATCCATGATGATCTCTCTGCGTTCTTCCTTCAATTCCTCGTCAATCTGGTTTTCCATTTTTGCCGCTACTGTGCCCTCCTCCTGAGAATAAGAGAACACACCCAAACGGTCGAACCGCATTTCCTGTACAAACTGCATCAGGTCCGCAAATTCCTCTTCGCTTTCGCCGGGGAAACCAACGATCAAAGTAGTTCGGATGGCAATATTCGGCATAGCCGCCCGCAGCTTTGCCACTTTTTCGCGGATCAACGCCTGACTGCTCTTTCTGCCCATACGCTTCAGCACTGCATCATTGCCATGCTGAATCGGCATATCAATGTAATGACAAACCTTTTCACAAGTGGCCATAGCTTCTATGGTTTCCTCTGTCAGTGTTTCCGGATAGCAATACAACAGGCGAATCCATTCAATGCCCTCGATGGCGTTCAGCCGTTTCAGCAATTCGTGGAGCATGGGCTTGCCGTAAAGATCTCTGCCATAAATGGATGTATCCTGGGCCACAATGACGATTTCCTTTACGCCCTGTTCCGCCAGCATGGTTGCTTCTTCCACTAGGCTTTCCATGTTTCTGCTGCGGTGTTTCCCTCGCATTTTGGGAATGACACAATAAGTGCAATGATTATCACAGCCTTCGGAAATTTTCAGATAAGCAAAATAAGATGCTGTGGAAAGCACCCGCAGCTTGCCGTTTTCATCCTGCATCGCTAAGTCAATGCTTTCCAGCTGCTTCACCTGTTCCTTGCCCCCCAAAATCTCATCCGCCACTTCGGCGATGGATTCATAGGCTGTCGTACCAACAATGGCATCTACCTCTGGCAGTTCATCGAAGAATTCCTTTTCAAATCTTTGCCCCAAACAGCCTGCCACGATGAGCCCCTTGCAGTTGCCCACTGCAGGGTCTTTATACTGCGCCATTTCCAGAATGGTCTCAATACTTTCCTCCAGTGCATCCTTGATAAAACAGCAGCTATTCACCACAATGATATCTGCCTCCGCTTCATCCGCCACAGCAGTGTAGCCATTTTTCTGCAAAATGCCCAGCATGACTTCGCTGTCCACTCTATTCTTATCGCACCCCAAAGAGGTGAATGCGACTTTCTTATTCATTGTAATCCTCCTTCAAACTATCAAAGGGATAGCAATATTTTCACATCATAGTATTTTACTACAAATGCAGACAAAATGCTAGTTTTCAAAGAAAATCTTTTCAGGTTCTTTCTGCTAAAAGAAAAAGCCCTCTGTTTCCAAAGGACTTTATACATCATTTATCTTTTTCGTACTTCTGCAGCAATTCTTCTAATACTTCTGTTATCCTTTCAGGATCATCCCCTCTGATTTCATAAACCCAATTCCCATAATACACTTTTCCATCTGTTAAAAAGGTAATCTCCTTCGTTGCAGGATACCATTCCGACAGATAAAAACGCAGATCATAACAATCTATGCCTTTTTTATATGTAACAACATCTCTCATTCTGAAAGAAGAAACAGACACCTCTGTTCCTCTCAATGCTACAATCACTTTCCCAAACTCTTCTTTATCTTCAATTTCTGCCCTGCGTAAATCAGCATCTTCTTCCCAAGGCAGATTAGTAATCATGCAAAGCTGGGCAGACATGTTTTCATCTTCCAAAGCAATTTCTTTTTCTACGATCTCATATACCATTCTTGGCCTTTTTCCCCATATTCCGGCAAGAATCAATATAACCAACATTCCAATCAAAATTTTCTTCTTTTTCGTCATATACACCGCCCCCCTTCCTTTAATATAAGAATACCCTTGGTCTCTTACGAAATCAAGGGTATAAATCTTAAGATTTTCTTACATCAGATCGTTCTGAATTTTTGCGGCTGTGATACAATTTTTCATCAGCATGGCAATGGTCATCGGCCCTACGCCCCCCGGCACAGGAGTGATGGCACCTGCCACTTCCTTCACGTTCTCAAAATCCACATCGCCGCAAAGTTTGCCTGCCGCGTCACGATTCATCCCGACGTCAATGATGATCGCGCCTTCTTTTACCATATCCGCCGTTACTGTGTTTACCTTGCCCGTTGCGCTGACAATGATATCTGCCCCCCGACAGATGCCCGCCAGATCTTTTGTTTTGGAATGGCAAATGGTCACAGTCCCGTTCTCCTGCATCAACAGCATTGCCACAGGCTTTCCTACGATATTGCTTCTGCCAATAATCACACAATTTTTCCCTTCGATAGAATGACCGCTGCGTTTGATCAGTTCAATGATGCCCGCAGGGGTACAGGGCAGGAATCCCTTGCCGCCTGTGTGGAGATAGCCCACGTTTACGGGATGGAAACAGTCCACATCCTTCTTGGGATCGATGGCAAGGATGACTTTTCTGTCATCGATATGCTTCGGCACAGGCATCTGCACCAGGATACCATGAATGCTTTTATCTGCGTTCAGCTCTGCGATCAGCTGCAGCAGTTCCTCCTCTGTTGTCTCCCCAGACAACACATGGGAAACAGACTTGATCCCCACGGCTTCACATGCCTTTTTCTTATTATTTACATAAACCTTGGAAGCGGAATCATCCCCAACCAATACAACCGCCAGGCAGGGCTCAATGCCCTTTGCTTTCAGTTCTTCTGCTTCTGCCGCCGCTTCTGCCTTAATTTCAGCAGAAATCAATTTGCCATCAATCAATTGTGCTTTCATCTCATTTTACTCCTTTGTTTATCAGAACAGCCCCACGATGTTGCCGTCTTCGTCAATATCAATATTCAGTGCCGCAGGTTTCTTGGGCAGGCCGGGCATTGTCATCACATCGCCCAGCAGCACTACGATAAAGCCTGCACCCGCAGAAATGCGGATTTCTTTTACTGTTACTTCAAACCCTTCGGGACGCCCCAATACCTTGGGATCATCGGACAGAGAGTATTGTGTTTTTGCGATACAAACAGGGAAATGGTTGAAGCCCAGTTTGTCGATCTGCGCCAGTGTTTTCTTTGCTGCCGCAGAGAAATTAACTGTACCTGCGCCATAAATTTCTTTACATACTTTATTTACCTTTTCCACGATAGACAATTCATCTTCATACAGGAAATGGAAGTTGTTTTCCTTTGTTTCCAGTGTTTCCAAAACTTTTTCAGCCAGTTCTTTGCCGCCTTCGCCGCCTTCTGCCCAAACTCTGGAAACTGCAAATGTTGCGCCCATACCTTCGCAGCGGTCTTTTACATACGCAACTTCCGCATCTGTATCCGCTACGAAATGGTTCAGTGTTACCACAACGGGAACACCGTATTTCTGGATATTTTCAATGTGTTTTTCCAGGTTTACAAAGCCTTTTGCCAGTGCATCCAGGTTTTCATTGCTCAGGTCAGCCTTGGGAACGCCGCCGTTATATTTCAGCGCACGGATGGTTGCAACCAAAACGACTGCATCCGGTTTGATGCCAGCTTTGCGGCATTTGATATCGAAGAATTTTTCAGCCCCCAGGTCCGCACCGAAGCCTGCTTCTGTTACAACGTAATCCGCAATTTTCATCGCTGTTTTTGTTGCTTTTACAGAGTTGCAGCCGTGAGCAATATTGGCGAAGGGACCGCCATGGATGATTGCTGCTGTGTGTTCCAGTGTCTGTACCAGGTTCGGCTGCAGGGCATCCTTCAGCAGAACAGTCATCGCGCCGTCAGCGCCGATCATCTTTGCTGTAACAGGTTCATCGTCATAAGTATAGCCGATGATGATCTGTCCCAGCATTTCTTTCAGCTGTTTCAGGTCGTTTGCCAGGCAGAAAATCGCCATGATTTCAGAAGCTACTGTAATCTGGAAAGCATCTTCCCTGGGTACGCCGTTCACCTTGCCGCCCAGGCCGGAAATTACGTTTCTCAGCTGTCTGTCGTTCAGGTCAACGCAGCGTTTCCATACGATCTTTCTGGGGTCAATGTTCAGTTCATTGCCCTGCTGGATGTGGTTGTCTACCATGGAAGCCAGCAGATTGTTTGCTGTTGTGATAGCATGCAGGTCGCCTGTAAAGTGCAGGTTGATATCTTCCATAGGAACCACCTGTGCATAGCCGCCGCCGGCAGCGCCGCCCTTTACGCCCATACAAGGCCCCAGAGAGGGCTCACGCAGACAAGTGAGAGCATTTTTGCCCATTTTCTGCAGTGCCTGTGTCAGACCGATGGTAACGGTTGTTTTCCCTTCCCCTGCGGGTGTGGG
The DNA here is from genome assembly GCF_051877975.1 of Anaerotignum sp. Lineage (GTDB taxonomy): Bacteria > Bacillota > Clostridia > Lachnospirales > Anaerotignaceae > Anaerotignum_A. The sequence goes on from NZ_JBJEJK010000056.1 coordinate 31,275, forward strand.
ATTTACCGCTGTTACCAGGATCAGTTTTGCATCGGGGTTGTCTTTGATTTCATTATAGTATTTGTCGCTGATTTTAGCTTTATATTTGCCATAGCAATCCACATATTCTTCGGGGATGCCTGCTTTTTCAGCGATTTTCAGGATATGCTCCATTTTGCATTCCTGTGCGATCTGTAAGTCTGTCTTAAACATTCAAAAAACTCCTCTCCGTTTGGTGAATTTTCACCATTCACATCACTGGTTACCTTTACGCTTGAATCGGTGCTTTTTACATAAAAAAAGCCGCACACAATCCAAGCATCATCGCCCAGACGGTCGGCATTCAAACAGTCATACTTCCATGTGGTTCCTTCCACTTCCGTCAGTCATATGACCCTATGTCGATGGTACTATACTTGTCCCATTTTGTCAACGCTCATTTCGCACAAAAAAAGTCTGAATGTTTTTACATTCAGACTTTCTCCTGCTTAAATTTCTTCCGGCACAGCTCCCGTCATTTCCTCCCACTGGCTTTTGGTGATAAGGACTTTTCTAGGTTTACTGCCCTCCTCCGGGCCAACAATGCCGTGTTTTTCCAAGTCATCCATCAGCCTTGCCGCCCGGTTATAGCCGATGCGGAACTGCCGCTGCAGCATGGAAACGGAAGCCTTTTCCTTTTCCAGAATCAGCTCTACCGCCTGGCCGAAAAATTCATCGGAATCCTCCGCCGCGCCGCCGCCGGCTTTTCCTGCGGAGGTGATCTGGTCGATGGTTTCCTGGGTATAATAAGGCTTGCTGGTCTCCTTCAGGAAATCTACGATTGCCTCTACCTCTTGGTCGGTCACGAAAGCCCCCTGCAAACGGGAAGGCTTGCTCTGCCCGGAAGGGTAGAACAGCATATCCCCCTTGCCCAGCAGCTTTTCCGCCCCCACCATATCCAGAATGGTTCTGGAATCAATGCCGGAGGATACAGCAAAGGCCAGTCTGGAAGGAATATTCGCCTTGATGACACCGGTGATAACGTCTACAGAAGGACGCTGGGTAGCGATGATAAGATGCATCCCTGCCGCACGGGCCATCTGTGCCAATCGGCAAATGGCATCCTCCACTTCTCCGGGAGCCGCCATCATCAGGTCTGCCAATTCATCGATAATGATCACGATCTGGGGCATTTTGCCCTTTTCATCGCCCTTTTCTTCCATCATTTTATTGAAGCCCTTAATATCCCGCACACCATGGGCTGCAAAATCATTATATCTCTGGAGCATTTCCCGTACGGCCCAGTTCAGGGCAGAGGATGCCTTTTTCGGGTCTGTCACCACAGGAATGAGCAGATGGGGAATCCCATTATATACGCTCAATTCAACCACCTTGGGGTCTACCAACAACAGCTTGACCTCTTTGGGGTCAGCCTTATACAAAATACTTGTGATGAGGGTATTGATACAGACGCTCTTCCCGCTGCCCGTTGCCCCCGCAATCAAAAGGTGGGGCATCTTCGCGATATCCGTCACCACGGGGTTGCCCGCAATATCCTGCCCCAGGGCGAAGGCCAGCTTAGAAGGATGCTCCTTAAAGGCGTCGCTTTCCAACAGCGTTCTCATATAAACAGACTGAGTCTCCTTATTGGGCACCTCAATGCCCACCGCCGCCTTGCCGGGGATAGGTGCTTCGATACGAATGCCGCTGGCGGCCAAATTCAGGGCAATATCATCCGCCAGATTGACAATCTTGCTGACCTTTACCCCTTGGCTGGGGGAAAGTTCATATCTGGTGACCGTAGGCCCTTTGCTGATCTGAATAACCTTGGCATCCACGCCAAAGCTCTTTAATGTGGATTCCAGTTTTCTTGCGTTTTCGATCATTTCGGAACGGTTGCCGCTGCTGCCCGTCTGAGGGTCTTTTCCCAACAGATCAATGGGCGGATAGACATAAGGCTTTTCTTCTTCCACCGGCTCTGCAGGAATTGCTGCCATCGTTTCCGTTTTTGTTTCTTCCGTCGCTGTTTTCCCTTCTTCCGGAGCTTCTTCAGCAGCAAGGGGCTCCTCTTCCCTTTCTTCCGCAGGTTCTTCATAGGCAGGTGCATGCTCTTCCATTTCTTCTATTACAACAGGAATTTCCCCTGCAACAGTTTCTTCTTCGATTTCCTTGCCCATATCTTCCTCCGGAAGGATATCGATAATCGGTCTATCCTTTGTTTCGGGTTTCTCCGCAAAAATTTCCTCAATCAATGCATCGCCGTCTTCCAGGCCAACACCCTGTATCACAGGCTCTTTTTCTTTCACCTCAGGGATGATTTCTTCCGCCTTAGCTTTTGCCGTTTCTTTCAGGGCAGATGCAGCCATTTTTGCGGCTTCCGCCTTCACCGCAGCCGTCTTTCCTGCCTCTTCTTCTTCCTTTTCCTTCACATAGTCAAAAATAGGTTCCCGCTTTTTGGGTTCCAGTATCAAAGGCTTTTTGCGAAATACCGTTTCCTGCACATAAGGCGTTTCTTTGTTGTCGCCCTCCTGTAGTTCAATATTGAAATCTTCCCGGGACATTTTTCTGCGGCGTTCCTCTTTCTTTGCCAGACGCTCCTCCTCCAGCAATTCCTGTTGGCGGATACGGTCAGCTTTATTTTTAATCTTTTCATTCTTTACTTTTTTTCTTGCCTTCCGATGGGCATTGGCATCCCCAATGGCATGAAAGAAGGATTTGCCCGTTGCCATCACGATAGAAATGATCCCCAGTGCCAACAGGATGATCACACTGCCCAACGTATCTAAAATACGATACAGGCCGCCGCCAATCAACCCACCAAAAAGGCCGCCGTTGCTAAATGCCCCTTCCCCGTACAGGGTGCCGCAGCGTTTCAGAAAGCCTACCCCTTCTGCCGCTTTCACAGGATTGATGATCTGCGCCGCGGAAGCCACTGTCAATAAAAACAACGCCGCCCCGCAGGCCCGCACCATGGGATATCTTTTTTCCTCATCCGCCAGCATCCAGATACAGTATACAATCACAAATACCGGCAACAAAAGCCCGCTGAAGCCAAGGATTCCTTTAAAAAAGCTGCTGATGAGCCCGCCGATGATGCCCATTTTATCTGTCAAAAGGCTGACAAAGACCACAATGGATATTACAATGATCACCAGCAAAATGATCTCATCCAGAATACTGTCTCCAAAACGGGCAGGCTGCGCCGTTACCTTTGTTGTCTCCTTTTTCGCAGCAGGTTCTGCCTTCTTCGTCCCGCTTTTTCCTCCGGAGGTTGTTTTTTTCACCGTTGGTGCTTTCGCAGGCGCTTTGGCAGGTTTCTTGCTGTTTTTCTGTTCCGCCAAGTTTCTCACCTCATCTATTTTCATATCAAAAGATAAAATTTCCTAGAATTTAAGTATACCATAAATTTCTTTTACAGGCAAATATACCTCGGCTCCCGCAAAGGCCG
>NZ_JBJEJK010000057.1:0-108097 GCF_051877975.1 Anaerotignum sp.
TGAATAAGGCAAAGCCTTACGAATCCTTTTCACCCAAGGTGATATCTTCTTGAGCAGGATTGGTGATGCATCTTCCATGAAAATCGAAACGAGAGCCATGGCAAGGACAATCCCAGCTTTTTTCATCGGGATTCCATTCTAGCTGACAGCCCAGGTGAGGACAGCGGATATCAACCAAATGCAGTGTGCCATTTTCTTCTTTGTATACACCGATTTTATCACCGTCCAGTTCAACGATTCCTCCATGCCCCACGGGCAGTTCTTTCGCTGTGGCTTCGGGCAGCTTGAATAGGCGTTTCGCAAAGGTTTTCACAGCCTGCCTGCTTTCACAGGCAATTCCGCCGGCGGCTTCGGCGGAAAAACGTTGAGGAGCGAATACAGCGGCATAGGGATTTTCTTTGCCACAGACAATGTCTCTGATAATCATGGCAGAAACCATAGAGGTGGTCATGCCCCATTTTTGGAAGCCGGTCGCCACATACCAATAGGGCTTTCCGCTGGCGTATTGTCCGATATAGGGAATACCATCGGCAGGGATACAGTCCTGGGCAGACCAATGGGCAGCCTCGAGGGATTGGGGAAACAGCTCTTTTGCTTTTTTCCGCAGAGCATCATATTTCCCTCCTTGGCGATTTTCCCCGGTACGGTGGCCTTCGCCGCCAAACAGAAGATATTTGTCGTAAATGCGGAAGGAATAGGCATTTTCGCCATCACCAATGAACATACCCTCTGCCAAAGAGGCGTTTTCTAATGCCAGCACATAGGAGCGTTCCTGGTGCATGCGGGCGAAATAAAGGCCGGGAAAATTTATAAAAGGGTAATGGGTGGCAAAAACAATATGCTCCGCTGTAACCGTTGCTTTTGGCGTGTGCAGTACATGCTCGTCTACTGTGCGGACAGGGGTTTTTTCGTAGATTTCCAATTTTTCTGCCAAAGTCTTGATAAATTTCAGGGGATGGAATTGGGCCTGCCCATCGAAACGCAGGGCGGGAGAAACACCGCCGGGAAAGGCCATATGGCTCAGAAAGGATGCCTGTATTCCGAGGGATGCAGCAGTATTTGTCTCCTGCATCAGTTTTTCTATATCCTGAGAATAGACATAGGCAGAAGTTTCCTGAAAATCGCAGTGGATGTTTTCTTCCTTGATCATACGGCGATATTCTGCAATTGCCGCTTCATTTGCCATGGCATATTGACGGGCTTTTTCTTCTCCTTGGGTTTGTATCAAATTGGTATAGATCAAATCATGCTGGGATGTGATTTTTGCTGTAGTATTTTTGGTCTGCCCGCTGGCAATGCGGTCTGCTTCTAATAGAACAACTTGCTTTCCTACTTTTTGCAGCTGATAAGCAATGAGAATGCCTGCCATGCCTGCGCCGATGACGGCGACTTCTGTTTTGATATCTTTCCGCAGAGGTTCCCTTTTGGGGATGCTGCAGGTTTTTGTCCAAATTGATTCCATAGATGCCTCCTGATGTGTTTTTTCTTAACATATCAGGATTTTTTTGTTTTTTGTGTGGAAAATGCAGGAATGAAAAAACAATTTTGCAGGAAACTAGGAAAAATGAGAGGAGGAAAAATATGAATCATTTGCAATATGAAAAATCACCTTATCTGCTGCAGCATAAAAATAACCCTGTGGATTGGTTTGCATGGAAGGAAGAGGCTTTTGAGAAAGCAAAACGGGAGGATAAGCCTATATTTCTGAGTATTGGCTATTCCACCTGCCATTGGTGCCATGTAATGGAGGGGGAATCCTTTGAAGATGAAGAAGTGGCGGAAATTTTGAACAGAGGATTCATTGCCATCAAGGTAGACCGGGAGGAGAGACCGGATATCGACTCTGTTTACATGGGCGTTTGCCAGATGATGACAGGCTCCGGCGGCTGGCCTTTGACAATTTTGATGACACCGGAACAAAAGCCTTTTTTTGCGGGAACGTATTTTCCAAAATGGAGCAAATATGGTATGCCGGGGCTGATGGAACTGCTGGCACAGGTGGAAAAGCTATGGAAAACGGACAGAGAAAAGCTCCTGGAAACTGGCGAGAAGATTACAGATTTCCTGCAAAAGGAACCGATGGTTCTGCAGGCTATGCCAACACCGGAATTGCTGAAGCAGGGGACGGCAGAATTGATGCAGCGGTTCGACCGGGAATGGGGCGGCTTTGGGGTGGCACCGAAATTCCCCACCCCCCACAATTTACTGTTTTTGCTGCGCTACGGCAGGGCAGAGAGAAACGAAATTGCCCTCTCAGCGGTGGAGAAAACACTGGATGCCATGGCTATGGGCGGGATGTTTGACCATATCGGCGGCGGCTTTTCCCGTTATTCCACAGATGAAAAATGGCTGGTGCCCCATTTTGAGAAAATGCTCTATGATAATGCCTTGCTGGCTTATACCTATTTGGAAGGATATCGGCAGACAGGGCGGAGCTTTTATCGGATTGTGGCAGAGAAAACGCTGGATTATGTTTTGCGGGAATTGACCCATGAAGAAGGCGGCTTTTTTTGCGGACAGGATGCGGACAGCGAAGGGATCGAGGGGAAATACTATGTTTTTACACCGACAGAGCTGCGCCCCATATTGGAAGGGGATACAGAGGTATTTTGCAGTTATTTCCACATCATAGAGGAGGGCAACTTCCATGGGAAATCCATTCCCAACCGTTTGAGGGAAGAACTTCCGGCGGAAAGAAACGAAAAAATAGATGGCCTTTGCAGGAAGGTATACGAATACCGAAAACAACGCACATTCCTGCATCTGGATGATAAGATTTTAACCGCATGGAATGGGTTGATGATAGGAGCTTTCGCAAAAGCTGGTTTTCTTTTGGAAAATGCGGCGTATCTGGCTGCGGCCCAAAAAGCAGCAGATTTTATCGATGGAAAGCTGACCGATGAGAAAGGGCGGCTGTATTTGCGGTATCGGGATGGAGATGCAGCCCATAAGGGGCAGCTGGACGACTATGCCTTTTATGCCTTTGGGCTGTTGGAATTATATGCAGCCACCTTCGACCTGCATTATCTGGAACGGGCAGTGCAATTAGCAGAAATGATGCTGGAATGGTTCGGCGGGGAACAGGGGGGCCTGTATCTCTATGCCAAGGATGGGGAGCAGCTCATCCAGCGGCCCAAGGAAACTTATGATGGGGCATTGCCTTCGGGCAATTCCGCAGCCGGGTATGTATTTGCCAAGCTTGCAGCCTTGACAGGAGAACCCAAATGGAGGGAGGAAAGAGACAAACAGCTTTCTTTTCTGGCAGGGGCCATGGAAGGGATGCCTTCGGGGCATTGCTTCGGGCTTTTTGCCATGGGGGAGGTGCTGTATCCTTCCACGGAACTGATCTGTGTTTCTGCGGAGGAAAAACCATCGACGGCATTTCTGGCTTTTCTGGGAGAAAATCGGGAGATGGGGCTTTCTGCCTTATGCAAAACAAAAGAAAACCAGGAGCGGCTGGCAAAAATTGCTCCCTTTATCAAGGAATATCCTATTCCTGAGAAAGGAGAAAGCTATTACCTCTGCCGGGGGCAGCATTGCTTCGCCCCCCAGAAGAATTTGAAAGAATTGCACCGGCTGATGGAAGAGAACGTATAAAGCGAATAGGCTTTCCAATTTCGCCCATACTAAAGAAGAAAAGGAGGGAATGGGATGAAATTGCCTGTAACCAATGAAAATGGATATTTTGAGATTCGTCTGGAAAGCATTGGCGGCTTGGGAGCCAACCTTTGCGGGAAAATGCTGGGGGAATTGGGAGCTGTGACCTTGGGGCTGAATGCGGCAAGCTTTTCCAGCTATGGTTCGGAAAAGAGAGGCTCCCCGGTGAAGGCTTATATCCGCTGGGCGGAGGAAAACCGGGAAATCGGCATCAACAGCCCCGTGGAAACGCCCCATATTTTAGGGTTGTTCCATGAAGCGCTGGCAGGAAAACTGCCTGTGACAGCAGGGGTGACGGAGGAAACGAAGATCGTTATCAATACAGATGCTTCCCCGGAGGAAATGCGAAAGCGGCTGAAGCTTTGCGGCGGAGAAATTTTCTGCATCGATGCTCTGCATATTGCCATGGAAGAAAAGACAAGGGTGAATATGGTCATGCTGGGGGCGATTGCCAAGGCCAGCGGCTTTGTCCCTTTGGAAGCGGCGGAGAAGATCGCCAAGGAAACCATTGGGAAGAAATATCCCGCTTTACTGGAAGCAAATCTGAAAGGACTGCGGCGGGGATATCAGGAAACGAAATCCGCTTTTTTCAAAGAGGATGGGACTTATGAAAGCGTGCCCTATCAGGAAGCAAAAAATAAATGGGGCTATGAAAATGCCCCCATCGGCGGCACAAATCCCCGCTTCGGCAGTACTGTCTCCAATGATCTTTCTGCCTCCAGGGAAGGGTATATTCCTCTGTTTATACAGGAAAATTGTATCAACTGCGGGCTTTGCGACAGCACTTGCCCCGATATGGTATTCCAATTTGAAAAAGGGGAATACAAAGGAAGGCCTGCCATGGTGAATCGTGGGTTAGATTATCACCATTGTAAGGGCTGCCTGCGCTGTGTGGATGTTTGCCCCACCAATGCTCTTGTCATGGGTGTGGAACGGGAGCATCCACAGCCAAAATGGTTCGTACGAAATAAAGATTTGATCGTGGACAAGATGGAATTCGAGGATGCAGGCCCCAATTCCTGGATCACAAGCGAATCTTTCCTGACAGAAAAACGTGTGGATGGAGGTGTGGTTTGATGGAACAGCAGAGGATTTTATTTGAAAGCGGCAATGAAGTGGCAGCCTATGCGGCAAAACAGATCAACTATCATGTCATGGGCTATTATCCCATCACGCCTTCCACACAAATCGCCGAATTTCTGGACCAGATGAAGGCCGATGGGGAACATGAGATCTGTATGATTCCGGCGGAAGGGGAGCATAGTGCGGCGGGCATCTGCTATGGCGCATCCACCGGCGGCGGGCGGGTGTTCAATGCCACCAGTGCCAATGGGCTGCTGTATGCCCTGGAACAGCTGCCTGTCCAGTCGGGGACGCGGTTCCCTATGGTAATGAATGTGGCCTGCCGTACGGTTTCCGGGCCTTTGTGCATCAAAGGTGACCACAGTGATATCATGTACTGCCTGAATACGGGGTGGATTATTTTATTCGCCAATACCCCCCAGGCGGTTTATGACATGAATATCTGTGCTTTGAAGATTGCGGAGCAGGTGAAGCTGCCTGTTATTGTGGCCTTTGATGGCTTTTTCACCAGCCACCAGAAGCGGCGGTGTATGGTGTTTGAAAAAGATGAAACAGTACAGGGTTTCATCGGAAAATATGAGGCAGAATATTCTGCCTTGGATTTGGCTCATCCTGTTTCCATCGGTTCTTATATGAATGAGCCAGATGTGCTGAACAATAAATTCCAGCTCCATGAAGCCATGGAAGGGGCAAAGGAAGTAATCCCTTCTGTTTTTGATGCGTATTTTCAGCTTTCTGGGCGGCAGTATACCTCGGCGGAAGGGTATCGCACGGAGGATGCGGAGGTGGTGCTGCATCTGTTGGGCTCTGCATACCACACGGCGAAGGTGGCCGTGGATAAGCTGCGGGAACAGGGGAAAAAAGTGGGGGTTTTTACAACGAACCTTCTGCGGCCCTATCCAGCAGAGGAATTATTCGAATTCTGCAAAAATGCCAAAACGATTTTGGTTGGCGACAGGCAGGACAGCTATGGCGCACAGGGAGGCAATCTTTCCATGGAATTGAAAGCCATGCTCCAGGAAAAAAACTCCACAGCTAAGGTGCTGATCCGTATCTATGGCTTGGGCGGTAAGGATTTTTATGAAAAGGATGCAGAAGAAATGCTGCTGTCCTGTTATGACTCGGATGCGGAACGGTTCGATTATCTGGGAAAATATCCCGGGGAACCGGTGGATGGGGAGCAATACTTTGCACCTCTGACAGAAAAAGAAACGAAGCTAGGCTTGACGAAATGTATCGAGCGGGATGGAAAACTGCAGGTAGAGGGCGGTAGGCTGAATGAGACAACGGAAGTGCCGAAGCGCATTGCCCCCGGCCATGGAGCCTGCCCCGGATGCGGTATCCCCGTCAATCTGAATCTGCTGCTGCGGGGCATTGAGGGAAATGTGGTGCTGTTGTTTCAGACGGGCTGCGGCATGGTGGTGACGACGGGGTATCCCAAAACGGCCTTTAAAGTACCTTATGTGCATAACCTGTTTCAGAATGGTGCGGCGACCCTGACAGGTTTGGCAGAGATGTTCCGGGAACGGCAGAGAAGGGGAGAATATCCCGAAGGTGAGATTACTTTTATCATGGTCAGCGGGGACGGCGGTATGGATATCGGCATGGGCTCTGCTTTGGGGACAGCTATCCGCAACAATCGTTTGATTCTCTTTGAATATGATAACGGCGGTTATATGAACACGGGCTATCAGCTTTCCTATTCCACACCTATGGGAGCGAAAAGCAGCACCTCCCATGTGGGACAGAGCCAATATGGCAAGACCTTTTTCAATAAGGATATGCCTCAGATCATGGCGGCTACGGGTATCCCCTACGTTGCCACAGCGGCGGAATCCAATCCTGTGGATTTTATCAAAAAGGCGGCAAAAGCCCAGCATTACGCCCGGTATCACGGCATGGCCTATATCAAAGCCATTTCCGCCTGCCCCCTGAATTGGGGCGATAAGCCAAACTTGGAACGGAAGGTCATCGGGGCGGCAGTAGATAGCTGTTATTTCCCTTTGTATGAAGTGGAGCAGGGCATCACCACCATCAGCTATGACCCGGGGCAGAGAAAGATCCCTGTAACGGATTGGCTGAAAATGATGGGGCGGACAAAGCACCTGAGCCATGAAAAATATCGGGATATCACCGATGAGATACAAAAGGAAATTGACCGAAGATGGAAAATTTTGCAGGCGAAAGCAGCACACGATTTGCTTTAATCACAAGGAGGAGATCAAATGGATTTTAAAAACAGTGAAACAAAGGAAAACCTGATGCGGGCATTTGCAGGGGAAAGCCAGGCCAGAAACCGTTATACCTTTGCGGCAGCCCAGGCGAAGCAGCAGAACATGCATGTGGTGGAGGCAGTATTTACCTTCACCGCAAATCAGGAAAAGGAACATGCGGAAATTTTTTATAACCATTTGAAGGAGCTGGCAGGGGAAACGATTCACATCGACGGCGGCTATCCTGTGGATATTTATGAATCGGTATTGCAAGTTTTACGGGCGGCACAGCATAATGAATATGAAGAATTCGACCCTGTATACAAAGCCTTCGGCGATAAAGCTATGGAAGAAGGCTTCCCCAAGGTGGCGGCATCCTTCCACCATATCGCAGGCATCGAAAAAATTCACGGCGACCGTTTCGGACAGCTGGCAGACCTGCTGGAGCAGAATAAGCTGTTTATCAGCGATGTGGAATGTAAATGGATGTGTTTAAACTGCGGTTTTGTTTATGAGGGGAAGGAAGCGCCCCAGAAATGCCCTGTCTGCGACCATGACAGAGGATTTTTCATTCGGCTGGAATTAGCACCTTATACGGCTGAGGTATAAAAGAAAACAGAGAAAACCAACAAGCTGCTGTGGATGTCTGCGCATCTGCGGCAGCCCTTTTGTATATAGGGCAGAAAAGATTTGCTGAGCAAACCATGAGCAAGACTGTCTTTGCTTGCTTCACCCCAAAATGTGAGATATACTTTTTGTGGATGCTACACAGAACAATTGAGCCTAAAAGAAACAGAGCAAATAAAATCAAGTAATTTTCGTTCCTATGCAGTATAGTAACAGCAGAGCAGCTGAAACGAGGTGAAAGGATATATGTATCAATGGCAGAAGCAGATTCAGGTCATGATAGAAGAAATTGATGCGTGCATCAAAAAGCAGGAGGATGCGGCATTGACTTTGCGCGGGCTTTCCCATAGGCTGGGGTATTCGGAATTTTATCTTTCCAGAAAGTTTAAAGAAATTTCTGGAATGCAGTTTCGAGACTATTTGCGGTACAGAAAACTGGCCTTTGCGTTAAAAGAGGTGCGGGATACGGAAACGGGCATTTTGGAGATTGCTTTGAAATATGGATTTTCTTCCCATGAAGCCTTTACCCGTGCCTTTAAAGAAGCCTATGGAATCACGCCGCGGGAATATCGGCGAAAGCCTGTACCCGTAATGCTGCGGACGATCCTGAAGCCCTTTGACTGCTACTTATTAGGAATCGGAGGAACTGGTATGATGCAGTCTTCAGAAGATGTAAAGATTTATTTTGTGACGATTCCCGCCCATAAATTTTTACATATCAAAAATTATGAAAGCATTGGGTATTATGATTTCTGGCAAAAACAAAGCCTGATTCCGGGGCAGGACTGTGAAACGATCTGCGGTTTGCTGGACAGCATCAAAGGAAAACTGGATGATGCGGGGGGAAGCGAAGCGGACAGCGGCAACGGCCAGATCATAGCATATATCAATGAGCCTGCCGGCAGGATTTGCAGCTGGGGCATTCCTTTGGCAGAGTGCTATGGTGTGCGCCTGCCCATGGAATATGATTGGGAGATTCCTACCCAAATGCAGATGATCCATGTGCCGGAAGGGGAATATATCGTTTTTGAGCATGGCCCCTTTGATTTTGAGCAGGAATGCGGCAGTGTGGAGGAAAAGATGGAAGCGGCAATGAAAGCCTTTGATTTTTCGGAATCGGAGTATTGTTTCGATCTTTCCCCCGGCAGAGTGTTTTATTTTTATTTTGACCCCACAAGGTTCTGGAAATATGTCAGACCGGTGCGGAAAAGAAAATAAATGCACCAAAGAAGGGAAATCCTTCTGCCATTGATCTGCAACCTCATAGGAATATGATACAGAATAGAAAATGCAGGGTATGTTTGCACATATCCTGCATTTTTGTATACGGTTATCTAATATTTTTGGGGCATTTCCCTTAGAAGGGTGCTTCATCCAGTTCACTGCCGTTGATAGTGGCGTGTTCATCCTCTTCCAGGGGAATGACGATGCATTTTTTGCCGTGGATGATCTCCGTTTTGATGACAGGCAGTTTTTCCGGAGAAACCTGTAGGATGATCTCCTTCTCAGGGGCTGCAGCGGGGGTAGTTTCCTCCTTTTCTTCCAGCTTTTGCCGCAGGGTTTCTACCTCCTGTGCCAAAACCTCCGCTTTTTTTGCAGCGGCACGGGCATGCAGGGCTTTATTATCAATGAGATTTTCTGCCAGAGGAGGGGCATCGCCGAATTCTTCCTGACAGATATCTTCTACCTTGGCGATCACATCCTCGGAAAGGCCTTTATCTGTCATGGCTTCCCGGATGGCGGGAGCCGTCAGAAGGACAGGCTCGTTTTCAAATACATTCTTATGTTCATCCACCATATCGCTCAGATCCTGCTGGATATCCAAAATCAGGTTGGCAGGGTCTTCCACTTCAACAGAAATGACTTCTTTCAGGATAGAATGGAAGGTTTTCTTTTCCTCTGCGGCGGTACGTTTGGGTTCGCAGCCAAGGGCCTCCCGCATAAAATCTGGCTGGGCTTTTTTGGCATCCTTCACAAAATATCCGATGGCGTTTACATCGCTGCTGCGATCGGAAAAGGCAGGAAAAAGGAAGCCTGTTTCCGGCGCGGAAACCACCCAGTCGCGGATACGGGGCGCAATAATATTTTTCTCCTTATGATAGCCAAGGCCGGCCTTTGTCAGCTCCACAGGGCAGATGGCACAGAGGATATATTCATAGACTTCTTCGGATTCGTCCAGCTTGTTGTTATCCGTTGTTTTTGTCATCACATCATAGGCATCATGGAACAGCAGAATCAGGTAGTTTCCCGCATATTCATATTCCCGGATGATGCGTTCATAGAGTACATCCAGCAGGCCATCCCCCTTCAGGCCGCTATCTCTCAAAGCGAGAAAGAATTTCTGGGCTTCTGTGCCTGCTTCGTCTCTCAGGAAAGAAAGTTCCAGCAGATTGTTGCCGATGGTGCCGGAAAGTGCTTTTTTGGCAATTTCCAGATATTTATAAAATTCCTCTTCTTCCAGATTGAGGAAGGTCTCGTTGATATGTAAAATGATATTTTTCTGGCTGTCCACATAACAGCCCCGGAGTTTTGTAAAAGTGCATGCGTCTTTTTTGAAACGACGCTTCAGTTCAAGGATGTCTTTTTTTTGCATGATGCTCTCCTTTCTTCTGCAAAAATCGTTTACTTGAACATTATAAGAAAAATTTTCTTCTTCTGCAAGTCTGGGAAAGCGTTGTTCTGCGCCGTTTTTTCTTTATAAAAAGGAGAATGCTGTACGGTATATCCTTTGAAGAAAGTAATGAATTTTGAAAACATAGTTTTTTAGAAAGAGACTATTTCAAAGGGATTTTATAGGAGCGGAAAATACAACAGATTCAAGTACTCCTTTTCTTCTAAACTGTTTTTTATAATCATAAAATGACATCTTGATTTGCTGTTTCTTTCCAAAATAAAAACCCTTGATTTCTCAAGGGTTTCCGTAAGCTGATAGCGGGACTCGAACCCGCGACCTATTGATTACGAATCAATTGCTCTACCAACTGAGCCATATCAGCGTAACTGAGAAATATTATAATACACCCTGCAAAAAAATGCAAGTTATTTTCTTTATAGTGTATATCATATATATGGATTATCGAAAAAAATGCAATTGACCATTATGATATTAATAAAATTAATCCATCCAGACGAACGAAAGATATGGATAAACCTTTCAGAGTAAGAGAAAAGAATTTGTTGGCTGGAAAATATGATTATCAAAAATGTGATTTTGACACTGTTACGGGAAAAAGGCATTTATACTAAGATAGCCGCTGGATAGTATCCGGCGGCTATCTTAAGTGTGAAGAATCACGAACAAAACAAAAGAATTGTTAAAAATAACGAACAAATATATTGTATTATTTACAATTGTTTGCTATAATTAAGGAAAAGCGGAGCAGATTTCTGCAGGCATTTCGGCTCAATCCCTGCAATTTTTATATTCCTTCCTCTACTTTTTCTATATCACAATCAGGTTCTTATTTTTAGGAGGAAATACAAATGACAACGAATAAGAAAAAAGTATTTGGTCTGAGCTTTTTGACAGTTTTTCTTTGGGCATCGGCATTCCCTTTGACAAAGGTGGCGCAGGAACAATTTACATCAATTCCTCTGGGTTTTTTGCGCTGTTCTGCAGCGGCAATTTTCCTGATTATCATCGGGAAATTGTGCCATATCCGATTGCCTCAGAAAAAGCATATCCCTTTGTTTTTTGTATCCGGCGGCTTGGGCTTTGCAGGATATATGATTACTTTTAACACCGGAATCCTGACGCTGACCTCTGCCACATCCAGTATTATCATTGCGGTTACGCCCATCTTGACGGCGGTAGTGGCATCCAGGCTTTACGGTGAAAAGATCAAACCCATTGGTTGGGCGGCGATTCTGTCGGCCTTTATTGGCGTGCTGATTCTGTTGCTGTGGGAAGGTGTTTTTTCCATCAACGTTGGGCTGATTTGGACATTGGGCGCATCTATCGTATTCTGCGGCTACAACATTATGAACAGAAAGCTCTCTTCTATGGGCTATAATGCTCTGGAAATCGTAACATACAGCATGATCTGCGGCGCCATCCTATTAGGCTTTTGGGCGGGGGAAGGCTTCCGGCAGCTGGCCGGAGCAAGCACCAGTCATATTGTCGCCTTGCTGTATTTGGGGGCATTCCCTAGTGCCACGGCATATTTTCTGTGGGGGAAGGCCATGAGCTATGCAGAGCGAACCAGCGAAGTAACGAACTTTATGTTTGTAACACCGCTGTTGTCTACGATCATGGGCTTTATCATTCTGAGCGAGATTCCCAATGCAGGTACCTTTATCGGCGGTGCTATTATCATTATCAGTATTGTGGTATTCAATCTGAAGGGAAAATAAAAATGGGAGCTTTACAGCTCCTTTTTTGTTGCATTTTTTGGAAAAAAGGTGTACCTTGTCTAAAGATGAATATAAAAGGGAAGAAGAGAGAAAAAATGACAACACAAAAGAAAAAAGTGATTGGATACAGCCTGCTTACCATATTTCTTTGGGCATCGGCATATCCATTGACGAAAATTGCTCAAGAACATTTTACGGTAGTTCCTCTGGCATTTATCCGCAGTTTTCTTGCAGGCTTTTTTATGCTGGCGGTAGGAAAGCTGCAGAGGATGCAGATGCCCAGAAAAAAAGATATTCCTTTGTTTTTCCTGTCAGGAGCGTTGGGGTATGTAATCTATACAGTGGCAATGAATATTGGTTTGCAGACCTTGCCTTCGGCGACCTGCAGCCTTTTGGTGGCAACATCGCCGATTATGACGGCCATCATTGCGGCAAAGGTTTATGCAGAAAAAATCAATTTCATCAGTTGGTGTGCCATTTTTATTGCTTTCGCAGGGGTAGTGATCCTTCTGCTGTGGAATAGCGGCGGAGCATTTTCCATTGATGCGGCAATGCTGTGGATGCTGCTTTCGGCGGCATCCTGGGCAGGGTATAATATTATGACGAGAAAGCTGGTAGCGATGGGCTATACTTCTATGCAGATCACCTGTTTCAGTATGTTGGGAGCGGCAGTTTGGCTGTGCTTCTGGTCTGCGAAGGGGTTTCAGGAACTGGCAACGGGGGAAGGGAAACATATCCTGTCTCTGTTGTATCTGGCAATCATTTCTAATGCGGTTGGCTGTATCCTTTGGGGGAAAGCCATGGCCTATGCGGAAAAGACCAGCGAGGTGGCGAATTTTATGTTCCTCTCTCCGCTGTTGTCTGCACTGATGAGTTTTTTGTTGCTGCGGGAGGTGCCGGGAATGGGAACCTTTATCGGCGGTGCGGTTATCATCTCAGGGCTGCTGTTATTTAATTTAAAAGGACAGAAAAAATAAAAGGAGGCGTGGAATTCCACGCCTCTTTTGTGTGTCAGGATATTAGTATGCTCTGCCCCAATATACCATGTGTTTTGCTTTTTTGCCGCAGCAAACGCAGACATCGGAAATCTCTTCTTGTTCAAAGGGGATACATCTGCTGGTTGCGGCTGTTTTTTCTTTGATGGCATCTTCGCAGGCCTGATCACCGCACCACATAGCTTTGATGAAGCCGGGGGTTTCGTTGATGGTCTTTTCGAATTCTTCCATGTTTGTTGCTGTGTATGTTCTGGAGTCACGGTGTTCTGTTGCTTTTTTCAGCAGGTTTGCCTGAATTTCATCCAGCAGTTCGGGAATCTTTGTTTCCAGTTCATCCAGAGAAACGAAGATTTTTTCACCTGTGTCTCTTCTTGCCAGTACGCACTGGTTCTGTTCAATATCTTTGGGCCCGATTTCCAGACGGATGGGAACGCCCTTCATTTCATATTCAGAGAATTTCCAGCCGGCGGATTTATCGGAATCATCCAGTTTTACACGACAAACCTTGTTCAGTCTGTTTTTCAGTTCCGCAGCCTTTTCCAGTACGCCTTCTTTTTTCTGGGCGATGGGAACGATGATGACCTGGGTGGGGGCAATTCTGGGAGGCAGCACCAGGCCGCTGTTATCGCCATGAACCATAATGATAGCACCGATCAGGCGGGTTGTCATGCCCCAGCTTGTCTGGTGAACATACTGCAGTTTATTTTCTTTATCTGTATACTGAATTTCAAAAGCCTTTGCAAAGCCATCGCCGAAGTTGTGGCTGGTACCGGACTGAAGGGCTTTGCCATCGTGCATCAGGGATTCGATAGTGAAGGTATGGGCTGCACCGGCGAAACGTTCCTTTTCTGTTTTTTCACCTTTTACTACGGGAATTGCCAATACATCACGGCAGAAGTCTGCATATACATTCAGCATCTGGATAGTTCTTTCCTGGGCTTCTTCTGCTGTTGCATGGGCTGTGTGGCCTTCCTGCCACAGGAATTCCATGGTTCTCAGGAAAGGACGGGTTGTTTTTTCCCAGCGAACAACGGAGCACCACTGATTATACAGCTTCGGCAGGTCTCTGTAGGACTGGATGATGTTTGCGTAATGTTCGCAGAATAATGTTTCGGAAGTAGGGCGAACGCAGATCCGTTCTTCCAATTTCTTTTCGCCGCCGTGGGTAACCCAAGCTACTTCGGGAGCAAAGCCTTCTACATGGTCTTTTTCCTTCTGCAGCAGGCTTTCAGGGATGAACATGGGCATATAAACATTTTCTACGCCGGTTTCTTTGAAGCGGTCATCCAGTTGTCTTTGGATCAATTCCCAGATGGCATAGCCATAGGGGCGGATGATCATGCAGCCCTTCAGGCTGGAATATTCTGTCAGGTCAGCTTTTTTGACAACGTCCGTATACCACTGGGGAAAATCCACTTCCATATCGGTGATGGATTCTACAAATTTCTTTTCTTTTGCCATTTTGTATTCCTCCTAAAAAATTTCTTCTAAAAACAAAAAACCCCTGCTCCCTCCGTAAAACGGAAAAGGGACCAAGGTCATTCGGCGGTGCCACCCTTATTGATGATAGAAGCTATCATCCTCTCGGAATCGTTAACGCCGAACTACGCCGCATTTTCCCTGCGGAACTCGAGGGGCAGGTTCAAAAAGGCTTGCCAAGGCTCGCATCCACCGCCTATTTTCTGGGGGCAAGGGGCTTTTTTACTATTCCCTGTCATCGTTTTTTACAGCTTCTATGATAAACCGAAAAAGTGGTCTATGTCAAGGAGAAAGAGGAGAAAACGAAAGATTTTCCTTGATAATGAAGAGGTACCTCTTTAAAATATTGAGAGGTACCTCTTGAATTTTGAGTGATGAAAGGAAGAGTATTGTACATGAGTTTTAGAGATGAAGAAATTGTAGGATTGTTCTTTGATGTGATGAAAATGAGCAGATATTTTGCCAAAATACATAATGGCAGTTCCAGCCCCTTTTTGGGACAATACCGCTGCATTTATACATTAAATGAGACAGGAAGGATCTCCCAAAAAGAATTAGCTGAGATCCTCCAGATTCGTTCTACATCATTGAGCGAATTACTGTTGAAGCTGGAGAAAAAAGGCCTTGTAGAGCGTATGCCATCGGCGCAGGATAAACGAAAGCTGCTGGTTTCCTTGACACAGGAAGGGCATGAAGAAGCTCTTAAATATCAAAAATTGCGGGTAAATGCCTATTGTGATATGGTGTCTCCTTTATCTGAAGAAGAAAAAAGGCAATTTTATAGTATTCTAAGTAAAATTAAGAATCATTATATGGAAATGGAGGAAGAGGGCCATGAATGAAATCGAGATGATTACGGATAAAAAACGTTTACTTATATTTTTTAATATATTAATCAGCTGTATCGCTTCTTCTATGCTTGCGACGGCTTTGACAACTGCATTGCCTCCGATTATAGAGGATCTGCATGTTAGTGTTACCACAGGGCAGTGGATGACGAGTGCCTATTCTTTGGCCATGGGCATCATGATGCCTCTGACTGCTTTTTTGATTACCAGATTTCCTACCAGAAATTTATATCTGATTTCGATTTTATTATTTATTGCAGGGTTGACGGTCAGCGGGATTGCACCTAATTTTCCTGTCATGATGTTGGGGCGGATGCTGCAAGCATCCGGAGGAGGCATTTTGTCTGCAATGGCACAAGTCATTCTTTTGACGATTTATCCGCCGGAAATGCGGGGGTCCATTATGGGCTGGTATGGCCTTTCTGTAGGGGCGGCGCCGGTTATCGCGCCTACATTGGCCGGGATATTGGTGGATGCATTAGGATGGAGAATGATTTTTTATATTTCTATCGCAATTATGCTGATTGCTCTTATTATGGCATATTTTGTGTTTGGGAATGTATTGCCTACTGTTCGGAAAAAATTTGATATAGCATCTTTTGTAATCAGTGCATTTGCTTTTGGCGGCATTACGTTAGGGATTGGGAATATTGGGGCGTATCCGTTTGTCAGTCTGCAGGTATTGTTTATATTGGCAATCGGCTGTGTTGCGGCGGTGTTGTTTGTATACAGACAGCTGCATCTGGAAGAATCTTTCCTGGAGTTAAGGATATTAAAGAATAAAGAATTACTGTTGAGTGTCATAGGCAGTATGTTGCTGTATTTTGTTATGATGGGCTCTTCTATCATTATGCCCCTTTATGTGCAGTCGATCAGAGGGTATTCTGCAACGGTTTCCGGATTAGTGACATTGCCGGGTTCTCTGGTTATGGCGATTATCAGCCCCTTTGCCGGGAAAATTTATGATAAAGTTGGCATGAAGATACTGTTTGTGACTGGTGCTTTCTGTATGGTAATCAGCAATATTGGGATGTTTTTGATCAATATGGAAACTTCTGTATGGATCGCTTCGTTCTATAATGTGATTCGTTGTACAGCCATTGGTTGTTTGATGATGCCTTTGGTTACATGGGGAACCAGCAAACTGAATTTTGAATCAATGGCACACGCAACAGCGCTTTTAACTTCCTTGAGAACGATTTCGGGGGCTATTGGTTCTGCAATTTTTGTAGGTATTATGACGACGGTAGCACAAAATTCTGTTGTTACATATGGAGAAAATGCCCCGATCCATGGGTTGAATATGACTTTTTTAGCGATGACAGGGGGAAGTGTTGTTTTGCTGTTGGTGGCGGTTTTTGGGGTTAAAAATCCTGCAAAGAAACGGTAACCTGGAGCACACCGCAGAAAAAGGAAAAATCGTAAGAATTTCTTAGGATTTATGTTACTGTCCTGTAACTTTCACGTGCTATGATGGGGAAAAGAAAAAATGGCATGTTTTGGAAGAAAAAAGGAGAAAAGGGTATGAAACGTTTTTTTGCAATGGTATTAGCTATGGCGATGATGGGGACAACGGCTTATGCTGCTGAAGAAAGGGAAATGGCAACGGCAAAATATGTTTCCCAAAAGATTGTTGTAGATGACTATTATGCGAAAATGGAAGGGTATAACATCAATGGCTATAATTATATGCGTCTGCGGGATGTGGCAGAGGTAATGGCAGAAAAAAACCGTGATGATTGTTTTAAATTTGATATTATATACAACGCTGATAAAGATGTGATTTATCTGGAAACGGGAAGAGAATATTCGGGAACAGAAGATGAAAAAGAAACTGTTGTCAATATTGCTGATAAAGAAGCGATCCTTTCGGATGCACAGGTGTTTGTGAATGGAGAAATGCCGGCTGAAGGAATGGAAGGGTATATCATTGATGGATATACTTATTATAAACTGCGTGATATTGGGAATGCCATCGGTTTTCATGTAAGCTGGTTGGAGTCCCAGCAGAAGGTAAGAATTCTGACTGCACCGATGGCAGCCAGAAAACCCGTTATCTATCTCTATCCCGAAGAAACTACAGACATTTCTGTGGAACTGGAATATGATGGCGAGCTGACAGTAACCTATCCTGCCTACAATGATGGCTGGAAGGTAGCGGCTGAACCAGACGGCACCCTGACGAACCACGCCGACGGCAGAGAATATTCCTATCTTTTCTGGGAAGGAGAGGGTTACGGCGAAATGGACTTCTCTGAAGGTTTCGTGGTAAAAGGCGAGGATACCGTTGCTTTCTTGCAGGAAAAACTCTCCGCCATGGGCATGACCCCCAGAGAATACAACGAATTTATCGTGTATTGGCTGCCTTATATGCAGGATAATGCCTATAACCTGATTTCTTTCCAGTGGGAAAACTATGACGAATCCGCAAAGCTGCATATCACTCCTGCCCCCGACAATCTGCTCCGCGTCTTTATGGCATTCAAAGCATTGGAAGAACCTGTGGATATTCCGGAACAGGAACTGCCCACATTGCAGAGAGCGGGCTTTACTGTGGTAGAATGGGGCGGTACAGAAGTGTATTGACAGCTGTATTTACTTGAAAGAAATCCTTCTCTGTGGTACACTGAAATCGTTATGAAGCAATTTCACCTTGCATAGGGAAAGGAAGAAAAAATATGAAAAAGATTTTGATTGTAGTAGATATGCAGAATGATTTTATCGATGGTTCTTTGGGTACAGCCGAGGCAGAAGCCATTGTAGATAATGTGGTTGCGAAAATTAATGAATACCCCAAGGAACAGGTATATGCCACAAGAGATACCCATCAGGATGATTATTTGCAGACCCAGGAGGGGGCCAACCTGCCCGTGGTACACTGCATCGAAGGCACCCATGGCTGGGAAATCAATGACAAAGTAAAAGCAGCTTTAGGCGGTGCTGTTGTTGTGAATAAACCTTCCTTTGGTTCTTTGGAACTGGCGGATATGATGGCTATGGAATTTGCCGGCCTGCCTGCAGAGGAATGCGAGATTGAGCTGGTTGGTCTTTGCACAGATATCTGCGTGGTTTCCAACGCTATGCTTCTGAAAGCAAGACTGCCCGAAGTGAAGATCAGCGTAGATGCTTCCTGCTGTGCAGGAGTAACACCGGAGAGCCATGAAGCGGCACTGAAAACGATGCAGATGTGTCAGGTAGCGGTGCAATAAGGAGCAGAAAATGAAAGACGAAAGATTGGAAAAACTGGCCGATGTGTTGGTGAATTATTCTACAAAAGTGAAAAAAGGTGACCGGGTTGCTATATCCGCAGAGGATGCCGCTTTGCCTTTCATCAAAGCTGTGGCAAGGGCTGCGGTGAAAAAGGGCGCATTGGTGGATTATTATGTGGACATGCCTGATGTAGATGCGGAAATTCTGAAAAACGGTACGGAAGAACAGTATGCCCGGGAAAATATCCGTTTCGGTGCCTGTGCCAGAAGCGATGTATGGCTCAGCGCATGGGGCAGCGAAAATACAAAGACCATGCAGTCCATCGATGGTGAACGGCTGAAGCAAAAACGTTTGGCTAACAGAGAAAACCGCAAAGCCTATTCCGAACGCATGGGCACAGGGGAACTGCGTTGGTGCGGCACCCAGTTTCCTACCAATGGCGATGCGCAAAATGCGGGCATGAGCTTAGAAGAATATGAAGATTTTGTATATGCCGCAGGCTTCCTCAATGAAGCTGACCCTGTGAAAAAATGGGAGGAAATGGCAGCTTGGCAGGAAAAATGGGTAAACTATCTGGATGGGAAAAAGGAACTGCATATCCTTTCTAAGGATACAGATATTCGTGTGAATATTGCCGGCAGAAAATGGATCAACTGCTGCGGCAATGAAAACTTCCCTGATGGGGAAATCTTCACTTCCCCTGTGGAAGATGGCATCAATGGCTGCATTACCTTTTCTTATCCATCCATTATGAATGGCAACGAATTTTATGAAGTGCGTCTGACGGTGGAAAAGGGGCGCATTGTGGAGGTTTCCTGCAAAAATGAGGAAATGCTGGATACCCTTCTTTCCTATATTGATACGGATGAAGGCTCTCGCTATTTCGGCGAGGTAGCCATTGGTACTAATTACGGCATCCAGCGTCATACGAAAAATATCCTGTTTGATGAAAAGATCGGCGGTTCTATGCACATGGCCATCGGTGAAGCCTTTCAGGAGGCTGGCGGCAAAAATGAATCTGCCATTCATTGGGATATGATCAACGATATGACCAAAGAGGGTAAGATCTATGCCGATGGGGAATTGTTCTATGAAAATGGAAAATTCAAGGAAGAATTGCTGGCAAAATAATGAGAAAAAGAAATGGTTCATGGAACAAAGTGTTTTGGCCTTTGTTTCTTTGGCATGCCTGCATCAGGAAAACAAGAAAATCCTGCAGTTTTATCCATAATAGGAAGATAAGACGGGGGCGTCTGTTTTTATGAGAGGCTAAGGCCATGGGAAGTTGTTTTCCTGTGGCTTTTGCATTTTATGAAAAATAAAATAAGAACGAAATACCATTATGTCTTATATTTTGGTTTCAGATTTGACCTTTGCCAAAGAAGGCAGCTATGATAATATTTTTGAGTATGTCAGTTGTGTGAAGGAGCCTATCTATATATCTGGAATGAATCTTTTATTTTTTACAAAAAGGAATTAATGGAAAGTTATGTCAATCGAAAGTCTGAAAAATGTCAAATTTTTGGCTTTTCTATCCTGAAAATGAGAAAAATTAATGTAAACGTGCGCAGAAAGTGATTGACAGGATTATTAATTTTTTATATACTAAATGTAACAGATTTGTAACAATTTCGAATCATACAGTTTGGAGGAGAATCCAATGGGCTTCAATAAAGCAATCAAACAGATTTGCCTGACCGCTGCTTTTGTTGTTCTGGGTACAGTAACAGCGTTTGCTGCTAACGCCGGACAAGCTTCCGGTACGAATGTAAATGTACGTGCAGAAGCGGGCATGAGCGCAAATATTTTGGGTAAGATCAATAAAGGAACAGAATATACAGTGTTGGATAAAACAGGAAACTGGTTTAAGATTTCCTATAACGGTGCAGAGGGTTTTGTTTCCGCCGATTATTTTGAAGTGACAAAAGCAGATGCCAATATTGATGGTTCTGGTGTAAATCTTAGAGAAAAGGCTTCTACATCTTCCGATTCTCTGGGGAAATTTGCCAATGGTGATGCGGTGACAGTCACAGGTCAGAATGACGGCTGGTATCGTATCTCTTATAATGGAAGTTCCGCTTATGTCAGCAAGGATTATGTATCGGGTGCTTATGTAGAATATGTCCCTGAGATTGCCAATGAAACGGTAACAGTACAGGAACTGGAATCTACATATGGTGTTGTTACAGCGCAGACTGGGTTAAAGCTGAGAAAAGAGGCTTCTACCAATTCTATTGTACTGACAGTTTTGCCTTATGGGACAGAAGTAGATGTAAACAGAGTCGGTCAGGAATGGGTTAGAGTGACCACTGAAAGCGGTCAGGAAGGTTACGTCAGTGCAGAGTATCTTTCCATCAGAACAGGTGAGAAAACCACTCGTTCCGCATCTTCTGCCAAAGGTGCAGAAGTAGTTGCATACGGGAAGCAGTTTATTGGTACACCCTATGTTTGGGGCGGTACAAACCTGAATACAGGCGTTGACTGTTCCGGTTTCGTATATGCCGTTTATAAAAACTTCGGTATCACCTTGAACAGATCTTCTGCAACAATGGTAAACAATGGTGTGGAAGTTTCCAAATCCAATCTGCAGGCTGGTGACCTGGTATTTTTCAACAGCGGCGGCGACAGTGGTATCTGCCACGTGGGTATCTACTGCGGAGATGGTACATATGTACATTCTACAGACGGAGCAGCCTATGGCGTAACAGTTACAAATCTGAACAGCGGCTACAGTGCAAATACATACGTAACAGCAAGACGTGTATTAAAATAAAAATGAATTTTTTGAAACCTCTTCGTAACTTGATTTACGGAGAGGTTTTTTCCTTAATGCTTTTCTAATGAAACTTTCAGCAAAAACAAGAATTATTCATGCAGAGTTCACATTTCGTTCAAATTCAAGCAGTATAATGACGGCATAAAGAAAATGAACAATGATAAATGCATTGGAGGAATAAGCATGTATGATTTTGATGATGTAAATCCGAAAAAGAATGAAAATGAATCCCAGGAAGAAGAATTGATTGAAGGGTCCGGAGGTGAAACAAGAGGCGAACACTTTGAAAAAGAAGAATCTATTGAAATGGAAGCAAATGTGATTTCAGTAGAAGAAGAAAAAGCCGAAGAAAAAAAATCAGAAGAACAAACAGAGCAGACCGCAATGCAGGAGGAGAGCAGAGAAGAGTCTCCTCGCCCCTCTGTCAGAGAATACCATTATGAAGAAAAGGTGAAAAAGAGCCCCAGAAAGAGAAAAGGCTGGACAAAATTTATCGCAGGCTGCCTGATCGTCAGCATTGCCGGTGGGGCATCTATTGGTGCGGGCTATGGTGCTGCTGAACATTATTTCCAGAGCCGGAACAGCGTGCAGACCACAGCGGTAACGGATACGGAAAAGACCTCTTTTCTGACGGATGGTCTTTCCACAGTAGATATTGTAAAGAAAGTAAAACCCTCTGTAGTTAGTGTTTCTACAACAGTAACAGGAACAGCCAAATATTTTGGCAAATATACAGTGCCCTATGAAACCGAAGGGGCAGGCAGCGGTGTTATCTTCTATTCGGATGACAGCAAAGTTGCCATTGCAACCAATAATCATGTAATCGAAGGGGCAAGTTCTATCTATGTTACGTTTGAAGGCGATATCAGCGTATCTGCTAAGGTCATCGGTACCAAGAGCGAATCTGACTTGGCAGTATTGTCTGTATCCTGGGATGACCTGAAAGCAGCAGGCATCACCAGCGTGACAACAGCTACCTTCGGTGATTCCGATTCTCTGGAAGTTGGCGAATGTGTCATCGCCATCGGCAATGCCATGGGCATGGGCCTTTCTGCAACAGATGGTATCATCAGCATGAAAGAACAGACCATCAGCGTTGATGGGAATAATCTGACTGTTCTGCAGACCAGCGCAGCCATCAACAGCGGCAACAGCGGCGGTGCCTTGGTAAACAGCAAAGGCGAAGTCATTGGTATCAATACAGCAAAATATAATTCTTCCATGGCAGAAGGCA
This sequence comes from Anaerotignum sp., assembly GCF_051877975.1. Classification (GTDB taxonomy): domain Bacteria; phylum Bacillota; class Clostridia; order Lachnospirales; family Anaerotignaceae; genus Anaerotignum_A. The sequence continues at coordinate 22,476 of NZ_JBJEJK010000057.1, forward strand.
TGGGCTATGCGATTCCCAGTAATGTCATTACTCCTATTGTAGAAGAACTGTTGGATACAGGAACACAGCCGAAGCCTTATATTGGCATTACAGGCACCAGCATCACAGAAGAAAACGCTTCCCTGTATAAACTGCCTGTAGGCGCATTGATCATGGAAGTGACAGAAAACGGCCCTGCGGCAAAAGCAGGCCTGCAGGTAGGCGATGTGATTACGCAGTATGATGGGAAAACCGTTATGGATATGGATACATTGGTGGAAATGGTGAATGACACAGAGATTGGCAAGACAGTGGATATTCATGTAGTGAGAAATGGCCAGGAAGGCGTTGATCTGAAAATCAAGATCGGCGATAAAAATATGTGATATAACGGAGAAAATTTTGCGGAACAGAAAGGCACTTTTTGTTTGCAGGCAAATGGCTTTCTATGACAAGAGATAGTTGCCAAAAATATGCTGCCAAAAATTTCATAAAGAAGCAGACCCCGATTCTATGGAATCGGGGTTTTTATGTTGGAATAGAAGATTGCATTTTTGCAGAAGGTATTGTAAAATATAAGAACGGATGTTCCTATTTTTGCGTATTTTGGAAAAGAAAGAAGGGGGAAAAGCAGGATGGATCGAATTTATGTTTGTATCGATTTGAAAAGTTTTTATGCTTCAGTGGAATGCGTGGAACGGGGGCTGGATCCTATGAAGACAAATCTTGTGGTGGCAGATGCATCCCGTACAGAAAAAACCATTTGCCTTGCCGTTTCTCCTGCCTTGAAATCTTTTGGGATACCGGGGCGGCCGCGGCTGTTTGAAGTGGTGCAGAAGGTGCGGGAACTGAATGATGAAAGAAAACGGAAGATTCCTGCGAAAATATTCCGGGATACTTCTTACGATAAAGAAGCCCTGCAGAAAGATCCATCTTTGGAGATTTCCTATATCACAGCAGTGCCCAGAATGGCCCATTATATGAAGTACAGTGCAGAAATTTATGAGATTTATCTGAAATATATCGCACCGGAAGATATCCATGTATATTCCATTGATGAAGTTTTTATGGATTTGACCTCTTATTTGAATTTCTATAAAATGTCTGCCCGTCAGCTGGCTGCAAAAATCATGGGACATGTGTATGATGCCACCGGCATTACTGCAACGGCCGGCCTGGGTACAAATCTTTACCTCGCAAAAGTAGCCATGGATATCTTGGCAAAACATATGCCGCCGGATGAAAAGGGGATGCGTATTGCAGAATTGGATGAACTGTCCTATCGGCAGCAGTTGTGGAACCATCAGCCAATCTCGGATTTCTGGCGGGTTGGCAGGGGCTATACGAAAAAACTTTATGCCCTTGGGCTGCGTACCATGGGGGATATTGCCAGATATTCCCTGGATCCGCGGGGAGAAGATCATCTATATGCAGTATTTGGTGTGAATGCAGAACTCTTGATTGATCATGCCTGGGGCTGGGAACCTTGCGGCATGGTCAATATCAAAGAATATAAGCCAGAAAGCAATAGTCTGGGTTCGGGTCAGGTATTGCAATGTGCGTATCCTTCGGAACAGGCAAAGATGGTTGTGCGGGAAATGACAGATCTGTTGGCACTTAGCTTGGTAGAAAAGGGAGTGGTGACAGATCAACTGGTGCTGACAATAGGGTTTGATATTGAAAATTTGACTAATCCGGAAATTCGAAAGCAGTATAAAGGTGCTGTTGTAACAGATGCCTATGGCAGAAAGGTTCCAAAGCATGCCCACGGAACAATAAATTTGAAAAAGCATACAAATTCCGCCAGGCAGATTATCGCTGCTGTTATGGAATTATACGACCGCATTATAGAGAAAAAGCTGTTGGTGCGAAGGATCAATATCACAGCAAATCATATCATTGCGGAAAAGGATATCAAAGAAGATATGAAGTATGAGCAGATGGATCTGTTTACAGATGCAGCAGCAGAGGAAGAAAAGCGGAAAGCGGAAGAAGAAGAGCTGGAAAAAGAAAGGCATTTGCAGCAGGCTGTATTGCAGATACAAAAGAAATATGGAAAAAATTCTATTCTGAAAGGTGTAAACCTGATGGAGGGAGCAACGACGATGAGCCGGAATAGACAGATTGGCGGGCATAGAGCCTGAGAAAGGAGCGGTTTTCATGAGCGAAAAATTTCAGGAAATTCATCAATATGATGATATCATTCATCTTCCGCATCATCAGTCTGTTCACCGCCCGCAGATGCCGGTGGCAGACAGGGCGGCGCAATTTGCACCGTTTTCGGCATTATCTGGATATGATGAGATGATAAAGGATGCAGCGGAAGCCAAAAGGCAGGAGAAATAGCTGGGAGAACTGCGAAAAAATTGAAAAAATACCAAAACAGTGCATTGCGGGGGAGGATTTCTGGGATATTTCCCCGCAAGAGCCTGTTGTTTGACGTTTTATTGCATACTGTGATATACTAAAACGAACTACAGCGGATTGTAAGGTGTAGCTGCAAGAAACGTAAATTTTATTTTTTGAAGTATTTGTGCGTTATACGATAATATTTGTTTAATAAAACGGCTAAAAATGGTTGACAAAGGCTATATTGAATGCTAAATTAAACTTAAGAATGCGTTATAGCGTACGCATTTGGAACCAAGGAGGAAACTTATGGATGCAATGAGCAGTATGATTTCTGCAAATCTGAAGCGAATTCGTAAAGAGAAAAAATTAAGCCTCGACGCGGTGGCTGAAATGACAGGTGTCAGCAAAAGCATGCTGGGGCAGATCGAAAGAGGAGAATCCAGCCCAACGGTTGCGACCCTTTGGAAGATCGCTACAGGCCTTCATATTTCTTTTACGGCACTGTTGGAAGGAGAAGCGGAGGAGACAAATTTCATTCCCAGAGAGGACCTGCAGGCTCTTCTGAGTGATGAAGGCCGTTTCCGGTTGTATCCCTTTTTCCCTTATGATGACAGCAAAAGATTTGAGATGCTGTCCATTGAAATGGAACCGGGCTGTCGTTCGGAATCCGTTCCCCATGAGGAAGGAACAGAAGAATATGTACTTGTTTTTGAAGGGGCATTAAAGCTGACGGTCGGAGAAAATGAATATCTGATCCAAGCGGGAGATGGAATCCGTTATGGTGCATCAAAACCCCATGTCTATGAAAATCCCGGCAATGTCCCTTCCAAGTTATGTATGGTTATTTACTACAAAAAATAAATATGACTAGATTGGGAGGTCAGGTGAGTTTATGAGCGTTACACCCAGAGTAGAAAAAATCCGTCAAAATTATCTGAATGAAAAACCCCATATTTCTTGTGAAAGAGCAAGAATCTGGACAGAATCTTTTAAAAGAACAGAAGGTCTGCCTCAGCAGATCCGTACAGCACAGGCATTTTACGATGCTTGTAAGGAACTTCCTGTTACCATTTTTGAAGGGGAATTGATCGTTGGCGCCAGCGGCGAATTCCGCAGATGCGGTATTCTGACTCCGGAATATGGCTGGAAATGGGTCGATGATGAAATGGATAATTTCGCGACTCGTCCGCAGGATCCTTATGATATGACAGATGAACAGAGAGAATTCTGCCGGAAGGAAATTTTCCCTTATTGGGCAGGAAAATCAGTAGAAGATACATTCCTGGCGCGGGCTTCTGAAGAAACAAAGAAAATCGGCGTGGATACAGGTTTCTTGGATACTGACTCCAAATGGCGCGGCGGGATTGGCGAAATTTCTCCCGACTATGTTGACCAGCTGTTCCCCAAGGGCTTTGGCGGCATCAAAAAAGAAGCCATGGCATATATGGCAGACCTGAGCGAAACAGACCCTGCCGATATGAAGAAAAGAGATTTCTATAAATCTATTATTCTTGTCTGCGATGGTATTATCACACTGGCAAATCGTTACAGCCAGAAGGCAAAAGAAATGGCGGCTGCAGAAACAGATGCTGTCAGAAAGGCTGAATTGGAGGAAATCGCCGCAGTTTGTGCTGCTGTTCCTGAAAATCCTCCCACTTCCTTCCGTGAAGCAATCCAGTTTGCATGGTTTGTAGAATTGGGCGGCATCATTGCGGAAAATCCTTTGGCATTGAATGTTGGCCGTTTCGACCAGTTTATGTATCCTTACTATAAAGCCGATGAAGATGCTGGCAAGATCGATTATGATACAGCTCTGGAATTGGTAGAATGCCTGTGGCTGAAATATTCCGAATGGGTATGGGTAATTTCTTCCAATACTGCTGGTTTCTTCGCTGGCTATACAAACTTTGAAAATCTGACAGTTGGCGGTACTAAGGCAGACGGTACCAACGGCATCAATACCGTATCTTATATGGCACTTCAGGCTACCAAAGAAATCAAGACCCACCAGCCCACTTTGAGCTGCCGGATTCAGCCCGATTGTCCTCCTGAATTTATGGAAGCAGTTACAGAATTGGTATCCACAGGCTGCGGCTTCCCTGCAATCCACAGCGACCGTGTAGGCTATCAGATGCTGAGAAACCTGGGCTGTGAACCGGAGGACGCAAAGGATTGGAACAACTGCGGCTGCGTAGTGCCCCATTCCAGAAAGACATTTGAATGGACTTCTTCCTGCAACATCAGCTTTACCGCTGCACTGGAATTTGCCCTGAATGAAGGCAAGAGCAGATTGACCGGCAAACAGGTGGCTCTGCCTGAAAAGGATCCCAAAACCTTTACATCTTATGAAGAAATCAAAGAGGCTTACTTCAAACAGTTCTCTTATATGGTAAAACATGGCGTTATCAGCCTGATTACTGCCCAGGAAATCAATCAGAAGAAGGCACCTCGTCCTTTCCTGTCCGCATGTAATGAATTCTGTCTGAAAAACGGCGCAGACCTGGTTGATGGTGGTGCAAAATACAATATCGGTCCTGTATTCACAGGCTGCGGCCTTGCGGTAACAGCAAACTGCTTCGCTGTTATCAAGAAGCTGGTATTTGAAGATAAAGTAACAACTATGAGCGAGCTGATCGATGCTTTGAATGCAAACTGGGAAGGCTATGAAGAACTGCGTGCAAAAGCCCAGGCTGTACCCAAATATGGCAATGACATCGACTATGTAGACAGCATCGCAAAAGAACTGGCAGATTATTACTATCATGATGTAACCTCTTACACAGACTACTATGGTCATAAATTTACAACTGCTTTCATGGGCATCTCCAACTATCTGCCTACAGGTAAGGTGCTGGGTGCAACACCCGATGGCAGAAAGGCAACAGAACCCATTACAGAAGGTGTATCTCCTTACACAGGTTCCGATACATCCAGCTGCCTGGCGGCGCTGCGTTCTTCTGCAAAGATGGGACATGATATCCATGCCGGCGGTACCCTTTTGAATCTGCGTCTGAACCATGATCTGGTGGCAACACCCCGTGGACGGGCAAACCTGGGCGCAATGCTGCAGTCCTACTTTGCTCTGGGCGGCTTCCACGTACAGTTCAATACAGTTTCCAATGAAGTACTGAGAGATGCACAGGCACATCCTGAAAATTATAAGGATCTGCTGGTTCGTGTGGCAGGCTACAGCACACAGTTTGTAAATCTGTCCAAGTCCATGCAGGAATCTATCATGGCAAGAAATGCCCATGAATCCTTCTAATTCATAGGTTGGGATAATAGGCTTCGTATTGTAAGCAGAAAAACATGGAATGTGATACAGGAAAGAGAGCAAATGCTCTCTTTCTTGTGTATCATTGGAATTTGCAGGAAAAGCTGACATTTTTCTTTCAAGAAAAAACGGCAGACCTGCTTTGCTTGAAAAATGGAAGGTGGATGGATTATGTCTGTGAAAGGGTATTTGATGCAGCTGCAGCCTTTTTCTGTTAATGATGGAGATGGAATCAGGACGACGATTTTTTTGCCGGGCTGCCCCTTACACTGCAAATGGTGTGCCAATCCGGAAGGCGCTCAGCAAACGCCTCTGGTTGGATTTTATCACAGGCTCTGCATTGGCTGTGGCGCTTGTGTGAAGGCCTGTCCGAAAGGAATTGGTATCGATCTGAATCAGGAAAGAGAAAAATGTATCAGCTGTGGTGCTTGTGTAAAGGCTTGCCCGAAAGGAGCCAGAAAACAGCTGGTCGCCTATGCAGACGCAGATCAGATCATTGCCGAGGCAGAGAAGCATCGTATTTTTTATCAGTCATCCGGCGGAGGCATCACATTTTCCGGCGGGGAGGCAACCTCTCAGCTGGAGCTTTTGGATTATCTGAGCAAACATCTGTATGATCGGGGATATAGCCTTGCGATTGAAACCTGTGGATTTTTTGATTTTGATGCCGTATTGCCTGTTTTAAAACGTATGGACTTGATTTTCATGGATTTGAAACATATGGACAGCGAAGTGCATCAGCATTTTACAGGTGTACCCAATGAAAAAATTCTGGAAAATATAAAGCGGCTGGGAGAAACAGGCGCTGAAATCGTGATTCGCATTCCTGTGATTGAAGGAGTCAATGCGACAGAAGATAATATCCGAAAAAGTGCAATGTTCGTAAAAGAACATTTGCCGAAGGCGAAAATGGAACTTTTGCCCTACCATAAATTTGGTTTTGGGAAATATGAAGCATTGGGCCTGCCTTTGCCTTCGGAGGAATTTGAGACACCATCGAAAGAACGAATGAAAAAATTTTATGAGATTCTTTCGGATGTCGGTGTAGAAAAAATTGAATATCGTTAAATGAATGGATGGAAACCACCGGAACAGAATGTTCGGGTGGTTTTTTCTATGGAAGTCCATATTTGCGGATCATGGAGTATGTTGCTCCCATGAAGTCGAAGGGCTGATGAGCTGGAAACAGGCGCAAAAATGATTGTCTGTAGAGGAATATCGGAAAGAAATGGATGGAATTTACAGCACATGTGTGACTGCTGATACTTTGGATGAATCCCCTATGGCATATAAAAATCTGAAAGAGATTACAAATCAAATCGGACTGACGGTAGATATTATAGAACAAATAAGATCTGTGTATAATTTCAAGGCAGTGGATGGAATGTTTACCTCATCTGTTTCTGGAAATACAGAGTGTTATATTTGCAGAAAGCGTTTTTTAACGGCGACTGTACATTTATTTGTACAGCCACTGCTTTTATGCTATACTATAGAAAACGCTGAATGGGAAGGGGGAGTTATCATGGCAATTCAACCGCAGAAAATGAAAACTTTATACTTGATGGAAATTTTATTGCAGAGAACCGATGAAAAACATATCCTGTCTGCAAATGATTTGGCAGCTGCATTGCAGGAATATGGCATCAAAGCGGAACGAAAGAGCATCTATGCAGATATTGAGGCACTGCAGCAATTTGGAATGGATATTGTACAGCAGAAGGGCGCCCATCCGGGGTATTACGTTGCCAGCCGCAATTTTGAGCTTCCTGAGCTGAAGCTTTTGGTGGATGCAGTACAATCATCGAAGTTTATCACAACCAAAAAATCTGATGAGTTGATTCGTAAGCTGGAGGGAATGACCAGTAAATACGAGGCGCAGCAGCTGCAGCGGGATGTATTTATTTATAATCGCCTGAAGACAATAAATGAAACGATTTATTATAACGTTGACCAGATTCATAATGCACTGCATTCCAATGCACAAATTTCTTTTCAGTATGCTGAGTGGACGACAAAAAAAGAACTCCAGCTAAAGAAGAATGGTGCATTATATTTTGTCAGCCCCTGGGCACTTACGTGGGATGATGAAAACTATTATTTGATTGCTTATGATGCAGCTGCAGATATCATAAAACATTATCGTGTAGATAAAATGAAGCATATTCATATTTTGGATGAAGTGCGCGTCGGCAAGGAGAGATTTTTAGATTTTGATTTGGCCGCTTTTGCTAAGAAAACATTTGGTATGTATGGCGGTTATGATACGAATGTGACTTTGCTTTGCCATAATAGCTTGGTAGGCGTTATGTTGGATCGGTTTGGGCAGGATGTTCCGTTGGTGCCGGTAGATGAGGAGCATTTTTATGTAAAACCATTAGTCGCTGTCAGTCCGCAGTTTTTTGGCTGGGTTACAGGAATTGGAAGCCTGATTAAAATTGACGGCCCTGAAAATGTGAAGCGGGAATATCAGGAATATCTGAAAAAAATCATAGAGAATTATGTATAAAAGAATGGCTGTTCAAATCGATGAACAGCCATTTTGCTATTTTTATGACGAAAGAATAAATCTATCATAGTTCCTTTTTTATATTTTTCAGCGAAATCGGGAAAGATCAGGCTTTGATCGCTTCGCAAATCAGTCTGCCCATTTCCTTTGTGCCAACTTTTGTTGTTCCTTCGCTGTAGATATCGGGGGTTCTGTAGCCGGCATCCAGCACCTTCGTTACAGCATCTTCAATGGCTTTGGATTCCTCCACCAAACCGAAGGAGAATTTCAGCATCATGGCTGCGGAAAGGATAGTAGCAATGGGGTTTGCCATATCTTTGCCTGCGATATCCGGTGCAGAGCCGTGGATAGGTTCATACATGCCGAAGGCACCGTCTGCCAGGCTGGCAGAGGGCAGCATGCCGATGGAGCCTGTAATCTGGCTGGCTTCATCAGAGATGATATCGCCAAAGATATTAGAGGTTACGATGACATCGAAATGCTTGGGATTGCGTACCAGCTGCATAGCCGCGTTATCTACGTACATGTGATCCAGTTCCACTTCGGGGTAGTCTTTTGCCACTTCTGTAACGGTTCTGCGCCACAGTTTGCTGCTTTCCAGCACGTTTGCCTTATCGATGCTTGTTACTCGCTTATTACGCTTCATAGCGGCTTCAAAGGCCTGTACAGCGATACGTTTTACTTCAAATTCACTGTAAGCTTCCATATCATAGGCTTCCTGCCCATATTTGCCTTCGCGGTAACCTCTTTCGCCGAAATAAATACCGCCTGTCAGTTCTCGTACAACAAGAATGTCTAAGCTGTCGCCAATGATTTCAGCCTTGATGGGGCTGGCTGCGCTCAGGGCCTGATGGATGATGGCGGGGCGCAGATTTGCATACAAGCCTAAGCTGCTTCTCAGTTTCAGCAGAGCGCCTGCTTCGGGGCGCAGATTTGCAGGCAGATGATCCCATTTAGGGCCGCCAACGGCACCCAGGAGGATGGCATCGCTGTTTTTGCATGCTTCCAATGTTTCATCGGGCAGGGGTTCTCCGTATACATCATACGCACAGCCGCCGGCCAGTTTTTCGTTGAATTGAAAGCTGTGGCCGTATTTTGCACCAACGCATTCCAATACACCCATAGCTTCGGTAACGACATCGGGGCCGATGCCGTCGCCCTTTAATACTGTTATATTATAGGTTCCCATTGTTTCTCACCTTATCCTTCGATTTTTTCTTTTGTATAGGTTACCAGACCGCCGGCTGCCATGATCTTCTGCATAAATTCGGGGAAGGGCGCTGCCTGATAGGTCTTGCCTTTTGTTTCGTTTGTGATAACGCCTGTGTTGAAGTCTACAGAAACGGTTTCACCTGCTTCGATATCGTTGGCTGCTTCTTCACATTCCAGAATAGGCAAACCGATGTTGATGGCATTGCGGTAGAAAATACGGGCAAAAGTGGAGGCAATGACGCAGGAAACGCCTGCGCATTTGATTGCCAGAGGTGCATGTTCCCGAGAGGAACCGCAGCCGAAGTTCTTTGTGGCAACGATGATGTCGCCTTCCTTTACATTATTTACAAAATCTGCGTCAATATCGATCATGCAGTATTTTGCCAGTTCTTCGCCGCTGGATACATTCAGGTATCTTGCGGGAATGATAACGTCTGTATCGACGTTGTCGCCATATTTGAATACTTTACCTTTTGCTGTTTCCATTATTTGTTCCCTCCTGCGATTTTTTCGGGGTCAGCGATGTAGCCTGCGATAGCGGAAGCCGCTGCAACGGCGGGACTAGCCAAATATACTTCGCTTTCTACGTGACCCATTCTGCCTACAAAGTTTCTGTTTGTTGTGGAAACACAACGTTCGCCTGCTGCCAGGATACCCATATGACCGCCCAGGCAGGGACCGCAGGTAGGGGTGCTGAAAATGGCACCGGCTTTTACGATATCTTCCACGTAGCCGAGGCGGATGCAGTCCAGATAGATCTGCTGGGTAGCGGGGATCACGATGGTGCGCACTTTGGGATTTACCTGTTTGCCCCGCAGGATGTCTGCGGCGATTTTCATATCGTTCAGTCTGCCGTTGGTACAGGAACCAATGACAACCTGATCGATGGGGATATTTCCCGCTTCATCGATGGTTTTTGTATTTTCAGGCAGGTGGGGGAAGGAAACGGTAGGTCTCAGTGTGCTCAGGTCGATGGTATAAACTTCATCGTATTCTGCATCCTCATCTGCTTCGTAAACAACAGGTTCTTTCACAGAATGTTCTTTTACATATTCCAGTGTTTTTTCGTCAACGGGGAAAATACCGTTTTTCGCGCCGGCTTCAATGGCCATGTTTGCCATAGAGAAGCGGTCATCCATTGTCAGGTACTGGATACCATCGCCGACAAATTCCATGCTGCGGTACAATGCACCGTCAACACCGATCAAACCAATGATATGCAGGATGATATCTTTCCCGCTGATCCATTTGGCGGGTTTGCCTGTCAGTACAAATTTGATGGCACTGGGCACTTTGAACCATGCCTCGCCTGTTGCCATACCAATGGCCATATCTGTGCTGCCAATACCTGTGGAGAAAGCACCCAATGCGCCATAAGTACAAGTATGAGAGTCGGCACCGATGATGACCTGTCCGGGCACAACAATCCCTTTTTCGGGCAGAAGGGCATGTTCAATCCCCATCTGACCTACGTCGAAAAAGTTCTTTACTTCCATATCATAAGCAAAGGTGCGGCAGGCTTTGCACTGTTCTGCCGCCTTGATGTCTTTGTTGGGGGTGAAGTGATCCAAAACGATGACTACCTTGTCCTTATCAAAGACTTCCTTTGCGCCTGTTTTCTTGAATTCTTTCAGAGCAACGGCTGTTGTAATGTCGTTGCCCATAACTACATCCAGTTTTGCCTGGATGAGCTGTCCTGCTTTTACGCTTGCTTCCCCTGCATGGGCAGCAAGGATCTTTTGTGTCATTGTCATTCCCATGATGTTATCCTCCGTATCTTATTTGATGATTTTGTTTGTTGTGCTGACAACGGCGCGCAGAGAAGATTTTGTTACGTTGCTGGATGTGCCTGCGCCGAAATACATGCCGCCTTCATTATCAGCAATTTGGATATAGGAGATCGCTCTGGATTTTGTACCATGGGACATAGAGTGTTCCCGATAATCTACAACTTCCATGACGATGTTGAATCTATCTTCGATAGCGTGGCAGAGAGCGGAAATGATACCGTTTCCTGTGCCGGTCAAAGTGATGGGTTCTCCATGATAGTTGCACTGAGCTTCGATGGCAACGTCTTCATGGTTTTTCATAACGATTTCTTTATAGCCTACCAGTTCCAGAGGTGCTCTGTTGTCTACATAATGATCTACGAATGCTTCATAGATATCGGCAGGTGTCAGGTCTTTATGCCGCTTGTCGCTCATGCTGGTGGTAACAGTGCTGAAATCCTGCTGGAATGCCTTAGGCAGATACAGACCGAAATTCTGTTCCAGAATGAAAGCTACGCCGCCTTTGCCGCTCTGGCTGTTGATACGAACGATAGGGTCATAGTTTCTGCCAACATCCACAGGGTCAATAGGCAGATAAGGTACTTCCCATCTGTCGGGGTGTTTCTTCATAGCTTCCATGCCTTTGCGGATAGCATCCTGATGGGAGCCGGAGAAAGCTGTGTAAACCAGAGAGCCTGCATAAGGATGTCTGGGGGAGATCTGCATTCTTGTGGATTCTTCATAAATTCTGACAGCATCATCGATATGGCTGAAATCCAGTTCGGGGTCGATGCCCTGAGAGAAGAGGTTCATGGCTACATTCATGACATCTGTGTTGCCTGTTCTTTCGCCGTTGCCAAACAGTGTGCCTTCCACACGGTCAGCCCCTGCCAGCATAGCCAGTTCTGTTGCCGCCACGGCTGTGCCGCGGTCATTGTGGGCGTGCAGGCTGACATAGATGCTGTCTCTGTATTTCAGGTTTTCGCAGCAGTATTCGATCTGGTCTGCGTAAACATTGGGCGTTGCCATTTCTACGGTAGAGGGCAGGTTGATGATGGCCTTATGATCGGGTGTGGGCTGCCAAATATCCAGAACCGCGTTGCAGATTTCCACAGCAAAGGGCATTTCTGTACCGGTAAAGCTTTCGGGAGAATATTCAAAGAAGAATTCTGTTTCAGGCATTTTTGCTGCTTCTTCTTTCAGCAGGACAGCACCTGATACCGCCAAGTCGATGGTTTCCTGCATGGAATTGCCGAAAACAACATCTCTCTGCAGAGTAGAAGTAGAATTGTACAGATGGACGATAGCCTTTTTTGCGCCTTTCAGAGATTCGAATGTTTTTTTGATGATGTGGGGTCTGCTTTGTGTCAGAACCTGTACGGTAACATCATCGGGGATCAGGTTATTTTCGATCAGTGTTCTTGCAAACTCAAATTCTGTATCACTGGCAGCAGGAAAGCCGATCTCGATTTCCTTAAATCCTGTATCTACTAAGAACTGGAAGAATTTCAGTTTTTCAGGCAGATTCATAGGAATTTCCAGAGACTGGTTGCCATCTCTCATATCAACGCTGCACCATACAGGCGCTTTTGTAATCGTATTGCTGGGCCATTTGCGGTTGGGCATATCCATGGGGGGATAAGGTCTGTACTTTGTGTAATTCATCATTTGTTTTTCCTCCTTGGTTTTCGTGTTTTCAATCTCTAATGTGTTTCCGTTTGCTTTTATCTTTGGTTCGTGATTTTCGTTCAGTTTGGGAGCGGGGAAAATAAAAAAGCCCATCATCTCTTTAATCATTTAAGAGACGAAAGGCCATAAACTTCCGCGGTACCACTCTTTTTTATCCCCAAAAGGGGATACACTTTCTCAGATACGGGCTTAAAAAGCCGATATCCTGTCGGGGTAACGGTCGACTGCCGGTTGCACCTACTGAAACATTCCTCTTTCAGCGAACCACTCCGAGGCCAGTTCAATTTTCCGTTTGTTACCTGCTCGCACCGCCCGCAGACTCTCTGAGAACATCTGGAAAATCTACTATTCCTCTTCTTCGTGTTTTTTCTGTATCAGAATAAATACAATTTAAACACTAAATTGTATTTTTGTCAATACAATTTTTGAATTTTTAAAAAAATTTTTTCTAAAAGGGAAAATGGAAATATCGTTGTCTGTCTCTATGCTTTTATGATATAATATCTCTATAGAAGCGGAGACAAGGCAGAAAAGAAGTCGTTCAGCTGCTTGCAGACAGAACGGCTTGTTTTTTTGACTTGAAGGAGAAGTTTATTAAATGAAAGATATGAAGGCTTCAAGGCTTTCCGTTTTATCATAATGATACAGCAAAATGAAATCAAATCTCCAAAACAGGAGGGATAATATGAAAGTAAAAAAACAGCTTGCCTCCATTTTGGCCTGCGCGATGCTCTTGGGCGCAGCCCCGGTGGAAGCAATGGCGTATGATGTGCCTGATACTGTCCGTGTCGGGTTGGAATCTATTTGTAAAAATGTTTCTTCTGCCACTATCGGCGTATGGGAACTTTCCATTGGCACGGAAAATAACGGTGATTTTGAAGAAGGCGGAAAAATCACTTCCAACGGTATTTTTACAGCAAAGCCCGCAACAGGGGAATTTATCGCTATCGATCGAAAAATGGGCTGCAAAGATGCCTTAAATCTGGCGAAAAATCTGTCCAATATGGGTCTGGATGCGTATGCGGCCTATTTAGAGGAGCAGGATTGGACTGTTTATGTGAAAGGATCCTCTGTTTCCGCAGTGGAAACGGCATCCAGGGAAACTGCAAAGAAAATATCCGGTTTTGAGGGGTATAGCATCACCGGCGGTGAAGCACCCGTCATTGTATCGGAAAATGATGTATTGATGGGCGGAAATACAGAGAATACTTTTAAGGTGAATAGTATGCCTTACCGGGGAATGCTGACGTTCGCTGTGAATGGTACAACAATGACAGCGGTAAATATTGTTGGCCTGGAAGAGTATCTTTATGGAGTCGTGCCTTCCGAAATGCCCCAGAGCTACGAAAAAGAAGCTTTGAAAGCCCAGGCGGTGGCAGCAAGAACCTATGCTATGACAAAATTGGGCGCCCATACCGGCAGCGGCTATCAGCTTTGTGATACGACAGCCTGTCAGGTATACAAGGGCTACAGCAACGAAGCTGCCTCCACCACAGCGGCAGTCGATGCCACGGCGGGGGAAGTTGCCTGCTACAATGGCTCTCCTATTGAAGCGGTATTTTCCGCATCCACAGGCGGCTATACAGAAAATAGTGAAAATGTCTGGAGTGCGGCAGTGCCATATCTCCGTGCTGTGCCTGAATTGGGCGAATATGGGGATAATAGCTGGACAAAAGAGCTGACTCTGGATGAACTGACAGATTTGCTGAATGCGAAAGGCGCAGGCATTGGCTCTGCCAAGGATATCGTGATCACAAAACTTTCTACTGGCGGCCGGGTGCAGGAACTGCAGATCGTTGGCACCAACGGCACAAAGACATTAAATAAAGAAACGATCCGTACGTATTTCTCCTCTGCCTGCGGTAGCCTGCCCAGCAAGATGTTTACCATCAATGGCAAAGGGGGAGAGATTGGCCAGTATGGCAGCGCAGGAACAACAGCGCCGCAGATGACAGCCGCAAAGGGCGGCCTGATGGCAGCAGCGGCAAATCAGGGCATCATTGCGAAAACAGAAGGAGCCCTTTCCTATCTGAACGGCAAAAAACTGTCTGTAGATGTGGAAGTGAGAGAAGCAGCAGAGAACCCTTCCATTTCTGTAAATACGGATGCGTATGAAGTATATTCTGTGAATATCAGTACTGTGAAAAATGGTAAATTCGTATTCGAAGGCATTGGCAGCGGCCATGGCGTAGGGCTGAGCCAGAAGGGTGCCCAGGCGATGGCACAGATGGGCTACGATTATGAAGAGATTTTACATCATTATTATACCGGCATCACCATTGAAGATTGATGAGCGGAGATGAGAAGAATGAAAAATTGGAGAGGATTCCTGCTTTCTTGTAAAGGCTGGCAGGATCAAAAGGGAAATACAGTTGTTTTTTCCGACAGGGGTCTCGTTGGAGAGACAAAAGAAGATGAGTTTTGGATTTATTTGGACGAAGGGCTGCGCTGCGGCGGTATGCACAGGCCCATTGCCCCTACCCGGGAAGCGGTTCGGGAAGCCCTGCTGGGCTTAGGGAAAAAAGAACTCTGGGAAGCCATTGAAACTGATTGGAACAAGGAGGAATGAGAAATGTTTTGTGAAAAGCTGACAGAAGAACAAATCAGAGAAGTCATGAATGTGATCTCCGATGATGGAGAACTGACGATTTTAAAGATCCGTACCTATGACAGCAGCTTCGAGGATGCTGTTGCGGTTTCTAACGTGCCTGAAGTAACAGCAAAATTTCAGGAAGATATTGAAACGTATCAGCTGCATGATTATCATATCAAAGGGAAAAACCGTGCCGGTGCCGGTTCTGACTATGTTTACAGAACCCTGATGCACAAATGGTTTGGCGATGAATATGCAATCAACTATCTGCTGGAATACTAAGGGGAGGGAAAGAAATGTTTGTAAAAAGACTGAAAGACCATGAAATCGCACAGATCATGCGGGCTGTTTCCGATGACCCCGAATGTGAAGTGGTAGATATCGTTCGGAAACTGACAGACCCTGAAGTTACGATCAATTCTCAGGATATGGAAGAACATTATGTATTGCATGATTACGATATTGAGGGGTTTGATTACCTGCCCGATGACGCAACGATTACCTATCGGAAGGAAATGCTGAAAATTATCGGTATTAAATACGCCGAGACATATTTAATGAGAGGAACAAGATGAAAACAAGTGATTTTTACTTTGATCTGCCGGAAGAGCTCATTGCCCAGGAACCTTTGCAGGATAGAGCATCCAGCCGCTTGATGGTGGTGCATAAGGACAGCGGCAAAAAGGAACATCGGCATTTCAGAGATATCAAAGAATATCTGAAGGCGGGAGATTGCCTTGTCATCAATAATACGAAAGTACTGCCTGCCAGGTTGTATGGCGAGAGAGTCGGCACAGGTGCAGCGATAGAGATTCTTCTTCTTGTCAGAAAAGATATGGATACCTGGGAAGTGTTGGTGCGCCCCGGCAAAAAGGCAAGACCGGGGGATAAAATTTCCTTCGGCGGCGGCAAGCTGGTGGCGGAAGTGTTGGAGGTTATCGAAGGCGGCAACCGTATCATCAAATTTGAATATGAAGGCGTGTTTGAAGCTATTCTGGATGAATTGGGCGAAATGCCATTGCCTCCTTATATTACCCATAAACTGGAGGATAAGAATCGGTATCAGACCGTTTATGCGGAGCATGAAGGCTCTGCGGCGGCGCCAACAGCGGGGCTGCATTTTACGCCTGAATTATTGCAGGAAATCGAGGCAATGGGCGTGAAAATTGCCCATGTGACGCTGCATGTGGGCCTGGGGACGTTCCGCCCTGTCAAGGTGGATAATGTGCTGGATCATGAAATGCACTCCGAATATTATGTGGTAGAGCCGGAACAGGCGGCTATCATGAATGAAGTGAAGAAAAACGGCGGCAGAATCATTGCTGTTGGTACCACAAGCACCAGAACTTTGGAATCTGTAACGGATGAAAACGGTATCATTCAACCCAAAAGTGGTTGGACGAAAATTTTTATCTATCCCGGATATCAATTTAAAGCAGTGGATTGTCTGGTAACCAATTTCCATCTGCCTGAATCCACCCTTATCATGCTGGTTTCTGCATTGATGGGGAAGGAATTGGTGATGGAATCTTATGCCGAGGCTGTGCGGGAGCGTTACCGTTTTTTCAGCTTTGGGGATGCCTGTCTTTTTTTGGCAAAGGAATAAAAGAGAACATGAAAAAATCCTTACTGTGATGATGACAGTAAGGATTTTTTTGTAATGATATCAGCCGATGCCGCCGTTCAATGCACCTAAGAGCAGTACAAGGAAGCAGATGGGGCAGAATACATATTTGCAAAGGGGATAATACCAGCCGAACATAGGCTGATTCCGTCCTTTGTTTACCTGTTCCTCTACATACTGCTTTTTGCAGAACCAGAAGAACATAATGCCGGCAAGTCCCGCCCCCAAAGGGCAGATATAGATAGAAAGCACATCCATCCAGCCGGACACGATCCCTTGGATACAGAGGGAAACCACTGCGCCAATTACGCCGATGATGATGCAGGCGGGGACACGACCCATGTTAAATTTCTCCTGCAATGTGGCGATAGGTGTTTCATAGAGATTCAGCAGGGAAGTCATACCTGCGAACAGCACCGCCACAAAGAAAATGATGGCGAAAAGAGAACCGCCGGGCATAGTGTGGAACAGATGGGGCAGGAAAATGAACATCAGCCCTGGGCCGCCTTGGTCCAACTGGGAACCGGTGGTCGCCATGGCAGGAATGATGACCAGTGCCGCAAGGCAGGCTGCCAGTGTGTCGAAAAAGGCAACGCGGGCCGCCGATGCGGGGATATTTTCTTCATCTGGCAGATAAGAGCCATAGATGATGGTGCCGTTGCCTGCGATGGACAGGGAGAAAAATGCCTGCCCCAATGCATAGATCCATGTCATAGGGTCTGCCAGTGCCACGGGGTCTACACGGAAAAAATAGCGATAGCCTTCTGCCGCGCCGGGCTGGAAAGCGATATAGATGCCCAGCCCCACAAAGAGCAGGAAGAACAGGGGCATCATAATCTTGTTGGCCTTTTCAATGCCCTTGCCAATGCCCATCATCGTGATGACCATACAGATTGCCAATGCCGCAATCTGCCAGCCATTGTTGCCGAAGGCGCTGGCTGTGCTGCCAAAGGCGGCAGCATACCCGTCCACATCCGCAGACGCCAGTGTGGCTCCGGTGAATGTGCCAACGGCATATTTGAGGATCCAGCCCACAACAATCGTATAGCCGATGGCCATAGCCAGCGCACCGATGGAGGGAATGAGCCCCAAAGCTTCTCCCAGCCTGCGGCTGCCCTTGTTTTCTGCCGCCATGCCAAAGGCATTTACCGGCCCCGAACGTGCGGCACGGCCAAAGGCCATTTCCCCGATCACCCCAGTGGATGCAATCAATACAACAAAAATAAAATAAGGAATCAGGAAGGAACCGCCGCCATAGAGGGATACTCTGGTGGGAAACATCCATAAGTTCCCCATTCCAACGGCAGAACCGATGCAGGCCAGAACAAACCCCAGCCTGGTTGCAAAAGAATCACGTTTTTTCATAAGTTTCTCCTTCAATTTTTCAAAATGCTTGAGTAGTATACCATTTTTTTCGGAGAAATGACATAGGAAACTGTGAAATTTTTCCGTATTTTCTGGTCTTTTGGAAGTACAAGTCCTGTTTATTTTATATTGAAATAAAAGAAAATCTACTATAAAATAGATAATATTGTTTGAAAGGAATGCTTTGGAGAGAGTTTTAAGGGAAAGTCGGTGAATCAAATGGATTTATTTGAATATAATCGCAGCCTGCAAGGGGGAAAAGATGCGCCTCTGGCGGCTCGGATGCGTCCTACCACATTAGAGGAATTTGTGGGGCAGGAGCATATTGTCGGCAAGGGGAAATTGCTCTATCGTGCCATCAAAAGCGACCGCCTCAGCTCCGTCATTTTCTATGGCCCCCCCGGAACAGGCAAAACAACCTTGGCCAAAATCATTGCCAATACTACAAAAAGCAGATTTTGCCAGCTGAACGCTACTACTGCCGGTATAAAAGAAATCAAGGAGACGGTGGAGGATGCCAAGGCAGAGCTGGGCATGTATGGCAAAAAAACGATTTTGTTCATCGACGAGATCCATCGATTCAATAAAAGTCAGCAGGATGCACTGCTGCCCCATGTGGAGGATGGTACCATTGTTTTAATCGGTGCTACCACGGAAAATCCTTATTTTGAGGTGAATAAAGCCTTGGTTTCCCGTTCCATTGTATTTGAACTGCGCCAGTTGGAGGATAAGGATATCAAGATACTTCTGCAAAGAGCACTGACAGATGAAAAGAAGGGCATGGGCATTTACCATGCCAAACTGGACGAGGATGCCCTGTCTTTCCTTGCCAATACTGCCAATGGTGATGCCAGAACAGCCTTAAATGCACTGGAACTTGCAGTTTTGACCACAGACCCCGGGAAAGATGGCATGATTCATATTACCTTGGAAGAGGCTCAGGAATGTATCCAGAAGCGGGCATTGAACTATGATAAGGATGGAGATAATCATTACGATACCATCTCTGCCTTTATCAAAAGTATGCGCGGTTCTGACCCCGATGCGGCATTATATTATCTGGCGAAGATGATCTATGCAGGGGAAGACCCGAAATTTATTGCCCGCAGAATTGTCATTTGTGCTTCGGAGGATGTGGGCAATGCAGACCCCCATGCTCTGCAAGTGGCAGTGGCAGCCATGGAGGCAGTGAATTTCGTCGGCATGCCGGAGGGGCGTATCCCTCTGGCTCAGGCGGTGACTTACGTTGCCTGTGCGCCCAAGAGCAATGCGGCATATCTGGGGATTGACAAAGCCCTTTCCGATGTGCGAAATATCCGTATCCGTACCGTTCCGCCCCATCTGAAGGATGCCCATTACAGCGGTTCGTCTGATTTAGGGCATGGAATTGGCTATAAATATGCCCATGATTATCCCGGTCATTATGTGGAGCAGCAGTATTTGCCCGATGAATTGGTGGGTACTGTATACTATGCGCCCACGGATAATGGCATTGAACGTCGTATCAAGGAACATCTGCGCCGCCTAAAGGGGGAATAAGGCGATATTTCCCTTTTATCCCCTTGACTTTCGGGGTGGGTGTGATAAAATATTTTTGTTATGAATATCTAACGACTGTGAAGATGAAAAGTATGCAGTGAAACTGCGACAGAGAGAAAACCTTCGGAACGAAGTTCCAGAGCTGTAAGGGTTTTTCGTATGAGAAGCTGCAGAAGTTCCCATCGGAGTCGGCTTCCTGAAAAAAGAGTAGGGAAGTCCGTTTCATGCACGTTACGCATTAGAGTGCCTGTGATAGCAGGAATTTGGGTGGTACCGCGAGCCTTCGTCCCTTTGTGTGACGAAGGCCTTTTTATTTTTGGGGCACTGCCCCAAACCCCGACAGGGGAAAGGGTCAAGCATCTTTCCTCCGGAAAGATGGCTTCGCCGCCGCCTAATTTTGGCGGTGCTCAAATCCCCTGTACCCCCATTTGCATCAACATGAATATGTTGATGCGGTATCAGGTTCCAAGGGGATGATCCCCTTGGTGGGAGTTTGAGGGTGAAACCCTCAAGAAAGAGAGGAGAAGAAATAATGAAGGATAAGTTGAAACTGATCCAGGAAAAGGCACTGGCAGCGTTCCAGGAAGCCAAAGAAATCAAAGATGTTGACGAACTGAAGGTAAAATTCCTCGGGAAAAAGGGGGAATTGACAGCCATCCTGAAAGAAATGGGCAAGCTTTCCGCAGAAGAAAGACCTGTCATCGGTCAGATGGCCAATGAAGTAAGACAAGATATCGAAAAAATGCTGGAAGAAAGCAAAAAACGTCTGGAAGCAGCAGAGATGGCATACCGTCTGGAAAAGGAAAAAATCGACGTAACGATGCCCGGTAAAGAAAGACCCGAAGGCCATAAGCATCCCATGAGCATTGTTATCGATGAAATCTGCGATATTTTCAAAGGCATGGGTTACGAAGTGGCGGATGGCCCCGAAATCGAAAAAGACTACTATAACTTTGAAGCACTGAATATCCCTGCAAACCATCCTGCAAAGGATGAACAGGATACTTTCTATATTAATGGAGATATTCTGCTGAGAACACAGACATCCCCTGTACAGGTTCGTACCATGGAAAAAGGCAAACTGCCCATCCGTATGGTTTGCCCCGGTGCCGTTTATCGTTCCGATGAGGTGGATGCGACCCATTCCCCTGTATTCCACCAGCTGGAAGGCATGGTAATCGATAAAAACGTTACTATGGGCGACCTGAAAGGCGCACTGGCAGTTTTCGCAAAGGAACTGTTCGGTGAAGATACAAAGGTGCGTTTCCGTCCTCACCATTTCCCCTTCACAGAACCCAGTGCGGAAATGGACGTAACCTGCTTCGCTTGCGGTGGGGAAGGCTGCCGTGTATGCAAAGGGGAAGGCTATATCGAACTGCTGGGCTGCGGTATGGTACATCCTAAGGTTTTGAAAATGAGCGGCATCGACCCAGAAGAATACAGTGGTTTCGCTTTTGGTATGGGTCTGGAACGTGTAGCCATGCAGAGATACGGTATCACAGACCTGCGTCTGTTGTTTGAAAACGACGCTAAGTTCTTAAAACAGTTCTAAGAGTAAAATAGGGAGAGAAAGGGGAAACTTTCTTTTCTTGGGAAAAGTTTTCCTCTGAACCCCCTTCAAAAACCCGCTGGAAAGGCAATTCGCAGGGCTTTGCCCCTGCGCGCCCCACAAGCCTTTGAAAAGGCTTGACCGAAACTTTTATTTGCCTTCGGTGTGGAAATATATTATTTTCTGGCAAAAGCGTATGCTTTTGCGTGTAGGGTCAAGGGGGTTACCCCCTTGCAGGAGTTTGAGGTACGCACCGCCGAACAGATGCGGCGGTTACTCCGAAGGAGCAAGGTTTGCGAAGCAAATCCTGCTTGAACAAGAGTCCTCAAGGTTTTATCATTTTATATTTGAGAGGAGAGTTAATTTCATGGACGTACCTATGTCTTGGATGAAAGAATATGCACCCGTAACAGCGGATATCAAGGATTTTATTGAAGATATCACACTGTCCGGTTCTAAAGTAGAAGGCTATACAACGGTAGCCGGCGAAATCAAAAACGTAGTCACAGGCTATATCAAAGAAATCGTAAAACACCCCGATGCCGATAAACTGGTCATCTGCACCATCGATGCAGGCCAGGGCAAAGACCTGACCATCGTAACAGGCGCACCCAATGTAAAGGTTGGCGATTATGTACCCGTTGCGCTGGATAATTCCGTCATCGCAGGCGGCAAAGAAATCCACACAGGGGAACTGCGCGGCGTTGTTTCCGAAGGGATGCTTTGCTCCGTAGAAGAACTGGGCTGCGACAAACACGATTTCCCTGAAGCACCTGAATACGGTATCTATATCTTCCCCGAACCCGTTGAACTGGGCAAGGATGTTGTGGAAGTGATGGATTTGAAGGATGAAGTGGTAGAATACGAAATCACATCCAACAGACCCGATTGCTTCAGCATTTTGGGGATTGCCAGAGAAGCTGCCGCAACTTATGATATTCCTTTCCATTACCCCGAAATCGCAGTAAAGGAAGAAGCAGAAGGCAAAGCAGAGGATTATGTAAAAGTTACCATTGAAAATGCCGAACTGTGCCCCAGATATGTGGCAAGAGTCGTAAAAAATGTAAAAATCGGTCCTTCTCCCAGATGGATGAGAAAGAGACTGCGTATGGCAGGCGTTCGCCCCATCAATAATATCGTTGACATCACAAACTATGTGATGGTTGAAATGGGTCAGCCCATGCATGCCTTCTCCATCGAAACCATCAAAGACAGCCATATTATCGTTAGAAACGCAAAAGAAGGCGAAACGATCACAACACTGGATGGTCAGGTAAGAAATCTGGATCCCTCTATGCTGGTGATTTCCGACCCTGAAAAAGCCGTTGCCATTGCGGGTGTTATGGGTGGTGAAAACTCCATGATCGTGGAAGGTTCTCAGGCTGTTCTCTTTGAATCTGCTTGCTTCGATGGCCCTAACGTTCGTATCACAGCGAAAAAGGTTGGTCTGCGTACAGATGCATCCAGCAAATTTGAAAAAGGTCTGGATCCCAACTTGGCTCTGGAAGCAGTAAACCGTGCCGTACAGCTGGTAGAACTGCTGGGTGCTGGTGATGTTGTTCCCGGCGTGGTAGATGAATACCCCAACAAGAGAGAGCCTTGGGAACTGTCCTACAATCCCGCTTGGATCAATAAATTCCTGGGTACAGATATTTCCGAAGAAGAAATGCAGAAGATCTTCGAAAAGATCGAACTGAAAGTAGATCCCGTGAACCATATCGTAACAGTACCTACCTTCCGTCCCGACTTGGAAGCACAGGCTGACCTGGCAGAAGAAATTGCTCGTTTCTATGGTTACAATAAGATCGAAGCAACTCTGGCCAGCGGTACACCTACAGTAGGGAAAAAGACCTACGAACAGACCATTACCTCTCTGGTAAAGGATACTGTGATTGCGGATGGTCTGTGCGAAGCAATGACATACAGCTTCGAAAGCCCTAAGGTATTCGATAAGCTGCTGATTCCTGCTGACAGCGATCTGAGAAAAGCAATCGTGATCTCCAACCCCTTGGGGGAAGATTTCAGCATTATGAGAACAGTATCCTTCAATGGCATTCTGTCCTCTCTGGCAACAAACTACAACAGAAGAAACGAGAGCGCAGGGCTGTTTGAAGTGGCAAAGGTTTATATTCCAAAGGCACTGCCTTTGACAGAGCTGCCCCATGAAATTCCCACACTGACCATGGGTATGTATGGCAATATGGATTTCTATGACCTGAAAGGTATCGTAGAACATCTGATGAATGTACTGGGCATGGGCAAAGTGGCAGAATATGTTACAGAAAAAGCTCTGCCTTGGATGCACCCCGGCAGAACGGCTTCTGTCATTGTAAATGGAGAAAATATCGGTTATCTGGGCGAGGTTCATCCTGTTGTACTGAAAAACTATGGCATTGGTACAAGAGCATATCTGGCTGTTCTGGATATGGAAAAGATCGTGGCAAATGCCAACAGAGAAGTGGTTTATCAGGCACTGCCTAAATATCCTGCCATCACAAGAGATATCGCTATGCTGGTAAAAGAAGATGTGACAGTAAAAGAAATTGCCGATATCATCAAGAAAAACGGCGGCGCATATCTGGAAGAAGCAAAACTTTTCGATGTATATCAGGGAGAACAGATTGAAGCAGGCTATAAATCTGTAGCATATTCCATCGTATTCCGCAGCGCAGAAAAGACACTGGCAGATACAGATATCGCAGATGCAATGGATGCGATCCTGAAAGGTCTGGCAGAAGAACTGGGCGCACAGCTGAGAGATAAATAAAAAATACAAGAACGGCGGGGCAACCTCAAATCCTGCGGATTTTCGGTGTTTGCTCCGCAAATGAATAAAAAAAGATGTCCGATTGAGCAAGCTTATCGAACATCTTTTTTTTCTTTCTTTTTCTCCGCCGTTATACAAATTCATATTTTTTGATGTAACAAATGCCGATAGGAGTAGGGCCGGTATGGGTACCGATCGTGATGCCAACAGGCCAGATATCTTCCATAACATCATAGCCTTCTGCCAGCAGTTCTTTCTGCAGTTCCTCTGCCATAGCCTGGCGTTCTTTTTCCCCGCGGACGAAAAGAACCCGATATTTTTCTTTTTCTGCACCGATTTCATTTCGTGTCATATCCATAATGGTCTTCAGGGCTTTTTTATGCCCGCGTACCTTGCTTTCCGGGTGGAGTTCTCCATCTTTCATGATAATGATAGGCTTGATATTCAGGATTGTACCGGCCAGAGCGGAAGCTTTGCCGATTCTGCCGCCTTTCTGCAGATAATCCAGAGAATCTACGGTAAAGTTGATTTTTGTGGTATCCTTCTGCTTGTCCAAAATTTCTGCCATTTTTTCCATAGAAAAGCCGGCATCCCTCATACGGCAGGCTTCATAGACCAACAGCCCCTGGGAACCGGTCACACAGGCGGTATCCATCACCATGATCTTACATTCGGGATAAGATTCGGAAAGGATATTTGCCGCATTGACAGCACTTTGATAAGAGCCGCTGAATTTTGAGGTAAGGCACATGCAAAAAACATCATTACCTTCTTTCAGGACGGGCTCCATGGCATCCATATAATCCTGTACGGAAGGCAGAGAAGTTTTGGGAAACAGTTTTTCGGCATTGATTTTATCATAGAAATCATCGGGGGTGATATCACGCAGTTCTTTCAGATAATGTTCCCTGTCGAAGGAAACATGAAAGGGAACATAGATTACATCCAGCTTTTCCAGCACTGCTGCAGGAATATCGCAGGATGTATCAGAAAGAATCTTATATGTTCGCATAGGAATACCTCCTTGTAATACATTCATTTTAACCAATATATTGTATATAAATTTTGAGGGGATGTCAATATTTCCGATAAGAGCCCAGTCCTGATGGATTTGATTTTGCGATGAAGAAATGCTATACTCATATATTAGTGAATCGGAAAGGAGGAAAAAATGGGAAAAATACTAGTGATTGCAGAAAAACCATCTGTAGCAAGGGATATTGCCAAGGTGCTGAAAGCCAACCAAAAGGGAGAAGGATGCCTGATCGGAGAAAAATATGTTGTTTCCTGGGCAGTCGGGCATCTGGTCACATTGGCAGAACCTGAAGAATATGATCCAAAATACAAAAAATGGAATTTTTCCACATTGCCTATCCTTCCGGAAGAAATGAAGCTGAAGGCCATTGCTCAGACTCGTTCTCAGCTCAAGGTATTACATAAATGGATGCACAGCAAGGAAATTGATAGCCTGATCTGTGCCACCGACAGCGGGCGGGAAGGCGAGCTGATTTTCCGTTATATCTACGAAATTACAAAATGTACCAAGCCCTTTGAACGCCTCTGGATCAGCAGTATGACAGAGGAAGCTATCAAGGAAGGCTTTGCCAATCTGAAAAATGGCAGGGAATATGATCTGCTCTATACCTCTGCCAAATGCCGCTCTGTAGCCGATTGGCTGGTGGGAATGAACGCCACCAGAGCCTATACCCTGCGCTATGATGCTCTCCTGAGCATTGGCCGTGTCCAGACGCCGACCCTTGCCATCATTGTAGACCGGCAGAAAGAAATCGACGCTTTTGTGGCGGAAGATTATTTTGAAGTCCAGGCGGATTTTGGCGGCTATACGGGCATGTGGATCGACAAGGAAGAACATACTCGCATCGAAAAAGAAGAAACAGCAAAGGCTATTGTGGAGAAAGTTTCTGGTAAAATGGCCCGCATTACGCAAGTAGAAAAGGAAGAAAAGAAAATGCCGCCGCCTTTGCTTTATGACCTGACGGAGCTGCAAAGGGACTGCAATAAAAAATTCGGTTTTTCCGCGAAAAAGACACTGGATATTGCACAAAGCCTTTATGAAAAGCGAAAAATGATTACCTATCCCAGAACGGACAGCCGCTACCTGAGCGACGATATGAAAGGGAAGGTGCGGAATACTATCAAACGGCTGTGCGAGCTGGAGGCATATGTCCCTTATGCTCATCCCTTGACAGAGAATATTTCTTTTACGAAACGTATCATCGATAATACGAAAGTGACAGACCATCATGCGATCATTCCTACGGATGCAAAACTAAGAGTGGATAGCCTGACGGAGGAGGAAAGAAAAGTATTCTCTCTGGTGGCGGCAAGGTTTTTGGCGGTGTTCTATCCTTATTATAGATATGAGACCACAAAGGTCTATGCTGAAGCGGAACAGGAACGGTTTCTTTCCAAAGGGACGGTGGTTCTGGAGGAAGGCTGGCAGGTAGTGGAAAAAGCCCTGACCCCTGCAGCGGCAGCGAAAAAGAAGAAAAAAGACGAGGAAGACCAAAAACTTCCTGCCCTCAGCGAAGGGGAAGAGCGCAAGATTGAAAAAGCCACAGTGCAGAAAAAGAAAACAAAACCGCCCACTCCATATACAGAAAGTTCTCTCCTTTCTGCTATGGAAAATGCCGGCAGATTTGTAGAAGATGAGGCTTTGAAAGAACAGATGAAGGACAGCGGTTTGGGTACCCCTGCCACAAGAGCCGCCATCATTGAGCGCCTGCTGACAGTAGGCTATATCGTCCGCAAAGGCAAAACCCTTGTACCTACGGAAAAAGGGCGAAAGCTCATCGAGGTGGTTCCCAATGAGATGCGTTCTCCCCAGACCACAGGAAAATGGGAAAAGGGACTATCCTCCATTGCCAAAGGGAATATGACAGAAGAACGTTTTATGGCCAGTATCCGCCGATACGTGCAGTTTCTGATTCAGGATGCAGCGTCGGGCCGACGGGCGGATGTGGTTTTCCCAGAGGAACAGATCAGAGGGAAGAAACGGAAAAATAATGCTTTTGGGAAATGCCCTCTCTGCGGACGAGATATTTTGGAAAATACTAAGTCCTTCTACTGTGCAGGCTGGAAAAGCGGCTGCAAATTCTCCCTTTGGAAGGATAACCTGAAGCCCTATGGTTTGGAATTGGATGGAGGTATGGTGAAGCTGCTTCTGAAAAACGGCAAGACCGAACCTGTGGCGGTAACTTTGCCCCAGACAGGAGAAAAGGGGACAGCAGTGCTGATTCTGAATCGGGAAAAGGGCGGTCAGATCGAATTGATGGATTTCACCAGAAATGGCTGAAACTTCTTGAAGGAACAGCATAGATTTGATACAATCTAAAAATTAGGAGTAAATATATTTTTAAACAGATGGGAGAGATAAAATGGAAAATGTGTATGGTATGCTGGGGATTTCCCCCGAGGTAGAAGCCTTTGGCAATGAGATTCTGAAGGATTTAAAAGACAGATTCGAACAGATCGACGCAGTGGCGGAATATAATCAGGCAAAAGTTCTGAAAGCCATGCGGGAGGAACGGGTAGATGCTGCCTGTTTCGCAGGCTCTACCGGGTATGGCTATAACGACGATGGTCGTGATAAGCTGGAACGGGTATATGCAAGATGCTTCAACACAGAAGCAGCACTGGTACGCCCCCAGATTACCTGCGGCACCCATGCTCTGGCAATTGCTCTGAGCGCGAACCTTCTTCCGGGGGATGAATTGCTTTCTCCCGTAGGCAAGCCTTATGATACATTGGAAAAGGTGATTGGCATTGCGCCTTCTCCTTGTTCCCTGAAAGAATATGGCGTTGTCTACAGACAGGTGGATTTGCTGAAGGATGGCACATTTGACTATGAAAATATTAAAAAAGCCATCAATGAAAAAACAAAGCTGGTGACCATTCAGCGTTCCAAGGGCTATGCCATGCGGCCCACCTTTTCTGTAAAGCAGATTGGGGAACTGATTTCCTTTATAAAGGGCATCAAACCCGATGTGATTTGTATGGTAGATAACTGCTATGGTGAATTTGTTGATATTATCGAGCCTTCTAATGTAGGGGCAGATATGATCGTTGGTTCTTTGATCAAAAACCCTGGCGGCGGTCTTGCCCCCATCGGCGGCTATATCTGTGGCAAGCAGGCATGTATCGACCGTTGTGCTTATCGTTTGAGTGCCCCTGGCCTAGGGCAGGAAGTGGGTGCTTCTCTGGATGTAAACCGTGCGCTGTATCAGGGCTTTTTCCTGGCACCCACGGTAACAGCAGGCGCACTGAAGGGGGCTGTTTTTGCGGCAAATATCTATGAAAAACTGGGATTCCGTGTGATTCCCAACAGCACAGAGCCCCGCAACGATATCATCCAGGCGGTGGAACTGGGCAGTGCCGATGCCATGAAGGCCTTTTGTCAGGGCATTCAGGCGGCAGCGCCTGTAGACAGCTACCTGACCCCTGTACCTTATGCTATGCCCGGCTATACCTGCGATGTTATTATGGCAGCTGGTGCGTTCATACAGGGTTCTTCTATCGAACTGAGCGCCGATGGCCCCATCAGAGAACCTTACTCCGTTTATTTCCAAGGCGGCTTGACATGGTTCCATGCAAAAACAGGTATCCTGATGAGCTTGCAGAAACTTTACGAAGCCGGTTTGGTCAAACTGAAAAATTAAGAAAAATAGGTCAGTCGTGAGACTGACTTATTTTTTGCCCCAAAAGAAAAAATCATTGTCAAAAGATTTCCTTTGTATAAATATTTGGGACTATGTAAGCGCCTTTCCGAAGAGTTGCTTCAGCATAGAGCGGTTCAAGCATCCCAACGCCAGCAGGAATAAAAGATACAGTATGCCCATTCCGCAGAGGGAACCCAAAAACAGCAGTTTGGATGGTTCGGAGATGCGGATGAAATATTTTACCAGAAGCCCGGCTGCCGCTCCTGCCAGCAGGGGCTTCAAGAAGCAATTATATAAGGAAGGAAAAACCCCTGTTCTCTGATAAAGCCGCCCCAAAGAAAGCCCAACATTGCAAAGCAGGCTCAGAAACCATCCTGCAAGAAAAGCAGGCACACCATAATAGGGCATAAAAAACCAGATGACCGCAATGGTAATCAGAGAGGACAATACATTGCTCCAAAAAAGAAAAAATTGCTCTCCCAAACCATTGAGCAGCCCATGCAGAGTGGTCTGCGCATAGAGCAAAGGACAGAGAAAGGCAAGGGGAAACAAAACCTGCCCCAAGGCGGCACGATTATAAACGATGTAGCAGATTTCCTTGGGAAATACTGCAAATAACGCTGCCGCACCGAATCCAATGATAGAGGTAAATAAAAATGTGGCGGAAACCGTTTTGCTGATGCGGGTATCCTGTTTTATGGCACAGGCTTCTGAAATTTCCGGCACAAGGGAAACGGAAGCCGCCATCAGGCAGGCGGAGGGCAGCAGGATCAGGGGCATTGCCATCCCTGTCAGTTCGCCATAGGTAGAAAGCGCCTGCACAGTATCCTGCCCGTGAAGCTGCAGCTGGCGGGGAATCAGGATATTTTCCACCGTAGAAAGTAGGGAAGTGGCGATGCGCGTAGCAGAAAGGGGAACTGCCATCGTCAGAATCATTGTCAGGACAGCGGAAGAGGACAAGGTTGGTTTTCGGATCAGCTTGTGTTTTCTTTTGAAACGGAAGTAATTCCATACTGTAAAGCCGCAGGAGAGAAATTCCCCCAGCAGGATGCCGCTGACGGCGGCGCAGCAGGCATAGGTCAGCCCCAAGGGAACAAAGATACCTGCCAGAAAATAAATCGTTGCAATACGGGCGGTTTGTTCCAAAACCTGGGAAACCGCAGGGATAAGGGTTTCCTGCATGCCCAGAAAAAAGCCGCGGAAGCAGGAGCCTGCAGCCATAAAAGGCACAGCAAAAGCCAGCAGGCGCAGGGAAAGGCTGGTCCGGCTGTCATCCAGAAGGGCAGAACCTATTTTTTCCGCACCAAAAAAAAGAACCCCGCTAACGAATAGGCTGATACCAAAAGAAAGACAGACGGCTTGTTTGACAATACGCCCGATATTTCCGTTTTGTCCGCGGATGTGTTCCTGGGCTGTCAGGCGGGAAATGGTTGTGGTAAAGCCTGCGGAAGTGATGCTCCATGTAAGAGAATAGATCGGTAAAATCAGCTGATACAGCCCCATGCCTTCTGCCCCAATGATATTTGACATGAAAACACGGTAGAAAAACCCCATACATTTGGTGATGAGGTTGGCCGCAGTCAGGATAAGAGTTCCGGTGATGATGGTCTTTCGGCTCATAGACATACCTCTGGAATCTGTTCCCTCCATTTATATGACAAGAAAGGGGGAAATAGACGGGCGTTTTGTTCGTTTTGGCAAAATGGAAGCAATAAAAACACAGAGGAAAAAGAAGAAAATGCTTTTGTAGAAGCTCCAGAAAGCAGGAAGATTCCGGCCTTTTCCTGTTATATCAGACATAATGAAATTTTATAATGCCACGATAAAAAAATTTACCGAAATATATTGACAACATTTTATCGCCGCGCTATAATCTAACCACAAAGTGCATAAAGCCAGAAGAAGTGAAAGGGAGATTTCTTTCGTTTTGTACAAATCTTGTACAGATGCAGGGAAAACCGATGAAGCAATTCAGAAAAAGAGCCGTTTTCTGAAGAAACTTTCAGGTACAAATACCTTTTGCGGATGGAACTCTGGAAAGTGCTTGGTTTTGCCAAAGCCGCCGTAGAAGTAATGCTTTCAGGTAGAAATACAGAGGATATACAGGCAGACCAGTATAAAATTGGTATTTACTGTATATTCTTTTTTTATATCTAACGGTTGGCGTTTTTTGGTAAAAATGTTAAAAAGGAGGAAGGAAAATGAGTAACAACACAGAAATGAAGAAGGAACTGGGCGTATTCACAGCCATGACAACCGTAGTAGGTTGTGTAATCGGTTCCGGTGTATTCTTCAAACCCACAGCTATGTACACAGCTACAGGCGGTGCACCTGGTCTGGCAATTGTTGCATGGATTATCACATCCCTGATGTGCCTGTGCGCAGCTATGACATTTGCGGAAATTGCAATCCTGATGCCTGAAACAGGCGGTATGCCCGTATACCTGAAAAGAGTATTCGGTGACAAAGTTGGTTACCTGTGCGGTTGGATGCAGACAGTAGTATTCTATCCCGGTCTGGTAGCTGCTCTGGGCGTAGCTGTTGCAAACCAGGCAAAACTGTTCTTGGGCGACGGCATGGTAGTTCCTGTAGCGATCGCTTGTATTGTTATTATGGTTATTCTGAACTGCATGGGTTCCAAAGTTGGCGGCGCAGCTCAGAACATTTTTACAGTAGCAAAATTGGTTCCCCTGGTACTGATTATGATTTTCGGTTTCATCAGAGGGAATGGTAACCCCATCTTCGATCCTATGCTGGCTGATGGCCTGAGCTATGGTTCCGTTCTTGGTCAGCTGATGATCGCCGTACTGTTCGCTTTCGAAGGCTGGACAAACGTAGGTGCTATCGCTGGTGAAATGAAAGACCCTGGTAAAGACCTGCCTAAAGCTATCGTTGGTGGTGTAGCACTGATCATGGCTGTTTACATCATCGTTAACCTGGCTTACCTGTGGGTACTGCCTGCTGATGTTATGATGAATCTGGAATCTCCCGCATCTGCAGTAGCTATGGAAATCTTTGGCGATATGGGCGGTAAGCTGGTATCTGTTGGTATCATGATCTCCGCTGGTGGTGCATGTAACGGCTTTATTCTGTCCGGTTCTCGTACAGCTCTGTACATGGCAGAACAAGGCGACCTGCCCGGCAGCAAAGCTCTGTCCAAAATCTCCGGCACAGGCGTTCCTGTTAACTGTATCTTCCTGATCGGTATCCTGGGTGCTATCTATGCGCTGACAGGTCAGTTCGACCTGCTGACAAACTTGGGTACATTCGTAGGCTGGGTATTCTACACACTGACATTTGCAGCAGTTATGGTTTATAGAAAACAGGCTCCTGATGTAGAACGTACATATAAAGTACCTGCATACCCTGTAATTCCTATCATCGCTATCGTATCTGGTGCGTATGTTCTGCTGAATCAGCTGTTCATGGCTGGCAAATCTTCCACAATGATCGCTGTTGGCGGTATCATTCTGGTATTGATCGGTCTGCCTGTACGTGCAATCTTCGCTAAGAAGAAATAATTGAATAAAAAATATATTGCATTACAGTGATAGAAACGTTTGCTTTATATATATTTCCCTGAAAAGGCGTACCTTATGGTACGCCTTTTCTTGTCATAGAAGGTACTGTCAATGGGAAATCGTTGGAAAAACGGGATGGAAGATAGAAATTCTTCTTTTTGTATAAAAGAAAATGGCTAGAATTTTGTATGATATCACATAAAATTCTCTTTTTTCAAGAAGTAGATTGCATTAATTGCACAAAGAAAATTGAAACGTTAAGAAAATGTTAGGAAATAAATCGTTAGAAAGCACTACTAGTCTTGACAATTTTATGATATTCATTGATAATATATTATGTTAGCTATATGGAAAATACCTCATACAGTGTAAATTTTTGACAAAAACCAAGAATATTTGATATCTGCGGTCTTGAATTTATGCACATGGATGGCATTCTCATAAAAGCTGATGGGAAATAAATGCTTGCACGGGAAGGGTGGTTCAATGTATTTATTATTATTACTGCTGTGGATAATCTTCAACGGCAGAGTAACACTGGAAGTGTTCCTCTTTGGTGTTGTGATCTGTGGCTGGCTGTATTGGTTCATTTGCAAATATATGGACTATAGCTTTCAGAGAGAGCTGAGGTTGGCGAAAAAACTGCCGCTCTATCTGAAATATGCGATCGTTTTGATCTGGGAGATTTTCAAGGCAAATGTTGATGTAATCAAGATTGTGCTTTCTCCCAATAAAAAGGAAATCGAACCGGCGATCGTTCATTTTCATACAGATCTGAAGAGCGAATCCTCTCAGGTTGCGCTGGCAAACTCTATCACACTGACACCGGGTACCTATACAGTGCAGCTGGAAAATGGCGATTACGCTGTTCAGGCACTGGATAAGGATAAATTCGGGGAAGGGCTGGATGAGTCCGTTTTTGTAAAACAGCTTAGAAAGTTGGAGGGATAAGAGTATGAGTGATACGATGCGCTTTATTTTAGAGATTGCCATGTTTGTGCTGGCCTGCGGCATGATCCTGGCATTTATCCGCGCGGTAAAGGGTCCTCGTTACACAGACCGTATTGTGGCAATCAATATGATTGGTACCATGACAACGACAACGATCGGTATCCTTTCCGCTTATCTGGGTGAAACAGCATTGGTAGACGTATCTTTGGTTTATGCTCTTCTGAGTTTCCTGGCAGTTGTGATCATGTGTCATGTGGTTACACTGCATCATAAAGGACGTCTGCAGTTCCTGAGCAGAAAAGAAAAGGAGGCGAAGGAAGAATGTCAGTAAGAGAAATCGTTGCAGCAGTCTGTATCATCATCGGGCTGTTCGTGTTCCTTTGCTCCGTTTTGGGTGTATATCGCTTCAAATATGTGATGAATCGAATGCATGCGGCGGCTTTGGGCGATACCATGGGTATCTTTTTTGTAGTATTAGGTCTTTTGATTTTAGGGCAGGATATTTTCCATATGGCAAAATATGTTCTGATCATTCTGTTCTTCTGGCTGTCCAGCCCTATTGCGACGCACATGATCGCAAAGGTAGAACTTTTGACCAATAAAGATTGTGAAGAAAGGATGAAGGACAGATGAGTGAGTTTAGCATTCTGATCCAGATGATTCTGGTCGTATTTTTGATTGCCAGTGCCATTGGGGTATCTGTAACAAGGAATCTTTTCATGGCCGTTATAGTTTTTATGGGTTACAGTTCTGTTATGGCGATTGTTTGGCTTTTCCTGGAATCTCCTGACTTGGCGATCACAGAAGCAGCCGTTGGTGCAGGTATTGATACAGTACTTTTCTTCCTGACGCTGAAGAAAGTACATGCACTGAAAGGCACAAGGGAGGGATAATGGAATGAGCGAAAATAAATCTTTCTGGGAAAAATTGAAAGGCTGGATCGATGGCGATGAAATTCTCATTGATGCGGATAAGTATATTTCCACCAGAGAAAGAAAAGAAAGAGTGTCTTTCGAAAAGACAGTTTCCATGGAACGGCTGCGTTCCAATTCCACGCTGTATCGCATTCTGTGCGTTGCAATCACAGTGGTATTTATTGTGGTTATGCTGCGGGTAGTCATTGATCTGTCTATGTTTGGCGACCCCAGCAGTGTTACAAACAATGAAGTGGCACAGAGATATCTGGAGCAGGGGATTGAAGAAACCGGCGCCATCAACTTTGTAGCTGGTATGATTTTGGACTATCGTGCATTCGATACCTTTGGGGAATCCAATGTATTATTCATGGCAGTGATCGCTGTGTTGATGCTGCTGCAAAGAGATAAGAAAAATATCAGCGCGGCAGAAGATCAGGAAATGGCGGAGGATGAAGTATTTGACTCTCAGGATTCCAAGCTGATTTTGAAAAAAGGCGCAAAATGCCTGGCTCCCGTTGTAATCCTGTATGGGATTTATGTGGTATTGAATGGTCATCTGTCTCCCGGCGGCGGTTTTTCCGGCGGTTCCATCATTGGTGCCGGCCTGATTCTGTATTCTGCGGCAAACGGGCAGAAAAAAATGCAGACATTCTTTACGATTAAAACACTGACAAAGATCAGCGTTGCGTGTCTGCTGACCTATTGCGGCTGTAAGAGCTATTCCTTCTTTACAGGTGCAAACCATGTTGGCTGGGAAATCCCGAAGGGTACCCCCGGCGCAATCTTGAGCTCCGGCTTTATCCTGCCTCTGAATATTTGTGTTGGTTTGGTCGTTGCTTGTACAATGTATGGATTCTATGCGTTATTTACAAAAGGAGAAGTCTGATTATGAGTCATCTGTTGACAAATTATTATGAAGCAGCTTCGGTTATCCTCTTTGGCATTGGATTCATGAATCTGCTTCTGCAAAACAATCTGATTAAAAAATTCATTGGTTTGAATATCATGGATACGGCCACCTACCTTTTTCTGGCATCCAAGGGCTATGTTTCAGGCAGAGTTGCGCCGATCCTGACAAATGGCATCATTGATGCGGATTACTATGTCAATCCCATTCCGGCCGGTCTGGTTCTGACAGGTATCGTAGTATCCGTAAGTGTAACTGCGTTCTCTCTCGCTTTGGTTCTGAGATTATATAAGCATTATGGCTCTCTGAACATGGACGAGATCCTGCGTATGATGAGAGAGGAGGAAGGGGAATAATATGGAGCATCATTTGAATTTAGTACATAATATACCTTTCTTCAGCATCTTTTTTGCGATGTTCTGCGGTATTATCACACCATTGATTAAAAACGGACGTACTGCCCGCCGTCTGCACGGGTTCATGGTGCTGCTGGTGGGGGCTTTGTCTGTAGTCCTCCTGGTCAATGTTACCCAAAATGGGGAAGCATTTACCTTTATGATGGGGCATTTCCCTGCGCCTTGGGGCAATGAACTGCGTGTTGGCCCACTGGAAGCACTGCTGGCAGTATTGGTTAGCGTAGTTATGTTCCTGACGATTACGGGCGGCAGCGATATCATTTTTAAAGAAATTGTTCCGGAAAAACAGAATTTCTACTTCATTATGCTGAATGCTACCTTTGGTGCAATGTTGGCGATGACCTATACAAACGATATCTTCACAGGCTATGTTTTTATTGAGATTTTAACGATCGCATCCTGTACGCTGATCTTGGCGAAAGGAACAAAACAGGCAATTGTAGGTACCACCCATTACTTGGTATTTGGCTGTATGGGTTCCGGTCTGTTTTTGTTGGGGGTATGTATCCTGTATGGTATCACAGGGCAGCTGTTATTCCCCCAGATCAAAGAAGGGGTTGCGGCGCTGATGGCAACCGGGGAATATCATTTTGCCCTGATGATTGTAGTCAGCCTGATGTTTGTTGGTCTTGGTATCAAGAGCGCGTTGTTCCCGTTCCATTCCGCACTGCCTACCGCTTACGGTTCTACGATGACAACTTCCAGTGGGATCCTGTCTGGTCTGGTTTTGAAAGCATATATCATTTTGGCAATCAAACTGACCTTTGAAGTATTTACAATACAGACACTGGTAGATTTGAAGATTGCGGACGTTATGTTCGTTTTGGGTGTCCTTGGCATGGTCATGGGGTCTGTTTATGCCGTAAAGGAAAGCCGTATGAAGCGTATGCTGGCTTATTCCTCTGTGGCACAGATTGGTTATATCTTCATGGGCATTGGCCTGGGTTCTGTAGCCGGTATGCTGGCAGCATGTTTCCATGTATTTGCCCATGCAGTTACAAAATCTATGCTGTTCGTATGCTGTGGTGCGTTTATTGAAGATGCCGGCGGCAAGGAACAGCTGGAAAACCTAAAAGGTGCGGCTCACAGAAATCTTTTGGCGGGTATTGCATTTACGGTGGGCACCCTGTCTATGATTGGTGTGCCTTTGTTTGCAGGCTTTATTTCCAAGCTGTATTTTGCAATTGCGGCTGTGGAAATGACGGGTCTGCGGCTGATACTGGTTTTGGCGGCTCTGGCAATCTCCATGATTCTGAACGCCATGTATTTCCTGCCTTCTGTTATTGCTATTTGGACTCGTCCGAAAGAAGAAGGAGAAGAGACAACCAAAAAAGCTCAGGTTTCTCCTACATTCGCTCTGGCGATGGTATTGTTTATCGTAGTCAATCTGGTATTGGGGATCGGTTACCGTCCCATTATCGATGTAATGAAATTAGGCATCGAATTGATCCAGATGACATTGTGATGAGAGAATGAGGTGAGAAAAAATGAGCGGAACTGTACTTTTGCTGCTCCCAATGATTTTACCTTTTATCTTTGGTCTCATCATTGGCTTCCAGAAGGAAGAAAAGCAGCGCAATACTTTAGTTTTTATCGCAATGGCTGTTGAAGCAGGTCTGGTGTGGTATCTGTGCATGGGAGATCATTCCTTCCTTTTGTGGCAGATTACAGATCGTCTTTCCCTTGCGTATCATACGGACGGGCTGGCAAAATTCTTTGCATGCCTGATCAGTACGATCTGGCTGATCGTAGCAGTATTTTCCATGGAATATATGAAGCATGAGCATAAACCGGAACGGTTTTTCATGTTTTACACCTTTTCCTTGGGGGCATTGATGAGCCTGTGTTTTTCCGAAAATATGATGACATTGTATCTGTCCTATGAATTTATGACAATTCTGACAGCTCCAATGGTTATTCATACGGGTACACCGGAAGCAGTCCGTGCCGGTCTGAAATATCTGGGTTACTCTTTCTTTGGTGCAGGCTTGGGGCTGATGGGTTTCTTCTTCCTGAACACCTATTGCGAAACAACCACTTTCGCTGCCGGCGGTACGCTGAATATGGCGTTGGTGGCAGGGAATGAAAACCTGATGCTGATCGTGTTCTTCCTGATGGCTCTGGGCTTTGGCTGTAAGGCGGGTATGTTCCCCCTGCATGCTTGGCTGCCCACGGCCCACCCGGTAGCACCTTCCCCTGCATCTGCAGTCCTTTCCGGTATCATCACAAAGGGCGGCGTTATCGCTATCATCCGTGTGACATATTATCTGTTCGGCGTGGATTTCCTTCGGGGAACCTGGGCACAGACCGCACTGCTGGTGTTGTCCATCATCACTATCTTCATGGGCTCCATGCTGGCTTATAAAGAAAAACTGTTGAAAAGAAGATTAGCCTATTCCACCGTTTCCAACGTTTCCTACGTTGTGTTTGGGCTGATGCTGATGTGCCCCGCAGGTTTCATGGGTGCACTGCTGCAGGTAGTTTTCCATGCTGTTGCAAAGAACATCCTGTTCCTTTGCGCCGGTGCTATCATCTACAAAACCCATAAAACCTTCGTTTATGAACTGAAGGGAATTGGAAAGGAAATGCCTATCGTTATGTGGACATTTGCCTTGGCAGCATTGTCCCTGATCGGGATTCCTCCTACCAGCGGTTTTGTCAGCAAGTGGTATCTGGCACAGGGCGGTTTGCTGCCGGAAGCAGGCGTTTTGGGCATCGTCGGCGTAGCAGTGCTGATGGTCAGCGCATTGCTGACAGCAGGCTACCTGATGAGCATTGTGGTAAACGCATTCTTCCCCGGCAAGGACTTCAACTATGCTTCTTTGCAGAAAAAAGAACCAAATTGCTTGATGACGGTACCTCTGGTATTGCTGAGTATTGCAGTGGTTGGCTTTGGTATCCTGCCGCTGCCTTTGATGGATATCATCAGCAGTATCAGCGGAATGATTTTCTAAGGGAAAGGGAGGAAACATTATGAACGCATTTGCGACATTGTTACCGGTGATCTTTCCGATCATTGCAGGTGCTTGCCTGCTGCCGGTAAAATTTAGTGACAGAAAAGCCCGTGAAAGAGTTGTGCTGCCTATCGTTGTATTGAATGCGATTTTCGCTCTATATGCGATTTACGGCACAGAACCAGGCATGTTCACGCTTTTCCGATTCAGCGATAAACTGTCTCTGGCGCTGCAGATAGATGGCATGTCCAAGGTGTTTGGTACGATGGTTTCCCTTTTGTGGATCGTCACTACCATTTATGCCTTTGAATATATGACCCATGAAGGCCATGAGGACAGATTCTTCGCATTCTTTATTATGACATTTGGCGTCGTTGTTGGTATCGCTTTTGCTGCCAACTTCCTGACTATGTATTTGTTCTATGAATTCCTGACACTGGCCACATTGCCTCTGGTTATGCATCAGTTTGACAATAAGGCGCGCCATGCCGGGAAAATGTACATACTTTATATGATGTTCGGTGCATCTTTGGCATTCATCGGCTTCGTATTCATTCTGAGCTATGGCACAACGACGGATTTCCTCTATGGCGGTGTGCTGGATCCTGCATTGGTGGCAGGACATGAGGATATGCTTCGCTTTGTATTCGTGCTGGCATTCTTCGGCTTTGGCGTAAAAGCTGCGGTATTTCCTTTTTACCGCTGGCTGCCGAAGGCATCCGTTGCGCCTACACCCGTTACAGCATTGCTGCACGCGGTAGCAGTCGTAAAATCCGGTATTTTTGCCATCATCCGTCTGACATATTTTGCCTTTGGTACGGAATTTTTGGCAGGCACATGGGCACAGTATGTGATGCTGATTGCCGCTGCCATCACCATCGTGTTCGGTTCTACAGTAGCCCTGAGAACCCCTCACATCAAAAGAAGATTTGCATACTCTACCGTTTCCAATCTGTCCTATATCATCTTTGGCATTGCCGTGATGA
Source organism: Anaerotignum sp. (assembly GCF_051877975.1). Lineage (GTDB taxonomy): Bacteria > Bacillota > Clostridia > Lachnospirales > Anaerotignaceae > Anaerotignum_A. The sequence goes on from NZ_JBJEJK010000057.1 coordinate 62,028, forward strand.
CACCGGCAGGCTTGGCGGCAGGTATGCTGCATATGGTTTACCATGCTGTTATCAAAATCACGCTGTTCTTTACTGCTGGCGCGATCCTGTATAAGACCCATCGGGAATACCTCTACGAGGTGGAAGGCTTTGGCAGGCTGATGCCCATTACCTTTGCCACCATGGCGATCACAGGCCTGGGGCTGGTAGGGGTGCCTCCCTTTGCCGGTTTCCATAGTAAATGGGCGTTGGCAACGGCAGCAGTTTCCAGCGGCAATCCTGTAACCTATATTGGTGTTGTTGCGTTGATTTTGTCTGCACTCTTGACGGCATTGTATATTTTCTCCATCATCATCCGGGCATATTTCCCCAGAGAAAAGGAATATCCTGCGGATTATTACCATCATGTATCTGACCCGAATAAATACATGACAGTGCCTTTGGTGATTTTGGCTATCGTTTCTATTATCATGGGTCTGATGCCCGACACACTGCTGGGTATTATGAATGACGCTATCTTGGGCGTACTGTAAAAGGAGGGGAGAAAGAATGGAACCTATTGCAACAACAAGTATCATATTACCGTTTTTGGTGTTCTTTCCTTTTCTGGGCGCAGTGATAAGCTATCTCATCGGCCGCAGCAATAAGGGCGCAAGAGACCTTTGGACATGGATTCTCTCCGCGGTGATTTTCGTTGCCAGCCTGATGCTCATTGGTAAGGAAACCGTTTATGAAATCTCCGGCTTCTGCGGATTGGGTATGAGCTTTGCCGCAGATGGATTTGGAACCATCCTGGCAGTGCTGACTTCTTCCATTTGGCTGATCACAACACTGTTTTCCAAGGAATATATGGCAGCAGAACGGAACAGGAATCGCTATTATTTCTTCGTATTCCTGACATTGGGTGCGACCATGGGTATTTTCCTTTCTGCTGATCTGTTTACAACATTTATCTTCTTCGAAATCATGTCCTTCACCTCCTTTGTATTGGTTATGCACGATGAAGAAGAATTTACAGTGCGTGCGGCGAAAACCTATCTGGCGGTGGCAGTTATCGGCGGTCTGGTAACGCTGATGGGTCTGTTTATGATGTATCAGAAAGCCGGCACATTGAATATGAGCGAGTTGACAGCCTTCATGCAGGCTCAGGAAAATCCTGCAGATTTCTATGCCATCGGCGTCTTGATCCTGTTTGGCTTTGCTGCAAAGGCCGGTCTGTTCCCGCTGCATATTTGGCTGCCCAATGCCTACACCGTGGCACCTGCGCCTTCCAGCGCGCTGCTTTCCTGCCTGCTGACAAAAACCGGTGTATTCGGCACGATTATCGTAAGCTGCAAGCTGTTCCTGCACGATGCAGTTTGGGGAAACTTTATTTTGATTCTGGGCATCATTACCATGGTCATGGGGGCAGTTCTGGCGGTATTCTCCGTAAATCTGAAGAGAACACTGGCTTGCTCCTCCATGTCTCAGATTGGCTTTATCATCATTGCCATCGGGATGCAGGGCTTGCTGGGCGAACATAACGCCCTGGCGGCCAGCGGTACTTTTCTGCATTTCCTGAATCACTCGCTGTTCAAGCTGCTGCTGTTTATCGGCGCAGGGGTGATTTTCATGAACCTGAGAGAACTGAACCTGAACAAGATACGTGGATATGGGAAAGAGAAACCTCTGCTGAAATTTATCTTCCTGATGCCTATTTTGGGGATCGGCGGTATCCCTCTGTGGAACGGATATATTTCCAAGACATTGATTCACGAAAGCATGGTGGAATATATCGAGCTTCTGGCGGAAGCAGGGCAGTCCACAACATTCATGCATTGCGCGGAAGCATTATTCCTGTTCTCTGGCGGGCTGACATTGGCATATATGACAAAGATTTTTGTATGTATCTTTATTGAGGATAACCCCTATGGCGTGCCTCAGTCTGTGAGAAAAGGCCCTTATATGAGCAAAATGATGGCTGTCATTTTGGCGGCAATCGCGATCCTGCTGCCCGTTTTGGGCTGCTTGCCGCATCAGACACAGGATGTTCTGGCGGCTATGGGCGCGCATTTCATGAATGCCCATACACCTGACCATGCCATCCATTATTTCGCATGGGTGAACCTGAAAGGTGCAGTCATTTCCATCTGTGTTGGCGTTATCGTTTACTTCCTGTTCATCCGCAAGGTGCTGATGAGAAAGGACGAAAACGGCAATTTGGTTTATGTGGATTGCTGGCCTGCATGGTGCAATATCGAAGAGAAGATCTATCGTCCTCTGCTGCTGATTGTTCTGCCCTATATCGGCGGTTTCTTCGCCCGTATCGCAGGCAACCTGCTGGACGGTTTTATCTCCATATTGCGTATGCTGATCTTCAATGATGACAATGGCCGTGTGGTTCCTCCGGAAGATAAATATTTCTCTGCTTATACGGATTATGAAGCAGACCACGAAATGTACCGGGAAGGCTTCGCGACCAGCCTGCTGCTGATCGGCATTGGTTTGACAATCGCGGTTATCTATATTATTCTTGCATAAGGCATAAGATTTTTGCCCCTGCTCCCAAAGAGCGGGGGCTTTTGCGTTAGAGGGAAGAAAGGAAGCAAAAAACAGCGATGGATTTTCTGTCTGCGGAAACTCTGTGATTGACAGCCGCATTTCCACAAGGTAAAATCAATATAGAGTATTCTGCAAAAAAAGGAGCAGGGAATATGAATTTTAAAAAATGGATCTCATTTGGCCTAGCTGGGTGTTTTCTTTTCAGCGGCTGCGCTGCGCAGAGGGAACAGGCACAGGCTGCACTGGAAAACAGTCAGCAGGAAAATAGATATGAAGCGACTTCTTTCGCTATGGATACGGTGATGACATTTACCATTATCCATGAGGATGGAGAAGAATTGCTGATTGATGCGGAACAGGAAATTAGAAGATTAGAAAATTTATTTTCTGTAACATTGGATGACAGCGAAGTAAGACAGATCAATGAGAATGCGGGAGACAAACCGGTTCATGTATCAGCGGATACACTGGCTTTGTTAAAGACAGGGGAAGAGTTGGGCGAGAAAACAGGAAATGCGTTTGATATTGCGATTTACCCAGTGGTAAAAGCATGGGGATTTACAGAAGAAGAACATAGTGTACCCTCGCAGGAAACGATTGACAGATTGCTTCCTTTGACAAATTTGGACGGTTTGATCCTGAATGAGGAGGATTCTACAGCATATCTGGAAAAAGAGGGCATGGCAATAGATTTGGGCGGTGTTGCCAAAGGATATGCTTCCGATCGGGTGAAGGATTTACTGAAAGAAAAAGGCGTAGAATCGGCATTGTTATCTTTGGGTGGCAATATCTGTGCCATTGGCAGCAAGCCTGACGGTAACCCCTGGAAAACAGCTGTGCAAAATCCCATAGATGAAAATGATTATGTAGGCCTGTTGGAGGCGACAGATACCTGTATCATCACTTCCGGCGGTTATCAGAGATATTTTGAAGAAGACGGCAAGCGGTATCATCATATTATCGACCCTGCCACAGGCTGGCCTGCAGAAAGCGGTCTGCTTTCTGTGACGATTGTTTGTGAGAGCGGTACGAAAGCTGATGCACTTTCTACGGCGTTGTTCGTGATGGGGCTGGAGGATGCACTGTCCTATTGGAAGAGCCAAAATGATTTTGAAGCAATTTTTGTGACAGAAGACGGAGAAGTTGTAGCCACAGAAGGGTTGAAAGACAGCTTTACATTTGAAGGAAAAGATAATGATTTTACTTATCGGCTGGCAGAAAGATAAAAGGAGGAACTTGATATGGGGAAATGCAGAGATTTTTTGAACACAGTAACATTTGAATGTGATTGGAAAGATATGGGGCTAATGGGCATTTGCGCGGGCTCCTTGGGGGCACTGGCAGGCATGGTTGTGCCTGAAAAATATAAAAATGCGGCAGCCTTTGGCGCAGGGGCAGGCTTTTTTCTCTCTGCGGTGGCAGTGACAGTGAAAAGCATTGAAGCGTCAAGAGAAAAGGATTTTGATAAAGATTTTGACGAGTGGGAAGATTTCGATGAGGAAGACTGCTTGACGGAGCATGCCGAAAAAGAAACCGAAGGGGAATAAACGAGAAAAAGAAAGGGTATTCAAGGAAAATTAGATTTTTTGATGCCCTTTTGTCATATATTGCGGAAAAACGGAAGGGTATCTGTTTTTTCGCTGTAAGGAGGTAAGGTTATGGGTATTTTGAAGGTAGGCATCGGCGCAGCCCAAGGGGTGCTGGCGGATACATGGAGAGAGTATTTCTATTGTCCCTCCATGGAGGCGGATGTTTTGGTGCAGAAGGGGGAACAGCGCCAATCCAAAAGAGGCTTGAATGCGAAAAAGAGTGAAAATATTATTTCCAACGGTTCCATCATTGCAGTCAATGAGGGACAATGCATGATGATTGTGGAGCAGGGAAAGGTGGTAGAGGTTTGCGCGGAAGCGGGGGAATTTCTTTATGATACTTCTGCAGAGCCCAGCATTTTTTATGGTGACCTGAAGGAAAGCATCAAAGAAAGCTTCCAACAGTTTGGTAAGCGTGTGGGGTTTGGCGGCGATACTGCCGGAGACCAGAGGGTATATTTTTTCAATACGAAAGAAATTTTGGGTAACAAATACGGCACATCCAACCCCGTACCGTTTCGTGTGGTAGATGCGAATATTGGTCTGGATATTGATATTTCCATTCGATGCCATGGGGAATATGCGTATCGAATGACAGACCCGGTTTTGTTCTATAAAAATATTTGTGGCAATGTGGAGGATACATATACCAGAGACCGCATTGATTCTCAGCTGAAAAGTGAAATGCTGACAGCTTTGCAGCCTGCCTTTGGCAAAATTTCCGCTATGGGTATCCGCTACAGTGCGTTGCCTGGCCATGCGATGGAACTTTCCCAGGCACTGAATGAGGTTTTAGCGGAAAAGTGGGGCGGCAGATATGGAATTGAAATCACATCCATCGGTGTGAACAGCGTGAAGGCTTCTGAGGAAGACGAAGCCATGATCAAAGAATTGCAGAGAAATGCCGCCCTTCGCAATCCTTCCATGGCGGTGGCGCATCTGGTGAATGCACAGGCGGAAGCTATGCAGGCAGCGGCGGCAAATAATAATGCAGGGCCTATGATGGCCTTTGCTGGTATGAATCTGGCGAATCAGGCGGGCGGCATGAATGCAGGTCAGTTGTTCCAAATGGCGGCTCAGCAGCAACAGCCCCCACAGCCTATGCAAGGCTGGAACTGTGCCTGCGGCAAAGCAGGAAATACAGGGAATTTTTGTACAGAATGCGGCGGCAGCAAGCCTGCGGAAAACTGCTGGATCTGTGAATGTGGTTCTCAGAATAAAGGCAAATTCTGCCCCCAGTGCGGGAAACCAAAGCCCACAGGCGTACCCCAGTACAAATGCGATAAATGCGGATGGGAGCCGGAAGACCCCACAAAGCCGCCCCGTTTCTGCCCGGAATGCGGCGATCCTTTTGGTGATGAAGACAGAAAATAAGACGGAGAAGAAAAAAGTCATCCACTCATTTCGGTGTGGATGACTTTTTCTTTATGGCAGGGGCAGAATCAAAGGTATGATTCCTGCCCAGCATATAAGCCAGTTTGACAAGACCTTTTTCCTCTTCTGAAAGCTCTCGGTTTAATTTTTCTTCTACATACAGAAAAAGAGATTTCGTATTTGTCCGCAGGCGTTTTGGTTTTTTCGCCAGCATAGTCAGCGGTTGAAAGGTCTCTGGTCTGATCTTTTGGGGATGGGTGATGGCGAAGATTTTTGCGGTATAGACTGCATCATTGAGGGCATCATGAAAATTTTCTTCCTCAGGAATGCCCAATTCTGTCACGGCATTTTTCAGCCCGATGGCTTTTCCTTCTTCATGGTGCAGATATTCCGCCGCGAAGGGTTGAATATTCAAAAACTGATCTGTCATGGCTTCTCCATCCAGATTGTAGAAGTAGATATTGCGGTAAAGGGATTTGATATCATCCCCGCCCCAAGTGCAAAGGATGGCAGGTTCTTTTCCGATGAAGGCCAAAAATGCCTGATAAGCTTCGGCAAAGGTGGGCTTGTCCGCCAGTTGTTCCGGGTGGATGCCTGTGATTTTTTCCACAAAAGGATGCAGCCGCGGGTAGATTTGGGGGCGGATCATGTAGTTGAAGGTGCCCAGCTGTTGGAAATTTTCATTTAGCTTCACGGCGCCGATTTGGATGATTTCAAAGGGACATTCGGGGTTGGGTTCTACTTTTTTTCCTGTTTTGAAGGGAAAGGACTGGTTGAATTCCAAGTCCAGTACGATATAATTCATTTTGCGTACCTCCTGTTCTGTTTCATAGTGTATCATGTTTTACAAGGGAAAGGAAGGGAAACTTGTATGTATCCGGTGCGTAAAGGGAAAAGCGGTGCAAAAGCTTTGGCAGAGGAAGTCCCTCTTGTGCATCCGAGGGGGGAATGATAAAATGATAGGCAAGAAGAAATGCGAAAGTGGGTGATAAAGACATGAAACTGACGTTTACAGAAGAACAGATCAAGCAAGAACTGAATAAAATCTATCTGGAGGAGGACGACCTTCTGATGGAAGGGGAATTTGTGACGGGCGAAGGAAAGCATTACATTATCACTGGCGTTGCTACCATTGAAGGAGAACGCTACCATGAATTTGAGATTGAATTTGAACTGGCGGAAGAGCCGGCGGAGGAAACACTGGAATCCATCATGGAAACAGAGTGGGATTGGTATGATTTTCTTTGTTGATTGGAGAGGAGGAAACTAAGATGGAGCAATTTCGGTTTTTTATGCCTGCGGATGCGTATTTTGGGCGGGGGTGTATTGCTGCCCATAAGGATGCAATGGCGAAGCTGGGGAAAAAGGCAATGGTCGTAACAGGGCGGACTTCTGCCAAGAAGAATGGCGCCCAGAAGGATATCACAGATGCTTTGGACAGTCTGGGGATCCAGTGGATTCTGTTCGATGAGATCGGCGAAAACCCTGATGTGGAGACAGTGGAAAAAGCGGCGGCTCTTGCTGTTCAGGAAAAAGTCGAATTTTTCATTGGCATCGGCGGCGGCTCTCCCATGGATGCATCGAAAGCCATTGCTGTGATGGCGGCACAACCGGAAAGAGGAACGGATGCCCTTTGGGATGCCAACAGCAAAGCATTGCCTATTGTGGCCGTGCCTACCACGGCGGGGACAGGTTCTGAAGTGACCCAGTATGCGATTGTAACCCTCCACGCAAAGCGAACGAAATCCAGTATCGCAGCTCATATTTTCGCAACAGTATCCTATCTTGACCCGAAATATATGGATACGCTGCCTGCGAAAACAACAAATAATACGGCTGTGGATGCCCTGACCCATCTCATTGAAAGCTATCTTTCCGCTAAGGCAAACTATGTCAGCAGAAAGATCGTGGAAATGGGTCTGTCAATTTTTAAGGAGTGCATTCCTGATTTGAAAGCCAGAAACTATCCTGCGGAAACAAGAGATAAGCTGATGCTGATGTCTGCCTTAGGCGGTGCGGCGATTGCCCAGACGATGACTTCTCTGCCCCATGGTATGGGATATTTCCTGACTTATGAAAAGGGATTGCCCCATGGTATGGCCAATGGCGTGCTGACCCAAGCCTATGTGGAACAGTTTCCCGCGGGAGATGTACATGTGGCAAAGCTGCTGGAATGCTTGGGATTCAAAGACACCAAGGAATTAGGCGCATTTTTGGATGATGTGCTTGATCATGAAGCAGCCTATACGGAAGAGGATATTAACTATTATACAGATCGTTTTATGGAACAGCCCGGGAAAATCGCAACCTTTCCTTATCCATTGACAAGGGAGGATGTTTATAATATGTACAAAAAATCCTTGATGAAATAAGTGAAAAGACTGGAAAGGCAACTTTCCGGTCTTTTTTCATATATTGAGGGAAAAAGGGGAGAAATGCCCATGCCCAGAGTATATTTAAGTCCATCCTTACAGGAATATAATCCCTTTATCAATGGCGGTTCAGAGGAGGAGATCATGAACTTGATCACAGATGCTATGGAGCCCTATCTGACCGCATCCGGCATCGAATTTCTGCGGAATGAGCCGGAAATGACCCTCGGCGAAGCCATTGCCGATTCCAATGCAAATAATGTAGATTTCCACCTTGCCATCCATTCCAATGCCTCTCCGGAATCCATTGCCGGCACCAGACAGGGACCGGTGGTTTATTATTACAGCACCAGCCCCTATGGCAGAGAAATGGCAGAGTTGATTGCAGAACAAATGCGGCAGATTTATCCAGACCCCAGCAAGGTACAGGTTATGCCTACAACAACCCTGCGGGAACTGCGGCGGACCAATGCGCCTTCTGCTCTGGTGGAAGTAGCTTATCACGATAATTATCAGGATGCCAACTGGATCAAACAAAATATCCAGCCCATTGCACGGGCGCTCAGCAAATCCTTGGCGGAATATTTTGGGATTCCTTTTGTGGAACCGGAAACAACATAAAGCTTGCACAGGCGCGAAAACATCGCGCCATTTTTTTATTATTAGAAAAATGGGAAAGAGTTAATTTTATTTTATACAAAAATCCAATGAGAAAAGGGAAATAGATTTAGCAGAATTTCCGAAACTAAAAATATTTGAAAATTTTTGCAGGAAATTTCGAATAATGGTCGAATAAAATTAAAAGTACAGATTGTGTATTCTCAATATACTGTATACATAAATAAGCCCCTGACGGACAGGCTCCGTTAAATTATATTTTAGGGAGGGAAACAAACTATGAAAAATTATGCAGCAAACAGAGTTAGAAACGTAGTTCTTTTGGGACACAGTGGTTCTGGTAAAACAACTTACTCCGAAGCAGCACTGTATTACTCCGGTGCAACAAAACGTTTCGGTAAAGTGGAAGAAGGAAACACTGTATCTGACTATGAAGCAGAAGAAATCCGCCGTAAGGTGTCTATCAATACATCCGTAATTCCTGTTGAATGGCAGGATACAAAGATCAACTTCCTGGATACACCCGGTTATTTCGACTTCGCAGCGGAAGTAAAACTGGCAATGAACGTAGCGGATACAGGCCTGATTATGGTTTCCGCCAAATCCGGCGTTGAAGTTGGTACAGAAAAAGCATGGGAATACTGTGAAGAAATGCACCTGCCCAGAATCATCTTCATCAACCAGATGGATGATGAAAATGCAGACTTTGAAAAAACATTGGCTGAACTGAGAAAAGACTTCGGGAAAGCTGTTGCGCCTCTGCAGATTCCCTTCGATGATGAAAACGGCAACTTTATTGGTTTTATCAATCTGATTAAGAGAGACGCAAGAAAGAAAGTAAACGGCAAGCTGCAGAAATGCGAAATGCCTGAAGAAAAGAAGGATCAGGTAGAAGTTCTGCGTTCCATGCTGGTTGAAGTAGCGGCAGAAAGCAGCGAAGAACTGATGGAAAAATTCTTCAACGATGAAGAACTGACAGAAGAAGAAATTTACGATGGTCTGCTGGCAGGTATCTCCAACCACAGCATTGCGCCTGTTATGTGCGGTTCTGCTACATTGGGCTATGGTGTTAAACTGCTGATGAACACTATCGTTCGTTTCACTCCTCCTGCTATCGAAGCAAGAGCAAACTTCCATGCTTTCCATGATGGCAAGGATGTTGTATTCTGCTCCACCGATGACGAAAGATTCTCCGCTTATGTATTCAAAACCATTGCTGACCCTTACATTGGCCGCCTGAACCTGTTCCGTGTGATGACAGGGAAACTGGATACAACCATGAGCGTTTATAATGAAGAAAAGGATACTGTTGAAAAAGTTGGCCGTTTGTATGTAGTACGAGGCAAAGAGCAGATCGAAGTGGATGAACTTCACTCTGGCGATATTGGCGCATTGGCAAAACTGTCCAATACATCCACACAGGATACCCTGTCCCTGAAAGATGCCAACATCATCATTCCTAAGATCGCACTGCCCGGTTCTGTTCTGTGCATGGCAATCCAGCCTAAAGGCAAGGGGGATGAAGATAAACTGTCCGCAGCTTTGTCGAAGATCAGAGAAGAAGATCCTACGATCAAAATGGAAGTTAACGCTGAAACAAAACAGACACTGGTTTATGGCGTTGGCGAACAGCAGCTGGATGTTATGGTACAGAAACTGAAAAATAAATATAAGATTGAGGTTGAACTGAAAGATCCCATTATTCCTTACAGAGAAACCATCAAAGGCAAAGCCTCCGTTCGCGGCAGATACAAAAAACAGTCCGGCGGTCATGGTCAATTTGGTGATGTTGTAATGGAATTTGAACCCAGCTATGATACAACAACACCGTATATTTTTGAAGAAAAGATCTTCGGCGGTTCCGTTCCCAAGCAGTACTTCCCTGCGGTTGAAAAAGGCTTGCAGGAATGTGTACAGAGCGGTGTTTTGGCTGGCTACCCTGTAGTAGGCCTGAAAGCAACACTGACAGATGGTTCCTACCATCCCGTTGACTCCTCTGAAATGGCATTCAAGATGGCAACATCTGTTGCTTTCAAGGAAGGTATCCCTCAGGCAAACCCTGTTATCTTGGAACCCATCGAACATGTTGAAGTGCTGATTCCTGATAAATACATGGGCGATATCATGGGCGATATCACAAAACGCCGCGGCCGCATCCTGAGCATGGATGCAGTTGGCATGAAGAAATGCATCGTTGCAGAAGTTCCTACAGCGGAAATGCACAAATATGCTACAGATCTGCGTTCTATGACCCAGAGCCGTGGGGAATACAGACATCGCTTTGAAAGATACGAAGAAGCTCCTATGGATGTGCAGAAACGTATCATCGAAGCTCGTGCAGCTGAAAAAGATAAATAATCTGTGGCATCTGCAACAGACAATCATAGGTTTCTATGATATAATGACTGCGAGAGGTAAATTTTACCTTTCGCAGTTTTTTTTGATGATTCATACTATTTTTGGATAAATTGATTGTAATTGCAAAAGCGTATGCTTTTGCGTATCGGGTTAAGAGGCCCTTACGGGTGGATTGAGGGCAGAGCCCTCAAGGTCTTAAAGGAGGAATCGTTATGTTGGATGTTGCAATCATTGGCGGTGGCCCTGCGGCTCTGTCTGCCGCTGTGAACTGCCGCCAGCGGAATAAATCTGTTTGTGTTTTTGGCAGAAGCTTGGATAGCTCTTTGCTGTTTGCGGCGGAAAAAGTGGATAATTATTTGGGCCTGCCGGATATCAGCGGGGAAGAAATGCTGAATCAGTTTTATACCCATGCAGTAAAGCAGGGGGTGGAATTCAAAGAAACCCGTATTAAGCAGATCCTTTCTATGGGCGATCGGTATATGATTAATGCGGATAATCAGTTTATCGAGGCGAAGGCTGTGATTTTAGCCACTGGTTTGAGCAAAAGCAGGGGAATATCCGGTGAAATGGATTATCTTGGTAAGGGTGTCAGCTATTGTGCTACCTGTGATGGCATGCTTTATCGAAATAAAAAGGTTGTGGTCGTTGGTGAAAATGAGGAAGGCGAGGCAGAGGCCAATTTTCTGGCGGATATCTGCGAAAGTGTAACCTATATTCCATTATATCAGCCTGTTTTGCATCTGAAAGAAGCGGTACAGGTGAAAGAGGGCAGACCAAAGGCGGTTTTGGGGACAAATGGTAAAGTTTCTTCTTTAGAAATAGAGGGAGAAACACTGGAGTGTGATGGTATCTTTTTTGCAAAGAACAGTACACCTCCGGAAAGTCTGCTTTTTGGACTGGAAACAGATGGAAAAAATATTCTGGTAGACCGCAGTATGGCAACAAATCTGCCGGGTGTTTTTGCTGCTGGTGACTGCACCGGTGCCCCTTATCAAATCGCCAAAGCGGTTGGAGAAGGGCTGGTGGCAGCCCTTTCTGCTGTTAATTTTATTGATGAAAAAGCACGGGAAAAGGAATAATTGCATAGAAAATAGAAAGAAAACTGCCAGTAAAGAAGCAAAATTGGCAGTTTTCTTTTGATTTATCAGATAAATTGTATAGAATTTTGGGAAAAATAAAAATGCAGTTGTTCATTTTTCTTTTACATTTGAATTTTATGTGAATTTTCAAAAAGGTACTTGAATATAACTGGATATGATGTTAATATATGTATTGTAATTAGCACTCGGGTGAAAGGAGTGCTAGCAAAAAGCGAAATCAAGGAGGTAGATTGAACATGAAACTTGCACCATTAGGAGATAAAGTCGTATTAAAACAGGTAGAAGCACAGGAGACCACAAAATCCGGTATCGTGCTGACTAGCCAGGCAAAGGAAAAACCGCAGGAAGCTATCGTAGTAGCCGTTGGCCCTGGCGGTATGGTAGGCGACACAAAGGTAGAAATGGTTGTAAAAGAAGGCGATCATGTACTCTATTCTAAATACGGCGCAATGGAAGTAAAATTTGACGGCGAAGAATATCTGATCATGCGTCAGAATGATATTTTAGCTATTATTACAGAATAATAATTTTAGGAGGCGTTTTTTATCATGGCAAAAGAAATCAAATACAGCACCGATGCCAGAAACGCAATGGCAGCAGGTGTAGACAAACTGGCAAATACAGTAAAGGTAACATTGGGACCCAAAGGCAGAAACGTTGTTTTGGACAGAAAATTTACATCACCCCTGATCACAAATGACGGTGTAACAATCGCTAAGGATATTGAATTGGAAGATCCTTATGAAAATATGGGTGCACAGCTGGTAAAAGAAGTTGCAACACAGACAAATGATGTTGCCGGCGACGGTACCACAACAGCTACAGTTCTGGCACAGGCAATGATCCAAGAAGGCCTGAAAAATATTGCGGCTGGCGCAAACCCCATCATCCTTCGCCGCGGCATGCAGAAAGCCACAGAAGCAACTGTAGCAGAAATCAAGGCAATGAGCCAGTCTGTAAAAACAAGCAAGCATATCGCCAATGTAGCAGCAATCTCTGCTGGTGATGAAGAGGTCGGCAAAATGATTGCAGAAGCTATGGAAAAAGTAACAAACGACGGCGTTATCACCATTGAAGAATCCAAAACAATGAAAACAGAACTGGCACTGGTAGAAGGTATGCAGTTTGACAAAGGTTACCTGTCCGCTTATATGTCTACAGATATGGATAAGATGGTAGCAGTTCTGGAAGATCCTCTGATCCTGATTACAGATAAGAAGATTTCCAATATCCAGGAAATTTTGCCTATTCTGGAACAGGTAATGCAGACAGGCAAAAAGCTGCTGTTGATTGCAGAAGATGTTGAAAGCGAAGTTTTGGCAACACTGGTAGTGAATAAACTGAGAAATGTATTCACATGCGTGGCTGTTAAAGCACCTGGCTATGGTGAAAGAAGAAAAGCACAGCTGGCAGATATCGCAGCTTTGACAGGCGCTCAGGTCATTTCCGAAGAAATTGGCATTTCCCTGCAGGATGCAACACTGGATATGCTGGGTTCCGCAAAAACAGTGCGTGTAGAAAAAGAAAACACTATCATTGCTGATGGCGCAGGCAGAAAAGAAGATATCGAAGCTCGTATTGCCCAGATCAGAAAAGGCATGGAAGAAACAGATTCTGATTTTGATAGAGAAAAATATCAGGAAAGACTGGCAAAACTGTGCGGCGGCGTAGCAGTTATCAAAGTCGGCGCAGCGACAGAAACAGAAATGAAAGAAAAGAAACTGCGTATGGAAGATGCCCTGGCAGCAACAAAAGCAGCAGTGGAAGAAGGTATCGTAGCCGGCGGCGGTACAGCACTGGTTCATGCCATCGATAAAGTAAAAAAAGCCTGTGCAGAATTGACGGGCGATGAAAAGACAGGTGCGGAAATCGTTATCAAGGCTCTGGAAGCACCTCTGCGTCAGATTGTAGCCAACGCTGGCCTGGAAGGCTCTGTCATTGTAAATAAAGTAAAAGACCTGGATGACAGCATGGGCTTCAATGCACTGACAGAAGAATATGTTGAAATGGTAGAAGCAGGCATCTTGGATCCTGCAAAGGTTACAAGAAGCGCTCTGCAGAATGCAACCTCTGTGGCATCTACTTTCCTGACAACAGAAGCAGTCGTTGCAGAACTGCCTGCAAAGAATGCTCCCGCAATGCCTGCTGACCCTGGCATGGGCGGATATATGTAATATAGCGATATCGCGGAGAAAGCCTCCAAACAATAATCCAAACAACAAAAGCTCCATTTGTTCTATTTGTAGAAACAAATGGAGCTTTTGTTGTTTGGGAAGGCTTGCGGAGCAAACGAATGAGCATGCCGAAGGGAGCGAATAGTGGCATTCTCCTTCGAGAAACAGTTTTGCCATTTTGAGGATTTTAAAAGGAGCTTTGACGGAACACAGCTTTGTTATCATTCAAATTTATGCAGGGCAATAAATGAAAAACCAGATTGAATTTTTTATGCAAAAAGATGTTTTTTTCTTCTGCGAAAAATACCAGGGACAGTTTTTTTCTTATGCAAAAAATTCAAACAATTTATCAATATTCCAAAAAATTTCTATGATTTTCCATATTTTTGTGAGAAACGACACATTTGTCTTTGTATAGCGGACGATGACAAAAAAACTGAAAAAAATGTCTTTCCAGAAGGAACTTTTTTTGGGATTTCTATTGACTTTGTAGAATTTCATCATATATAATTGTTGAGGTCGATGTTTAATCTTGTTTTAATGTTGAAAACTGTTTGAAATCGACGAAAAAAGAAAAAGTATTGAAGGAGGGATTTTTGTGTTACAGGTATTTGATATCATTGGACCTATTATGATCGGTCCTTCCAGTTCACATACAGCGGGCGCTGTGCGTATCGGCAAATATGCCCGTTCTGTTCTTGGTACAACACCCGTAAAGGCTGTGATTCGTTTCAGCGGTTCTTTCGCAAAAACATATAAGGGCCACGGAACAGATAAAGCAGTCATTGCAGGGATCCTTGGCATGGATACAGACGATGCCCGTATCCGCAACAGCATGGAGATTGCAAAAGAAGAAGGCCTGGATTTCACATTTATTGAACAGGACATCGATGGCGCACATCCCAATACCGCTGAGATCACATTAACGGATGCGAAAGGGAAGACTGCCTTGATTCAAGGCGCTTCTGTCGGCGGCGGCAACATCATCATCAATAAGATTAATGATACAGAGGTTTCCATCTCCGGTAAATCCGATACATTGGTTATCCCCCATGATGATATCCCCGGTATGATTGCCGTGGTAACAAATATCCTGGCGGATAAAGGCGTAAACGTTCACGGGTTCTCTCTGGGCAGAGACCATAAGGGCGGTACGGCTGTTATGACAATTGAAATTGACGGAAACTTTGATGAATCCATCAACGAAGCGATCTTGGCATGCCCCAATATTCATGCATCTACGATCCTGAAAGCAATTTAAGAAGGGGAGGTGGAAAAAATGAAATACGACTCTTTGGCAGACCTGGTTGCAGCAGCAGAGGCAGAAAATATGACTCTGTCCGCTTTCATCCTGAAAGATCAGGCAGCCATCGCTGAAAAAACCGAAGAAGAACTTTTTAAAACTATGGAACATGCGCTGCAGGTAATGAAGGAATCCGTTGCGGATGGCCTTGACCCTGTAAAACGTTCTGCCAGCGGCCTGACAGGCGGCGATGCTTTTAAAATGAATGAAGCAGTGAAAAATGGCAGAAATATCTGCGGGCCTTTCTTTGGCAAAGCAATGGTGAAAGCCCTTGCAGTATCCCAGACAAATGCCTGCATGGGCAGAATCGTAGCATCCCCTACAGCAGGCAGCTGCGGTATTCTTCCTTCTGCTCTGCTGACCCTGGCGGAAGAAAGAAATATTCCTGATAAAGACTTGGTAATGGCTCTGTTCACGGCATCTGCAGTGGGCATTGTGATTGCAACCAATGCCAGCGTAGCTGGTGCGGCAGGCGGCTGTCAGGCCGAATGCGGTGCAGCCAGCGCGATGGCGGCAGCGGCAATGGTAGAACTGTGCGGCGGCACACCCAAACAGTGTGAACATGCCTGTGCGATTGCGCTGAAAAATATTTTGGGTCTGGTATGTGACCCTGTTGCAGGTCTGGTTGAGATTCCCTGCATTAAGAGAAACGCCGGCGGCGTAGGCAATGCCATGGTTGCGGCAGAATTGGCTCTGGCAGGCATTGAAAGCCATATCCCTGCGGATGAAGTTATCGTTGCGATGAAGAAGATTGGTGACACCATGTCTCCCGCACTGAAAGAAACAGCAGAAGGCGGCTTGGCCTGCACACCTACAGGCAAAAAACTTTGCGAAAAAGTATTTGGTTGTTGCTAAGAGAAGCAAACCGGTATACTTTTCTATATTTTTCTTTTTCGTACAAACCGTAGAAAACAGCAATCATAAGAAATTTACAATTTAATAGGAGAAGGTAAAAATGAATATTATTCAGAAATGGAATAGCATTTCCTTAGTAAAAAGAATCATTTGCGGCCTGATCATTGGTGCAATCCTGGGTCTGGCTGTTCCTCAGTTAACTGTAATCGGTATTCTGGGTACACTGTTCGTAGGCGCTCTGAAAGCAATTGCTCCCATCCTGGTATTTTTCCTGGTAATGGCAGCTCTGGCTTGCGGTCAGGAAGGCGGCGGCAGAACTATGGGTCGTGTAGTTGTACTGTATCTGGTTGGTACATTCGCAGCTGCTGTTGTTGCAGTTTTGGCTTGCCACTTCATCCCCATCGTACTGCCTCTGGGCAGCGGTGCTTCCACAGAAGGTTACACAGCAGCAGGCTCCGTTGGGGAAGTATTCTCCAACCTGCTGTCCAACATCGTATCCAACCCCATCGGTTCTATGGTAAACGCTAACTACCTGGGTATTCTGTTCTGGGCAGTCATCTTTGGTCTGGCTCTGAAAAAAGCCAGCGATACAACAAAGAAAGCGCTGAACGATTTCTCCGAAGCAGTTACATTTGCAGTTAGATCTGTAATCTCCTGCGCTCCTTTCGGTATCCTGGGTCTGGTATTCTCCACAGTATCCGAAAATGGTCTGGGCATCTTCACAGAATATGGTAAAGTTCTGGCGGTTCTGGTTGGCTGCATGGCTTTCGTAGCTCTGGTTCTGAACCCCATCATTGTATTTACTCAGATCAAACAGAATCCTTATCCCCTGGTTGGGAAATGTCTGAAAGATTCCTTCATCACAGCATTCTTTACAAGATCCTCCGCTGCTAACATCCCCGTTAACATGACTCTGTGTAAAGAACTGGGTCTGGATGAAGACAACTACTCCATCTCCATCCCTCTGGGTGCTACAATCAACATGGGTGGTGCTGCGATCACAATCACAGTTATGACTCTGGCTTGCGTAAATACACTGGGTATGGAAGTTCCTCTGGCAATGAAAGTTCTGCTGTCCTTCGTAGCAGCAATCTCCGCTTGCGGTGCTTCCGGTGTAGCTGGTGGTTCCCTGCTGCTGATCCCTCTGGCTTGCTCTCTGTTTGGTATTCCCAACGATGTAGCAATGCAGGTTGTAGGTATCGGTTTTATCATCGGTGTAATTCAGGACTCCTGTGAAACAGGTCTGAACTCTTCTACAGACGCTCTGTTCACAGCTGCTGCTGAATTCCATGATATGAAAGCTGCAGGCAAAGATATTTATGCTTGGAGAAAGAAATAATTTTCTCATCTAAAATTTTTGCAACAAATATATTTCAAATGTATCATTACGGTTAGTACGAAAGCCCCTGCCTTTTTCGGCAGGGGTTTCTTTTATGGTTGTTTTTTCTTTTATATTTCTTTATAATAAGTAAAAGTCATACAAAGAAAGACAAAGGAGGATAATCAAATGATTGTTTTGATTGCGAAAAATACATTGAAAGAAGGAAATCAGGAGGAATTTATCCGTATTGCCGGAATACTGGCGGAAGAGACTAGAAAAGAACCCGGGTGCCTTTCCTATGATCTGGCAAAAGATGAAACAGAGGATACGGTTTTTTATTTTATTGAAAAATATAAAGATGAAGCTGCGCTGGAAGCCCACAGAGCCAGTGCATATTTTCAGACATATGTTCCTATGTTGGGGGCATTGCGTACAAAACCTTCTGAAGTATCTAAATGCGTAATCATTGATTTTTAAGGGGAAGAAAGAAAAGAGTGGTGTTATGGCAGTGCCGAAACTTTACAGAAAGAGATTTATGCCCAACGAGATCGTGTATTTGAAGGACGATGTCATCACCTATCAGGATGATGCTGTGATGGTGACAAAATGGAATGTGCTGCATCCTAAGGAAAAATTCAGCCATGGCATATCCTGTTATTATTTGGAAAAAGGGTGGAAAATTAGTAAATTCTTAAACAAAAAGGATGAGCTTGTTTATTATTATTGTGATATTATAGATACAGCGTATGATGAATTGAAAGATAGCTATCTCTTTACAGACTTGCTGGCGGACATCATCATTTCCCCCAATGGCACAGTCAAGGTGGTGGACCTGGCGGAGATTGCGGATGTTTTGGAAGCGGGTATCATCACAGAGAAAGAAGTGAAATTGGCTTTACGCAGACTGGATGAACTTCTGGGAGTGATCTATAACGGCGGGCTGCCGGAATTGCTGCGTTTTATTGAAACAGAAGGTGCAGAAAATGGGCAGTAACGTACACGACGGGCACAGAGACCGCATGCGGGAACGCTTTCTGCAGACAGGCCCCGATAGCTTTGCAGATCATGAATTGCTGGAAATGTTGCTGTACGGTGTAATTCCCAGAGGGAATACCAATGAGATTGCGCATCGGCTGCTGACAGAATTTGGATCCTTTTCCAATCTGATTGAATCAGATCCTTATGAGATTCAAAAGACTGCGGGGGTAGGAGAAAAAAGCGCAATTTTTCTTTCTATGCTCCATGAATTGATTCGAAGGTATCAAAGGGAAAAACTGGAACAGAAGCCGGCTTTGACTTCTATTCCACGGGCGGCAGAGTATTGTACGGCATTGCTGGCCTATTGCGTGACAGAACGGTTTTATGTGATTTGTCTGGACAGCAGAAGAAAGGTGATTCATACAGCGAAAATCGCGGAAGGAACAGTTGGGCAGGTGTATGTGCAGCCCAGAGCAGTATTGGAAAAAGCATTGCGATATTATGCGACAGGAGTTGTGCTTTGCCATAATCATCCCCGTGGTTCAGTGAAGCCCTCTAATGCAGATGTTGATTTGACAATGCAGCTGAAAGCGATGCTGGAGCCTCTTGATATAGAAGTTGTAGACCATATTATCGTTGGAGAAGGGGAATATTTTAGTTTCTTTCGGGATGGTATGCTAAAAAAGAAAACATAAAATAAGGAGGAATTTTTATGGATAAAAAGCTGTATCGTTCGAAAAATAATATGAAAATTTCTGGTGTATGTGGGGGTATTGCAGAATACTTTGGTGTAGATGCGACGATTATACGTCTGGTTTGGGTCTTAGGAACATTACTGAATTTATTTATCGGTATTGTGGCTTATGTGGCTTGTGTGTTTATCATTCCGGAAGACCCCGGCTGCATCGATGTGGAATATGAAGAAAAAAATTAAATGAGAAGAGACAGCATGAAGGAGTGTTTGTAAAAATGGCGGAAGAACAGAAAAAACGTATTTTCAGTGGCATGCAGCCCTCCGGTGTGATCACACTGGGAAACTATCTGGGGGCACTGAAAAACTGGACAAAACTGCAGGATGAATATGACTGTCTGTATTGTATTGTAGATATGCATGCGATCACGGTGCGTCAGGATCCTGTAAAGCTGCGGAAACAGGCGAGAGATCTGTTGGTGCAGTATTTGGCAGTAGGCTTGGATCCCGAAAAGAATATTATGTATTATCAGTCTCATGTGCCTCAGCATGCGGAATTGGGCTGGATTTTGAATTGCTATACCTATATGGGCGAGCTGAACAGAATGACCCAGTTCAAAGATAAATGCGCAAAGCATGCAGATAATATCAATGCAGGTCTGTTCACATATCCGACCCTGATGGCGGCAGATATCCTGCTGTATCAGACAGACCTGGTACCCGTCGGAGAAGACCAGAGACAGCATCTGGAGCTGACCAGAGATATTGCCAGCCGCTTCAATGGTGTATACGGTGATGTATTTAAGGTTCCCGAAGCATATATCGGCAAGGTTGGGGCCCGCGTTATGGCTTTGCAGGATCCTACAAAGAAAATGTCTAAATCCGATGAAAATCAGAATAATATCATCACACTGATGGATGACCCTAAGGTTATCATGAATAAGATGAAACGGGCGATGACAGATTCTGATAACGAGATTCGTTTCAGCGAGGATAAACCCGGTATTTCCAATCTGTTGAGCATTTATTGCGCAGTGACAGGGAAAACCATTCCGGAAGCGGAAAAGGAATTTGCCGGTATGGGTTATGGTACATTCAAAACAGCCGTTGGGGAAGCTGTGGTTGCCGACTTGGAACCTGTACAGAAACGTGTAAAGGAACTGGAAGCAAATAAAGATTATCTGGATGCTATTATTAAGAGCGGAGCAGAAAAGGCAAGCCGTCTGGCAGACAGAACATTGACAAAAGTACAGAAAAAAGTGGGATTTCCTCCCCGTATCAGATAAGGAAAGTTATCGTTTTTTTGAGAAATAGGGCGCACAAAGCAGTGCGCCCTTTCCTTTTGAAAAATCATATTGTATGAATCTGCAAACAAGAATATGAACAAAAAGTAAACAAAAAATGAACAAAAGTGCAGTGAATGAAAATTTTATGTTAAGAAGTCTTAACATACATTGACTAGATTTTTACCAAATGTTAGAATAAAAGAAAAACCTAGTAAAATTAGGGGGATTTGACTGTGAAATCGCTTTATTTCGGTTAATATGAAGAGAAATGGACAAATTTAACCTAATTTGCAGAAAGGAGAATGCGTTTGCTGCAAAATATAAAATTAAAGGAAAAAATAGCAGAATCATTGGCATCGGTTTTGCCGCTGACAGCCATCGTGCTCCTGCTCAGTGTGACGTTGATGCCTCTTTCTTCCGGCGCATTGGTGCTGTTTTTGTTTGGCGCGCTGATGCTGATTTTAGGGATGGGCTTTTTTACCTTGGGGGCGGATATGTCTATGATGCCTATGGGGGAAGGCATTGGTGTGGAAATGAGCCGTGCGAAAAATATTGGCGGACCTTTGCTGATCTGCTTTATTTTGGGGATGCTCATCACCATTGCGGAGCCTGACTTGCAGGTTTTGGCAGAGCAGGTTCCGGCAATTCCCAATATGATTTTGATTTTGGCTGTGGCAGCTGGTGTAGGGTTCTTTCTGATGGTTGCCCAGATCCGTATCTTGTTTCATATTCCGCTGGCAAAGATGTTGGTGTTCTTTTATGCCATTGTGTTTGGGTTGGCTATTCTGGCACCGGATTCCTTTGTGCCCGTTTCCTTTGACAGCGGCGGTGTAACGACAGGCCCTGTAACAGTTCCTTTTATCATGGCTCTGGGGATTGGTATGGCTACCCTGCGAAGCGATAAGAATTCCCGTGAAGATAGTTTTGGCCTGATTTCCCTTTGCAGTGTTGGGCCGATTCTGGCGGTGCTGCTGTTAGGAGTCTTTTATGAACCGGATTCAGCGTTGTATTCCGCAACAGAAATTCCTGTGGTGGAAACCACGAAGGATGCAGCGGCGTTATTTGCCCATGCGTTCCCGGAATATTTGGGTGAGGTGGCAGTTGCGCTGGTTCCCATTGTTTTGGTATTCATTGTTTTTCAGCTATTGCACAAACGATATAAGCATCATCAGTTGATGCGTATTGTAATGGGTTTTGTTTTTGCATATTTGGGATTGTGTTTGTTCCTTTGCGGTGTGAACGTTGGTTTCATGCCGGTGGGGCAGATGATTGGTGCAGGCATTGCGGAAAGCGGCCATTCCTGGCTGCTGATCCCCATCGGTATGGTCATCGGCTATTTTATCGTTGCGGCAGAGCCTGCGGTACATGTGTTGACAAAACAGGTAGAAGAGATCTCCAATGGTTTTGTGACGGCGAAAATGATGCAGAGTGCTTTATCGATTGGCGTTTGTATTTCTGTAGGCATTGCCATGCTGCGTATTTTGACGGGGATTTCTGTTTTGTGGTTCCTGATTCCCGGTTATGCTGTTGCATTGCTTCTGACCCGTTTTGTGTCTCCCATTTTTACCGGCATCGCCTTCGACAGCGGCGGGGTGGCATCGGGCCCCATGACTGCCACGTTTCTGCTTCCCTTTGCGATGGGGGCCTGTGAGGCCATGGGCGGCAATATTATGACGGATGCCTTTGGTATCGTTGCGATGGTAGCGATGACTCCTTTGATTACGATTCAGCTGATGGGCCTTCTTACACAGATGAAGGAAAAAGCAAAACAGCGTTATATCGAAGTGCAGCTTGCTCAACTGGAAGATGATATCCTGTATTTTGACTGAGATGAGGTGATGAGATGAGAATTTTACCAATGGAACCCATGAAGCTCATTGTTTCTATTGTGGAACGGGGACAAGGCAGAAATATGATCGAGTTATTCAATGGGCAGAAAGTCACCCATCATCTGCAGTGTGCGGGGAAGGGGACAGCAACCTCGGAAATCATGGATCTTCTTGGTTTAGATAGCCTGGAAAAAGATGTTGTATTCAGCGTTGGCAAGGCTACACTGGTGAATCAGCTGATGCGGGATCTGAATAATGAACTGCGGGGCAGTGCCCGTTCCAAGGGGATCGTATTTGATATGAAGATTACGGCTATGTCCCATGTTTTGGCATTGGCGATTCTGATGCCCGTTCGGGAAATGCAGGGAAGGGAGGATGTTATGATGGAAGAAGGAATGGAAAATAGTATGATTCTTGTGACAGTCAATCAGGGCTTCACAGAAGAAGTGATGGATACAGCCAGAAAGGCAGGTGCCCGCGGCGGTACGATCATCCATGCCCGCTGGGCAGGCAGTGAAAGTGCAGAGGAATTCTATGGCATTACGGTGCAGAAGGAAAAAGAGATCATTGCTATCGTTTCTCCCTCTAGCAAACGGAAAGATATCATGGAAGCAATCAATAGTAAGCATGGAATGAAAACGGAGGCAAGAGGGACTGTTTGCTCTCTAGCTATTGAGGATATGGTAAGACTGGGATAATGATGTAGAAAACTGTTTTTAAAATACTGAATCTGATTATAAGGTTCAGTATTTTTATTTATAAAAAGATAAGTATTAAAAGCCCTGCCAAAGGTCTTGCATGAATTTTCTATTTTTACAAAAGCTATCACAGGAGGGATGAGTATGTATTACCTGATACAGGAAGGCACATGGAAACAAACAAGAGAGACCCCCAAAGATGGCTTTATCGGTCTGTTTTCCTATGAAGAAATGGATGCGGCAGCAAAAAAACATAATCTTCCCATGGATGTGCTGGAAGAAGCCAGGCGGTTTAGCTATGGGCGATATGATTCCTATGAGACCTTTGACTGTGTCAGTCTGGAAATGCTGGATTTTGAAAATATCCTTCTGAGCAAGGGCAGTGTAGTTTCATTTCTGGAGCAAGAGAGAGCCTTTTTCTTCACTTCCCGCAAGGAAGAAGTGGAAAAGCTTTTAGAGGATATTTTTATTTTTCTGGGGGAAAAGTGCACCAGAGAGCGAGTGTTGTTCGCCTTTTTTGAAATGCAGACCAAAGGGGACGACCTTGCCTTTGATGGGATTGAAAAAGAGATCATGGATTTGGAACAGGCGCTGATCGCCACAGGAAAGCGGGACTGCGTTTCGGAAATCATCAGCCTGCGGAAACGGCTCATGGTCTTGAAGAAATACTATGAACAGTTTTTGAATGTGCTGGATATTCTGATAGAGAATGAAAACGGCATCTTTGACGGAAAGACGCTTCGCTCTTTTAAAATGCTTTACAGAAGGACAGAACGCCGCTTTCAGAATGTATTAAACATGCGGGAATATGTGACCCAAGTGCGGGAAAGTTATGAGGCAGAGGTGGATATCAGTTTGAATACCACCATGAAAATTTTTACGGTCGTGACCACCATTTTTCTGCCTCTAACTCTGATTGTAGGCTGGTATGGCATGAATTTTGATATGCCGGAATATGGCTGGAAACACGGGTATTTTTTTGTTACACTGATTTCTGTGGTCTGCATTTTGGCTGTTATTGCTATTTTTAAAAAGAAAAAATGGTTTTGATGTTCCCTCTTGGCGGACATCTGTAAAATTCTCCAGAACAAATTTTCAAAAAACTGTTGACAGAATGGTTCAACATGGTATAATTAGCAATGTATTAAATACAAGATATTGTGAATGCGTTGATGAGGACAGTAGTCCTTTCCTGATGCTACAGAGAGGGGTGCCTTGAAGTTTCTGCTTCATGGGTGTAAGCATCCTGCTAGGGAGAGTGTATGAAAACCACCTCTGAGCGGCTCCAATACAGCCCGGTGACTCCGTTATCGTCAAAAAAATGAGTGGTTTTAATGAACAATTAGGGTGGAACCGCGGGAGTATGTGCTCTCGTCCCTTTTCGTAGAGGAAAGCGGATGAAGGGCTTTTCTTTTGCCCAAAAACATCTGCTTTTGAAAAAAATGTTCTGAATAAAAAGGAGAGAAAGACTATGAAGATCACATTGAAAGACGGCGTTGTAAAAGAATTTGACGGCGCTGTATCCGTATTGGAAATCGCAAAGGCGATCAGCGAAGGTCTGGCAAGAAATGCTTGTGCAGGCATCGTTGACGGCGAAGTAAAAGACCTGCGTTATGTTGTAGAAAAAGACGCAGAAGTTTCCATCTGCACTTTTGAAGATGAAGCTGGTAAGATGGCATTCCGCCACACAGCATCTCATATTCTGGCGCAGGCTGTAAAACGCCTGTACCCTGAAGCAAAGATTGCCATTGGCCCTGCCATTGCAGATGGCTTCTACTATGACTTCGACAGAGAAAAAGCCTTCACAGAAGAAGAACTGGCTGCACTGGAAGAAGAAATGAAAAAGATCGCAAAAGAAGATATTCCTATCGAAAGATTTGAACTGCCCAGAGCAGAAGCGATCAAATATATGGAAGAAAGAGAAGAACCCTATAAAGTAGAACTGATTCAGGATCTGCCTGAAGATGCAGTTATCTCTTTCTATAAACAGGGTGACTTCACAGACCTGTGCGCAGGTCCTCACCTGATGAGCACAAAGAATGTAAAAGCCATCAAGCTGACATCTGTTGCCGGCGCTTACTGGAGAGGCTCTGAAAAGAACAAAATGCTGTCCAGAATTTATGGTACAGCTTACCCTAAGGCATCCGAACTGGAAGCTTACCTGAACATGATGGAAGAAGCAAAGAAACGTGACCATAGAAAACTGGGCAAAGAACTGAAACTGTTTGCTCTGATGGATGAAGGCCCTGGTTTCCCCTTCTTCCTGCCCAAAGGTATGGTGCTGAAAAACACACTGCTGGATTATTGGAGACAGATCCACAAAGAAGCAGGCTATGTTGAAATCTCCACACCTATCATCCTGAACAGAGAACTGTGGTATAGATCCGGTCACTGGGAACACTATAAAGATAACATGTACACAACAGTCATCGATGGGGAAGACTATGCTGTAAAACCTATGAACTGCCCCGGCGGTATGCTGGTTTATAAGCAGGAAATGCATTCCTACAGAGATCTGCCTATGCGCGTGGCTGAAATCGGTCTGGTTCACAGACATGAAAAGAGCGGTGCACTGCATGGTCTGATGCGTGTTCGTTGCTTCAACCAGGATGATGCGCATATCTTCATGACAGAAGAACAGATCAAAGATGAAATTTCCGGCGTAATCAGCCTGATTGACGGCGTTTATAAGCTGTTTGGTTTCAAATATCATATCGAACTTTCTACAAGACCTGAAGACAGCATGGGTTCCGATGAAGCTTGGGAAATCGCTACAGCTGGTTTGCAGAATGCTCTGGATGAAAACGGCATTGACTATGTTATCAATGAAGGTGACGGTGCATTCTATGGCCCTAAGATCGACTTCCATCTGGAAGACTCCATCGGCAGAACATGGCAGTGCGGTACAATTCAGCTGGATATGCAGATGCCCGAAAGATTTGAACTGGAATACACAGCAGCAGACGGCACAAAGAAACGTCCTGTTATGATTCACCGTGTATGCTTCGGCTCCATCGAACGTTTCATTGGCATCCTGATCGAGCATTTTGCAGGTCAGTTCCCCGTATGGCTGTCCCCTGTACAGGTTAAGATTCTGCCTATTTCTGAAAAATTCGCAGATTATGCGAAGAGTGTAGCAGATGCACTGGATAAAGAAGGTATCCGTGTAGAAACAGACAACCGTGCAGAAAAGATCGGTTACAAGATCAGAGAAGCAAGAAACGAAAGAGTACCTTACATCATCGTTGTTGGTGAAAAAGATCAGGAAGCAAATATGGTTTCCCTGCGTTCCAGAAAGAATGGCGAAGAAGGTCAGGTTGCTCTGGCAGATTTCATCGCAAGAATCAAAGAAGAAATTGAAACAAAAGTTCTGGATTGATTTTCAAAAAGAGAAGAAATGCAACAGGCGAGGGGAATTCCTCTCGCCTGTATTTTCTGAAAAAAGCAGAAAATATAGAAAAAAGATTTGACATTCGTGTATACCCATGGTATACTACTACGGTAAACAAAGAAGAAGTTCCGCTTCTCACCTTATGGCATGAGCAAATAGGGTTAATACAGTATTTGAAACAGGGGTAAGCTCTGTTTTTCTGTGTGCGGCGGATTCTTCCGGCGCTTTTTTATTTTATTATAAAGGCGCATGTGGAACAGTCTATTTGGGAGGTGCTTGACAATTACTGAATTAATGATTAACGAACAAATTAGGGACAAAGAGATCAGACTGATCGACGAAAACGGCGAACAGCTTGGTATCGTTTCCTCTAGGGAAGCCCAGAAAATCGCTGACGAAAGAAAGCTGGATCTGGTAAAGATCGCACCAACAGCGAAACCCCCCGTATGCCGCATCATGGACTACGGTAAATACAAATTCGATCAGGCAAAGAAAGAAAAAGAAGCCAGAAAGAAACAGAAAACTGTTGATGTAAAGGAACTGCGTTTGTCCCCCAGCATCGATACCCATGATGTTCAGGTAAAAGTCAAAAAAGCAAACGAATTTTTGAAGGACGGCGACAAGGTTAAAATCAGCATCCGTTTCAGAGGCCGTGAAATCGGTCATTCCAAAGTTGGCATGCAGATCATGGAAGATTTCGCAAAAGCAACAGAAGAATTCGGCGTAGTGGATAAACAGCCTAAAATGGAAGGCAAGAGCCTGGTTATGTTCCTGGCACCAAAGAACTGATCCGTAAAACGGAAGAAAACTATCACAAAACATTTTTAGGAGGATAATACAATGCCTAAGTTGAAAACAAAAAAAGCAGCAGCGAAAAGATTCAAAGTTACTGGCACAGGTAAACTGAAAAGAAACAAATCCAATACACAGCATATTCTTGGCAAAAAGTCCAGAAAGAGAAAAAGAAACCTGAGACACGCTACAACAGCTGACAGAACAGTTGAAAACAAAATCAAAAAGACACTGCTGCCTTACGCATAATCAAGCAGTCTTGGGACAACTATTTTTCGAGTATATTTAATTAGGAGGACTTTACAATGGCAAGAGTAAAAGGCGCGCTGAACGCTAGAAAAAAACATAAAAAAGTACTGAAGCTGGCTAGAGGCTACCGTGGTGCTAGAAGCAAACAGTACAGAGTAGCAAAACAGTCTGTAATGAAAGCAATGGCATTCGCATTTGCCGGCAGAAAACAGACAAAGAGAGAATACAGAAGCCTGTGGATCGTAAGAATCAACGCAGCAGCTAGACTGAACAATATTTCTTACAGCAAACTGATTCATGGTCTGAAAGTAGCTGGCGTAAACATCAACAGAAAAATGCTGGCTGAACTGGCTGTATCTGATCCCGCTGCTTTCACAAAACTGGCTGAAACAGCAAAAGCAAATATCTAATTCATTTTAATAAATGAAACATGAAAGGCTTCCTTTTGAGGGAGCCTTTTTCTTTCTATTTTTCTTTCTATAAAGAAAGGAGGGAATCGCTTTTGGAAACTGTTTTCGTCAAAGCCTTTGGTTTTTTATTTATGATTGCACTTGGCTTTATTTTAAAAAGAATTAGATTGTTTTCTTTGGGCGACAGTGAGTTTCTCAGTAAATTGGTACTAAAGATTACATTGCCTATGGCGATTATTTATAATTTTCAGGGATTGGAGCTGAACCACAGCTATTTAATGGCTATCGGGGTTGGTTTTGGGGTTCATGTTGCTGCAATTGCCGTAGTGCTTTTGCTGACGCGGAAAAAATCCCCTGCTCATAGGGCGTTTTACATTATCAATACGTCAGGCTATAATATTGGTCTTTGTACGCTGCCCTATATGTCCAGTTTTTTTGCGGCAGATGCCGTAGCGTTGGTCTGCATGTTCGATGTGGGCAATGCCATCATGTGCTTTGGCCTAACCTTTACCATTGCTATGATGATTGCAAAAGGGAAGGAGGGGGTTAATGGGAAGGAAATTTTAAAGACACTGTTTTCTTCCATGCCTTTTGTGACCTATCTGGTGATGATCCTGCTTTGTGCAGGAAAAATCCAGCTGCCTGAGCCTGTTTATACGGTTGCGGGGATGATTGGGCAGGCCAATGCTTTTCTGGCAATGTTGCTTATCGGTATCCTTTTTGAGCCAAAGATCAATAAAAGTGAGTGGAAGGATATGGCAGGGGTATTTTTGCTGCGCATGGCCTTAGGTATCGTTTTTGCGCTGCTGCTCTATCATTTCCTGCCTGTGCCGTTGATGTATCGGCAGATTTTAGCAATCATCGTCTTTTCACCTATTCTCAGTGTGGCACCTATCTATACGGAACGCTGCGGCTACAATCGTTCTGTGGCAGCAGTCTTGAATTCCTTTATGCTGCCCTTTAGTATGGTAGTGATGACTTTATTGCTGATTTTTCTAAAGGTATATTGAACAAAAAGAAAGCCCGGATATTAAAATCCGGGCTTTTTGTGTGTACAGAAACCGGAAAGGTATTTTTCAACAGATTCTGTAAAGCGTTTCATGGCCAGAGAAACCCATTTTTGCCGATGATATAAAACCTGCAGATCCATACGGATGTCATAGCCTTCTACAGAAAAAAGCTTGATCTTTCCTTCCTGCAGAGCGGAACGCAGGCGATAATCCGGTAAAAGAGAGACACCGAGATTCTGCTCTGTAAAATAGAGGATACAGGTGCTGTTAGCAATTTCCTGCATGCGATTTACTGTTGCACCCAATGCCATTGTTGTTTCATCAAAGGCCTGTCTGTAATTATTGTTTTTTTCTGTTAGGAAAAGGGTTTCCTGCATCAACCGTTGGGGTGGGATATTTTCCGCACCGGCAAGGGGATGATCTGCGGCAGCGAAAAAAGGAACGGTACAGGTTTTGGAATAGACTGTCTGCAAAGCGGGACGGTAAACAGGGCGATCCAATAACAGAATGACATCCAAAATACCTTTTTCCAATTGTTCATATAATTCCAGAGTCGTTCCGAGGCTTACTTCCGCAGAGACCTCTGGATACTTGTTAAAATATTCTTTCATCAGAGGAGGAAAAAAGGAACTAGCCACAGATTCCAAAATGCCAATGCGGAGCACACCGCAGGGAACATCATTTTCAGATACAGATTCCAGAGCTTCTGCCTCCAGCTTCAGCATTTCATTGGCGTAGGCAAGGAAGGTGCGGCCTCTTTCAGAGAGTGTCACCCGTTTACCGATGCGGTCGAATAAATCTACACCTAATTCTTCTTCTAACTGCTGGATTTGGGTAGTAATGGTGGATTGGGCATAGCCCAATGCCTCTGCAGCCTTGGAAAAATTCTCAAACTCTGCTACTTTGATGAATGATTTGATATTGCGAAGCTCCATATCAGTTCCTCCTTTTGCATTCTGATTCTATCTTACGAAGAAGGAGCCGAAAAGGCAAGAAGAATTTTGGTTGAAACCGAATGAAATGTTTCCGTTGAAAAGACATCGGTATTTGTAGTATAATACTGGAAATGAAGGGAGATGGACAACGTGATAGGCGAAAAAATTAAAGCAATCCGCATGGAAAAGGGAATTACAGCAAAAGATTTGGCGGAAAAAGCAGAGGTTACACCGGGTTATATCTCTCAGATTGAAAGAAACCTCATTAGTCCTTCACTTTCCGTATTGATGCGTATTGCAGAAGGCTTGGAAATTCCGCTGGTCTCCCTGTTTTCTCAGGAAGAACAGGAAGAAGTAACTGTGATCACAAAGGATAAACGAACAAAGATCCAGTTTGCTGATATCAATATGGAGTACCAGTTCGTAACACCCTATAGCCGTACTAAAAATACTTGCACACAAATGGAAGTGCTTTGTTTTCACCTTGGGCCCAAAAGCTGGGGCAGCACTATTGTGCAGTATCATGAGGAGGCTGGGGAATGTACGCTTGTCTTAAAAGGTACACTGGAATATCATATCGGCGATAAAATTTATACACTTCATGCGGGAGACAGCATCTATGTGCCTCCCAAGACATATCATCAGCTTTATAATCCCGGCGAGGAAGAAGTAGAAGCTGTGACAGCCATTTCTCCTGCACTTTACTAATACTAAATTCAGTCCAGCAGAATTCGACAGAATTCTATACTGGGCTGTTATTTTTTTCCTAAAATTCACGATAAGTGTATAAAATAGCTATATTTTTTCTGATAATTTAAATATACTAAAAAATATTTAAAAAGTTATTGACAGACAAGATTTGCAAGAATATAATATAGCTAAATTAAATTTAATTTATTTATATTTGGTTTCAACAAAAGATAAAGGTCGACAGAAGATAAAAAGACATTGTAGAATGACAAATGAGCTTTGAGGGAGGGAAAATCTATGAGTATCTTAACATCAAAAAAATTCCAAAAATACTTTGTTCCCGGTATTGTTTTCCAGTCCTGCGTTATTGCTGGCGGCTACGGCACAGGCCGTGAATTGGTGGAATATTTTATGGGATACGGCCCCAAAGGGGGTATTTTAGGGATGTGTATCGTATCCCTGTTGGTATGGTCTATCATCTGTGCGGTTTCCTTTGCCTTTGCACAGATTTTTAAAAAATACGATTACAAAAGCTTTATGAAAGAATTGATGGGACCTGGCTGGGTTATTTTTGAAATAGCGTATATCTGCTTTATCGTTATCGTGCTGGCAGTTGTATCCGCTTCTGCCGGTTCGATTCTGCATGAATTGTTCGGCTTGAATAAATGGATTGGTGTCATTGGGATGTCTGTAGCAGTATTTGCACTGGTTATGAATGGCTCCAGTCTGATTGAAAAAGTGCTGTCCGCATGGTCTTTCGTGCTATATGGTGTATATTTCCTGTTTTTAGTTCTGGTATTTGCAAATTTCAGTGACCAGATTGCAGGGAATATTGCTTCTGTTCCTGTAACAGGTAACTGGGTAGTGGGTGGTTTCCAGTATGCATTTTACAATCTGGCTATCATCATTGCTGTTCTGTATACCATTAAACACAGCGAATCGACTAAGGATGCAGCGATTGCCGGTATCATCTCCGGTTTCATCGGTATTTTGCCTGGTATCATCCTGTTTATTGCCATGTGTGGTTTTTATCCTGTTATCATCGATCAGGAATTGCCAATTGACTTTATTCTGTCTCAGATGAATATGCCTTGGCTGCGCTATGTTTTCCAGATTGTATTGTTTGGTACATTGATCGAAACTGGTTCTGGTCTGATTTACTCCATTACAGATCGTATTGATGAAGCATTCAAGAATAAGGGCAGGGAAACACCGAAATGGACAACACCTGTAGTTGCAGTTGTTTTGCTGGCAGGTACTACAGCGATTTCCTCCTTTGGGCTGACAGGCCTGATTGCAAAAGGGTACGGCACACTGGCGTGGGTAATGTTCATTGTATATGTAATCCCTATTCTTACATTGGGCTTGTATAAAATTTATAAGGCTAAAAAAATTTAACGTGAATCAACCGAATTTCTGTTGACAAATTTTTTCAGAGTACTATAATAAATTCTAAATTGTTTTTATCTAAAAACATGAAACACAAAAGAATTTTTGACGCAATAAGTCAAAGAAAAGTGAGGAGTGGTATCAATGGCTTTGAATACTGAAAAATGCAACGCTTTGGTTGAAAGGGATAAGAAGGTTATTGCCCCTACGCAGCACTTGTCTTATTATCCTATGGTAATTAAAAAAATCGATCAGGATGTGATTTACGACGAAGATGACAATCAGTTCATCGATTTCCTGTCCAGTGCATCTTCTCTGAATCTGGGCAGCTGCCATCCTGTAGTAACTGCAGCGGTAAAAGAACAGCTGGATAATTATTCTCAGTATACAATTGCCTATACATACGGCAAAAAAAGTATTGAATATGCAGAAAGACTGACTTCCGTATATCCTGGTGGTGTTCCTGCCAAGATCGTTTTCGGCAACTGTGGTTCCGACGGCAACGATGCTGCGGTAAAATTCGCAAGAGCTTATACAGGCAGAAGCAAAATCATTACATTTATCAATGCTTACCATGGCAGCACATATGGTTCTATCTCCATGTCTATGGTAACAACACGTATGCGTGCAAAAATGGGCCCTATGCTGCCTGATATCTATTGCTTCCCTTACTATGATGCATCTTATGATGATGAAACATGTGAAAAAGAATGTATCGCAGATATCGAAAGAGCATTTGCAACCTATCTGCCTGCAGATGAAGTTGCAGCAGTTATCATCGAACCTGTTCAGGGTGATGCAGGGCTGTTGGCTGCACATCCCATCTTTATGAAAAAGCTGTATGATCTGTGTAAGAAACATGGTATCCTGTTTATTTCCGAAGAAGTTCAGCAGGCATTCTATCGTACAGGCAAATTCTTTGGTATCGAACATTTTGATATCATTCCTGATGGTATCATCATGGGGAAATCCATTGGTGCTGGTTTCCCTCTGGGCGGCTTCATGGCAAGAGCGGAAATCATGGATTGCCTGCCTGCACCTGCACATCTGTTTACACTGGGCGGCAACGCAACTGCTTGTGCAGCCGGTGTTGCAGCTTTTGACTATATGCAGTCTGAAGAATTCCAGAAAATCCTGGCTGAAAATACAAAACTGATGCAGGAATGCCTGGATGATGTATGTGCCACATTCCCTGATGTTGCTACCGGCTTAAGAGGGATCAATACTTCCAGAGGTATCGTTATTACAAAGAAAGATGAAAATGGCAACGATGTTCCTGATGCAACAGGTACATTTAAGATTCTGTACAGAGCATATGAAAGAGGCCTGCTGGTTATTTCTCTGGCAGATAATATTCTGAGAATCCAGCCTCCTCTGAACATCAGACCTGAAAATCTGAAAAAAGGTTTCGAAATTATCAAAGCATCTATTCAGGATTATCTGAATGGGGATATCCCTGATGATGTAATGAAATTCCGCGCTGGTTGGTAATGAAAATCTTTTTCACAAAAGAATAATGATAAAAAGAGCCGCTCCGGTTTACCGGGCGGTTCTTTTTTGTGTACATCGGATAAGATTATTTGCAAAGAAGAAGGGAAATATCGTTGACATTGGTACCTGTAGGGCCAGTGATCAGAAGGGCATCTGCTTCTGCCAAAGCCCTGTTGGAATCATTTTCTGCCAGAATGGCAGGGATAGAGATCCCTTTGTTTTCTAAAATAGACTTCGTATTGCCATCTACAATGCCGCCGGCGGCGTCTGTAGGTCCATCGGTGCCATCGGAGCCTGCTGCTGCAATCACAACATTTTCCATGCCGGCAATACTTTCGGCTGCGGAAAGGGCAAACTCCTGATTTCTGCCGCCTTTGCCTTTGCCTGTGATGCGGACGATGGTTTCACCGCCGCAGATGATAGCACAAGGCGGCTTTATAGGCAGGCCATCTTTCTGAATGGTTTTTGCGATGGAGGCCAGAAATTTTCCTGCTTCTTTGGCTTCGCAATCCAGCATGTTTGTTAAAATCATAGGAGTATAGCCGAGCTGTTTCGCTGTCGAGGCTGCGTCTTGGCAAAGCTGGGTTACGCTGCCGGTGATTTCCATAGTTACGTTGGAAAGAGATTTTGGCGTTTCTTTGGCAAGCTGGGTCCGCATTTCGGCTGTCAGCTGCAAGTTGTATTTTTTCACGATATCGAAGGCTTCTTTGGAAGTAGATGTATCGGCGCAGGCAGGGCCGGAAGCAATGGAATCGGGTCTGTCCCCCAAGATATCGCTCAAAGCAATACAAAAGACATTGGCGGGAGCACAGAGTTCTGCAAATCTGCCACCTTTTACAGCGGAGAGATGTTTGCGGATGGTATTGATTTCTACAATATCTGCGCCGCATTTTAAAAGCTGGTCAGTGATATCCAGAAAATTTGCCAAGCTGAGGCTGCCTGCAGGTTTTTCAAATAGGGCAGAGCCGCCTCCGGAAACCAGAAAGAAAACAGTATCCTTTTCGTTTAGATCAGATACGGCTGCAATGATTTTCTTTGTCCCTTGGATGGTATTTTCATCAGGGAGGGGATGCCCTGCTTCCAGAATGGTAAAACCGGGGATATCACCCTGAGAATGATGATATTTCGTTAAAACGATGCCTGTATCAATTTTATGGGGAATATTTTCCGCCGCGGCCTTGGCCATGTTCCATGCGGCTTTGCCGATGGCAATGACGATGACTTTCCCCTGAAAAGCAAAATCTTTTCCGCAAATGGCTTTTTTTACTGCTTCATCGGGCAGAGAAGCTTCAATTGCATCGAGAATAATTTTTTTTGCATCAGATAACATCGGATTCATTTCTAATAACACCTCTTTGGTATTTCGTTGGATTTTTTATTAGTGTATCATAAGAAAAAAGAGAAGAAAAGGGACAAAGAGAATACCATTTTCAGAAAAGATTTTATTTTTGAATACGAAAAAAGCACCTAGGGAAAGGTGCTTTTCAGTAAAAAGGGGAGGGTATGTATACTATGTAATGTCTGTCCTTTCTCTTAAGGACATCTTTATCTTAGCTTTTCAATATGAATTGGGTATGGCTGAAATGTGAACAATCTGTAAACAAATCAAAGAAAATAGTTTAGCCCATAGATTTACCTTGGCTGTTTATATGGACAGGCGGATTTCTGAGGAAAATACATTGAAATTCCAAAAAAATGGGATGTTTTCTATGGATCGATTTTGTGATACAATGATTTGCAGAAGGAGTGATGCAAATGTTTGGAAAACAGGAAATAAAAGCATTTTTAGAAGAAAAAGGAATCCCTTTTGAATGGGTAGAGCATAAAGCGGTATATACAATTGAGGAAATGCAGGAGCTTGGATTGGAAGATATGGAGGATATCGCAAAGAATCTTTTCCTGCGGGATCAGAAGGGCAAACGCCATTTTCTGATCGTTATCCGTGCCGATAAACAGGCAAACCTGAAAGAACTGGGAGAAAGGCTGGGCATTGGGAAGCTGTCCTTTGCTTCCGAGGAACGTCTGGAAAAATATATGAAATTGAAAAAGGGCGCAGTGACTCCCCTTGGTGTGCTGAATGATGAAAATTGTGCAGTAGAAGTTTTCTTAGATGAAGATTTCCTGAAGATGAAGAAGATCGGGGTACATCCCAATGAAAATACAGCTTCTGTTTATCTGGCAACAGAAGATTTGCTGCATATCATCCGTGAACATGGAAACCCTCTGGAAATCGTTTCTTTTGCGTAAGTTTCCCATAAAAATCGTTGAGAAAGGCCTGCATTTGTGTTATACTAAAAAATACTTGTGAAAAGAGTATCTTTTTGCAAAATGAACACAGTTTGAGAGGAAAAAACAATGGAAATCAAAGCTGGAACTGCTGTCAAGCCCAGTGATCTGGAACTGGAAAGACAGCTGGAATATATTCGGGCCATTCGCAGGCAGAATGATGCTTTCGAAGCGGAAAACGGCCGGAAAAAGAAATTTTACTCTCTGGCCATGGGATGCCAGATGAATGCCCATGATTCTGAAAAGCTGGAAGGCATGCTTTCGGCCATGGGCTATGAACGGACAGAGGCAGAAAAAGAAGCAGATTTCATTATCTATAACACCTGCTGTGTCCGGGAAAATGCCGAGCTGAAGGTATACGGCAAGCTGGGCTGGCTGAAGCATTACAAAGAAACCAAAAACCCGGATGCTGTCATTGCCCTGTGCGGGTGTATGATGCAGCAGGAAACGGTTCTGGCGACGCTGCGTCAAAAATACCGTCATGTGGATATCGTTTTTGGCACCTTTAATCTGTACAAGCTGCCCGAATTGGTGGCAACTCGTATGGAAACAGGCGAAACGGTTTATGATATCTGGCAGGAACAGCATGAAGTGGTGGAAGATCTGCCGGCGATCAGGCATTTTCCTTATAAGGCTTCCGTTAACATTATGTTTGGCTGCAACAATTTCTGTTCTTACTGCATCGTGCCCTATGTGCGGGGCAGAGAACGTAGCCGTACCCCGGAGGATATATTGGCAGAGGTACGGAAGCTGGCAGCGGATGGCGTAAAGGAAATTATGCTGTTGGGTCAGAATGTAAATTCTTATGGAAAGAATCTGGAAACTCCCGTTTCCTTTGCAGAACTGCTGCGGATGGTAAACGAGGTGGAGGGGATTGAACGGATCCGTTTTATGACTTCTCATCCTAAGGATCTTTCCGATGAATTGATAAAAGCGATGGCGGAATGTGATAAGGTCTGCAAATATCTGCATTTGCCGGTACAAAGCGGCAGCAGTCAGATTCTCAAACGTATGAACCGCCATTATACAAAGGAATCCTATATGGAGCTGGTACGCAAGGCGAGAGAGGCTATGCCTGGTATTACGCTGAGCACCGATATTATTGTAGGGTTTCCGGGCGAAACAGAAGAAGACTTTCAGGAAACGCTGGATGTCATCCGTCAGTCTCGCTACAGTACAGCATTTACTTTTATCTATTCCAAGCGGACAGGCACCCCTGCGGCAACCATGGAGGATCAGGTGCCCGAGGATGTGGTAAAGGATCGTTTCGAGCGGATGCTGGATGTGCTGAATCCTATTGTGCATGAGGTGCATCAGGAACAGGTGGGCAAGGTGCTGACTGTGTTTGCGGAAGAAATGAGCAAACAGGATAAATCCATCTTGACGGGGCGTGCTGACAATAATATGCTGGTGCATTTCCCTGGTACAGAAGATATGATCGGTCAGATGATTTCCGTTAAAATCATCGATAACAAAACATTCTATTTAATTGGTGAAAGGATTTAAGGTGAAAAAGTATGGCAACAGTATTTGAAATGGCAAGAGCATTGGGCGAAGAACTGCAGAAAACTCCTCAGGTAGAAGCACTGCTGGCTGCAAAGGAAGCGTATGAAAAAGACCCTGAAATCGCAAAGCTGGTAGAAGAATATACAAAACTGCACTACGATTTCGAAGCAAAAATGCAGGCTGGCGGCATCCCTGTAGAAGAACAGAGAGCCTTCAACGAACAGATGAAAGAAAAAGGGGAAGCAATCAGAACAAATAAACTGGCTTCCGATTTGTATGTTGCAGAACAGAATTTTAACAATTTTATGAATTCCGTATTCAGCATCATCACAGCAACTCTGACAGGGGAAGAACCTGAAGCTGCCGGCGGCTGTGACCCCAGCTGCTGCTCTTCCTGCGGCGGCGGCTGCCACTAAGCCCATAAGTTGCGGAGCAAAACGGTGAATCGCAGGAAGCACTATGAATAGGCTTTCTATTATATTGTAATTTTACCCGAATGGGGGAAAGTGCGTGGATTTTCCTCTGTTCGGGTTTGCTTGTAAAAGGAGAAGGGGGAGGTTTATCCATGGCGAAGATCACGCCCATGATGCAGCAATACTTTGAAATCAAGGAAAACTATAAGCATTGTCTGCTTTTTTTTCGTTTAGGGGATTTTTACGAAATGTTTTTTGAGGATGCGGTCATTGCATCCAAAGAACTAGAGATCACCCTGACGGGAAAAGACTGGGGCCAGGAAGAAAGAGCGCCTATGTGCGGTGTGCCTTTCCATTCTGCAGATGGGTATATTGCCCGTCTGATTGAAAAAGGCTATAAGGTGGCAATCTGCGAACAGGTTGAGGATCCTAAAACAGCGAAAGGCTTGGTCAAGCGGGATGTTGTTCGGGTCATCACCCCCGGTACGGTGGTGGACAACACGGTTCTGGATGAAACGAAAAATAATTATATCCTCTCCGTTTACAGCAGCAGCAATGGATATGGCATTGCGGTCTGCGATGTGACTACCGGCGAATTTCAAACAACGGAATTTGGCAGCGTACAGGCAGCAGCCAAAATTTTGGATGAAACTGCACGATTCTCTCCTGCGGAGCTGATTTGCAACGGGGAATTTCTGGACAGCCCTTTGGCGAAGGAAATCGAGCAAAGATTTCGGTTGTATCTGAATGATATTGACAGCCGTATGTATGAATATAATACGGCAAAGGATGCCTTGCAGAAACATTTTAAGGTAAAGACGCTGGAAGGCTTTGGGCTGAAAAAGAAATTTCTGGCTGTTTCCGCTTCCGGTGCATTGATGTGGTATCTGAATGAAACGCAGAAAAACGACTTAAGCCATATTTCCACTCTGAAATATTACACAACAGGAGATTTTATGCTGCTGGATGTTTCCAGCCGCAGAAATTTGGAACTGACGGAGACCATGCGGGAAAAGAGCAAAAAAGGCTCTCTTTTGAGCGTTTTGGATAAGACCCAGACGGCCATGGGCGCAAGGCTTTTGCGCAAATGGGTGGAACAGCCTCTCCTTTCCAAAGATGAGATCAATCAGCGTTTGGATGGAGTGGAAGAACTTTATGATGATTTGTTCCTGCGGGAGGAAATCAAGGATATCCTTCGTTCCATGTATGATTTTGAACGTATCATGTCCCGGGTGGTCTATCAGAATGCCAATGCCAGAGATTTGGCGGCGCTGAAAAATTCCATTGAAAACCTGCCTTTGCTGAAAGATATTCTTTCCAGATGCGAAAGCCCTTATCTGGCGGAGCTCCATGAACAGCTGGATCCTCTGGAAAATATTCATACACTGATTTCTCAGGCGATTGTGGAAGATCCTCCCTTTTCTGTCCGGGAAGGCGGCATGATCCGGGAAGGGTTTAATGAAGAATTGGATACTTATGTGAAAGCAAAGGAAAACGGTACCACATGGATCAAGGAACTGGAAGAGGAAGAAAGAGAAAAAACAGGCATTAAAAACCTGAAAGTACGCTATAATAAAGTTTTTGGCTATTATATCGAAATCACCAAGTCCAACCTGGAAATGGTGCCGGAAACCTATATCCGCAAGCAGACCCTTGCCAATGCGGAACGCTTTATCACCCCGGAATTGAAGGAATTGGAAGAATTGATTTTAGGGGCAGAAGATAAAATCACCACATTGGAATATGATATGTTCTGCGAAATTCGCAACGCTGTTGCGGCAGAGGTGGAACGCATCCAGTATTGCGCCCACATTGTTTCTGTTATCGACTGCCTGCAGTCTCTGGGGGAAGTTGCCCAGAGCATGAATTATACGAAACCTGTGGTGGATGATGGTGATATCATCGAAATCAAAGACGGCAGGCACCCTGTGGTAGAAAAAATGATGGAGGGGCAGTTTATCCCCAATGACACCTATCTGGATCAGGAGGATACCCGCCTGGCTATCATCACAGGCCCCAATATGGCGGGGAAATCTACATATATGCGGCAGACGGCTCTGATTGTGCTGATGGCGCAGATCGGCAGCTTTGTTCCTGCGGAGGAAGCCCATATCGGCATCGTGGACCGCATTTTTACCCGCGTAGGTGCCTCCGATGACCTGAGCGCAGGGCAGAGTACCTTCATGGTGGAAATGACGGAGGTGGCGAATATCCTGAATAATGCCACCAGTAAGAGCCTGCTGATTTTGGATGAGATTGGCCGCGGTACCAGCACTTTCGATGGGCTCTCCATTGCCTGGGCGGTTTTGGAATATATTGCTGATACGAAACAGATCGGCGCAAAGACTCTTTTCGCTACCCATTACCACGAACTGAGCGAGCTGGAAGGAAAGCTTTCCGGCGTGAAGAATTACTGCAT
The DNA here is from genome assembly GCF_051877975.1 of Anaerotignum sp. Lineage (GTDB taxonomy): Bacteria > Bacillota > Clostridia > Lachnospirales > Anaerotignaceae > Anaerotignum_A. Next base: position 102,075 of record NZ_JBJEJK010000057.1, read on the forward strand.
CGCTGTACAGGAGCAGGGGGAGGATATCATTTTCCTGCGGAAGATCCAGCGGGGCGGTGCGGATCATAGCTATGGGGTGCAGGTAGCCCGTCTGGCAGGTCTGCCCAATAAAGTTATCCGTCGCAGCGGGCAGATTTTGAAACAATTGAACGCGGCGGATATTACGAAAAAAGCAAAAAAAATCGCTGTGGAATCCAAAGAACAGATGGAAGAAACAGCGAAGCAGATAGATATGTTCAATATGGCAGAAACCCAGCTGGCAGATGAGATCAGCAAGCTGGATATCATGGCCATGACCCCTATCGAAGCCCTGCAGACCCTTTTTGAGCTGCAGAAAAAGGCAAAGGGGATGTAAGCTTTGAGGAAGGAGGAGACGCATGCAGAAAATCCGACTGCTGGACTCCAAAACCATCAATAAAATAGCGGCAGGGGAAGTGGTAGAATCCCCAAAATCCGTAGTAAAAGAACTGACAGAAAACGCCATTGATGCCGGTGCCAGCAGTGTGACGGTGGAAATCAAAGAAGGCGGTATTTCTTATATCCGCGTGGCGGATAATGGCTGCGGTATCCCTAAGGAGCAAGTAAAATCTGCTTTTCTGCGCCATGCTACCAGTAAAATGAGCCAGATCGAGGATTTGGAGCATATTTTTACTTTGGGGTTCCGTGGGGAGGCGCTTGCCAGTATCGCCGCTGTGGCACAGGTGGAAATGCTGACGAAAACCAAGGAGGAAGAAACAGGCACCCGCATCTGCATCAATGCAGGGGAGATTGAGAGGATGGAAGATGCTGCCTGTCGGGAAGGTACTTCCATTACGGTCAAAAACCTTTTCTATAATGTGCCTGCCCGCAGAAAATTCCTGAAAAAGCCTGCTACCGAAAGCGGCTATGTATCCGATTTGGTAAACAAGATTGCCTTGGGGCATCCAGAAGTGGCGATACATTATATCAATAATGGCACAACGGTGCTGCATACAGCAGGAAATAACGACCCCAAAACGGCGGTGTTTTATGTTTATGGCAAGGATGCGGCAAACAATATGCTGCCCATTGTCTATAAAAAGGGAGAATATGCCGTCAGCGGCTTGATTGGCAAGCCGGAGCTTTGCAGAGCCAACCGCAACTATGAAAACCTTTTCATCAACGGCAGATTTATTAAAAATCAGGTGGTTTCTTCTGCAGTGGAGGATGCTTATAAAACAAAGCTTCTTATCGGCAAATTTCCTGTATTCGTGCTGAATCTGGAGGTGGAGCCTGCCTTGGTGGATGTGAATGTGCATCCCGCCAAGCTGGAAGTCCGCTTTAAAAACGATGATGAAGTATACGAATTTTTCTATACAGCAGTTTCCAAGGTGCTGCAGGAAACAGTGCTGATTCCCAAGGCAGTTTTGGAAAAAAAGCCAAAGGAAAAACAGCCGGAGCTGGAACAGCAGACCTTGGCAGAGAATGCAAGGCAAGCGGAGCTGGCGGAAGAACCGCTCAGAGCCCCGGAAAGCACTGAAACGAAGCCAGTACAGGAAAAACCGAAATTTGAAAACAGAAGCCAATTGAAAACAGAAAAATTTGTGGAGCCTGCAAGGGCTTCTATGCCGGATAGAACTTCTTTGGGCGGCGGCAGAAGTGTAGATGAATTACTGAAGCGAAAACCTGCCCCCAGCAGCGCTGCCCAGAAAGCAGAGCCTTATTTGGAAAAGGAACCTGTGCAGGAAAAAGAAGCGGAATTGATAAAGGCGGAACCTGTAAAAGAACAGGAAACACCAAAACAGGAAGAAAACAAAGAAGAAAAGAAGCCCTTTTTCCAGAATTATAAAATCATTGGACAGGTGTTCCGCACCTATTGGGTCGTAGAGCAGGGGGATTGTCTCTATCTGATCGACCAGCATGCGGCTCATGAACGGATTCTTTATGAAGAGTTGATGAACCGCTTTAAAGAAGAGCAGGTGGTTTCCCAGCGGATGCTGACCCCTCTGATGCTGAACCTGACACCCATGGAAACAGAAGTCTTGAAGGATAATAAAGAACTACTGGAAAGCTTTGGTTTTGAATTGGAGGATTTTGGTGGGAGATATGCCCTGCGGGCTACGCCTTATCTATTGCAGAACCCCAGCAGTATCAGTTTCTTTACGGATATTTTGGATAGGCTGGCTGAGGAACGCATTACAAATGTATATGATACGAAAATACTGGCAGTGGCCACTATGGCATGCAAGGCGGCAGTCAAGGGACATGATGTGCTGAGCGTGAGAGAAGCGGAAGCTCTCATTCATCAGCTTCTGAAGTTGGAACATCCCTTTACCTGCCCCCATGGCAGGCCTACCATCATCCAGTTGACAAAATACGAAATGGAAAAAATGTTCAAACGGATTCAGAATTGAACGGATTCCGGAAGGAAAAGGTGAGTTTATGAAAAGACCCCTGATCGTCATTGGCGGGCCCACCGCCTGCGGCAAAACAGGATTTTCCATCAAGCTGGCGAAAAAAATCGGCGGAGAGATCATTTCTGCCGATTCCATGCAGATATACAGATATATGGATATCGGCACAGCTAAGGTGACCCCGGAGGAAGCCGATGGTGTGCCCCATTATTTGATTGATGAACTTGAACCTGATGAAGAATATAATGTGATGCTTTTTCAGAAAAAAGCAAAATCCTATATGGAAGAAATCTGGGCAAAGGGAAAAATCCCAATCCTTGTTGGCGGTACGGGTTTCTATATCAATGCCCTTTTGTACGATAATGACTTTACGGAAACGGAGAACGATACCTCCTATCGTGAGAAATGCTACAAACTGGCCCGGGAACAGGGCCCTGAAGTTCTTTATGAAAGATTGAAGGAAACCGACCCGGAATATGCCGCAAATATCCATGCAAATAACGTGAAACGAGTGACCCGTGCTTTGGAATATCATTATCTGACAGGACAGAAATTTTCCGAACACAATGCGGAGCAGAAGAAAAAGGAAATGCCCTATGATGCGGCGGTCATCATTCTGACTATGGACAGGGAACAGCTTTATGAACGCATCGAACTGCGCATTGACAAGATGGTGGAGCAGGGATTATTGGAAGAAGTGAAAGGCTTACTGGACAGAGGATACAGCCCGGATTTGGTTTCCATGCAGGGCATCGGCTACAAGGAATTCATTCCTTATTTTAATGGAGAATGCACCTTAGAAGAAGCCATAACACAGCTGAAAACCAACACCAGACATTTTGCAAAGCGGCAGTTGACCTGGTTCCGCCGGCAGGTGGATGGTCTTTGGATAGATTTGAGCAAATCTACAGCGGGAGAAGCATTGGAAGATGTGCTGGATTATTTAAAGAAGAAAAACATTTTGCAAACAGGGGATTTTTGATTCGTAAAGAAGGGATGATATGTGGTCGACGGTCTGGTTTGGCTATACATTTTTTGAGTTATTTGCTTATTTTATGATCTATAGCTTTTTCGGATGGGGAATGGAATCGGCTTTTGTTTCCATCACTACAAAAAAATGGGTCAACAGAGGCTTTGTCAACGGCCCAATGTGTCCCATCTACGGCACAGGGGCGTTGCTCATTATTTTGGTTCTGAGCCCTGTATCAGGAAATCTTCTCTTGCTGTTTTTGGGCGGGTTTTTCATTGCGACTGTGGTGGAATACCTGATCGGGGCAGCTATGGAAACGCTGTTTCATGCTACTTGGTGGGATTATTCGGAAAAGCCACTCAATATCAAAGGCCGTGTTTGTTTGGAACGTTCTTTGGAATGGGGGATCATAGCTGCCTTCGTGATGCGGGTGATACAGCCGGTCATCGCAAATTTTGTAGCAGAGATTCCCAGGGCCTGGGGCGAATTGGCAGGGACTGTCCTGCTGGCATATTTGGCAGTGGATACCACGATTACAGTGCTGCATGTGCTGCAGTTCAACGAAAAGCTGGAAGCCCTCAGCGAATCCCATGCCAATTTGCGGGAAAAACTGGAAGGCACCAAGCTTTATGGCACCAGACAGGAGATTATTGCCCATTTTGAAAATATGCCTGCCGTAGAAATTCTGCGGGAATTGAAGGAACGCATAGAAGAAGAAAACGAGCAGATTCAGTTGCTGCGGGAAGAAGAACGGCTTCGCTGGGAATATATGATGAACGATGTAAAAGAAAAAATGGAAAATCGTGTCAATGCCCTGAATCGAAGCGGTTTGATCGAACGGCGTTTGATGAAGGCTTACCCTGGACTACGTTCCAAGCGGTTTGATGAAGAATTAAAAGCCCTGAAACGGGAACTGGAAGAAAAAAGAAAATCAAAGAAGCAGAAAGGAGTTTCGAAATGAAAAGATCTTTCGCAAAATGCGTTGCTTTCTTTTTGGTGATGGCGGTAGCCTTTGGTGCAGCCGGATGTGGAAAAGATAAAGCAGAGCAGCAGGAAGAAAACGCTGTGGTGAGTGAGGAAAATGCGGAAACAGAAGAAGAAAGCAGCGATGAAGGCGCTGCAGCAAAAGGCCAAGCTGCGGAAAACGACGATGAGAAAACGACAGCGTCTGCGGTGAAAAAAGATTCCCTGCAGGAAGCTTTCGTGACTGCCGATGGTGCACCAGATGTGGTCGCATCTTCCGCGATTCTGATCGAAGCATCTACAGGCACGATCTTATATGAAAAAAATCCTGACCAGAAAATGTATCCTGCCAGCATGACAAAAATGCTGACAGCTTTAGTGGCTTTGGATTATTATGAACCAGAAGAATTGATCCAGGTTGGCACCGAGATTAACGAAGTTTCTTTGGACTCCAGTAAGGCGGGGCATCAGGTAGGCGAAACTTTGACGATGAAAAATGCCATCAGAGGGTTGATCATCCCTTCTGGTAATGACTCTGCCAATGTGGTTGCGGCGGCAGTAGCAAGAAGAGCAGAAAATGATGAGAGCCTTGGTTTTGCCAAATGCGAAGCTGTTTTTACAGAATTGATGAATGAGAAAGCAGAAAAGCTGGGCGCAACAAACAGCCATTTTGCCAATGCCCATGGGTATCATTCAGAAGATCATTATACATCAGCCCATGATATGGCTTTGATTGCCAGAGCCTTCATGGAAAATGAAACCCTGGCGGAAATTGCCAATGAAAAGAGCTTTTCCGGCAATGGCGCAGATAATATGTTTGAGAGCAATGAAAACATGAAGACCCAGGAATACGTATGGCGCAGCCATAACCTGCTCATTACAGATGGAGAATACAACTATCCTTATGCAACCGGCATCAAGACCGGGTTTACAGATGAAGCGGGGGATTGTGTAACGGCAGCAGCGGAAAAAGATGATGTGCAGCTGATTGCGGTCATTTTCAATTCCGAAGATCCCAACCGTTGGCTGGATGCAAAGAATCTTTTTGAATATGGATTCAATAACTATCAAAAAGTAGAAATTGCAAAAGCAAATGAAGCGATTGAAGAAATCCCTCTGACAAAACATAAAAAATCCGAAGGGGATACCCTTGCAGTGGTATTCCAGAAAGATATGGTTGCTTTCCTGCCTGCATCTGCGGCAAATAGCCTGAAAGTTACTGTGGCATATAACGAAACTTATGCGGTAACAGATAAAGAAGGAAAGGTTTCTTTGAAAGCACCGATTGAAAAAGGAGCGGAAATCGGTACAGTATCCTATGAAGTGAACGGCAAAACCGTTCTGGAAGCACCTGTTTATGCTGGCAGAGATGTCTCTAAAGGAACAATTTTCAGCTCTATTGGGTATTTCTTCAAAAATCTGTTCACCCTGAAAGGGCTCCTGACTCTTGTTGTTATAATTGTGGTGATTGCCATCATCGTGATTATCATCAGGATCATTGGGAACCGTAGATACAGCAGACGCGGCGGAGGCTATAGCTTTGGCTCCGGCTTGAATATGGGCGGCAGAAGAATGCCTCGCAGACGCAGAGGCGGCAGACGACGTTTTTAATCATAAATAAAAAAGAGTCCGAAAGGGCAATGTCATTAAGATAATAATGACATAAAAATAAAAAACACATAGTAATCGCCACTAAAGATGATTATTATGTGTTTTTG
>NZ_JBJEJK010000058.1:0-32973 GCF_051877975.1 Anaerotignum sp.
TGCTGTTTCTGCCCTGCCAATCAGCAGCGACAGTTATTTATTATACTCGCTTGTCGAAAAATGTCAACACCTTTTCCACTTTTTTGAAAGATTTTTTCTTACATTAAATATACCAAAATCCGAAGAGGAAAACCCCTTCGGATTTTAATATACCCAAAATAAATAGAATCAAATCATGTCTCTGCGACTTTTCCATTTCCTTGCATAACCGTCACGTGTCGTCTGCGCTGGCTGGCAAAAATCGAACCGGAAATATTATGCCATACGCTGAAAATGGCTCCAGGCAGTGTTGCCAAAGGGTTTGCTGCAAAGTTGGCAGCCGCAAGAGATACAGCCAGGCCGCTGTTTTGCATTGCAACCTCAATAGAAACAGCTGTTTCCTTTTCATAAGAAAATCCCAGCAATTTTCCAGCGGAAAGACCCAGCAACAGCCCAATGCCGTTATGCAATACCACGATCAACAGAACCAATGCGCCGCAAGTTACAATTTTTTCAGCATTATTTGCTACAATACCTGCAATAATCATAACAATAGAAATTACAGAAATCAAAGGCAGAATGCTGGAAACCTTTTTGACAAATCCTCCAAAAACTGTATGGATTAAGATACCCAACAAAACAGGGATCAGCACGATCTTTACCACAGAAGTAATCATAGCCAGCAGAGATACCTCTACCCATGCACCAGCAAGCAAACGAACCAATACCGGTGTCAGAATAGGTGCCAGAAGTGTGGATACAATGGTCATGCCTACCGAAAGAGCCACATCTCCCCCTGCAATATATGTAATAACGTTGGATGCTGTGCCGCCGGGGCAACATCCAACTAAAATCACGCCCAGCGCCAGATCCGTAGGCAGCTGCATCACCTTTGCCAGTCCCCATGCAGCCAAAGGCATGATTGTGTACTGGGCAACACAGCCCACCAAAACCTCCTTCGGGCGAGTAAAAACGATTCTGAAATCCTTGCCGCTGATCGTCAAGCCCATGCCAAACATCGCTACCCCTAAAAACCAAGAGGTATAATTCGTGGCCCATGCAAAACCTGAAGGCTTAAAAAAAGCCAGCACGGAAAACAAAATGATGATGACCCCAATATATCTGGAGAGGAATCCACTAAACTTAGAAACTTTTTCCAAAACATTTATCTTTTGCATTTTTTCTTCACCCGCTTTTATACCTGATAGCTGAAATTATCGATGAGGCGCGTCTTGCCGATGTAAACCGCCATAGCCACCAATACATCACGGTCAATGGTTTCAACTGGTTCCATGGTCAATGCATCCACCGCGGAAACATAATCGATCTTCGCCATAGGCTCCGCTTCGATCACTGCTTTCATTTCTGTCAGCAGTTCTTCCGCTTTCATACCTGTTTTGATGATTTCACGACCGCAAGCCACGCTGCGGGAAAGGCACAGTGCCGCCTGACGTTCTTCCGGATTCAGATATGTATTACGGGAGGATTTTGCCAGCCCGTCCGCTTCACGAACGATAGGACAGCCAACAATTTCAATATCGAAATTCAGGTCTTTTACCATTTTGCGGATGATTGCCAGCTGCTGTGCGTCTTTTTCCCCAAAATATGCTCTGTCAGGGGCTGCAATATGGAACAGCTTAGATACAACCGTGCAGACGCCACGGAAATGGATAGGGCGAGTACGTCCGCAAAGATGATCGGAAAGCCCTTCAATAGAAACATACGCCCGGGGATCATCATACATATCTTCCGGTTCCGGATGGAAGATCAGATCCGCACCAAGACTTTCGCAAAGCGCACTATCTCTTTCAAAATCTCTGGGGTACGCAGCCAAGTCTTCATTGGGGCCAAACTGTGTAGGATTGACAAAAACAGAAACCACTACCTTGTCGTTCTGTTCCCGGCATTTTTTAATCAGGCTGCCATGGCCTTCATGCAAAAAGCCCATCGTCGGCACCAAGCCAACAGTCAGTCCTTCTTTTTTCCACGCCTTAATGATTTCTCTTGTTTCAGGGATTGTTTTTGTTACTTGCATTTTATCTTCCTCATTTCGCTTAAATTTGAAGATAGCCTCGTCCCAAATTCCGTTACATGCCTTCCGTCCTATTGATTTGATATCCTCCTTCCCTAAAAAACAAAAAACCTTCTGGGCCCAGCTCAGAAGGTAGGATTTGCATAGCAAAAAATTCTTACGTTCTTCTGAGTCTTATTTCTTGCGAATATAAGCTCATCTTGTCATAAGATTAAATAAAATTTAGATTTTTATGTAACAGTGAATGGTCTGGGAGTGTAGTTTTGAAAACAAATACTATCTCCGAGGACATTTTAGCACCGGTCTGTCAAAAAAACAATCATTTTTGTAAAAAATTTAACAGTTTGACCATTCTCTGCAAAAGAAAAATCCCCCTTGCGAATCTTTTTTGCAAGGGAGATTTTTATGCAGTTTTTCAAAGAAAGAACGGCATCCTCAGTACCTGCTTATTTTAAATTGAAGAAAGCATCTACACCCAAATATTCTGCTGCGTCGTCCAATTCTTCTTCGATTCTCAGCAACTGGTTATATTTTGCCACACGGTCTGTTCTTGCAGGCGCACCTGTTTTGATCTGACCGGCGTTTACTGCAACAACGATATCAGCAATCGTAGCATCTTCTGTTTCGCCGCTTCTATGGGATACTACTGCTGTCATTTTGTTTCTGTTTGCCAGCTGGATGGCATTGAACGTTTCTGTCAAAGTACCGATCTGGTTTACTTTAATCAGGATAGAATTACCTGCTTTCAGGTCAATCCCCTTCTGCAGTCTTTCTGTATTTGTAACGAACAGGTCGTCACCAACCAACTGAATCTTATCACCCAGTTCTTTTGTCAAAAGCTGCCAGCCAGCCCAGTCTTCTTCTGCCAAGCCATCTTCCAGAGAGATCAGAGGATATTTCGCAGCCAGAGCCTTCCAGAATTCTACCATTTCTTCGGAAGTTCTTACGATTTCCTTGCCTGCCATCTGGCTTTCCCCAGGGAAGTAATATTTGCCGTCTTTTTCATTGTACAGTTCTGTTGCGGCAGCATCCAGTGCGATCTTGATATCTTCGCCCCATTTGTAGCCGGCAACTTCAACTGCTTCTTTGATCAGATCGATTACAGCGTCTGCTGTAGGCAGGTCAGGCGCAAAGCCTCCTTCGTCGCCAACTGCTGTGGACAGGCCTTTATCTTTCAGTACTTTTTTCAGTTTATGATAGATTTCCGCACACATTCTCAGAGCTTCCTTGAAGGAAGATGCACCTACGGGCATAATCATGAATTCCTGTACGTCTACTGTGTTGTCTGCATGTTTGCCGCCATTCATAATATTCATCATAGGAACGGGCATTGTTTTTGCATTGAAGCCGCCCAGATACTGATATAAGGGCAGATCCAGTGCTTCTGCCGCTGCTTTCGCTACTGCCATGGAAACACCCAGAATGGCATTTGCGCCCAGTTTGCCCTTGTTGGGTGTACCGTCCAGAGCGATCATGACTTTATCAACAGCAATCTGATCCAGCGCATTCATACCAATGATTTCATCGGCAATGATATCGTTTACATTATCAACAGCATCCTGTACGCCAACGCCATTGTATCTGTCGCCGCCGTCCCGCAGTTCCACCGCTTCAAAGGCACCTGTGGATGCGCCGCTGGGAACAGCCGCACGCCCAACGATGCAATCATCTACGATAACTTCCACCTCAACTGTGGGATTGCCTCTGGAGTCCAGAATTTCTCTTGCGTATACGTCTGTGATTTCGTAATAACCTTTCATGTTTCAAAATCCTCCTTTTTTATGTTAGTGGCTCCGCCTCCAACACCCCCGCTAGGGGAATGGTTCCCCTAGGGCCCCCATTGGCAAACGCATATATGCGTTTGCAGTATCGGGTTCTTAGGGGGTGCCCCCTAAGCAGGAGTTTGAGGGCAGCGTCCTCAAGTTCTTATTTGCTGACTAACAGGCTTGTTCCTGTCATTTCCTCTGGTTTGGGCAGTCCCATCATTTCCAGCAGAGTAGGCGCAATATCTGCCAGCTTGCCGCCTTCCCGCAGGCCAACCCCATCCGTATAGTTCACCAGAATAAAGGGAACAGGGTTTGTGGTATGGGCTGTAAAGGGCTGTCCGCTTTCATAATCAATCAACTGATCGCTGTTGCCATGGTCAGCACAGATAAACATCTGCCCGCCAACCTCCAGCAATGCCTCCATCACTCTGCCAATGCAGGTATCCACCGTTTCCACCGCCTTGATGGCCGCCGGCAGAATGCCGGTATGCCCCACCATATCAGGGTTGGCATAGTTTACAATGATGAGATCATATTCCCTGGAACGCAAGGCTTTTACCAAGCCGTCTGTTACTTCCACTGCGCTCATTTCCGGCTGCAGATCATATGTGGCAACCTTCGGAGAAGGCACCAGCCATCTGTCTTCATTGGGATTGGGTTCTTCCACGCCGCCATTGAAGAAAAATGTCACATGGGCGTATTTTTCTGTTTCCGCCGTGCGGAGCTGTTTCAGCCCAAGGGAAGAAATATATTCCCCCAAGGTATTTGTCAGCTTCTGGGGCTTGAAGGCCACTTCCTTATTGGGAATGGTCACATCATATTCTGTAAAGCAGATATATTTCATATCCTGCGGTGCTTTTTCTCTCCCAAAACCATCGAAATCAGGGTCGCATAAAGATCGGGTGATCTCTCTGGCCCTGTCCGGGCGGAAATTGTAGAAAATGACTGCATCATGATCGCTGATCTTGCCAACTGCCATACCATCCTCTTTGACGATAACCGTAGGCACCATAAATTCATCGGTCTTCCCTGCTGTATAGGAATCCTTAATGGCCTGCACCGCATCTGTGGCAGTCGTTCCTCTGCCCAATACCATAGCGTGATAGGCTTCTTCCACCCGTTCCCAGCGTTTATCTCTGTCCATAGCATAGTATCTGCCCATGACTGTAGCAATTTTGCCTACGCCGATTTCACGCATTTTTTCCTCCAGCTGAGCGGTATATTCCGCGCCGGAAGTGGGGGGAGTATCTCTGCCATCCAGAAAAACATGGACATATACCTTTTCCAGGTCATTCCGTTTGGCCAACTGCAGCAAAGCATACAGATGAGTATTATGGCTATGAACACCGCCATCGGAAAGCAGACCATACAAATGCAACGCCGAATGATTTTTCTTGCAATGCTCTACTGCCGCCAAAAGTTCCGGGTTTTCAAAGAAATCCCCATCTTCAATGGCTTTTGTAATACGGGTCAGTTCCTGATAAACCACACGGCCTGCCCCCATATTCAGGTGGCCAACTTCAGAATTCCCCATCTGCCCGGCGGGCAGGCCAACGTCCAGACCGCTGGCATAGCCCTGTACAGCGGGGTATTTCTGCAGAATACCATCCAGCACAGGGGTATTCGCCTGTTTGATGGCGTTGCCCTCTTCTTTTTCATTGATGCCAAAGCCATCCAAAATCATCAAAACTGTTGTTTTTTTCTCCATTTTTGCCTCCTTCTCTGGGAGTTTTACTCCCAGTCCCCCACAAGGGGAAAATGAGAACAATTTTATTTATTATAGTGTACGATAGAAGCAAATTCTTCTTTCAGGCTGGCGCCGCCCACCAGACCGCCATCGATATCCTCCATGGCGAACAGCTCTGCGGCATTCTTGCCGTTTACGCTGCCGCCATACTGGATACGTACTGCATCGGCAGTTTCCCTGCCGTATACTTCCGCCAACACTTCACGGATAGCATGGCACACCTCCTGCGCCTGTTCAGATGTAGCTGTTTTGCCTGTGCCAATGGCCCAGATAGGTTCGTAAGCGATGACAACTTTTTTCACGTCTTCCGCAGAAATACCCGCCAGGCCGCATTTGATCTGAATGCGCACCCACTCGATGGTAATGCCTGCTTCCCGCTGTTCCAATGTTTCCCCACAGCACATGATAGGCACCATGCCTGCTTCCAACGCTTTCTTTACTTTTTTGTTCACAGATGCATCGGTTTCACCAAAATACTGGCGGCGTTCCGAATGCCCCAGAACCACATAACCAACACCCATTTCTTTGAGCATGGGAGCGGAAACCTCCCCTGTGAATGCGCCGTTTTCTTCAAAGTGCATATTTTCCGCGCCAACGCCAATACCTGTGTCCTTCAGTTCTTCCAGGACAGGATACAGATCCACAAAAGGCACGCAGAAAACCACTTCTGCCTCGTCGGAAACGACTTTATCCTTCATTAATTTGCAGAATTCCGCCGCTTCTTTGGGTGTTTTATTCATTTTCCAATTGCCTGCAATAATTTTCTTTCTCATATCAGATTCCTTCTCTCTCCGCTGCAAAAGCACGTTCCGCAGCCAATTCTATTTTGCGCACCACATCTTTTCCATCCATACCGGAAGAGACCATGATGCGAGGCAGGGCATCCCGAGAAGTTGCCCGTGTAATGACGCTGTTTTCCACAGTAAACTGCAGCACATAGCCATCCTCTTCCAAAAGACGCTGAGATTCCTCTGTATAACGTCCATTGGGATAAGAAATCGCTTTCACATGGTCTGCCGTCAAGTTCTCGTCCAGAGCCTCTTCGCTTCTCTGTACAGATGCAAGGAACTCCTCTTCTTTGCCGGCTTCCACAGGCTGGTGATCCGCTGTATGGCTGTAAATCTTCACCCATCCGCTGTTTTCCATTTCCCATGCCTGCTTCCATGTAAATTTCTGAATACCAATCTGGTTTGTAACATAATCTGTCACCGCGAAAATAGATACAGGGATACGATATTTTTCAAACAAAGGATACCCCAGATCATAATTGCTGTAATACCCATCATCCATAGTGATGCAAAGATACTTCTGATCCAAGCCAAGACCGATTCCCTTCGCACGGGTATTTTTTTCTGTTTTTTTCAAAATCTTATCCAGCTGTTCCAAGGAAATGATTTTATATCCCTCAGCTTTGAAATATCGAAGCTGATCCTCCAACTCCGTTACTGTCGTTACAACGCCATTGCCGCTGCCCATATCCCGGATCGCAAAATGATGGTACATCAACACAGGAATGTACTCCCCATACAATTCCTCCGGATCTGTGGCTTCCGCAGCATATTTTACATACTGGGGCTCTGCCGCGCTCTCTTCCTCCGCCGCATAAGCCGCGGAAAGCGAAAAGAGGGAAAAGACCAAAGCGAGCACAGCCACCGCTGTTTTCCTTTTCCCCATTGTGTTTTCTCTCTTTTCAATTCTTATTTATCATCTACCGCAACCACGCCGGGCAGTTCTTTGCCTTCCAAAAATTCCAGAGAAGCGCCGCCGCCTGTAGAGATATGTGTCATTTTATCGCCATACCCCAGCTGGTTGACTGCCGCCGCGGAATCGCCGCCGCCAATGATGGTAGTTGCATCAATGGAAGCCATCGCTTCTGCCACAGCCTTTGTGCCTTTTGCAAAGTTTTCAAATTCAAAAACACCCATAGGGCCATTCCAAACCACTGTCTTCGCACCTTTGATGGCATCTGCAAACTGTTTTCTGGTTTCTTCGCCGATATCCAGCCCCATCCAGCCATCAGGGATCTCGCCAGTAGGTACTGTTTTATATTCTGTATCGTTCTTAAATTCCTGTGTGATAACAGTATCCACAGGTGTCAGGAATTTCACGCCTTTTTCTTCTGCTTTTTTCATCATTTCCAGCGCATAAGGCACTTTATCCTCTTCCAGCAGGGAATTGCCCACTTTGCCGCCCTTTGCTGCTGCAAAGGTATACGCCATGCCGCCGCCGATGATAAGGGTATCTACCTTTTCCAGCAGGTTATTGATCACATTGATCTTATCGGAAACCTTGGACCCCCCCAGAATTGCTACGAAGGGTCTTTCAGGGTTATTGACTGCATTGCCCAAAAATTCGATTTCTTTTTCCATCAGATACCCAACGGCAGATTCTTTTACAAATGCTGTCACACCCACGGTGGAACAATGGGCTCTGTGGCTGGTGCCAAAGGCATCATTTACAAAAATATCTGCCAGAGAAGCCAGTTCCTTGCTGAAGTTTTCTTCGTTCTTTGTTTCTTCTTTTCTGTAACGGGTGTTTTCCAGCAGAACAACATCGCCGTCTTTCATGGCCGCCACTGCAGCCTTTGCATTTTCGCCGACTACGTTATCATCTTTCGCAAAAACAACTTCCTTTTTCAGCAGTTCGGAAAGTCTCTTCGCTACGGGAGCCAAAGAAAGTTCAGGTTTTACCTCGCCCTTGGGCTTACCCATATGAGAACAAAGGATAACCTTTGCACCATCGCCAATCAGTTTTTTGATGGTAGGCAGTGCTGCTGTGATTCTGTTTTCGTCTGTGATGACGCCATCTTTCAAAGGTACGTTAAAATCACATCTTACCAATACACGTTTTCCTTTTACCTGTAAATCGTCCACTGTTTTTTTATTCAGCATCCGTATTTCTCCTTTCTGCATTTGGCCGAAGCCTGATACCCTAGAGTTTTCCCATGAATCTGCTCTATTATGAAATAACTCTATTATGAAAATAACAGCATCTTTATTTGGGACGAAAAATGTCCCTCTGAAGATATTATACGATAAGATTTACTTTCCTGCAAGTCTCAACATTTCCAAAGCTGCACCTTCATCTGTCACAAAAATGCCCTTGGGAATACTGCGGCTGACTGCCAGCAGGCTTTCTGCCTTTTTCTTGCCGCCGGCCACCACAATAATGCAGTCCATCTTGTCAATGTCATTAAAATCTATGCCGATGGAACGGGTCTCATAAACAACTTTTCCCCTTCCGTCAAAATAATATCCGCAGGCCTCTGCCACGGCATGGTCTTTTTCCAGCTGTTTGCGGATATTTTCATCCAAACGGCGTTTTTCCGCCATTTCCAAGGCATTGCCTACGCCCAGCAGCAGAATATTTGCCTGTTCCATTTCTTCAATGGTTTCCGCAATATCAGGGTCTTTCTTCATCTCATCCAGCACATGGGGGCTCAGGTTATCCGGCAGATGCAGCAAGCGATAATCCGCCTGCAATTTATCCGCCAGCTTCGCTGCCAAAGTATCTGCCTGCAATTCCAGCCTGCGGCCAATACTGCCGCGGGCAGGAAGCACCATTTTTGCCATGGGTGCCGTTGCCTCCGGTGCTGCCTGTACCAGTTCCGCCATGGCAGAGCCACCGGCAATGGCAATCCGCAGGTCTGCTGTTGTATTTTCCGAAAGGACACGCGCTGCCAGCTGTCCCATTTCCTTCTGGGCGCGGTCGCTGCCGTCGCTGTCTCCTTGGGCAATATATACTTTTTGGGCACCCAGTGCATCTGTCAGCCGCTCTTCCAAAATGGAAAGCCCTGTCAGCGCAGAAAAAATAGTCTCCAATCCTTCCAGCACTTCCATGCCCTCCTCCGTCAGGCTCATGCCGATCTTGGAAACATTCACCAGATTTTGGGCGCTCAGCCGTTCAATCTCGCTGCGTACAGTTCTTTCCGTCATCCCCAGGGAAAGCACCACAAGGCGCCGCCCGCAGGGCTGCAGCAATCTGACAGTTTTCAATACCCGATATCGCTTTACAATTTCTTCCGTCAAATCCGGCGCGATTTTTTTGACCAGTTGTAATTTATATTCCATGTTTCTCACACACCTTATTTGGCTATCATCCGTCCCGCAAGTTCCTTTTCCGTCCCAGTTTCTATAAAAAAAGAGGGCGAAGCAGAAAAGACCCTGCCCCCTTCTTTTTCTTCATTCCCAGGATCAAGCCTGTTCTACCTTTACAGAATCATCCACGTCTTTATCTGTGCAGCAGCATTCATCATCGTCACAGATTTCATCGTCCAGATCATCCCAGTCATAATCCCATTCTTCTTCGTATTCATCATCCATTTTTGTTTTCAGCAGATAAACAACACCTACTGTCACAGCGATCAAAACAGCTGTTACCAGCGCGATTACAGCAAACAGAGTCTTTTTGTCTTCGCCGTCTTTCAAAATAACGATTCTTTCTTTCAGACCATCAAAGTTGGGTGCTACTTCAAAATATTTTTTCATACTCACATCTCTCCTTTGGCTTTTTATGATTTGCTTTCACCGAATTTCTTTCTCAAAAACTCTTTGTTCTTCCGCATTTCACTATATTCATAGTATGCTTTTTTCAAAATTTGGCGTTCATCGTTGAATTTCAGCAGATGATAAGCCTCATGGAATTTGTAGAAGCCAGCATCAGCAAAGAATTCCTCACTCTGGGGTTTGCAGTAGAAAGAGTTGGCACTCATCAGATACCAATGTACGGTTTTGCTGACAGTATCCTCACTGCCTTTGAAAGTATACTGGGTCTTGCCGACATATTTGATAATCTCGCCGTTGGCCCCGCTTTCCTCTTTCACTTCCCGCAAAGCTGTCTGCCGATAGGTTTCACCTTCTTCCACTGTGCCCTTAGGGAGAACCCAGCCCATATATCTGCCATTCTGGTTTTTATACAGCAGAAGGATCTTCCACTTGTATATCACGACGCCGCCGCAGCTCACTGCTTCTATCATCGTTTTCCTCCCGCCTATTCAGTTTTTTGCATTGTCTATAGTATATCGCTTTTTCTATTCTTTTTCAAGGTATTTCCAAAAAGATTCTCCCAGTGGGTCTGAACCTATCCCATATCTTTTTTCCGGAAGGGAGAACGGTTTTGCAGCGCTTTGATTTTTTTCATACCAGATACCCAAAGCCAAATTTCCAGTGCTGCGAAAAACACCCAAAATATCCCCTCTTTTTCCAACAAAAAATAATTATACAGCCCATGGGCAAGGTAAGGCGCAAGAAATGCCCATGGCAGATATCTTTTTTCATTCCGATACTTTCCTTGGGCAAGATAATAACCCATCTGTATGCCGAAAAGCCCATGCCCCGGCACAGAAAGAAGGGCCCTCGTCAGTGCCGTTTCATAGCCGCCCAAAACAGGATGGGTCACATAAATGATATTTTCCACCCATGCAAAGCCCAATGAAACAAACACACCGTAAACGATGCCATCTAATGGTTCATTAAAATTTTTATTGCCCCAGATGAGCAGAATAAGAAAGAGGAATTTTACCATCTCTTCCACCCCTGCCGAACTGAAAAACGCCGTATAAAAAGGCGTTTCTTCATGGGGAAAGCGCATTTCCACCCAACTGCCGAAAGC
This sequence comes from Anaerotignum sp., assembly GCF_051877975.1. Classification (GTDB taxonomy): domain Bacteria; phylum Bacillota; class Clostridia; order Lachnospirales; family Anaerotignaceae; genus Anaerotignum_A. Next base: position 11,135 of record NZ_JBJEJK010000058.1, read on the forward strand.
ATAGACCACCGCCGCCGTATACAGCCCGAACAATAGCCCCAGAAAGAGCATCTTCCACGGCTCTTTTTCATATTTATCCTTAATGTATAGGAAAAACAACCCCGCTGCCGCCGGCGCACTGGCAATTTCGATGAGCATATACTTTCTCCTTTCCGCTTGCCATATTTCCATTATTTTTTGCGAAAAGTAAAGAAACTATAAGTCAAAATTTTTGTAAAAAAAGAAAGCATTCCGTGAAAAAAACTGCCGAAATGCTTTCCTTAGGTTTATTCCGTTTTAATTGCCGTCAGTGCGCTCAGCTTCATGGCACGTTTCGCAGGCAGATAGCCCGCCAGAATGCCCACGCCTGTGGCAAAGGCAACCGCCCCCAGCGCCAGCCATAGCGGAATGGACGACTGCATGGTGCTTCCCTGCTGCGCTGCCACCACATTCACAAGGAAAGAAATGCCGAAGCTCACTATAATCCCAACGATACCACCAGAAAAGCCGATGAAAGCCGCCTCTGTCAAAAACAACCGTTTGATATCCTTCAAAGATGCCCCAATGACCTTCATGATACCGATTTCCTTTGTCCGTTCATAAATAGCCATGACCATGGTATTGGTGATGCTGATGGCCGCAACCACCATGGAGATGGCGCCAATGGCCCCCAGAACCAGGCGCAGCATTTTGGTCGTCTCCTTCATGGCTTCCAGTTCATCTGTCAGGCTGGAGGCACGGAATCCCAAATCCTTGATCTGCTGCTGTACCTTCTGAACGTTTTCTATTTCATCCACCTTTACCAGCACCTGCTGATATTCCTTGGACTGGCTGCGGCTGGAAGCATTCTGAGAGCCAGATTGTTTTTTCTCCCACTCCTGCCTGTCCTTCTGTATTTTTTCCAGTTCTTTGATGGGCATAATCACACGCCAGCTGTCGTTGCCTTCAGCGGAAAGCTTCCCCACCGCTTCCACCTTTACAGGCTTGATGCTCTTATCCGCATTGCGTGTCCCATAATTCCAGTCATAGGTCAGGCTGAGCTTTTCCTGCAGCACATCCACCTGGGGCGGTTCTGAAGCATAGCGCATTTCCCAGTTCAGCTTCGGGTCATAAAATTCCACACCGCCGCCCACAACGATAGCCTTACTATCCTCCGCAGTCAGCCCTCGCCCTTCCACAACACGATACCCCAGGGCTTCCATAGCACCAGGGTCGATGCCCATAATACTGGCGTCAGCAATATATTTTCCTGCCACCAAATACAGATATTCCTCTACAACAGGAGAAACCGCCTCCACATGCTCTATCTGGCGAAATTGCTCCACCGCCTTGCTGTTCAGTTCGTCCTGCTTTTTTTCCTGTTTCATGGAATCTGATGCCTCATCATATATCATTCCGCCGCTGGGGTATACATTGATGACCTGCAGGCTGCCCCAGCTTTCCAGTTGCTGGGCAAAGCCCTGGTTCATGCCAATCCCGATGGAAACCATAACAACGATGGATGCCGTGCCAATCACAACCCCAAGAACAGTCAAAAACGTCCGCAGCTTTCTCTTCAAAAGGTTTCGCAGCGCCATATCAATCAAATCTCTTGTGTTCATAAGGGCATCCCTTCTTTATCTTCCTCCCCGATGATCTCTGTCAGTTCCTCCTCAAAATCATCCAGATCATCCTCTTCCAACTCCTCCAGATCACTCACGCTTTCCGCTGTGCTTTTGGGCGGTTCTTTCTGTTTTTTCACAAATACTGCCAATGCCGCTGCCAGCAAAATCACAAGCCCAATGCCCGCTGCTGCTCTCTTCATATCCAGAGGGGGATTTTCCTCCATTCCTTCCATTTCTTCCGGCATCACAGGCTCTGTGACATTCAATATCATATCTCTGCGTTCTTCTATAGTCTCTCCTGTAGGGTCTTCATAGCTGATAAGAATGCTGACGGGGATTTCCCCTGCCGTGTTCGGTGTGAATGTCGTTTCAAAATAATCGCTGCTGCCAGCTTCCATATTACCGATGTAGGTATTCTTATTGGGGCAGTCCACATCCCCCTCCACTTTGATCATCAGATTATTCAGGGTCACTTTCCCTGTGTTGTAATAGCTGAAGGCCACCGTCACAGGCATGCCCTGTTCCACCATTTCAGGCAAGGAAAATTCATCGATCTGCAGTTCTGTCATCTGTTTCACATTGATGCCCAAAAGCTCTGTTGCGGTATATTCCGTTCCTTTGCTGTCCTCATATTCAAAGTTGACCGTCAGGGTATAGGTCTTCGGTTGAGCATCCGGCACCACATACAGCCGCAGGGATTTATCCACCGTTCCCTTGGGGCGAATGGAATCAAAATAAAAGGTATTGCTGCTATTGACCGGTGTAAAAATATTGCCGGATTTTTCTGTTTCCGAAGAGGTTTCCTCCGCCAGAGTCAAGAACATTTTGATATTTTTCACCGTTTTATCCTTATGGGTATTCATCAGCGTCATTTTCAGATCAAATTCTTCCCCTGCCATAACGATCAGCGGGTCACATTCATAATTGCTGACGATGATCTTGGGCTTGCTTTTGTTTTCCTCTTCATCCTGATCCGGGTTGCTCACATTGACTCCCGCAAATTGTTTAAAGGTAGTCGTTGCCGTGCCGCCGGAAGTATATTCCACCGTGAACTGAATAGCGTAATTCTGAGAAGCAGAGGCCGCCGTTCCCGCGAAAGTAAAGGACTGACGGGAACTTGCGCCGGGTGCCAGTGCGGGGATAGTTTTCATGCTGGCAGATTTAGGGACGACCGCAGAGCTGTCCACAGGTTCCGCCGTAATGACGATATCCTTCGCTGTCACTACCCCTTTGTTATGCAGATCAAAGGAAACGGTAAAGTTCTGGTTTACGCCGTAAATCCCCTTAGGCTCCTGCATATTCCGAATCTCCAAATCTGCTTTTCTGCCTGCCACACCGCCAATATTGATATAATACTGACTGGTCTTTTCATGCTCTTTGCCAAATTGATCCTGATATTTCAGTTTGATGGCAACAGGGTAATTTCCCGCAGCCATATCTGCCGCTGCGACCAATGGAAAGCTAAAGGCGACACTATCCCCCATGGCCAGCTTAGAAAGCATCTTGCTGTTGAAGCCGCCGGTCAGGCTCACGCCTTCCGTCGTCAGGTTATCCAAAGAGATTTCCACCTGATACATATCCTGCCCGCCGTTATTGGTGACCTTCCCGCTCAGGTTCGCACTGCTGCCCGGTGTCATGGTCTCCGGTGACAGTTTCATATCCTTCAGCGCAAAGCTGGGCTCCAGATCAAAGCCTTTGATTTTCAGATAAATGGTCGTCGAACCGCTTTGGGCATTGCCGGAACGGCTGTTGTATGTATATTCAATGGGCAGGCTGTAGCTGCGTTCTTCTACATCGCCGTCCACCGTTACATTCAAAATCACCTTTTTGTATCCATTTGCCGAAAGGTCGCCCAAATCGCTGCCACCCTGCAGTTTAACACGAAAAGGTGCAATTCCCGAAGGTACTCTAGGCTGCAGGTTTACATTTTCCGCCATACCCAACCCTTTATTTTTTACCTGTAATTCGATTTTTGTCGTTTTTCCTGCTTCCACTTCATAGATGCCGTCTCCGCTGATAATGATATTTCCCTCTCCATCATCAGCAAAGCTCGTCACCCACTGTCCCATTGCCATGCAGAAAATCATTGCCAGCGCAAATAATCGCTGCATCCATTTCTTACTCATATATCCCCTCTCCTTTTCCCCGTAATCTTTTTTGAATCTTTTCTATTTTCCCATCCTGCAGCAGCACAATGCGATCGGCATATTCTGCCAGCTCTAAATCATGGGTAACAATGATCAGCGTCTGATTGTTTTTCTTTGCCATGCCCGTGATCAGATCCATCATTTCATAAGTCGTCTTTGTATCCAGATTACCTGTAGGCTCATCGGCAAAAACCACTGGCGGTTCATTTACAAACGCCCTGGCGATGCTGACCCTTTGCTGCTGGCCGCCGCTCATCTCAAAAGGCTTGTGCTTTGCCCGTTCCTCCAGGCCAACCGCTTTCAGCATTTCCATGGCCCGCTCATTCCGCTCCTTTATCGGAACCCCTTTGAAAATCAACGGAAGTGTCACATTTTCCAATGCGGTCAAAGTCGGCAGTAAATGATAAGACTGGAATACAAAACCCACATATTGCCTTCTGAAATTTGCCAGCTGTTCTTCATCCATTCGCTCGATGTGTTTTTTGTGAAATAAAATCTTCCCCTCTGTGGGCTTTTCCAGCCCTGCCATCAGGTTCAGCAGAGTCGATTTTCCTGAGCCGGATTTTCCAAACAAGCAACAGACCTCCCCCTGCCGGATGTTCAGCGAAACCCCATTGACAGCGCAGATAGATTCACTGCCCATCTGATATACTTTTTTTACATCCCTGATGCGAATGATATTTTCCTCCACGGATGTCCCCCCTTTATCGATCATATTTTTCCATCTTTTAATGGAATTTTAATCCAAGCCCATAGTATCATAGAGCAATCACAAAACAAAGGAGGATTTCCTTACGAATTCCTTACGATTTTTTTAAGTATCTTTTCCAAAGAAAAAGCCTTAAGTCTTTAGACCTAAGGCTGCTTTCATCCTTATTCTGTTACTTTAAATTTTGCCAATCTGTTGGCGGATTCTTCATCCACATAAACCTCCAGCAGGACACCTTCGCCGGTATGTTCTTCCCGAATGATTTCACATCTGCCGTGAACCCATCCGATCAGGCCGCCTTCTGTATAAGGCACCAATGCCGTCATGGATTTGCGGAAGCTCTGCAGCAATTTTTCCACCCGTTCCAGCAAAATATCCATACCTTCGCCTTTTGCCGCGGAAACCTGCACGATATCCCTTGCCATGGTATCCATGGGCAAAGGCAGTTCTACTTCATTATCCATTTTATTGAATACTGTGATGACGGGGGTATCTTCACAGCCCAGCTCCTTCAGGGTCTGATAAACCACCTTCATATGTTCCCCCCGGTTCGGGTTAGAGGCATCCACCACATGCAGCAGAATATCTGCATATTGCAGTTCTTCCAGCGTAGCCCGAAAAGCCTGCACCAGATGATGGGGCAGCTTCTGGATAAAGCCTACTGTATCTGTCAGGAAAATCTCGGAACCGCCGGGCAGCTCCACCTTTCTTGTGGTGGTATCCAATGTGGCAAAGAGTTTATTTTCCGCCAGAACACCTGCATCGGAAAGATCGTTCAAAATAGTAGATTTCCCTGCGTTGGTATAACCCACCAGAGAAATGACAGGGGTGCCTTTTTTGCTTCTCTGGGCTCTCAAAAGTTCCCGATGGGTACGAATATCTTGGGCTTCTCTGTTCAGCTCTGCAATGCGTTCCTTGATATAACGTCTGTCCGTTTCCAGCTTCTTTTCCCCGGGGCCCCTGGTGCCGATGCCGCCCCCCAGACGGGACATGGATGCGCCCATCCCCGTCAGGCGGGAAAGTCTGTATTTCAGCTGTGCCAGTTCTACCTGGATCTTCCCTTCCCCGGATAATGCCCTTGCTGCGAAAATATCCAGAATCACAATGGTTCTGTCCATCACCTTTGTCCCCAGCATCTGTTCCAGATTTTTCAACTGGGCAGGGGAAAGCTCATCATCGCAGACAATCCCCGTGGCATCATAAGCCTGTATCATGGTTTTCAGTTCTTCAATCTTTCCTGTCCCCAGATAATGCCCGGGGTGGATCCGTTCTCTTTTCTGCACAGAACGTGCCACAGCTATTGCCCCTGCTGTTTTCACCAGTTCTTCCAGTTCATCTAAGCAGGCATCCGTATCCATGGCGGAACGACTGTTTCTTTCGTCCATTTCCACAGCTACCAGGATGACACGTTCCTCCAGTTCATTCAATTCGTGTAATTCCTTCGCCATTTTATACCTCCCGCAGCCATACGCCGTCAAAAGAGAATTCCGCCGGGCCTGTCATGTATACATGGTTGTCTGCTTCTCTCCATTCGATGGTCAATGTACCGCCAATCAGTTCCACTTCCACAGTTCTGCCTGTTTTTCCGTTCAGAAAGCAGGCCACAGCTGTGGCGCTGGCGCCGGTGCCGCAGGCCCATGTTTCGCCGCTGCCCCGTTCCCAAACCCGCATTTTCACGTGGCTGTCATCTACGATTTCTACAAATTCCACATTGACTTTATTCGGAAACATAGAGTGTATCTCTGCTGCCTTGCCATAGGTTTCAATGGGATATTCTTTCACATTTTCCACAAAAGTGACCGCATGAGGATTTCCCATAGAAACACAGGTAAAGGAAAATGTTCTGTCCAAAATTTCTGCCGTTTCGCCAATCACAGGATGCTTTTCGCTGACCACGGGAATCTGCGCTGCTTCCAGGATGGGTTCCCCCATATCCACGGTGATGCTTTCCACAATGCCATCCTTCACATGGAGGTCCAAATATTTCATGCCGCCCTTTGTTTCCAGCGCCACCAATGTTTTATCGGTCAAGCCTCTTTCATATACATATTTACCAATACAGCGCACCGCATTGCCGCACATTTCTCCCTCAGAACCATCCAAGTTGAACATTCTCATGCGAAAATCGCCCACTTCAGAAGGCATGATCAGCACAAGGCCATCGGAGCCTACGCCAAAGTGGCGTTCACTCATGGCGACCGCCAGTTTTTCAGGCTCTTCCACCTTTTCTTCCAAACAATTTATGTAGATATAGTCATTGCCGCAGCCCTGCATTTTTGTAAACCGCATACCACGCACTTCCTTTCTTTTATGTATGCGGGAAAACCTTCCCATAAAGGTTTTCTCCGCTTTGTTTGATTTATTGCTTTGTCATCCGCATGTGCTCTTCCTGCCCTACGGAATGATACATCGTCAGGCACCAAAGTCCGGCCAGTCCTACCAGTGCAAAGATTACCCGCGCCAGCCAGAACATACTGCCATGGAACAGCGTTGTAACCAAATCGAACCCAAAGAAGCCAATCAGACCCCAGTTCAGTGCACCGATAATCACTAACGTCAGTGCAAGGATATTTGTCGTTTTCATGGATATTCCTCCTTACGAAAATAGTAAACGGATGATTCCGTATCTCTAGTATCCCTAAGAAGTCCCATTTTATGAATTGATTTATACAAAAACCCGATTTACTAAAGCGCCAAAGTCGTTCCCCTTCAGATTGCCCACCGCCGAATAGCTGATTTTCTCAAAATCAAAGGTCTTTCTCGCCACTTCCAGCACATCTTCCGCCGTTACCGCTTCAATCTTCTGAATCACTTCTTCTGTCTCCTGCACACTGCCCCGCAGCAGCAAAGAGGCCCCCGCAGAAGTCATGCGGTTCAGGGTACTTTCTGTGCCGATGATGAAATTGGAAATCATCTGCTCCTTCGTTACCTCAATAAGCTTTTCCGGGAACGCCTCCGCTTTTACTTCTTTGATCTCTTCTGCAATCAGTTCAAATACTTTTTCCGCCTGGTTGGGGTTCATGCTGGCACAAATCGTAAAAATACCCGTATCCGCAAAAGCGGTAGTATAACTATAGATGGAATAGGTCAGCCCATGCTCCTCCCGAATTTTCTGAAAGAGACGAGAACTCATGCCGCCCCCAAAAAGTGTGTTAAAAATCGCCATGGCATACTTCTGGGGATGTTCCCGCTCCAACCCGGGAAAAGCAATGCAGACATGCACCTGCTCCACATCTTTTTCTTTTTCCACGCAGGAAATGTGATAGCTGGCTTGTGTATCATAGGGCTGGAAGGGCTGTTCCCGTTTCCATCCGCCCAGCTTTTGATTCAGTTTCTCCAGCATTTCTTCCGTCTCAAAATTGCCTGCCATAGAAAGAACCATATTATCCTGATGATAATTCCGTTCATAATATTCCCGAATGAATTGGGAATCAAATGCACCAATGGTCTCCTCTGTACCCAAAATAGGCATACCCAGGGAACTTTCCCGCCAAATGGCATCCTGCAGGGCATCATGCACCAGTTCTTCCGGCGCATCATCATACATATAGATTTCTTCCGTAATCACATTCCGTTCTTTTCTGACATCTTCCTCTGCAAGAAGGGGATGCAGCAGCATATCGCTCATCACATCCAAGGCACGGTCAATGTGCTTGTCCAGCACACGGGTATGATAGCAAGTATATTCCTTCGTGGTATAGGCATTGATCTGCCCGCCCAGTGCGTCCATTTCTTCGGCAATCTGCCTTGCGGTGCGGTTTTCCGTCCCCTTAAACATCATATGCTCGATATAATGGGACACACCATTTTCCCGGGGCAGTTCGTTTCTGGAGCCATTCTTCACCCAGATACCAAAGGAAATGCTGCGCACATAAGAAATGGATTCCAATGCCACTTTTATACCGTTGTCCAGCGTTCTGATACCAACCATATCATCTCTCCCAAAATCAGATTTTACTGCTTCTTATCATTAAACAAATTTCAGATTTTATGCTTTAAACCCATTTTGAAGGGTTCCAATTTCTTTTATGCTTCACCAAAGCACGATTTTCTATTTTCCCCCAATCTTCTCTGCAAATCTTTTCCTGCCATAATAAAAAGCAGAGGATATTTACAGGAGTCTCACCTGCAAACATCCCCTGCCTGCTTTTTGAAAATTATACTTCTTTATATTCTTCCGGTTCCACTGCGTCTCTCATAGAGAAATTCAGTCTGCCCTGTTTGTCGATTTCCATCAGCTTCACCATTACGCTATCGCCAACGGCCAAAACATCTTCCACTTTCGCAACACGTTTGTTGGAAATCTTGGAAATATGAATCAGGCCTTCCTTGCCGGGAGCAATTTCTACAAACGCACCGAATGTCATCAGTCTTGTGATCACACCTTTGTAGATAGTACCGGGTACGGGATCGCTTACAATAGCTGTAATCATATCCTTTGCCAGTTGGATGCCTGCGGGATCAATACCCTTGATGTAGATGGTGCCATCATCTTCTGTATCAATTTCACAGCCGGATTCTTCCACAATCTTCTTGATGACTTTGCCTCTGGAGCCAATCACTTCTGCGATTTTTTCTACATCGATCTGCATCTGCGCAATCTTAGGTGCATAAGGAGACAGTTCTTTTCTGGGTTCTGCAATGGCTTTCAGCATAACTTCGTTCAGAATATAGTCTCTTGCTCTGCCTGTCTGGGCAAAAGCCTGTTCAATCATAGGGAATGTCAGCCCATGGATCTTCATATCCATCTGGATCGCTGTGATCCCTTCGCTGGTACCTGCTACTTTAAAGTCCATATCACCAAAGAAGTCTTCTACGCCCTGAATATCTGTGATCTCAATAAAATCGTCATCGTTGTCTCCTGTTACCAAGCCAACGGAAATACCTGCAACAGGACGTTTGATAGGTACGCCTGCCGCCATCAGGGACAGTGTAGAGCCACAGATAGATGCCTGAGAAGTGGAACCATTAGAGCTCAGGATATCGGAAACCAGACGGATAGAATAAGGGAATTCTTCTTCGCTGGGGATTACGGGCAGCAGGGCTCTTTCGCCCAGTGCGCCGTGGCCGATTTCACGTCTGCCGGGGCCTCTGGATGTTTTTGCTTCCCCAACGGAGAAACCAGGGAAATTATAGTGGTGGATATATCTTTTGCCTGTTTCATTAGTATCCAGACCATCTAATCTCTGTCCTTCGCTGATGGCGCCCAGTGTAGTTACAGTCAGCGCCTGTGTCTGCCCTCTGGAGAACAGCGCGGAGCCGTGTACCCGAGGCAGTACGTCAACTTCCGCGGACAGCTTTCTGATTTCTTCAATGCCACGGCCATCGGGACGTTTGTGATCTCTCAGAATCATTCTTCTAACTGTCATTTTCTGGAATTTATAGATGATATCGCCGATCAGTGCGGGAATATCTGTTTCTTCCCCCAGCATTTCTGTCAGCTGTTCTGTCAGGGCTTCTGTTACTTCTTCTGTAACAGCTTTGATCTTTGCATCTCTGTCCTGCTTCCGTTCAGCGAAAACAGCGTCTTCCATTCTTGCATCTGTAATGAAGCCTGTTACCAGCTGATATGCTTCTTCAGGGATGACATATTCTGTATAAGGTGCTTTTTCTTTGCCTTCTTTTGCTGTGATCTCTTTGATAAATTCAACCACTTTCAGATTGGTATCGAATGCCAGATGGATGGCTTCCATCATCAATGCATCGGGAATTTCATCTGCACCGGCTTCGATCATCATAACCTTATCTTCTTTGGAAGATACGGTCAGGTTCAGTCTTGTTGTTTCTCTCTGGGCTGCGGTAGGGTTTACCACCAGTTCTCCGTCACAGTAGCCGATGTTTACGGAAGAAACAGGATCTGTGAAGGGAATATCAGAGATATTCAGAGCCAAAGAAGCGCCGATCATTGCCAGCACCTCAGGGGAGCAATCCTGATCTACAGACATAACTGTCGCAACGATAGCTACATCATTTCTGTAATCCTTAGGGAACAGGGGACGCAGAGGTCTGTCGATACATCTTGCTGTCAGGATAGCCTTTTCAGAAGGACGGCCTTCTCTTTTGATGAAACCGCCGGGAATCTTGCCAACGGAATACAGTCTTTCTTCATAATCAATGCTCAGAGGGAAGAAATCAATGCCATCTCTGGGCTTATCGGATGCTGTTGCAGTTACCAGAACAGTGGTATCGCCGTAGCGCATCAGAGCTGCGCCGTTGGCCTGTTCTGCCACTCTGCCGATTTCTGCTGTCAGTGTTCTGCCTGCCAGTTCCATGGAATAGCTTCTAAACATAATCATTCTCCTTTTCCATTCGTTTCTCTGCACCATAGATCTTCAACTTTATCCACAAAGAGCCTGCCCTTGTATACAAAGTTGGAAATCTATAGTGCGCCTTCTCGTATTTTTCTTTTGATAGAAAGAAAAGAGGGGAAACCGTCCCCTCTCTTCGTTATCATCTGTGAATTACTTTCTCAGACCCAGCTGTGCTACGATTGCACGGTATCTTTCGATATCGATTTCTTTCAGGTAATTCAGCAGACCTCTTCTCTGACCAACCATTTTCAGCAGACCTCTTCTGGAGTGATGGTCTTTTTTGTGCATTTTCAGGTGATCTGTCAGCAGAGTGATTCTTGCTGTCAAGAGAGCGATCTGTACTTCGGGAGAACCTGTGTCGTTAGGTGTTCTGCCGTATTTTGCAATGATTTCCTGTTTGTTGATTGTTGCTGCCATTGTTGTTTTCCTCCTTAGAAAATAGATGTTTTCTGATTTCTGTATCCCCGGAGACTAAGTAGTGGTCGGAGTGTCCGAAAACTGAGTCACGGTTTTACAACATTTATAGTTTACCATAGGAACCCCTTCTTTGCAAGGTAAAACAAAGAAATTTTCTGCGTTTTCCCTAAAAATACAAGGGTTTTCAGGATTTTGTCTTTCCTCTGGGGCAATATGCGCTTATCCATCATTCTCCCGGGCTATGCTTTCTGGTTTTCCCGAAAAATCCAGCTGGGAAAGCAGCACTGCCCCGAAAACCACGGCAAAGCCGATGCCCATTCTGGCTGTTACTTGCTCCCCATAAAGCAAAATAGAGAAGATGACACCGAATACGGATTCTAAACTCAGCAGAATCGTCCCCACCGTAGCATTGGTATATTTCAGCCCGATGCTTTGCAGGCTCAGGCAAAGGGCCGTGGAAAATACTGCCAGATACAGCACGTTTCCTGCCGCGCCAAAGGAAAGATGTTCCGGCATGCCGCCGGTAACGATCACACTGCCCCAGCCACAAAGGGCGGAAACGCAGATTTGCAGCATCGTCAGAAGCATAGGGTCTCTGCCTTGGCAAAATATGGAAATCGCAATGATGTTCGCCGCAAAGACCACACTGCACAGCAGCGTTACCCCATCGCCCAGCGTCAGCCCGCCGCCGCCATTCAGGGAAATCAGTCCAATGCCGATCAAGCAAATGACCGCCGAAAGCAGATGGTTCTTTTTCGGTTTTTCTTGCTTCACCAGCCAGTATAAAAAGGGAACGATCACGCAGTAAGCCGATGTCAGAAAGGCACTTTTGCCTGGGCTTGTCCCCAGTGTCATGGCTGCTGTCTGCAGGCCTGTGCCTAAAGCCATGGTAGCTCCCGTCAAGAATCCGCCTAAGAGATAGCCTCTATCGATATGGTGCCATTTTTTCACCGTTGCCGCTGCAGTAATCAGCCCCGCTATCGTAAAACGAGCCGCCACAATAAAGGATGTGGTCAGTTCATCCGCAGCAAATTTCTGAAACACAAAGGCACTGCCCCAAATCGCCGCTGTCAAAAGCAGCGCAAGGCTTGCCAAAACGGTTTTCTTTTCCCTCATTTTGGCACCTTCTCATTCCTGTTCGCTTTTCCAGTGGGCATATTCCTCCGAAGCAAAATAGTCCCTTGCCTGCTCTGCATTGATAGCAATCTGCTTCCGCAGTTCTTCCACACTGGGGAATTTTTGCTCACTGCGCAGGAATTTATAAAAGAACGTCTGCAGCTGTTCGCCGTAGATCATTTCATTAAAATCCAGCAGGTAAGTTTCCACAATTTTTACTGTTCCGTTCACCGTTGGGTTTTTGCCGATATTTGTCACACCATAGTAATATTTACCCTTGTACAATGTTTTCGTAGCATAAACGCCATTGGGAGGGAACAATTTCAACGGATGGGCTTCAATATTCACTGTAGGGAAACCAATGGTTCTGCCCAGTTTTTTTCCTTCTTTCACAGTGCCCAGAATAAAATAAGGCACTGTCAGCATCTGGTTTGCCTCTTCCAGATTCTTTTCGATGAGGCACTGACGGATACGGGAAGAGCTGACTCTTTCCTCGCCGTGGAGCACCTTGGGTACCCCCACGACCATGATGCCCCTTTCTGCTCCCAGTTTCTTCAGCATTTCATAATTGCCTGCAGCGCCCTTGCCAAAGTGATAGTCTTCCCCTACCACCAGCACCTGGCACTTCAGCTTTTCAAAAATCAGTTTAACCGCAAAATCTTCGGGGCTCATCGCCGCAAATTCCACATCAAAAGGATATTCGATATAAGTATCTATACCCAGCTGTTCCATCTGGAATTTCTTCTCAGAGGGATCCATGATCAGGGCAAAATCATCTTTTTTCTTAAAAACGAGCATCGGATGGGGGGAGAAGGTGAAAACAACGCTTTTCAGCCCCTGTTCCTCTGCAAACTGCTTTGTCAGATTGATCAGCGAACGATGACCCAGATGCAGACCATCAAAGTTACCCAGGGTAACGGCGGTTGGTCGGTCCTGCTCGATTCGCGTGTCAGTGATATGTTCCATTTTTTACTCCTTACATTGTTTTTTCGGTATAAAAGCCGCCTGCTGTGCAGCCGTTAACAATATTCGTAAGGCTATGCCTGACGCATTTCGTTAAATTGTCAGATGACTGTTCCCGTCTGTACGCAAATGCACCGATAGATTCAGCCCCTTGACAATGCTTTTACCGTAACATCTTGAATGGTTTGATAAAAAAGTCTTCTTCTTGTTTTATCTCATAAAGCCCCACAAGGTTGTTTTCAAAATCAAAAACAGCTGCGATCTCTCCCAACTGCAGGGGCATAGGTTTCTCTTCAAAAAATTTCTCCCGAATCTTCCCGCCATTATAAAGCAGCTTTGTGGAGCTTTTGGCCACCTTGATAACAGGGAAATCCTTCAGGGCTTCTTCCATGGTCAGTAAGGCTTCTTCTGCCCGCTCCTGCTCTGCCAATTCTTTCAGCTCTGAAAGGCGGATGGCATTTTCCAGAGAAAAAGCCCCTGTTGCCGTCCGCAGCAGCTCTGCCATGTGGCCGCCGCAGCCCAAGGCTTTGCCGATATCGGCGCAAAGGGTACGGATATAAGTCCCCTTGGAACAATCCACATCCATCTCCACTCTGTCCGGCGGCAAAAATTGGCGGATACGGATATCATATATTTCAATCGTGCGGGATTTCCGTTCAATTTCCTTGCCCTCTCTGGCAAGTTCATAGAGCTTTTTCCCGTTGACCTTTACCGCAGAATACATGGGAGGCACCTGCTCCAGCTTACCGATGAAAGAAGCCACCGCTTCCCGGATTTTTTCTTCGTCAAAGTCCACCGGCTTTGTTTCCAGCACTTCGCCGGAAGCATCCTCCGTAGTCGTTGTGATGCCCAGCCGCAGCATGGCACGATAGCTTTTTCTGCCGTCCATAATGACATCGGAAAGCTTTGTGGCCTTCCCCACGCAGACAGGCAGAACGCCCTCTGCATCTGGGTCAAGGGTGCCGGTATGGCCTACCTTTTTCATGTGGATGGTGCGGCGCACCACAGCCACCACATCATGGGAGGTAAAGCCCTTTTCTTTGTATATATTAAAAATGCCGTCCAAAAGGGAACCTCCTTTTTTATAACATTTTTTCTACTTCCGCCAATACCATAGCCTTTGCTTCGGCAATGGGTGCGGAAATGGTACAGCCTGCCGCCTTCACATGGCCGCCGCCGCCGAATTTCTGCGCCAGCGCACAGACATCATAGCCGTCATTGCCGCGGAAGCTGCCCTTTACGTCTGTTTCTGTCTTTTCATAGAAGAAACAGGCCACCTTTGCCCCCAATACGCCTTTCAGGTAATTGATAATAGCATCCAGTTCCTTATTGCTGCCGCCCAATGCTTCAATCTCCGCCGTGGTGATGGTGGAGCAGACCACATCTCCGCCAAAGAGAAGCTCCGCATTATCCAAGGCTTTTCCCATGATCTTCAGTTCAGAAAAGCTGCGGCTGTCGAAAAATCTGTTGTAAATCTCTGTGAAAGGGATACCATAGCCCATCAATTCCCCGGCGATTTTCATGGTTTCAGGGGAAGTGGAGGAATGGCGGAACCCGCCTGTATCGTAAATCAGCCCCGCATAGAGCCCTGCCGCCTCTGCCGCCGTCATAGGCAGGCGGTCTTTCAGCAGGCGGAAAATGATCTCACTGGTGGAAGAAGCATCGGCATCCACATAATTCAATTCCCCAAAACAAGTATTGCTCCCGTGGTGGTCAATATTGATCTTCTTTGCCGCTTTTTGGAAAATTTCCCCGGCAGCCCCCAGGCGTCCTTCATCACCACAGTCCAAGGCAATAAAAAGCTCTGGAATCTCTGCCTTTTCCGCTTCACAAACCAAATGCCCGTTGGGAATCAGATGGTATTTATCGGCGTATTTTTCCAATACCACCTGTACTTTTTTGCCGCTCTTTTCCAGGGCACCCCCTAATGCCAAGCAGGCACCGATGGCATCCCCGTCAGGGTTGGTATGTCCTGCCAGCGTGATGGTTTCCGCCGACAGGATACATTCCATTATTTTTTCAAAAGAGTCCTTTGCTTTCATCATTCAGCATCTCTCTCTTCTCGTTCTTTAGAAATCTGGCTGAAGAGCTGATCCATGTGGATGGCATATTCTGCGGATTCATCCAGTTTAAATCTCAGCTCCGGTGTATAACGCAGATTGATTCTCTGGGCGATCAGGCGGCGGATAAAACCGCCTGCATTATTCAGCCCCTGCATTACATTTTCTTTATCTTTTTCATCACCCAATACAGAAACAAAAACCTTGCAGTATTTTAAATCCTGTGTTGTTTCCACACGGATGACGCTTGTCATCGCACCAATGCGGGGATCTTTCAGTTCTGCCCGGATGATCTGAGACAGTTCCTTCATGATCTCGTCATTGATACGGGAAAGTCTATTGTTTGTTTTCATATCTTTTCACCTTGATTCGGTTGGATTAGCGAGGTACTTCTACCATCGTGAAGGCTTCTACCCAGTCGCCTTCCTTAATATCATTAAATTTTTTGAATACCAGACCACATTCATAGCCTGCCGCAACTTCTTTTACATCGTCTTTGAAACGTCTCAGGCTTTCCAGGTCGCCTTCGTAAACAACAATACCGTCACGGACGATACGAACCTGACAGTTACGTACGATTTTACCGTCTTTTACATAGCTGCCCGCAATCGTGCCAACACCGGAGGCTCTGAATGTCTGGCGAACTTCTGCATGGCCCAGAACCTTTTCTTCAAATACGGGATCCAACATCCCTTTCATAGCCGCTGTGATATCTTCGATCGCATTGTAGATAACACGGTACAGGCGCACATCAACCTTTTCTTCATCAGCGAATGCCTTTGCGGCAGGTTCGGGGCGAACGTTGAAACCAATGATGATGGCATTGGATGCGGAAGCCAGCATAACGTCGCTTTCTGTAATGGCACCAACACCGCCGTGGATGATGCGCACACGCACTTCTTCATTGGAAAGTTTTTCCAGAGACTGACGAACAGCTTCTACAGAACCCTGTACGTCTGCTTTTACGACGATACCCAGTTCTTTCATATTCCCACTCTGAATCTGGCTGAACAGGTCATCCAAAGATACCTTCTGAGGTGTCTGGCTGATCAGTGTTTCTCTGTTTTTCGCGATCACGCTTTCTGCCAGCTGTCTTGCCTGTTTGTCATTTGCCGCTACATAGAAGCTGTCACCGGCAGAAGGAACTTCAGACAGGCCCAGGATCTCAACAGGTGTAGAAGGACCTGCCGCTTTTACACGTCTGCCCTTATCATCTGTCATGGCTCTGATCTTACCATAAGCAGGGCCTGCAACAACAGGATCCCCCACCCGCAGGGTACCGCTCTGCACCAATACCGTTGCCACAGGGCCGCGGCCTTTGTCCAGCTGTGCTTCGATGATAGCACCTCTCGCTTTTTTGTTGGGGTTTGCTTTCAGCTCTTTCATTTCCGCTGTCAAAATGATCATTTCCAGCAGATTGTCAATCCCTTCTTTGGTATGAGCGGAAACGGGTACGCATACCGTTGTGCCGCCCCAATCCTCTGCCAGCAGGTCATATTCTGTCAGCTCCTGTTTTACTCTGTCAGGGTTTGCAGAAGGTTTATCCATTTTGTTGATAGCAACAATGATTTCAACCCCTGCGGCTTTCGCATGGTTGATAGCTTCTACCGTCTGGGGCATTACGCCGTCATCGGCTGCAACTACCAGAATGGCGATATCTGTGATCTGCGCGCCACGCATACGCATAGCAGTGAAAGCTTCGTGACCGGGTGTATCCAGGAAAGTGATAGGCTTTCCGTCAATCTGTACAGTATAAGCACCGATATGCTGTGTGATGCCGCCGGCTTCGCCTTTTGTTACATTGCTGTGGCGGATAGCATCCAGCAGGGATGTTTTCCCATGGTCAACATGCCCCATAACAACAACTACAGGAGGGCGTTCTTCCAGTTTGGATTCATCCTCTTCTTCCTCTGTACCGAAAGCTTCTTCCATGATATCCTTTTCTTCTTCCAGTTCCAGAATCACATTATATTCTTCCGCAATGGTTGCAGCTGTATCGAAATCCAATGTAGCATTGATAGCCAACATTTTACCCTTCTTCATCAGGTTCATTACCAAGTCAGAGCCTTTTTTGCCCAGAACCTCTGCCAAATCCTTTACTGTGATGCTTTCAGGGATATATTTGATAACGGGATCCGCATTGGCAGCCTTTTCTGCTGCTTCCAGCGCTTCCAGTTCTGCCATCAGGGCAGCTTCTTCTTCCATTTCCCGGCGTCTGCGTTCCATGGGGTTTTCTCTTACCTTCTGCCCATTTTTGTTGCCGTTCTTGCCGCCTTTTTTATCTTTACCCTTGTTGTTATCTTTATTCTGAGGTTTGCCCTGCTGCTGGCCGCCGCCCTGTTTAGGGCCGTTCTGCTGCTGAGGCTTGCCCTGTCTGTTATCGTTTCTGTTCTCCTGCTTCTGTGCAGGTCTGTTGCCGCCCTGTTTTTGATTATTGTCTTTTCTGGGTGCATCCTGTTTAGGCGCATTCTGCTTGGGCCCTTCTTTTTTCGGTGCTTCCTGCTTAGGAGCCTCTTTCTTGGGAGCCTCTTTTTTAGGTACTTCCTGCTTGGGCGCTTCTTTTTTGGGCCCTTCTTTTTTGTTCTGATACAGTGCTGTCACCTTTGCAGCCTCTTCTTCTGTCAGCATTGCCATGTGGCTTTTTGCTTCAATACCAACGCTGTTGATTTTTTCCATCAAGTCTTTATTGGCAACGCCCAGCTGCTTTGCCAGTTCATAAATTCGAATTTTGGACATTCCACAACACCTCGTCTTTCCCGAAAATCAATCTTCACCGACCTTCGTTCTATTCTCTATGTTTTCTTCCGCCAGCTGTTTCAATTTCTTTGCAAAGCCTGCTTCGGTAATTGCGATGATGGAGCGCATATCCGCGCCGATAGCCTTGCCCAATTCCTGTTTTGTCCCCGCCTCTATCAGAGGCAATTCATAATACGCTGCGGAATTTGTAAATTTCTTTTTTGTATTTTTAGAAGCATCTTCCGATAAAATCAGCAAGTACGCCTGCTTCTTTCGTACTGCCTGTTCTGCTGCCACTTCGCCTGCGGCCAGCTTACCTGCCCGCTTGCAAAGCCCCAGGAGGGAAAAGAATTTATGCATTCGCTTCTTCCTCCAGTTCTTTCAGCAGCTGTTCATATACTTCCTTGGGCACAGGTGCCTTAAAGGAGCGTTCCAGCCCCTTAGATTTCTGGGCCTTCGCCAGACATTCCCCATTGGGGCAGATATATGCGCCGCGGCCGGGCTTTTTGCCCGTGCGGTCCAAAGAAAACTCCCCTGCATCATTTCTCACGATGCGGATAAGTTCTTTTTTATTTTTCATTTCCTGACAACCGGTACATTTTCTGAGAGGTACTTTTCTCTGCTTCATACGCTCTCCTCCCTCTTATGCTTCTGTTTCAGAGGCAGCTTCGATTGCATCGATCGCTTCCAGTGCATCCAGCTCTTCTGTGACTTCTTCCGCCAAAGCTTCTTCTACAGCAACTTCCTCCGCTGCAGGTTCTTCTGCCAGGAAGTTTGTTTCTCTTGCCTGTGTTTCGCTCTTGATATCAATTCTCCAGCCTGTCAGTTTTGCAGAAAGTCTTGCGTTCTGCCCCTCTTTCCCGATGGCCAAGGAAAGCTGATGGTCAGGCACAACGATTTTTGCACTCTGTTCCGCTTCGTTCAGGGCAACCTCCAGAACTTTGGAAGGGCTCAGGGCTGCTGCGATGAATTCCTTGGGGTCTTCACTCCAGTTGATCACGTCAATCTTTTCGCCGCCCAATTCATTTACGATCACATTTACTCTGTAGCCGTTCTGACCAACGCAGGCACCCAAAGCGTCAACATTTTCATTTTTAGAATACACAGCGATTTTTGTTCTGCTGCCTGCTTCTCTGGCAATGCTCTTGATTTCTACAGTGCCATCGTGTACCTCAGGCACTTCCTGTTCAAAGAGACGTTTTACCAGTTCAGGGTGTGTTCTGGAAACGAAGATCTGAGGGCCTTTTGTGGTCTGTTTCACTTCCAGAACATATACTTTGATGCGATCCATAAAGTTATACTGTTCGCCGGGAATCTGTTCATTTGCAGCCAGAACCGCATCAATCTTACCCATCTGTACGATCACATTTCTGCGTTCTTTTCTCTGTACGATAGCTGTCACCACTTCCCGTTCTTTTGTGATGTACTGATTGAACAGGATTTCTCTTTCTGCTTCACGGAATTTCTGTACAACGACCTGCTTTGCCGTCTGGGCAGAAATTCTGCCGAAATCCTTAGGTGTTACTTCCAGGTCCACTACGTCACCCACTACATAGTTAGGGTTCAGCACGCGGGCCATTTCAATGGAAATCTCCAACTGAGGATCTTCCACAGGGTCAGCCACGGTTTTCTGCGCATAGCAGGCAACATTGCCTGTTTCTCTGTCGATGACTACTTTGATATTCTGGCTTGTGCCAAAATTTTTTTTGCATGCAGAAACCAAAGATGCTTCGATGGCTTCAAAAATAACTTCCTTGTCAATGCCTTTTTCCTTGGAGACCAGGTTCAGCGCATCCAAAAATTCTTTACTATCCATTTTCCAGTTTCCTCCCTTTTATTAGAAGATCACCGCCAGTCTCACGCTGGCTGTATCTTTATATTCAAATGTCACTACATTGCCATTTTCTTCCTCAATGGAAAGCACGCCGTTTTCCAGCCCCAGCAGCTTGCCCTGATACTGCTTGCTGCCGTTCTGGGGCTTATACAGCTTCACATCGATGATTTCCCCCTGATATTTTACAAAATCAGCTTCTTTTTTCAACGGTCTGTCAATCCCGGGGGAGCTTACTTCCAAAATATATGCCTGCTCGATGGGGTCAGTCTCATCCAGTTTGGCTTCCAGCGCACGGCTCACCAGCTCGCAGTCATCGATATTGACGCCGCCTTCCTTGTCAATATACACCCGCAGATACCAATTCACGCCTTCCTTTACAAATTCCAGATCCACCAATTCCAGACCATTGGCATCCACGATGGGTTCCAGAAGAGGCAGCACTTTCTGCTCTGTGTTGCTTCCTTTCGCCATTTTTACACCTCTTTTTCCAAAAAATCTTCCATACAACAACAAAGAGCGGGTTTGTATACCCACTCTTTTCGCCGACAACTTATATCTTTACTGTAGATTACTATATCACTTTTCTCCCTGATTGGCAAGGATTTTTCAGAAAATTCCTGTCTTCTTGTAAGATTTTCCCCGTTACTATATAATGTTGGAAAGACGTTTGTCTATTTATATCCCCAAAGGAGGAATTTTATGCATGCGATTGAAAAAATCCGGGAAAAACATCCTGCTCCCTTCTATATCTATGACGGAAAAATCATTTCAGAACAAGCCTCTGTCCTGCGGAAAACTTTCCCCGGCTTTGGGCTGCTCTTTTCTGTCAAAGCCAATCCTTTTCCGCCCGTTTTGAAAAAGATGGCATCCCTGGGCATCGGCGCTGACGCAGCTTCCGCCAAGGAAGTCGGCCTTGCTTTAGAAGCAGGTATTCCTGCGGAAAACATCTATTATTCCTGCCCCGCCCCCACCAGGGAAGATATCGCTCAGGTCATTGGTAAATGTCACATCATCGCCGATAGTTTCCATGAGCTTTCTCTTCTGGAAGAAGCCGCTTCCGAATGCGGCAGAAACCTGTCAGTTGGTCTGCGGATCCATCCGGATTTCACCCTGAATGGCTCCCCACAGATACCATCCAAATTCGGCATCGATGAAAGCCTTGTCTGGAAAACCGATTTCTCTGAAAAATATCCCCATCTTACAATCCACGGGCTTCACATCCATATCCGCTCTCAGATTCTGGATACAGAAAAACTAGCGCGTTATTATGACAATGTCCTGGACTTAGCTGTAAAATTGCAGAATTTCCTTGGTACGAAACTGGACTATATCAATTTCGGCGGTGGTGTCGGCAAGGTTTATGATAAAACGAGACAATCTCCTTTAGACTATGAAAAACTGCGGGAAGTCGTCTCCTGTTCCATTTCCAAGCACAAAAGCGATCTTTCTGCCCAGCTGCTGTTGGAAAGCGGACGTTTCCTCGCCTGCGACTGCGGTACATACGTAACAGAGATCGTTGATATCAAACGCTCCCATGGAAAAACTTTCTATATCGTCAAAAATGGCGCCAATGGCTTCTTTAAACCCGTTCTGCGGCAAATGCTTCTGCCCTTTCAGCCTGACCATATCGGCGCATCCTATGAACCTTTTGCTACAGAAAACGATCATTATGAAATCAATGTCCTTTCTGAAAGCAGCGAAACAGAAGTGGTCGATATTGCCGGGCACCTTTGCTCCGGCGCAGATATCATGGCAAAGGATGTTGCCGTCAAAAAAGGGAATATCGGTGATTTCGTAACCTTCAGCCATGCTGGCAGCTACGCCTATAGCTTGGCACCTCTTCTTTTTTCCAGCCAGCCCCTTCCTCAACAATTTTTTATCGATGAATAACAAAAAGAGTCCAAAGGGCAATGTCATTAAGATAATAATGACGTAAAAATAAAAAACACATAGTAATCGCCAC
>NZ_JBJEJK010000059.1:0-32796 GCF_051877975.1 Anaerotignum sp.
TAGAAGCCAAAATACTCCTATCGAGTGGGAGTAATTCCCTGTGAATGAAACTGCATCCAGCAAATGGAGCAGTCAAAAAAAGTATAAAAAAGGACGACAATATGTCGTCCTTTTTATGTATTCATCTCAGTTTTGTTACGGTTTCAAAATATTCGTTCATTTCCTCTTCTGTCTGGAAATTTGCCATATAAAGCTGATTGCCCATGGCACCGCTGAGGGCATCGGGCACGCGTGCTGCCATTTTGATCTGTGCGCCGTATTTCGTCATGATATCATCGTGGCTCATCTGATACGCTTTCCCATCCCTGCGCCCTACATAGGCACAGAAATAATGCTCTCCTTCCAGCTTTGTGGAGCGATCAAAGGCAATCATATCCGCCCAAATCTTATATACATCCGTACTATGGGCATAATTCATCATATCGGGAGAGAAACCGCCGCTGGGGCGCATATTTACTTCCAGACCCATGATATCACCTTTCTTTCCAAGTCCCTTCTGATCTTTTGTCAGGCGGAAAAATTCCAGATGGACAAAACGGCTTTTCACCCCAAAACGCTTTACAGTGGCGCGGCCAGCTTTTTTTGTATCCTCCGGCAATTTCTGCAAAATATAGAATTTGCAGTCATCATTTTTATTGACCATATCCATAATAGAACCAGGTGTCACATTCCCTGTTTCAAAAAGGATCTCCCCTTTGGAATCCACAATGGCATCATAGGAGCAAACCTGCCCGTTTACAAATTCCTCCATAATGTATGTCACGCCTTCATGTCTCTGTCCATAGAAATCCACCAGCTGTTCCGCTGTTTCGATTTTGAAATTGTGGGATGCGCCTACGCCATTATCCGGCTTTGCTACAACGGGATACCCCACCTTCTTGATGAAGTTTTTGCAGCCTTCCAAATCTTTGACCAGATGGTAACGGGCTACCGCCAGACCTGCTTTTCTGTAGTATTCTTTCATTTTGGATTTATATTTGATACGGGGAATATCTGCCGTCTGGAAGCCGGAAGTGATGTTGAAATCTGTCCGCAGCTTAGCGTCTCTTTCCAACCAATATTCATTGTTGGATTCCAGCCAGTCGATGCGGCCATGCTTGAAAATAAAGAAAGCGACCGCACGGTAGACCTCGTCCTCATTTTCCAGATTGCTTACCTTATAGTATTCATTCAGGCTGCTTTTCAGGTCGCTGCTCAATTCATCATAGGGCTGGTCGCCGATGCCCAATACATTTAAACCATTGTTTTTCAATTCACGACAAAATTTCCAGTAGTTTGTAGGAAAATTAGGGGAAATAAATACAAAATTTTTCATAGCTGCCTCCGTTCTTTTACCATATCTTTTGTAAATAATTTAATTCATCCTCGATATAACAATGTTTTCATAAAAAATGGGATCTGCCGTTCCCAGCTGGCTTCGCAATGTTCTCCATAGGGTACAATACGGCTATTCAGCATAACCCCCTTTTGTATCAGCAGGGAAGAGACCTCGCCAAATAAGCGGCGAACCCCTCTATGATTCCTGCATTCGCTGGAACCATAATCCATATATAAAACTGTATGCTGATTCAGATTGGCCTGCGTGATCATATTTTTCACTTTTCTGGGGTTTGTCCATAAAGAAGGAGACAAAGCCGCTGCCCTGGAATAAATATGATTATATTGCATCAGCGCATACAAACTCATCAGCCCGCCCATAGAACTGCCGGCAATAAAAGTATGATTTCTGTCAGGCAGAGTGCGAAAGCTTTCATCAACAGTGGGTTTCAATTCATAGGCAAACCAATCCATCGTCATCTTTCCTGTGCCAATGATCTCTCCTACCTCCTGATTTTTGAAAGAAAACGGAGCATATTCCTTCAGTCTGCCATGATTGGGATCATGGCTGCCTTCCACTGCTACAATGATCATCTGAGTATGGGAACGATCCATATAACGCTCCATTCCCCAGGATTTCCCATAGGTGGCATCCGCATCAAAAAATACATTGTGCCCATCAAACATATATAAGACAGGATATCTCTTTTCTGTTTGATGAAAATATGATCTCGGCAAATAAATATAAACATGACGTTCCTCATATCCCCCTGCGATAGGAACTGTCACCGCAAAACGTTCCGTCATTTTCTTCTCTCCAATCCGTTCTTTCCCCTTATAAAAATCTTTTTTTAAATATAGCATATAGGGTCAGAAATAGCAAGGAAGGCAATGCCGCAGGGGAATAAAAAGAAAAATCCGAATTTGGCATGGAAACATGAAAATTCGGATTATTTTTTGTGTCTTTCTGCATTTATATTACCATAAAATCTCCATTTTTTCAAGTCTTGTTCTTTCCCTCCATCCGCAGTATACTATCAGCCCAAACAGCAAAAGGAGGGATTCTATGGAATACACACTTGCAGAACTTTTACCTATGGTAGAAAGCCTTTCCAGAAAGTATACACGAAACGAAAGCACTTCCATTTCCTATGAAACAGCACAGCAGCTCATGGAGGCAGTTCTTTACTGCATACAGGAGGTGACCAATTTCAACGGTGAGCTGCCCGTAGCCGCGCTTTCTGCCGCCGATGCCTATGCCCTTGGGTATGCAACAGTCCTAAGAAAAACGAAAGAGACAGCAGAGAGACATAATCTTCTCATGGAACACTTTTCCTCCTATGGTAATCAAGCCTATGAAGAAACCATCGCCCAAGGCTTTCCTGCCTTTTTCCGCCGATACGACCCCTTATTTGCCCCACAGGAACATTTTTTGACCTTGGATTATCCCCTGCTTTATCCTTTGGAAGCCCTTTATGGCATCGACCGCATTGCTGCCTATTTGGAATGTATCGAAATAGAGCAGAGATTCCTGCAAAGCTTTTCCCCGGAATTTGTTTGCTCTGCCCTTTCCAAGCATCATCCCCAATGGGAAGAACTGTTTTTGAATCTGCCCTATCATGTGCTGAAAAAGCTGCTCTGCCTGCTTTTGCTGGATATCCATGAAGAAAAAAGCCGATACAGCGACAGGGATTATGAAAATCTGCAAAAAAAAACTGATAGGATTGTCAAAAGAAGCATTAAAAGAACAGTTATCTTCCCTTTTACACCAATTTCTTGCCCAATACTTTCCCAAGGATGACGCCATGGAAAAATATTTGGGGTATGCCATCGGCGGGATTGGGGCGGAGCTTTGGTTGGGGCTGAAAGAAAACTGCCTTTCCCGTATCGTTTAAAAGGAGGAATCCCTATGAAAGAAACGCTCATGGAACTACTGCAACAGGAACAGGAAAAGAAAGCCCTATTGCAACTTTTGGACTGCAACAGAAAAACCACACCCTTTGGGCTGATGCTGACGGAAGCCGATGCAAAGCTTCTTCTTTCCCAGCGGAAAGCTGCCTTGCGGCAGCAGCATCGGCTGGAATTCGGCGAGGGCATTATACCTGCCCTCATTGATGCATTCTGCGATTCTGCATACATCACCCAAGAAACCTACGTCGAAACACTGGCAGAATTACAGGATATCTTTTATGAATATAAAAATGAATCCCTCGACCTGCTGACGGATAGTGAATTGCTCTCCTTTATGGCACAACAATTCGAATCTGTCTGCTTTGGGGATGTGGAATATCTCCGCAGCACATGTTTGGAACGCTTCTGCCGTGCCATCCGCCAAAGCAAACCGGTTCTGGAAAAGGAACGGGATGAATACAGCCTTTCGGAAGGCGGAAATCCTTATGAGAATCTCGGGGAAGAAGTTCAATGGGACAAAGATTTATTTTTGCAGGCATTGCTTGATTTATTCTAACAATAAAAAAGACCGAACAGCTCCTGTGAACTGAACGGTCTTTTTGTTACTCCTGAATCTTTGCCAGTCCTTTTTCCGTCAGACCCTTGATGATATAATCTGCGCCGCAGCACATATCAATCTCTATCACATCAGCGAGATTTTCTTCCTCCGCTTTCAGGATAAAAGTATTGGCTTCGGCTGCAGTGATGCCTGCGGCTTTGTAAAGATCTGTGGCATCTGCTTCCTTTTTCTTTTCACATATCTCCTGTGTGATTTTCAGAAGTCTTTTGATTTCGATCTGATCCATAAATACCCTCCTAAGTGATTCTTAAGAAGATTGTACCATAAGACAGAGGAATGCCACAACAAAGTTATTCTTCCACACCTTATTTCAGGGATTCTCTTTTGTATTTTTGAAATTTCTCTTTTGTAAAATCGTGTTTTGTGAATAAGAAAAAATAATATTACAAAACGCTGAAAAGCAATTCTCCATAAGAAGGGAACGGCCAGCGTTTTTTATCTGTTTCTGTTTCCATGGCATCACCAATATCCCGCAGGGCTTCCATAGCCGGCAAAACTTCATCTCTGTACAGCTTTGCTTCTTTCAGCAGGTCTTCACATGCGCCTGCAGTGGCAACGGCTTCTTCCAGACCAGAAATCTTTTCCGCGAAATCGCCGCACAGGGAAGATAATTTCAAAGCTAAGGCTTCTTCTGCTCTGCAATCCATGGAAGCAATCGCAGATTTTTTTGCTGTAATGGTTTCTGCCAATTCTCTTACATATCCCATAACCGCCGGCAAAATGTCTTTTTTCGCCATTTCCAGCATGGTCAGAGCTTCAATGTTGACTGTCTTGATATAGTTTTCCAACAAAATCTCATATCTGGAATGCAGTTCTTCTTTTGTCAGGATTTTATGCTTTTCAAACAAAACAACATTCTTTTCTGCCAGATAATGAGGCAATGCGTCCACCGTTGTTTTCAGATTCAAAAGCCCTCTTCTTTCTGCTTCTTCAACCCATTCATCGGAATAGTTATTGCCGTTGAAGATGATCCGTTTGTGTTCCTTGATAACGCGGCGGATCAGCGCAGAAAGAGCCCCATGGAAATCTTCTGCCTGTTCCAGTTCATCGGCAAACTGGGAAAGCTCTTCCGCCACAATGGTATTCAGGATAAAGTTGGGGCAGGCGATAGAAACCGAACTGCCCAGCATACGAAATTCAAATTTATTGCCGGTGAAGGCAAAGGGAGAAGTTCTGTTTCTGTCAGTGGTGTCTTTAAAGAATCTGGGCAGGACATGTACCCCGACTTTCATCAGTTCCCTGCCCTTTGCCTCATATTCTGCATCATTTTCAATACTATCCAGTACCTTTTCCAAATCCTCCCCAACAAACATGGACAGGATAGCCGGAGGCGCTTCATTGGCACCCAGGCGATGGTCATTGCCAGCAGAGGCAACAGAAATACGCAGCATATCCTGATAATCATCCACTGCTTTGATCAACGAAGCAAGGAACAGCAGAAACTGTGCATTTTCCATAGGAGAATCCCCGGGTTCCAGCAGGTTCACGCCTTTATTGGTAGAAAGAGACCAGTTATTATGCTTACCGCTGCCGTTTACTCCGGCAAAAGGCTTTTCATGAAGCAGACACGCCAGACCATGTTTATCAGCTACTTTTTTCATCAGATCCATAGTTAACTGATTATGGTCACAAGCAATATTAACTGTGGCAAAGATCGGTGCCAGTTCATGCTGAGCAGGAGCCACTTCGTTGTGTTCTGTCTTCGCCAAAACCCCCAGCTTCCAAAGTTCTTCATCCAATTCCGCCATAAAAGCCTTTACCCTGGGTTTGATGGTACCAAAGTAATGATCGTCCATTTCCTGCCCTTTGGGGGGTTTGGAACCGAATAATGTTCTGCCGCAGTAAATCAGATCTTTTCGTTTCAGATAAACATCTTTATCAATGAGAAAATATTCCTGCTCTGAACCTACAGTAGTATTAACACGTACTGTTTCTGTATCACCGAACAGGCGCAGGATACGCAAAGCCTGTTTATTCAGCGCTTCCATAGAACGCAGCAAGGGGGTCTTTTTATCCAGTGCCTGTCCTTCATAGGAATAAAAGGCTGTAGGAATGCACAAAGTTCCATCCTTGAGAAAAGCATAGGATGTCGGATCCCAAGCTGTATATCCCCGGGCTTCAAAAGTGGCACGGAGGCCGCCATTAGGAAAACTGGAGGCATCCGGTTCCCCCTGGATCAGTTCCTTTCCGGAAAATTCCATGATGACCTGTCCATCTTTGGTTGGCGCAATAAAGGAATCATGTTTTTCTGCTGTAATGCCTGTCATCGGCTGGAACCAGTGGGTAAAATGGGTCGCGCCCCTTTCCACTGCCCAATCCTTCATAGCGTTGGCGATGATATCTGCCGTTTCCCGATCCAGGCGTTTTCCTGTCTCGATAGCAAGACGAACTTCTTTGTAAGTCTGCTTCGGCAGGCGTTCTTTCATATTATGGTCATTGAAAACCATACAGCCGAAATAATCGGATACACTCTTTGTCATAGGAATTCCCCCTTTTTGCTGTTTATTTTCAGATAAAAGAAAAAGGAGCTGCGGGAATCTTTCCCACAGCCCCTTTGCTGTTCACTCCCTTAGTTTATACAACAGATTGCACAATGTCAACACTTCTTTTTTACAAAATTGACGAGCAAAAGGAAAAAACAAAAGCGATTTGCACAAAATTAGAGAGAGAATGACATCAAATAGTCAGATTTTCTCACATGTGTCTTTGAATGCAGAACGTTTGTTTTTCATGAGATGGATATTTCAAAAGATATATAGAAAAAATCTTCGTTAAAAATTATGATTTTTTATAGATTTATAAGATTGCTCGGTTTATCAAGAAGGCTTGACGCTGTCTGTTTCCGGTGCTAAAATGCAGGCAACAAAGGCATTGAAGAAGACAAGTAGCGGAAAAAGGCAGGCCCAGTGAGCGGGAGACAGTGGAAACCCCGACCGGAAGCATTTTCGTGAATAACACTTCCGAGCCGCAAGCTGAACCCCTTCGGGGCAGTAGGTGAGCCGTGGGCAGCCCGTTACCGCTGCAGGGGTTTGTTTGAACCCGACAAAGAGACTGTTACGACAGTAAATTAGGTGGCACCGCGGATCACGCAGCATTCGTCCTAAATCATAAGACGAAGTGGCTGCGTAAATATTTGATTCGGAGGTGCTTTTTTATGTGTTCGATTATGGGTTTTGAAAAAAGAAGTATTGCTTATGAAGTGGCTATGGAAGCATTCGGGAGAACGATCTCCCGGGGGCCTGATATGTCCCGTGTATTAGAAGCAGGCGATGGCTGGCTCTGTTTCCACCGTCTTGCCATCATGGGGCTTCACGAAGAAGGGATGCAGCCCTTTCAGCTGGATGGGGATTATGCTGTCTGCAACGGGGAGCTGTATGGCTTCCGTCCCATTAAAGAGGAATTGGCAAAAAAATATACTTTCGTCAGCGAATCCGATTGCGAAATCATCCTTCCCCTTTACAGGGAATATGGTTTGGATATGTTTCAAATGCTGGATGCGGAATTTGCCCTGATCCTTTATGACAGCAAAAAGGACAGCTTTATTGCTGCCCGCGATCCCATCGGCATCCGTCCCCTGTTCTATGGCTATCTGGAAGACGGCTCCATGGTTTTTGCCAGCGAAGCAAAGAACCTGACAGGCCTTTGCCGCGATATTATGCCCTTCCCTCCCGGCCATTATTATGCCGATGGGAAATTTGTAAAATACTGCGATCTGACAACAGTAGATACTTTTATCGAGGATGATATCGAAACCATCTGCAAAAATATTCGGGAAAAGCTGATTGCTGGCATTGAAAAAAGATTGGATGCGGATGCACCCTTGGGCTTCCTGCTGAGCGGCGGTCTGGATAGTTCTCTGGTCTGCGCCGTTGCTGCAAAGTTGCTGGATAAACCCATCCGCACTTTTGCCATCGGCATGGATACAGATGCTATCGACCTGCGTTATGCCCGTCAGGTGGCAGAATATCTCCACAGTGACCATACAGAGGTTATCATCAGCGAAAAAGACGTTCTGGATGCCTTGGAAACCGTCATCAGCATCCTTGGCACTTACGACATTACAACTATCCGTGCCAGCATCGGGATGTATCTGGTCTGCAAAGCCATCCATGAACGGACGGATATCCGTGTCCTGATGACCGGTGAAATTTCCGATGAGCTGTTCGGCTATAAATATACAGACTTTGCCCCCTCCCCTGCAGCATTTCAGGCAGAAGCAAAAAAGCGGGTGGATGAGCTGTATATGTATGATGTGCTTCGTGCCGACAGATGTATTTCCTCCAACTCTTTGGAGGCCCGTGTCCCCTTCGGCGATCTGGATTTTGTCAGATATGTCATGTCCATCGATCCCGCAAAGAAAATGAACGTGTACGGAAAAGGGAAATATCTGCTGCGCCATGCTTTTGAGGGCGATTGGCTGCCCCATGATATCCTCTACCGGGAAAAAGCCGCTTTCAGCGACGCTGTGGGCCATTCCATGGTGGACGATTTGAAAGCCTATGCGGAAAAGCAGTATACAGATGCAGAATTTGAAGAAAAATGCAAACAGTATGACTTTGCAAGACCTTTTACCAAAGAAAGCCTCCTCTATCGGGAGCTGTTTGAAAAGTATTACCCCGGGCAGGCAAAAGAAATCAAGGATTTCTGGATGCCCAATAAGGAATGGGAGGGCTGTGATGTAAACGACCCTTCCGCAAGGGTACTTTCCAATTATGGCGCCAGCGGCGAATAAAAACCGGCAACAAAGAAAGCCTCGAATCCTTCGATTCGGGGCTTATGTTTTGTCTGCTTGTTTATTGCACCAATACCTGCATCATATTTTCTGCAAAGGCACTGGCTCTCTCTTGAATCCCATCTACCTTCAGGATGCTCATAGGGTCATTGGCGGTTTCCTCCATGGAAAAGCGGGCAGGCAGGCGGAAGGTCTTATTCATGCTCAGAGAGCTGATAACCTGTTCCGCAACGATATTGCCGCCGCTGTAGCCAGAAACGATGAGTGCGAATACGTTCTTTTCATAGAAGGCCGTACGGCGGAAAAGAGCGGTCAGCCGGTTGATGAAAGCGGTGATATTAGCACTGAGAGCGTCATTATAATTGGGACACAGCAGTACTAACGCATCGCACTTCAGGATAGCAGGATAGACCTGTTCCGCAATGACGCCGCCATAATAGCAGCTTGATTTTTCGCTGTAGTGCATACACATGCGATACGGGCAGCCGCTGCAATCCTGAATGGTGCCATTTCTAAGGGAAATCTCCTGTATCTCGCAATGACGCAGATTTTCCTTGACCATATTCCAGAGGGCAGAAGTATTGGAAGTCTTAAAATTGCTAGCATGGAGCACAAGGATATTTGCCTTTTCCTTCTTTTGGGGTTCAAAATCCATGACCCTCTTCAGCATTTCCTTTGATGCGATATGATAGGCCGTCAGGTTATCTGTTTCCAGCCGCATAGCCTGTATATTGAAATTCTGCAGGGATTCCGTTCCCTCTACCATGGCTCGCCCTGGAAAGGCACAGCCCGCCTGATTGGCCGTAAACATAAATTCTCTCGCTACAGATTTGGTATACAGTTCGCTTTCCCCATCCACGATGATGCCGCCTACACTGCCCTCCAGCATATCGGGATTTGTCCGTAAAATCTTCAGGAAATGGAAATATTCCAGGTTGATGCCGGAAACTCCCAAGGGGATAGCAAAAAGGATCCGCTGCTGCTTCAGCGGAACGAAATCCTTCGCATATTTGATGATAGTGCAATCGTAATCTTTTAAAATATCTTTCAAAACGCCGTTCAGGCGTTGGGTGCGTTTTGCATCAGAACATTTCGGATAAACCAAGGTCAGTTTTCGTTTCATAAAATCGCCTCCAGGTTTTGGTATGCTCTTTCGATTCTGCGGAACAATGCCTCCGGCAAAGGGAGTGCCTCCATTTCCAGACCATATTCCGTAGTACGGTTTTTGCAGCCCATATATACGCCGCCCAGGAAATTGGAGCTGTAATGCCATTCTCCCCGCAAGGTCAGCAAGATAGACAGTGCCGCCGAGGAGATGGCAGGAGCCACATAGGGCTTAAATCCCAATTCTCTGGTGCGGAGATTGGCTTCCACGGCAAGGCGGGAAAGCTCTTTCGACAAAGCATCATCATAGGAGGAAATGCTGTTGGCAATGACCAAATCCTCCCCATGGGGGCCAAAGGCCCGCCCCTCTGTCAGAAAGGAAGAAAAACGTACATCTTGCTTTGCGTAATAAGCTGCTCGGGCATTCATTACACCCAAACCATAGCCCTGTACCTGTTCGGGACGAAGCCCTTTTCCATCAAATTTTCCTTCTTCGTTTTCATTGGAGGCCAGAAATGCTGCTTTGCAAAGAGGGTCAACAGGGTCGGATACCACGGCAAACAGACCTGCAAAACCTGCTGCCCGCGCCTTTTTCGCAAAGAGAGAAACAATGCCCCGGTTGGCCTCAAATTGCGCCATGCGCACATCCTTTACGGCAGAGCCCACAGGGGGAATGCCCTTGGAAGCACAGAACACAAATACATCGCAATCGAAAAGCTCCGCTTCAGTTAAAATGACAACCTCCGGCAGGGCATCATAGTCCCAAGGGTATGCCGCCTGATTCAGCTCACTTTCCCAGCGTTTGCAGACCGCTTCATTCATATCATAGATACCGATTTGAGAAATGCAGTCTCCCCCCAAAAGCTTCAGTGCTGTCAAAACAGTGCTGCCTACATCTCCCAAAGCCAAAAGATGTACTTTTTTCTTGGGCTTTTGTTCCTGTTCCAGCCGATTTCTCCATTCTTCCATCGAACCATAGGAAAGGTTCACCAAAGATACCTGTCCCTTTTCGACGGCATCCGCTAAAAGGGATTTTTCCGCAGGGGAAAGCACCGCCGCCCGTCCGTCTAAATAGTGAAGATCCAGCCAGCCTAAATCTTCCCCTGCCAAAAGCTGCCCCGGATGAATCAGCCGGCAAAAGCCTTTGCTCTTTTCCATCGGGCGGCTGACAGGTACCAGCACGCCCTTTTCCCAAGTTCCAATTTTCATACCTAATACCTCCTTTTGAGGTTTCTCTTTATTTTATCAGGTGCTGCAGCCGAACAAGCCGCTCGATATCATTCATTACATAGACAGATGCCAGCAGATGCTGTTCATAGCGCATACAGCTGCCTTCATCAGGACAGCGGGGAGAAATAATAACCTCATTCAATCTGCCTAATGTTAAACTGCGCTCAAAGGTGCGCTGATATTCTTCCTCCAGTATCTGTAAAATTTCTTTTGTATTCTGCAAACATGTCATTGATAAGTCATAAATAGCTTCTTTGGATGCATCCTGAATAAAACCAGGCATCACATAAGGCAGTTCCAGATTAACGGAAGGCAGCAGATTACCCTTCTGTTCCCCTTCCCGCTCCACAGCATCCCCGCCGATAAAGGGATACATAGAGGTTTCCACGAACCAGGCCCGCAGGGAAGGAATGAAATAGGCACTTTCCGCTTTTCTTCCCTGAATCTCCATCAGGTCTCTGCCCCTGCCGGAAAGCACGCCCACAATGATACGGTCGATATCTACATTTTCCTGCTTAAAAATGGGATCCAGCTCACGAATGCGATAGCCCTTGTGCAGCAGATCGTCCACAAGGATTACAGGCCTGCGGAAGGATTTGATGGTTCGCACCTGAGCATCCAAAGGCAGATACTGGGGAAATTCCTTGATGCGGAAGGAACGGATATCCGGCTGGAAGGCTTTTTCCGTGTGGAGCATCTTCGTAACTGTATTGGGAATAGCAATACCTTTCAATATCTTGCCGAAGGGGACACACATCTTTTTCCCCAAAGTTCTGACAGGGAGCATTTCCTTCGGCACATGGTTTGCCTTTGTGATCAAATCAATCAGCTGATTTTGCAGAATGCCCGCATCAAAGGAAATGACCAATTCACCGGGGTATAGCTTCGTCAAAGCAGACTGAAAGCGATGATGAGCTTCTGTCAGCGTCCGCAAAACTCTTTCATTGCCGTTGAAGGGCTCTTTCAGAGCAGTCTGCATATTGTGATACAGAGTAACGGGATTTTTCATATCCACTACATAAATCTGCCGTTCTCTGTTTCCCTTCAGCGTAAGGAAACCCTGCCTCTGAAAAACTTCCCGCTGCTGGAAAGGAATATCACCCTTTTGGGGGCTGAAAATTGCATAGGTGAAATCTTCACTAAGGCACTTGGCAAGGGTTTCTGTCAGCAAAATCTGACAGAGATCATCTATTTTGGAGTGTTCCCTTGTCCAGCATGCTGTCAGCAGGACGATTTTGCCGGAGGTGTTTTCCCGGATATAAGCCGCCGTATCCATATCGCCAAATTCACCGTAGAGCTCTGTGGTGGCAAGATGGCGATAAACCATAACAGCATCGGGTCTGCCCTTTCCTTCCTGATCGAAAACAATGGTCATACGGCTGGCAGGCTGCTGCAGGGCAGAGGAAAGATACTCTTCCGTTTCTGCAAGTTCCTTCAGAACCGTTGTCCCCTCTTCTCCGTCTAAATGGAGAATCTCTACTGCCTTTGTTTTGAGCAGCTGTTTATACTGAGGCTCACGAAGATAAAGACTGTTTTCATAAATATAATTTTGCGCCACGGGGTCGATCAGATTGGAAATATCTCTGTTCTGATCAATATTTTCACGGATGCGGGTGGAAGAAATATCCTCAAAATAGGCAGGCAGTTTCAATTCTATTACTTCGTTTTGGATACATGTGTAGGGACTTTCTTCCCTTTCCGCCTTTTCTTCCCCGCTTTCCCTCAGAAACAGGATATGGGGGAAGGTTTGAATGGCATCTGCCACCGTCGGCAGACGATAGGAAGATGCATTCCGCACGACATCGCTGCCCGCCACCATATAGACCTCTTTCCCGGGGAACAGCGACCGCAGGCGATGCAGATCTTTTGGATTGGCGATATTGATAGGAATATTTTCGGGGAAGAGATAAATATTCTCTTCATTGGCAACGGAAATATCCAAAATTTTTCGCCGTACCAAATGGGGCTGGGTCTTTTTCGACCAGGAAAATTCATCCAACGCCAGATAGACCACAAAGCCCATATCCCGAATTTCTCTGGCAATTTCTTTATGCCCCAAAGAAAAGGGATCATATGTGCCGGGGAAAAATGCCACTTTTTGCGGCTCTGCAAAGGTAAATTTTTCTTTTTCAAATAAATATTCGCTGATAAAACGATAAATAGAATTCCACGCCATCGTATCATTGAAGAAAGTCAGCTCTGCCACATCCTTCCGCCGTGCAAGGTTCAGCAGTTTTTTGCTCAGGAACGCATAAATCTCCTTCTTTTCTTCCAGAGCCAGAGTATTCATGCCAAACAATTCATGTCCAATGACATAAAACGCCTCCCGGCTGACATTTTCCTGATACCGCGCACAGCCGCTGAGGAGCATGCCCAGCATTGTCTTTCGCCGCTCCTGATACACAGCAGGCTCTTCCGAAAAGCGGCTGGGGTATGCGCCATAATGCCGCACCATAACACCGATCGTATCTAAAGCCACACTGGCTACCCTCTCGTTGGTGCTGATCAGAAGGCGATGCAGATCCAAAAGAAATTCATCCAATTCTCTGGGGTGAAGATATAAAACAAATTGTCCCAGATATTGAGGGATGTATTTAGAAAATTCAAAGGCACCGATTTCAAGGCCTTTTGTCAGTTCAATGGTGATTTCATTCAGCTGATCCCAAGAAAGGAAAGGAGCCAGACGCACTAAGGTTTCCCCCGCAGTATGGCGTACCGTCACCTGTTCGCTGACCTTCAGCAGATTGGACAGGTGGGCCGCAACATGCAGCTTAGGCATCGGGCAGCCACGTTTCATCCGTTCATACAAAAGCTGAATATGAATGATTTTCAGCTTCCAAGGGGTGGCTGCTTTCAGGTTTTCCAGGAAAATATCGGAAACCACTTCTTCTGCTTCAAAAATACGAGCATATACTTTCTCTGCATCTTCCGGAAGAACCTCATATTTTTCAGCAATGAGATATTGCAGAAATTCCAGAGCAACATTTTCCTCTGCAGAAACAGTTGCCGCAATGGCCGGAACGCGCTGGCTGTTGAAATCCATTTTCTCCAGAACAAGCAGCACAGCCGCTCGTACCTCCAATCCCTGACAATCTGCATATTTTTCCAAAAATGAGAGGAAAACAGATTTTTCACCCTCTGTCAGGACGTTCCGCGGAATGGAAAGCATTGTATCGATCAGGACGAAGGCTGTATCCTCCGCCCAATCGGTTTTTTCATAATATGCCATCAGCTGGGAAAGATATTTTTTTCCATTTTCTTTGCGGCTGCTTTCTGCTAAAGAGATGACAACACGTTTCAGGCCATATCCCAGCCAGCGTTTGTGGCGGTCATTCATTTTATGATCTGGAACGACAATCATGGACAAATATTTTCCCCAGAGAGCAAAACTGTCTGTTTCATCCAGAACGATATTGGCATCCGCGGGCAGTTCCTTGCCATATTCCACATCGTAGCGGGCAATGATGGTGCCAAGGAGTTCCGCCGCCTGCCTGCGGATGTCCCCTTCTCTGTGAATCAACAACTCATACAGGAAAGCACAGGTCATTTGCTTCTGTTTCTGGGTCATATAGGTGTGATATTCTGAAAAGATATTCAGATACGCCCGGGAATCCTTCCAATCCGCCGTACTGCGGGCTGCTTCCAAAATATCACCGAAGGAGGTTTCCCTGCTCAGCTTATCCATCAGGCGAATATTATGATCGATCGCCAGATGCTTACAGAGATCTACGGTTTCGCCAGTGGTCAGCAGCGCCCATTCCTTCTGCTCTGTTTGGGAAAGATGTTCTTCCGTCAGGTCTACATTGACCCCCAGATCTTTCATATATTCCTCAAAATCCACCAGACGGGAATATACATGGCGATAGCGGTTTTCTTTAGCAGTATCCACATTATCCAGCTTATTCAAAATGACACGAAAGGAATCCGCCAGGGTATAAAAGCCCATGATCTCTCTGCCGTTGGCATAGCCGTTGTTTTTCACACGAAAGTCTGCATAAATCAAAATCAGAGATTCTACAG
The DNA here is from genome assembly GCF_051877975.1 of Anaerotignum sp. GTDB lineage: Bacteria > Bacillota > Clostridia > Lachnospirales > Anaerotignaceae > Anaerotignum_A. The sequence continues at coordinate 14,934 of NZ_JBJEJK010000059.1, forward strand.
GAAGGTTTTCCAGCTCCAAATCCCACGTGGAATGATTCGCAGCAATATGCCCGATTTCCTGCAAATCATGACGGCGGAACCAAAGGTCAGTATAATAATAATGCAGATAGGGAATCCGTTTCATTTCAATATCACGGCAGCCGTATTTGCCGATATCATGCCCTGCCGCCGCACCGGAAATCAAGCCAAGGTCAACGGGAACCCCTGCCTTTGCCAGCTGCCTGCCCACGTGCATGGCAATATGATGTACCCCCGCCACATGGGCCAAGGTATCAAAGGGCATGACTTCCCTGCCGATCCGCATCAATTCCTGCACATATTCCTGTCGAAAGGCCGTCAGGAAACGAATATACTGCTCCAGATATGGACTCTCTGCAATCTCTTCCGCTGTAGCAAAGCGGAAATCCCGTGTCCGTTCATAGGGCAGGTTTTCTTTTTCCCATTGCAGGAATACCCGCAGCACTTCCAGATAGAAAAGAACTGCACCCTTGGGAACAGGCTCCACAGAAAGGTCTTTCCGTTCCGGATAGATTTCTTTGATAATGCTGTCATAAATATGAGGAAGCCAACCTTTTTCAGGCGCTTTGCCGGCAATTGCATCCATCGCCTCCCGGCAAAGGGAAAGGACAGCTTCACTGGAAACTTCTCCCTGCTGCAAAATGGCCTCAATCCTCTCCAGCCAAACTGTCTTTTTTAAATAGGAAAAGACTTCCTTCTTTTTTAAAGCCGCCTGTTTCAAAAAATTTTTATCAGATAATGCAGCTTGTATCTCCTTATAAATGGTATAAACCAATCTTGTTCCCATAACACACCCTCCTTTATCATTCTTTGCCACAATTATAATTTTTACAAAAATTCGTTTCAATACATTCTATAGATTTTTTCTTTGTTTTCCATATATATTTTTTATGATTTTGTTTTGATTTTCTTATCTTTGCGTACAAAAAATTGATACTGAAAATTTATAGAATAAATTAATCTATAGATTTTTTTAATTATTTTTTATATCAAATTTAAATATATTCTATTTTTCTATTGTTTAAAACAAAAAATAAAATTCCTGATATTTAAAATAAATGCTGTTAAATCAACATTTTTTGTGATTATATCTATCAATTTTCATATATTCGATATTTTTATTACTTTCTATTGACAGAAATGAATTTTATTGATATATTCTATAAATATAAAAAGGAATCCGAAAGCAATTGTTTTTGTATGACAAACAAATTCTAATAGTAAGGAGAGATAACCTTGATCACTTATAACGATAAGACGAACCTGCTGGAGCTGAGACGGTATAAATACAGCCTGCAGGATGTACCTGAACCCAACCTGTACCGCGATAACTACAGCTATGATGAAGTGCCTAAGGTAACTTTCAACTATCGTCAGGTTCCTATGAATGTACCTGATGAAATCTGGCTGACAGATACCACCTTCCGCGATGGGCAGCAATCCCGTGCCCCTTATACAGTAAAACAAATCAAAACCCTGTATGAAATGATGCACAGACTGGGCGGCCCCAAGGGCAAGATCAAACAATGCGAATTCTTCCTTTACAGCGAAAACGACCGCAGAGCCATTGAAGCCTGCCGGGAACTGGGCTTTGAATTCCCCGAAATTACAGGCTGGATCAGAGCGACAAAAGAAGATTTCAAACTGGTAAAAGAAATGGGTATGCCCGAATGCGGTATCTTAGTTTCCTGCTCCGACTATCATATCTTCAATAAATTACATAAAACGAGAAAACAAGCTATCGAAGGATATCTGGAAATCGTGGAAGCGGCATTGGATATGGGCATCACCCCCCGCTGTCATTTTGAGGACGTAACCAGAGCCGACTTCTACGGCTGTGTTGTTCCCTTTGCCACAGAGCTGAAAAAGCTGATGGACAAATATCAGCTTCCTGTAAAGATCCGCTTCTGCGATACCATGGGCTATGGCGTACCTTACCCCGGTGCTACCCTGCCCCGTTCTGTGGGCGGTATCATCTATGGTGTCAACCACTTCGCTCAGATCCCCAGTGAACTGCTGGAATGGCATGGCCATAACGACTTCTATAAAGCTGTCGTAAATGCTTCTACTGCATGGCTCTACGGCTGTTCTTCTGTCAACTGCTCCCTGCTGGGCATCGGGGAACGGACAGGCAATACACCTTTGGAAGCTATGGTCATGGAATATGCTTCCCTGAGAGGCACTCTGGATGGTATGGATACCACAGTTATCACAGAAATCGCTGAATATTACGAAAAAGAACTGGGCTATAAGATTCCCCCCCGCACACCTTTCGTAGGCAGAGACTTTAACGTAACCAGAGCAGGTATCCATGCGGATGGTGTCGCAAAAGATGAAGAAATCTACAATATCTTCAATACAGGCAAGCTGCTGAAACGCCCTCTGAGCGTAGAAGTCAATAAAAACTCCGGTCTGGCCGGCGTCGCATACTGGCTGAACCAGACACTGAAGCTGACAGGCGATGATAAAATAGATAAGAATGATCCTCGCACCGTCATCCTCAAGGAATGGGTAGACAAACAGTACAGCGATGGACGTATGACCTTCATCAGTGAAGAAGAAATGGAAGGCGCGCTGAAAGAACTGCTCCCCGAACTGGCGGAAATTGCAGGCATCGAATGAGAAAGCTGCCGAACACCCTCGGCGTTTCATATGGAATTTTTAGGAGGAAACACAAATGGGAATGAATATTACTGAAAAACTCATCAAAAATCATCTGGTAAGCGGTGAAATGATAGCCGGTAAAGAAATTGCTATCAAAATTGACCAGACCTTGACACAGGATTCCACAGGTACTATGGCATATCTGCAGTTTGAAGCTATCGGTATCCCCCGTGTCAAAACAGAAAAATCTGTAGCCTATATTGACCATAATACACTGCAGACAGGCTTCGAAAATGCAGACGACCATAAATATATCCAAACAGTTACCAGTAAACACGGCATTTACTTCTCCAAACCCGGCAACGGTATCTGCCATCAGGTACACCTGGAACGTTTTGGCAAACCCGGCAAAACTCTGCTGGGCTCCGACAGCCATACCCCCACAGGCGGCGGCATCGGTATGCTGGCCATCGGTGCAGGCGGTCTGGATGTAGCCGTAGCTATGGGCGGCGGTGCCTATTATCTGGCAATGCCCAAGGTTTGCAGAATCAACCTGACCGGTAAGCTTTCCCCTTGGGTAACTGCAAAAGATGTCATTCTGGAAGTACTGCGCAGATTGTCCGTAAAAGGCGGCGTAGGCAAGGTAATGGAATATGCCGGCGAAGGCGTAAAATCCCTGAGCGTTCCCCAGAGAGCAACCATCACAAATATGGGCGCAGAGCTGGGCGCAACCACCTCTGTATTTCCTTCCGATGAAGTTACAAAAGCATTCTTGAAAGCGCAGGGCCGCGAAGAAGACTGGATCGAACTGAGTGCAGACGCAGACGCTACATACGATGAAGAAGTGACCATTGCCCTGGATGAAATCGCTCCTCTGGTAGCATGCCCCCACTCTCCTGATAATATCAAACAGGTGAAGGATATTGAAGGTCTGAAAGTAGATCAGGTTGCCATCGGCTCCTGCACAAACTCTTCCTATACAGATATGATGACCGTTGCAGCTCTCTTGAAGGGTAAATCCGTTCATCCTGATGTCAGCCTGGTAATCGCTCCTGGTTCTAAGCAGGTAATGAATATGCTGGCTGCCAACGGCGCATTGGCAGATATCATTTCCGCCGGCGCAAGAATTTTGGAATGTGGCTGCGGCCCTTGTATCGGTATGGGGCAGGCTCCTGCCACAAATGCCGTTTCCCTGCGTACCATCAACAGAAACTTTGAAGGCAGAAGCGGTACAAAATCCGCACAGGTATATATCGTCAGCCCCGAAACAGCCGTTGCCAGTGCATTGGCAGGCGTGCTGACAGACCCTCATGCCCTGGGCGAAGCACCTCTGGTTTCCATGCCCGAACATTTCATGGTGAATGATAACCTCATCATTCCTCCCGCCCCTGAAGGCGAATGTGTCAAAGTGGTAAGAGGCCCCAATATCCAGCCCTTCCCTAAAAATACAAAGGTTCCTAAGGAAATCAAAGGCGGTGCCCTGATCAAAGTGGAGGATAACATTACAACAGACCACATCATGCCCTCCAACGCAAAACTCCTGCCTTTCCGTTCCAACGTGCCTTATCTGGCAGATTACTGCCTGACTCCCTGCGACCCTGAATTTCCCGCAAGGGCAAAGGCAGCCGGCGGCGGCTTCATCATTGCCGGTCAGAACTACGGTCAGGGCAGCAGCCGTGAACACGCGGCACTGGCTCCTTTGCAGCTGGGCGTAAAAGGTGTTATTGCCAAGTCCTTTGCTCGTATCCACATGGCAAACCTCATCAACAATGGTATCCTGCCTCTGGTATTCGTAAACGAATGGGATTATGATAATATCAAACTGGGGGATGAATTTGTCATTAAATACGCAGCAGATCAGATCAAAGGCGCTGTAGAAGGCCAGAATGTGATGGTTACTCTGGTTCGCACAGGCGAAGAAATCCCTACCAGACTGAACATTTCCGCTAGACAGTGCGACATTCTGCTGGCAGGCGGCTTACTGAACTACACAAAAGAAGGCAAGTAATCGTGGGACGCCGTCCCCCGAACCCCCTGCAAGGGGAATGATTCCCCTTGACCCCCATTTGCAGAAGTATGTACATGTTCTGCAGTATCGGGTTCTTAGGGGGTGACCCCCTAAGTGGGAGTTTGAGGGTGAAACCCTCAAGAAAAAAGAAAGGAAGTAATAAATATGGCACATAAAGTAACTTTGATCCCTGGTGACGGCAGCGGCCCCGAAGTCGTTGCTGCAGCAAAAAGAGTCGTTGAAGCAACTGGCGTAGATATTCAATGGGACGAAATGGAAGCAGGCGCAGCCATGATTGAAAAATATGGTACTCCCCTGCCCGACCATGTCATTGAATCTATCCGCAAAAATGGTGTTGCCCTGAAAGGCCCCATCACCACACCCGTTGGTACAGGCTTCCGCAGTGTTAACGTTGCCCTGCGCAAGACTTTCGACTTGTATGCGAATGTACGCCCCGCAAAGACCTATCCTGGTGTTATCACAAGATACGACAATATCGACTTGGTGATCGTTCGTGAAAATACGGAAGACCTTTACGCAGGTATTGAACACATGGTAGGCGAAGATGCTGCAGAAAGCATCAAGCTCATCACAAGAAAGGGCTGTGAACGTATCTGCCGTTATGCCTTTGAATATGCAGTACGGGAAGGCAGAAAGAAAGTCACCGCTGTACATAAGGCAAATATCATGAAATGCACAGACGGTCTGTTCCTGGATGTCGCAAGACAGATCGCCAAGGAGTATCCCCAGATCGAATTTAATGACAGCATCGTGGACGCTATGTGCATGAGACTGGTGATGCACCCCGAAGATTATGATGTACTGGTTTGCCCCAACCTCTACGGCGATATCGTTTCCGACCTGTGTGCAGGTCTGGTAGGTGGCTTGGGGCTGACCCCCAGTGCAAATATCGGTGTAGACGGTGCCATTTTTGAACCCATCCACGGTTCCGCCCCTGATATTGCCGGTCAGCATAAGATCAACCCCACTGCAGCCATCCTTTCCGCTTCCCTGATGCTGGCTCATCTGGGCGAAGCAAAAGCAGCGGCTGCCATTGAAAAAGCGGTATCCGAAGTCATTTCCGAAGGAAAAACACTGACACAGGATATGGGCGGCACAGCCTCTACAGAGGAATTCGCTGACGCAGTCATTGTAAAACTGTAATAAAAACGGACACAAGAAACCCCCGCAGGAAACCTTGCGGGGGTCATTTGATTGCATTTATTTTTTTGATATCAGCCTTTCAGCTTTTTCAGCTTCAAAATTTCATCCAGAATCTTATGAGCTACTTCTTCTTTTGTCAGCAGTTCCAATTCAATTTCCTCCTGCTTGGAAATCATAGTTACCACATTGGTATCTGTACCAAAGCCGCTGCCTGCTACTTTCAGGTTATTGGCAACCACCATGTCGATATTTTTCTTATCCAGCTTCACACGGGAATTTTCCAGCATATTCTGTGTTTCCATGGAGAAGCCGCAGTAGAACTGCCCTTCTCTGCGATGTTCGCCCATATATTTCAGAATATCCTGTGTTCTGTCCAGTTCAATGGACATATCGCCGTCTTTTTTCTTTGTCTTTTCATCATTGTAGTTTTTGGGCTTGTAATCCGCTACTGCGGCTGCCTTGATGATGATATCATTATCCAAGAAACGAGCCTTCATAGCTTCGAACATATCCCCTGCGCTGGTCACCTGAACAAAATCCACAAACAGAGGTTTTTCCAGCATGGTTACACCGCTGACCAATGTGACCTCTGCGCCCCGCAGCATGGCAGCCTTTGCCAATTCATAGCCCATTTTGCCTGTAGAATGATTTGTGATATAGCGAACAGGGTCGATGCTTTCCTGTGTAGGGCCTGCGGTTACGATCACCTTCATGCCTGCCAAATCTTTTTCATAGGCAATTTCTCTGATGATATGCCCTACCAGAACCTCTTCGGAAGGCATTTTGCCATCGCCGATATCTCTGCAGGCCAAAAGACCTTTTTCCGGTGCGATGATTTCATAGCCATAGCCTTCCAGTTTTTTCAGGTTATCCTGCAGAATAGGATTATGATACATATTGGTATTCATAGCAGGAGCAACGATGACCTTGCAGGTGCAAGCCATGGCTGTTGTTGTCAGCATATCGTCTGCGATGCCATTGGCCAGTTTGCCGATCACATTTGCAGTTGCGGGAGCAATCAGCAGCACATCCGCTTTTTTCGCAATGGAAACGTGAGCCACATGGAACTGGAAATTGCGGTCAAAGGTATCTACCATACATTTATTGCCTGTCAGTGTTTCAAATGTAACAGGGGTGATGAACTGACAGGCATTTTGTGTCATGATAACATGCACATCTGCATGCATCTTTACCAGCATGCTTGCTACGTTTGCCATTTTATAAGCAGCAATACTGCCTGTTACGCCTAAAACAACCGTTTTTCCTTTTAACATGATGATTCTCCTCTTTTTCACTCGTACTTTTTTGCCGCCCCTTGCGGCATGCCATTGTCGCTATTATATCAATAATTTTAATTTTCGTATAGTTTTTTCGGAAAAAAATCCATTGAATTTATCGAAGATCAATCACCAAAATTTAAATAGGTCGCACCTTCCAGCGGAATCAAAACCTGCAGACCCGTTCTGTCGGTGATATCCCCTACTACATAGATCGTATACGCTTTACCGCCCTCCACCTGTACATCAGGATGCTCTACCAGGTTCGCCCCGCTGAGGCTGTCCCGCATCTTCAGGTTATGGCTGCCGGGGGTGGCTGTCATGTAGCGGCTGATATCCTCATAATTCAATTCGGAGACAACAAGAGCATCATCCCAGTAGGCATCCATGGTCGGCGCATTGGGAGAAAGCTGCACAAAGCGGACATAAGCCCGATTCCGATTCAGGAAACGACGGCTATCGTTGATGGCTAAAGTAGAGATATCCCCGGCAAGGCCAATGACCGCCAATGTTGTGATACTGTTAGCCTGCACCTGCAGAGTCGTTACGGTCAAAGGGTTTCGAATGGTGCCTGCGGCATAAACAGCGATGCGATACCAGCCAGGAAAGACCTTCATATATTCCGTGAAATTGCGATACAGCAAATTAGAAGCTACCTTCCGCCCATTTACATAGATATCTACTCTTGTTTCCCCGGGGCTGGCATTCATAAAACGGATATATCCATACAGCGTGATGCCAGGGATAATGGGAATCACAGTAATATTGGTATTGTTGGGCAAGGTGATGCTGGGAAAACGACTGCGGGCAGTATCATCCACCATTTCCCGTGTCAGGGTCATTTCATCCACCATTTCATCGGCTTGTTCTTTCGTCAAAGGCAGGGGCATCAACATATCTTCACTTGTTTCGTACCAATTTTGATTCGGCATAGGAATTCCATCCTCTCGTTCTTTTCTATTTCAGAGTATGAACGGACAAATTTTTTGGTGAAAAAAAGACACGGAAAACAAACCGTGTCTTTGTGAAACAATATGCAATCAGATTTCAGGGAATACTGTTTACAGCACTAAAGAAGGTGCTGTATATACTCTGGCTGCCAGTTCCTGATCCAGCATGTACAAGCTCTTAGGGTCGCTGCCGAACAGTTCCATTTTTGTGATCAAGTCGTTGGCATTCTTTTCTTCTTCGCCCTGTTCTTTTACGAACCAATCCAAAAACTGCATGGTACGGAAATCGTTCACATCTTTTGCAGCAGCATAGATGGTATGGATCAGCCCTGTTACATATTCTTCATGCTTCAGGCCTTCCTGCAGAGGATCCATCAGCGCATTCAGTTCCAAATTAGGCGCATCAATGGCTCCCAGTGTTACCTTTTCATTGTTGTTGTGCAGATAATCATAGAACAGCAGGGCATGGTCTCTTTCTTCCTGTGCCTGGATGCGATACCAGTTGGCAAAACCATCTAAGCCCTTTTCGGAATAGAAGTTGGAAAAATCCAGATACAGATAAGCAGAATAAAATTCCTTTACGATCTGATCATTCAGCAGTTCTACAACCTTTTCATTTAACATAAAACACTCCTCCTTATGAAAAATCATTCCTCGGAAACAGGTTCTTCCTTTGTTTCCTCAGGCAATTTTGTAGCAAAAACTTTATCAATTCGCTTTTCTTCGATACCCTCGATTTGGAACAGCCATCCGCAAAGTTCGATCTCAATGGCTTCATCATCTTCAGGAATACGCCCCAGCTGGCCGATCAGATAGCCCCCAAGGGTATCATAATCTTCCTCTTCTTCAAAAGTGATCCCCAGCTGTTCTTCCACATCCTGCAGATCTGTGGTGCCATTGATACGATAGACACCATTTTCCATCAGGGTGATATCTTCCTCTTCTTCCACATCATATTCATCGAAGATATTCCCAAAAATTTCTTCCATGATATCTTCCATGGTAACGATACCGGCTGTGCCGCCATATTCATCAATGACAATAGCCATATGCACCTTTTCCAGCTGCATTTCTTTTAAAAGCTCGTCCACCTTTTTGGAAAAGGGGATAAAATAAGGCTGCATCAGGATATCTTCCAGATGGAAATACCCTTCTTTCACACGGGTCACATCCGCCAGAATATACTTGACCATATCCTTCACGTGATATACACCAACGATATTATCGATATTATCATCATAGACGACGATACGGGAATACTTTTCCTCCGCCATAACGTTCTTAATTTCTTCCAATGAGGCATCCAGAGGAACAGCAACGATATCTGTTCGATGGGTGGCAATATTCCCTACGGAAATGTTGCTCAGTTCAAAGATATTGTTGATCATCTCTTTTTCATTTTCATCAATGGAACCATTATCGCCGCCGGCATCTACCATCTGGCGGATCTCTTCTTCCGTTATGTTGTTTTCCTTCTCTGCTTCTTTCGCATGCAGCAGTTTTGAAATCAGGAGAATATTCAGCACAATGGATGCTAATAATAGACCTGTTATGACTTCCAAAAACAATCGACCTCCAACTACAAAAAAATGACAAATTTATTTTCTTGTAGTTTATAACTAAACCGTATCTCTGTCAAGTCTGACCAATCGGTGCAATTTTTTCCAAAAAATACCATTTCCTTGACAACAGATTCTCATACAACGTATAATGGTTACATAACATCGAAAATTACATCTGAAAAAACAGAAAGGAAGTGTTGCCTATGAATCACAAAAAAGTCCTGCGAGAGAAGAAGATCCCTCATGTACAAACAAAATTGAGAAGCCACCATATCGTAACAATGCCAGAGGAAATTTACGCTGCCAGCGGCATTGTCATCATGGGACGGCGCATCAAATCGCTGATCTTCTCCACCGATATCGCGATCATCCGCAACTGCAATGCAGATGCAGTGCTGGCTGTTTATCCCTTTACCCCGCAGCAGATCATCGCCGATGCTATTGTTTCTACTTCCAGCCTGCCTGTATTTTGCGGCGTTGGCGGCGGCACGACCACCGGCGCCCGTGTTGTGATGCTGGCAAAGGATGCCGAAGCGCTGGGGGCCATGGCCGTCGTTGTAAATGCACCTACCAGCAATGATGTCATTGAACAGATCGCCCGTGTTGTGGATATTCCTATTGTCGTAACCGTATTGGATGAAAACACGGATATCGATGCCCGACTGGGGGCAGGCACAAACATTTTAAATATTTCCGCAGCAGCCCGTACACCGGAAGTGGTGCGTATCATTCGGGAACGCTATCCGGATGTACCGATCATTGCTACAGGCGGTCCTTCACGGGAAACCATCCGCAGGACAGTGGAAGCCGGCGCCAATGCCATCAGCTTCACCCCGCCCACAGCCGAGGAACTGTTCCACGGGTTAATGACCAGATATCGAAATGAACACGAAGCAAAAACAAAAGAAGCAGAATAAAAATAAAAACCTCAAGCAATGGAACTGCCCCCATCTGCAAAACAGTATGCTATACTGGAGAACCCTTGGGGCGATTTACCAACTTGAGGTTTTTCCTTATTTTTTCAATTCTTCTTTCTTCTGGGGAGAATGACAAGCTGCACTATGGGCACAGCCGGCACAGCCGCTGCCGCATTTTCCTTCCTTTTCCATACGCATGATTTTTGCCTGCTTCTGCATTTTGCGGATATTGAAAAATACCAGACAAAAAATCAGGATTGCGGGGATGATCGCAGTAAAAATCGTTTCCGTCGTCATTTACAAGACCTCCTTAAATATAGTGATCCATATATGTATGGAGTTTCTTTTCCCATTCTTTTTCATCGACAATATTTTTTGCCAAATCCTCAATAATAAGTCTGTCGCTTTCCTTCATACGCCAAAGCTGTTTCCAGTCCAGAGGAAAACCCATACGGCGCGCCAGCTGATATTTTCTCTGTTCCAGCGCAGGCAATGCCAGGAAAGAATCGATATATTCCAGCATCCAAGGCAAATCTGTATCCATATTGCCGCTGACTTCCTGCAGCAAATTGATAATATGGTCGCTGGTGATTTTGCCATTTGCTTTTGTGGGGTCGATATGTGCCAAGAGCTTCCGGATTTCCAGCAGTTTGTTCATATCTGTATCTTCTGTCCAGTTGCCTGCATCCCGCACTTCTTCCATCAAAGAACCGGTACGCAGAACAAAGGTGCGCAGACGGACGAAATTGGGGTTTACTGCATTGATGACCTTGGCCGTTTCAATGGCATTATCATCGGAAAGCTCCTTCCCGCCAACGCCGGGCATAAAATAGATAGAAAGCTCGATACCAGCTTCCCTTACCTTTCTGCCGCCAATGATCTGCTCTTCCTGGGTACAGCCCTTTTCAATCAGAGCCAGCACTTTATCGGAACCGGATTCATAGCCAGAATGGATACGGTCTAAGCCGGCTTCCCTCAGCATTTTATAATCCTCCGGACTAATCTTTGCCAGCGTATTGGCTCTGCCATAGGAGGTAATTCGCTTGATTTCCGGCAGCTTCACACGGACATAGCGGATGATCTCCGCCAGCCAATCGGCCCGCAGGCACATGGTATTGGCATCCTGCAGGAAAATAGAATTGCAGTCCCCTTCTGTCATCCAGCGGAACACCATCTGGTAACACCAACGCTGATCATCTGTGGTCAAGGTCTGATAATCCTGATTGATGGCAGTAATATCCCAATCACCATCTTTTTTATACTGCAAAATACGATCCCGCAACTCCGCCATAGTATCGATGTCCTTTTTGACTTCTTCAACGGGGCGGGTATGAAAATCGTATTTTTTATAAAGCATACAGAATTTACATTTATTCCAAGGGCAGTTCACCGTTACCCGCAGCAGCAAGCTGTTGGCTTCGCTGGGGGGACGGATAGGCCCAATCTGAAAAACCATTTCTTCCATCATTGTTTCTCCTTTGTTCAAAAAACTAAAAACCTCTTAACTAATTTATTGTAGCAGATTGGGGGGAAAATGCAAGGGCTCTAAAGGGGAAGTTTTTCTGCACTGTATCCAGATATTCAGTTACGAAAATTTAAAGCACACTGCTACTGCTTTCCTCTATGCCGTTTCCGGCGTCAAGGGGAACGAATTTCAGAAAAAAGGCGTCCAACCGGACGCCCTTCTCATTTAAAAATTATAATTTACACAATTCAACCGCAATTTTAGATGCCATTCTGGCATTATTATATGCCAGCTGAACATTGGAGGCAAATGCTACCCCTTTTGTCAGCTCTTTGATATGGCTCAGCAGGAAAGGGGTTGTTGCTTTCCCTTTAATGCCCTGTTCTTTTGCCATCTCCAGTGCTTTATTGATGACTGCTTCCATTTCATCGAAATCCAGTTCATATTCAACAGGAATCGGATTTGCGATGACTGCGCCGCCTTCCAGACCCAAATCCCATTTCGTTTTCAGGATCTTCGCGCACATTGCAGGGCTTTCGACATTGAAATCTACACCGAAACCGCTCTTTCTGCAATAGAATGCAGGGAAATCATCTGTACCCATCCCCAGTACAGGAACGCCCATGGTTTCCAGATATTCCAGTGTCAGGCCGATATCCAGCAGAGATTTTGCGCCGGCGCAAACAACACCAACAGGTGTTTTAGCCAATTCCTGCAGATCAGCGGAGATATCCATAGTTTCCTGAGCGCCGCGGTGCACACCGCCAATACCGCCTGTGGCAAAGACCTTGATGCCGGCCATAGCCGCAATCATCATGGTTGTGGCCACTGTTGTTGCGCCAATCTGACCAGATGCAACATACACCGCTACATCACGGCGGCTGACTTTGCCAACGCCTTCGCCTTTGCACATCAAATCCAATTCATCGGAGGTCAGCCCTACCTTCAGCTTGCCGCCGATAATGGCTGTTGTTGCAGGGATGGCACCTTCACCACGAACGATTTCTTCTACTTTATGGGCAAATTCCATATTTTCGGGATAGGGCATACCATGGCTCAGGATGGTGCTTTCCAGGGCTACTACAGGCTTGCCTGCCTTAATGGCTGCTTCGATTTCAGGTGTAATGCTCAAGTATTTTTCCAGATTCATTTTATTTTCTCTCCTTTAAAATTTTTTCCAATACATCGATACTCATATAAGGGTTAATGGTTTTTTCATGGGAAATGGCTGCGATCCCTGCGGCAAGGGCATAATCCAACGTTTGCTCAATGCCAAAATCATTTAATGTTGCATAGATAACTGCAGCCATAAAGGCATCTCCGCCGCCGGTAGCGTTCATCATCTTTTCCAGTGGCTTCAACTTTCGCTGCATCTGCATACCGTTTCTGTCCATATAGAAACAGCCTTCTCTGCCAAGGCTGACAAAGATGCGCTGCACCCCTTTTTCGAGGATGATATCGCAGGCACGTTTCAAATCTTCCTTATTATTGATGCTGATGCCGCTCAAAATTTCTGCTTCCAAGCGATTGGGCTTGATCGTATGGAATTTTCCTACGAATGGTTTGATCTTTTCCGCATAAGCACAGGAAACCGGATCAACGAAAACAGGCTGCTGACCGCCAAAAAGCTCCAGAATACCTTCCAATGTTTCTGCCGGCAGGCCGCTGTCGCAGGTGATGATTTTTGCACCGGTGATCACGCCTGTTTTTGTTTCTAAAAATTCCACATTCATTTTCTGAAGCACAGCCATATCTGACATAGCGACAAACATTTCTCCGTTCTCATCAAGAATAGAAATATAGGTAGAAGAAGGATGGTTTTCCACTTTCATGCTGTGATTCAAATCGATGCCAGCTGCCGCACATTCACCGCGAATCTGCTCTGCAAAAACATCGTCTCCCAATGCGGTAATGAGTTTGACAGAGGCACCCAGCCTGGATAGGTTATCGCAGACATTGCGGGTCACGCCGCCGGCGGAAAGATTCATGCGGCCAGGGTTGGAATCTCTTAAATTGATCGCTTTTTTACTGCGGCCATGGATATCCACGTTGGCTGCACCAATGCCCACCACATATTCCTGTTCCTTCAGCAGATAGCCTTTGCCAAGGATATATCCTTTTTTTTGCAGATTGGAAATATGCACCGCCACAGAGCTGCGGGCAATATGCAACATAGCTGCGATCTGACTCTGTTCGATCATAGGGTTCTTTTTGATGATTTCAAAGATTTCCTTTTCTCTTTGTGTCAAGCCTTCACCTTCTTTATATTTGCTTATGTCATAAACTAATATTTATTATAATACAACCTTTGCTGTTGTCAATGAGATTTTTTATCCTCTTGCCCTTTAGCCATAGATATCCCATGCACCATTCTTGTCCGTTTGCATAAAATATAGCATAACCCACAAACGAAGGAGGCAGAAAAATGAGCCAGATGAATCGCTGCAACTGCTGGGATTGGGACTGGGACAGAGACCGCAACAGACAGCGGCATGTTCATGAAATCACCGGCAGCACCGCTGTTTTCGATGAAGGAAATGAATGCCATAACCATCGCTTCGCAACCGTTTCCGGTGAAGCTATCCGCCATGGTGACAGCCATGTGCATGAAGTGAAATTCCGCACAGATTTTGCTGATGGTCATTTCCATGAATTCTGCGGCACGTCCTCTCCCGCCATTGAAGTTGGCAACGGTAAACATGTGCATTTTGCCAGCGCATGCACAGAAGAAGAAGACGGTCATAGACACAGATTCCAGGTAGCATCCCTGATCGAAAGCCCGCTGGATTTTGAATGTGACTAAATTGAAAAGAAGGGCGCTTTTTACGCGCCCTTTTTTCCTGTTCATCTTTTTCCTTTTTCAGAAATATACTGCTAGTAAAAACCTCTGGAGGGATTTCCATGAATTTTTTGAAAAGAATACATATTACAAAAAAAGTGGCTGGATGCTTTGCGTTGGGCGGGCTGATTCTGATTTCCGCCGTTCTTGCCCTCCCCCCTGCCGCTGCTAAGGTTTCCGCTGTAGTTACTGCAAATAGCGAACGGAAACTGCCTATTTATTGTGTACAAACAGAAAAACCACAGATCTCCGTCAGTTTTGATGCCGCATGGGGCGCAGAAGATACCGATGAGTTATTACGCATCTTAGAAGAAAACGATGTAAATGCCACCTTCTTCCTTTGCGGTTATTGGGTGGAAAAATATCCCGATGAAGTGAAGAAAATCGCAGAAGCAGGCCACGATCTGGGAAATCATTCTGCTACACATCCTCACATGAGTCAGATTTCTTCTGAACAGATTGCCCAAGAGTTGCAAAAATGCCACCAAAGCGTCAAAGATCTGACAGGTGTGGAAATGGATCTTTTTCGCCCGCCCTTTGGGGAATATGATAATCATGTAATTGAAACAGCTGAAGCAAATGGGTATTATACGATACAATGGGATGTTGACAGCCTAGACTGGAAGGAACAGGGCGCTGAAGCAGAAATCAACCAAGTCCTGAATCACAAGCACTTAGGCAATGGCTCTATCATCCTTTTCCACAACGATGCCAAATACACTCCTCAGGTATTGGACACCATCCTGAAAGGTCTCAAGGAAAAAGGCTTTGAAATCGTACCCGTTTCTGAACTGATTCATCGGGACAACTACGAAATGGACCACGAAGGCCGCCAAATCCCCAAAACTACAAAATCCTAAATACAAAAAAGAGCGATACTCCATTCTTGGTGTATCGCATCTTTTTTATCGTTCTAATCTCTGCCTTACAACCTCATACAGCAACACCCCTGCCGCAACAGACGCATTCAGGCTTTCCGCCTGTCCAGGCATAGGAATCTTTACCCATTGGTCACAAAGATTTGCGGCTTGCTCACTCAGCCCTCTGGCTTCATTCCCAATGAGGAAAGCGCAGGACGCTTTCAAATCCAAATCATAAGGAAATCCATCCCCTTTCAGGTGTGCCGCATAGAGAGGGATTTTATTTGCTTTCAGCTTTGCAGAAATCTCATGTAAATCCACATTTTGGAATACAGGCACATGAAACAAAGACCCCATAGTAGAACGCAGCACCTTAGGATTATAAAGGTCTACACTGCCCTTGGAAAGAAATACGGCATCTGCCCCGCAGGCATCTGCCGTACGAATGACCGTCCCCAAATTGCCAGGATCGTTCAATTCTTCCGCCAGCAGGAAAAAAGGGGCATGTTTCGCAAATACAGCCGCTTCATCCCATTCCAGCTTTTTGCAGACCGCCAAAATGCCCTGGGGTGTTTCCGTATCGCAAGCTGCCGCAAACAGTGTATCAGAAAAACACAGCACCTCTGCCCTCTTTTCATATACGGAAATATCATTTTCCATGGCAAAAGTCTGGCTGACAGCATAGACTTCCACCGCCCGGTCGGCAGGAATTTCACTGATGAAGCGCAGCCCCTCCGCCACAAAGACGCCCTCTTTCTCTCTATTTTTCTTTATTTTCAATCCGTTCAGCCGTTTCACCCATTTATTTTCCCGGCTTTCGATTTTTTTCATGGTATCACCTCTTCTTTCATCATATAGGAGAAATCCTCCCTTTGCAAGAAAAAGGATGCAACTTTCCAAGTTTTATGATATGATTTGTGCAAGAGAGAAAATATTATCACAAAGAGGAGTGATTCATCATGACACCACAGGAAAAAAGAAAAGAACTTCTGAGCGCAACTCTGATAAAAAATCTGGAACGCCGCCATTTTGAAGCCTACTATTGCCCCACAGCGGCAGAAGCTGTAGAAAAAGCCCTAGCCCTGATTCCAGAAGGCAGCAGCATTACATGGGGCGGCTCCATGACAATCCGCGATATGGGTTTAACAAAAGCCGTGAAAGAAGGCAACTATACTGTTATCGACAGAGACACCGCAGCAAATCCCGCTGAAATGCGCGAAATGATGCGCCAGGGTCTCTTGACAGATTATTATCTCACAAGCACCAACGCTATTTCTGAAGATGGTGTTCTGGTGAATATCGATGGCACCGGCAACCGTGTTGCTTCCATCTGTTTCGGGCCCAATAATGTTATTGTACTGTGCGGTTTGAACAAAGTGGCACAGGATGTAGATGCTGCTATCAAAAGAGTAAGAGGCTATGTTGCCCCTGTCAACAGCATGCGTTTTATGGGCAAGACACCTTGCGCTGTAGATGGCACCTGCCACAACTGCAAATCCGAGGAATGTATCTGTAATCAGGTATTGATCACAAGAGTTTGCCGTCCCGCAGGCAGAATCAAAGTCATTCTCATCGGTGAAGAACTGGGCTATTAAGAAAGATACTCCCCTGCCAGATCGGCAGGGGTTTTCTGCTGAAAGGAGAGACGATATGAAACTCATGGTAGATGCTGATGCCTGCCCTGTCAAAGAGATGATCATTCTCTGTGCAAAAAAATACGATCTGGAAGTTGTCATGGTGTGCGATGTGGCTCACATGCTTTTTTACAAGGAAGATTTCATCACCACTATTACTGTAGATCAGGGTGCGGACAGCGCAGATCTGGTTCTTGTCAATCATACCCAGGCAGGAGATATCTGCATCACACAGGATTATGGGCTTGCTTCTCTCCTGCTGGCAAAAAAAGCTGTTGTTCTTCACCCTAACGGTTTTTTTTACACCACAGAAAATATCGACCGGATGCTTTTTGAACGGCATCTTTCCCGGGAAATGCGCCGGCAAAAGAAATCCCGGGGCGGCCATACCCGCAAACGGACAAAAGAGGATGATGAGAAATTTCTGAACGCCCTGGAACGGGCCATCAAAAACGAAAATCACTCTTTATAAAGCAGAAAACCCTATCCATTTGGATAGGGTTTTTTTTGTTGTGCGCTTAAGCACGAATAAACCACCAGCTCTGCTGGTGGAATAAGGTGCTTA
>NZ_JBJEJK010000060.1:0-32098 GCF_051877975.1 Anaerotignum sp.
GCATTATTTCTAATACTGAGATCCTGATTCGTCATCTTAACTTAATGACATTGTCCGAAAGGGCTCTTTTTTGTTTGCTTATGTTTCAGGTTTTTCTTTTCTGGGAGGGCGAGGCCCTTCGAACTGATAATAGTCTGTTTTGATACGGCCGTTGAACAGTTTTCTCTTTCTGTCCGCTTTTCTGCCGAAAAGGGATTCAAAATATTCCATAGAAGTGATGACATAGGTGGACCAGGTAGTGTCTGTTTTCATGGTTGCCCCCAGAGCACGATACATATTTTCAACTTCTTTTAATTCACCGATACGTTCACCATAAGGAGGATTGGAAATCAGCACACCATATTTCCCCGGCAATACAATATCCTGAGAAGGCTTTACTTCAAAGGTAATGCAGTCATCCACGCCAGCCAGCTCTGCATTGGCTTTGGCCAGTTCGATAGCGGCAGGGTCGATATCGCTGCCGTAAATTTCAGGCATTACATCATAATCAATGGCCTGATAGGCTTCTTTTCTGGCCTGTTTCCAAAGGTCTTTGCCGATGTGTTCCCATTCCTCGGAAGCAAATTTGCGGTTGATGCCGGGGGCAATATTGCGGGCAATCATGGCCGCTTCAATGGGAATCGTACCGGAACCGCAGAATGGATCCAGCAGGATACGGTCTTTTCGCCAGTAGCTCAGCTGAATCATAGCGGAAGCAATGGATTCCTTCAAGGGGGCATCCAGCGCATTGGCACGATAGCCACGCATATGCAAGCCGGAACCGCTGGTATCAATAGCCAGTGTGACGACATCTTTCAGGATCCCTACCTGAATCGTAAAGGAGGCACCTGTTTCATCGAACCAGTCTGTTTTATATTTTTCCTTCAGCTTTTCCACAACAGCCTTTTTTACTATGGCCTGACAGTCGGAAACACTAAATAAAGTAGATTTTACAGATTTCCCAACAACAGTAAATTTTCCGTCTTCCGGAATCCAATCCCCCCAAGGCAGGGCTTTTGTCTGGTCGAATAATTCTGTGAAGGTCACTGCTTTGAATGTACCCATTTTTACCCAGACGCGGCCGGCGCATCTCAGCCAAAGGTTGGCCTTTACGATATCCGCTTCCGTACCGGTAAATTCTACTTTGCCGTCGAATGTTTTGATATTCTGAAAACCAAGTGCCTGACATTCTCTTTTGACTACAGCTTCCAGACCAAATGTAGTAGTTGCGATCAAATTGATGCTCATTTGCTTTCTCCCATCTTTTTATCATAATCAACGTATGAATATCATAATCTATTATCATAGTTTATCATCAGCGGAGAAAAAAAGAAAGGATTATTCTTTATATTTATCCATGGCTGCCTTGGCACTTTTGATAATTTCTGCGATGATGATTGTCTGCTTCGGGGAGCAGGAATCTAGGACTGACTGAATCTGCTGCAGAGCATCATTTTTTCTGCTGGCTGGAGTATCCGAAAGGAGTTCATCTGTGCTGACGTTGAGAGCCTGGGCAATGGAAACCAAAACGGGCAGGCTCAGTTTTGTATTGCCGGTTTCAATATGGCTCATGTGAGGAGTGGAGATATTAACGGCTTCTGCCAGCTGATCCTGAGAGAGACCTAGGGCTTTTCTGAATTTCCTGATACGTTGTCCAATTTTGTAATAATCCAGAGGAATCACCGCCTATATAGTTAAAATTCACTTGAATTATAAAGTCATCTATGATAGCATGAAATAAACTATATAGGCTAAATTATATGCATATAGTTTAATTTTTATGATTTTTCACAGTAAAGTACATGAAAAAGGGAAGTACAAAAATTCAAAAGAAAGGAAGAGGGAAATGAAGAAAAATCTGAAACGGATACTTGCCGGAACGATGACGGCTTGTATGTTGGCAGCAATGTGGCCTTCAGCGGCTTTTGCACAGAAAGCGGATTGGGATTATTCTAAATCAAAAGAAGCAGCTGCACTTACTGATGGACTAGAATCGGAAGTGACACTTTCTTTGCCTTCCGCAGAGGAAGAGTTGATAAGTGATGTTGTATTTGTTTTGGATAAATCCAGCTGCGAAAAAGAGACGGCAGATGAAGCAGTTGCCTTGTTGGAGTCTTTGCAGGAAAGCATCGAAGGAACGGAGGCGGCAATCAAAGTCGGCATTGTTTCTTTCAGACATACGGGAAATGTGGTGTATGAACTTACGGAATTTTCCGAAGAAAATGTTGAAGAGATTCGTGAATCCATTGAAACAAAGCCAGATGGCACCGGGACAAATATTGACGGAGGCTTGTTGGCCGCAAAAGAAATGCTTGAAAATGACACAGAAGTGGCGGATAGCAGAAAACATCTGATTTTAGTAACAGATGGTCTGGCTCGTTTGTTCAGCTATGGTGATGATAATGCGACAGGCATTATTTTCCATGAAATCAATCAGGATCAAAATACAATTTATGCCGGCGAATTTTCCGGTTGGAGCACCACAAATGGTATTGCGGACGGTTCCTATGAAATTCCGGGAGACGACTGGGATGATTATTTTGAAAAAATCAGTGATTTTGTAGATGCTGACGGAGATGAGTATGTATTCGACTTCGTAGAGGATGCAAACCAGGGAGCATGGGGAACTAATAAATCTAATAATGAAAAAGATAGAGAACTTTGGGATTTCCTGAATAGTGAGGGAAATATAGAGAAAGTAATTTCAAGGGATGATGCTGCAGAGCATGCGTTATCCATCGACAGAGCGGTTTATGATGCTTACGATACATATAAACAGCTGGAAGATAAATATCATTGCTATGCTGTAAACGTAAACGGAGAAGATGCAGCGCCTTTGGGCAAAACCTTAGTCGAAAAAATGAATGCATATAGCCAAAATGGTATAGAAGACAGCGATGATTTGGCGAGTGCATTTGACAGCATTCAGAAAGAAATCTATTATCTCCTGGATGCGGGTTCTGTGGTGAAGGATATCATTGGCGGCGGAACAGAAAATGGATTCGATTATGATTTTGATTTTGTCGATGATATCGAGAAAATCGAGCTGACCGTCGGCGGAAAAGCATTGGACAAGCAAACTATCGATGATACAGATGCAACATCTGCCTACGGTTTTGGGGCATTCAATGAGAATACAGAACAGTATGATTTTGAACTGTATTATTATGAAAACGGCGAAGATGGTGAAAGCGATGAATGCTTTATCTGGAATATCTATGTTCCCGTAAGCAACTTTGCGCCTGTTCAGCTGACTTATACAGTAAAACTGGATGAAGTGCCTACAGAGGCAGGAAAATATGAGTTTGAGACAAACAAGAGAGCCGTTCTGTACCCTGTAGATTCTAATGGGTATGAAGGGGAGAAAGAGGAATTCGAGATTCCTGCGGTTACCTATAAAGTAGAAGGGGAAGAACCTGCAGAACCTGAAAATCCTGACCCTATTGCATGGGAACGTTCCAAATCCAAAACGGCAACAGCTTTAAACGATACTTACGAATCTACTGTAACATTATCTCTGCCTGCGGCAAGCTATAAGGGTGATCTGGATGTAGCCTTTGTTCTGGATGGCTCTACAAGTTCCGATGAGGATGACTTGGCGGCACAGGCAGCAGAACTGCTGGGCGAACTGGCAGCGCTGGAAAATCTGAATGTGAAAGTGAGCCTGACTGTATTCGGCGGTTCTGTACCTTTGCTGGAAGATACGGATTTATTAGGCATTTCCGGCGATGAGAATGCGGAAAATCTGA
Source organism: Anaerotignum sp. (assembly GCF_051877975.1). Lineage (GTDB taxonomy): Bacteria > Bacillota > Clostridia > Lachnospirales > Anaerotignaceae > Anaerotignum_A. The sequence goes on from NZ_JBJEJK010000060.1 coordinate 3,729, forward strand.
CAAATCTGCAGAACAGACTGATTGACACAGTATATGACAGCGTAAAAGATGAATATGGAGATAAGGCTCGCTCCGGAAGCAACTTACAGGCTGGCGTAGTGGCGGCGCAGGAAAAGCTGGATAAAGATACAGCTGTTCAGGCGGAAGATAAATATCTGGTTCTTCTTTCTGACGGCGCAGCCCGTATGTGGTATGAAAATGGTGAATCTATGCATCAGGCATATGTGCCAGACAGTTCGATTTTCTGGAACAGCAATGAGGATTTTATCAAGCGGTATATGAGAGCCGATAATCCTCTGCCGCTCAGAGAATTTGATGAAGTTTGGACAGAAGGTCAAGATGGTGCGAATATTGGCGCATACGCGATGACAAAAGAAGAAGCAAAAACGATTGCTGCTGCTGATGCGATTGCAGAAGGAAAAGCAGCAGACTGGAATACGGTTGCAAATGACCCTGATTATTATACAACCTATGAAGCAGCTACTTATTATGCAGCAACTTCTATTGTGGAAGCAGCAGAAAATTGCCGTATCATTTTTGTTTCTTATCCTTATAATACAGGGACAAAATATGGTGACTATTCCGAAAGCTTTAAATCCTGGCTGGCTGAAAATGAATATGTAACAAGATATGACAGTGCAGAAATGTCCGAAACAGAAATCTTTGATAAAGTAAAAGATGAATTGATTGAGGTAGTCGGACCCGGTTCCAGAGTTGTTGATATCATTGGTTATGGCACAGACAGTGAAGGCAATGCCTATGATTTTGATTTTATAGACGAAATCAGCAGACTGGAATTGCGTGTAGGCAAGGAAGTTCTGGAAGGCGCAGAACTGGCAGATGCAGGGGATGCCACATCTGCTTATGGTTTCTATGATGCAGAAGGCAATCTGAATTTCGAACTGTATTATTATAAAGATGGCTCTGGGGATATTGCGGAAGAACATTTTATTTGGAAAATCAATGTTCCTGTAACTATCAATGATACTGTTCAGTTGGATTATGATGTAAAACTGATGAATCCTCAGCCTAAGAAGAGTACTTCTTATACATATGAAGATTTGTATACAAATAAAAAAGCAGTCCTGTATCCAATTGATACAGAAGGCAATGCAGCAGAACCTGAAAAATTTGAGAGACCTGAAGTAGAATATACAGTAGGCAAGAAATCCAGCGGCGGCGGTGGTGGCGGCGGCAGCCACAGCACTCCCGATAAGGAGCCGGAGAAAGAGCCTGTAATTCCCGATGAAACACCGGATGCATTGAATGGTGATGATCATTTTGATTATGTTGTTGGCTATCCTGACGGCAAAGTCCATCCCGAATGGAACATTACCCGTGCAGAAGTAGCGGCAATCTTCTTCCGTCTTTTGAAAGAGGATGTCAGAAACGAAAATGTAACTTTTGAAAATGACTTCCCTGATGTACCGAAGGGCATGTGGTATACTTCTTCTGTTTCCACAATGGCGGAAATGGGAATTGCGTATGGCAGAGATACCGGATATTTTGATCCTGATGATAAGATTACCCGTGCGGAATTTGCGGCAATCGCGGCTCGTTTTGACAGCCAGCCTTATTCCGGTCCTGATAAATTCAGTGATATTTCCGGGCATTGGGCAGCGGTGCATATCAATCGTGCAGCAGAAAAAGGCTGGATCGTTGGCTATCCCGATGGAACCTTTAAGCCCGATCAGTATATCACTCGTGCAGAAGCGATGACATTGATTAACCGTGTCTTGAATCGTTTGCCTGAAAGCCCTGCGGCATTGGATCAGGATATGAAACACTGGCCGGATAATGCGGATACAAGCGCATGGTATTATCTGGCAGTGCAGGAAGCAACAAACAGCCATGAATATGAAAAGGTTGATAATGGTACGTATGAACGTTGGACAGATGTACTTCCTTTTAGAGACTGGGCTCGTTATTTCTATGAACAGAATTGGACATAATAGAAGATAAAAAAATAACGGCGGAGAAATCCGCCGTTATTTTTATGAAGCACCCCTTGAAGAAAACCAGAAAAAAGGGTATCATAAAACAGATTGAAATTTTTCATAAAGTGAGGACGATTATGTATAAAGTATTGAAAACATGCGGCAGAGCAAAGCGTGCGCAATTCCATACTCCCCATGGTGTAATCCAGACGCCCGTATTTATGAACGTGGGCACAGCAGGTGCGATCAAGGGCGCCGTTTCCACAGAAGATCTGGAACAGCTGAAATGTCAGGTGGAACTTTCCAACACATATCATCTCCATCTGCGCCCTGGTGACAAGCTCATCAAAGAAATGGGGGGGCTGCATAAATTTATGGTCTGGGATAAGCCGATTCTTACAGATTCCGGCGGCTTTCAGGTATTCTCCCTGGGGCTTTTGCGAAAGATCAAAGAAGAGGGCGTTTATTTCAGCTCCCATATTGACGGCAGAAAAATCTTTATGGGGCCGGAAGAAAGCATGCAGATCCAGTCTAATCTGGGTTCGACCATTGCTATGGCCTTTGATGAATGTATTGGCCTGCCGGCGGAAAGACCTTATGTAGAGGCATCCGTAGCTAGAACCACCCGCTGGTTGGAACGCTGTAAAAAAGAAATGGCAAGATTGAATTCTTTGGAGGATACCATCAATAAACAGCAGATGCTGTTTGGTATCAACCAGGGGGCAACCTATGAAGATATTCGGATTGAACATGCCAAGCGGATTTCCGAAATGGATCTGGATGGCTATGCCATCGGCGGCCTGGCTGTTGGGGAGACCCATGCGGAAATGTACCATATTTTGGACGAGGTCGTGCCTTATCTGCCTCAGAATAAGCCTACTTATCTGATGGGCGTTGGTACACCTGAAAATATTTTGGAAGCAGTTGAGCGAGGCGTAGACTTTTTTGACTGTGTTCTGCCTGCAAGAAATGGACGCCATGCTCATGTTTATACAAATAAAGGCAAGCTGAATCTGCTGAATGCAAAATATGAAAAGGACGAAACGCCTATCGATGATACCTGCGATTGTCCCGCTTGCAGAAGATACACGAAGGCCTATATCCGCCATCTGTTCAAAGCAAAGGAAATGCTGGCAATGCGCCTTTGCGTTATGCACAATCTGTATTTCTTCAACAGCATGATGGAAGAGATCAGACAGGCCATTGAGGAAGATCGTTTCCCTGCATATAAAAAGGCAAAACTGGAAGGGTTTCAGCAGAACGACAAATAAGATTTGTGCGATACTTGACGGAAAATAAAAAATTATATATAATCATATTTAGTTTGAAATTTAATCCATAAAGTTAGGAGAGAAAAAAATGGTACCATTCTTACTTGACACAGTAATCACACCGGGCGGCGGCGAAGCAGCAGCAGAAGCGGCTAAAACAACAACACAGAGTACAGGCCTTTTCGGCACATGGATGGCAGATCATCCTGTTATGCTGATCGTTGTATATTGTGTAGTTTTGCTTCTGATCATGTATTTCCTTTCTATCAGACCTACACAGAAGAAAGAAAAGAAATTGGCTGAACTGAGAAATGCCGTTGAAATTGGTGATTCTATCGTTACAAACAGCGGTTTTTACGGCAAGGTTGTGGATATGACATATGACTGCCTGATCGTTGAATTTGGTTTGAACAGAGGGGTTCGCATCCCTGTTGCGAAAACAGAAGTCTTCGGCAAAGCAGAACCGAATATGTCTAATGAAGCCCCTGTTGAAGAAGAAGCACCTAAGAAAAAAGGTCTGTTCAGAAGAGGTTGAGTTTGATAAAAAGCCCCTGTCACGAAAGTGAAAGGGGCTTTCTTTGTATAGAAGGAAAAATATCATAAGTGAAGGCAGTCGCTTTTGTGAATATTTGACAGGAAACTGCAAAAAAGTAAATTTATTGAGCATATAGTGTAATAAATTATTCTGGTTGTGTCGGATTTTATAAAATGTTGCTAAAAGAAATGGAATGTATTGTTAAAATTGTTGACAATTATGAATAGTTATTATAAAATATATCTGAATTTAATGCTCATGTTGAATAGGAGCATTTGTTCGTTGCAGAAAATATTTTTCTAGGAAAGGGAGAGAGGAACCATGAAAAAATTACTTTCTTTACTGCTGGCTTCCGCAATGACAATTTCTATGTTGGCTGGCTGCGGCGGCGGCACAGAAGCACCTGCGGATGATGCAGCGACAGGCGAAGTTTACAATGTATGCAACCTGGTAAACGGCAATTTGGGTGACAAATCTTTCTTTGACTCTGCAGAAGCGGGTCTGGCAAAACTGAAAGAAGAAGGCAAGATCACTTACAAAACAATCGAAATGGGCGCAACAGATGCTGACCAGCCCAAATGGCTGGAAACATTGTATGAAGTATCCGGTACAGGTGAATATGACCTGATCATCTGCGGTACATATCAGATGCCCGAATATCTGAAAGAAGTAGCAGATCAGTATCCCGATCAGAAATATCTGATTTACGATGACACAACCCATGTTGGCGAATGCCCTAATGTTGTAAACATGAGCTTCAGACAGAACGACTTGGGTTATATGATCGGTGTATTTGCAGCAGCTATGACTACATCCGGTTATGACAACACAAATGAAGATGCAGTGATCGGCTTCTTGGGCGGCGTTGACAGCCCTGTAATCAACGACTTCCTGTATGGTTATCTGGAAGGTGCAAAATCCGTTAACCCTGACATCAAAGTTGATACACGTTATGTAACAAACTACTATGATACAGCCTATGGCAAAGAATTGGCTCTTTCCATGATCAACGACAAAAAAGCTGATATCGTTTGGGGCGTAGGCGGTGCAGCTGGCAACGGCGGCGCAGAAGCAGCACAGGAAACAGGCAAAGCTTGGTTCATCGGCGTTGACTCCGACCAGGAATCTACATTCGGCTCTGAACTGGCAGCAGTTACACTGACATCCGGCCTGAAAAATGTTGGCGACGGTATCTGCTGGTTCTTCGATGAATGGGCAAATGGCAATGAATACTGGGGTCAGGAAGTAAATCTGGGTATCGCTGAAGGCGGCGTAGGCGTAGTAACAGATAAGAACTTCACAAAAGTACCTCAGGAAGTTCAGGATGCGGTTCTGGCAGCTCAGGAAGCAATCGTAAATGGCGATGTAGTCGTTTCTTCTGCACTGACAGATGGCGGCAACGATGCAGCGATCGCTTTGAGAGATTCCATGCAGCCCTAATCAAAATAAAAAAAGCTGAAAAAGCAACTTTAGCTTATACTTTGCAAAGGGGAGCTGTTGAAGCTCCCCTTTTTTATCTTAAAAAAGAAGGGGGCTTGATTATGTCAAACAACGAATATGTTGTTCAGATGAAGGGCATCACGAAAGTCTATCCCAATGGCGTTGCAGCCAACACAGGCGTTGATTTTAATGTGAAAAAAGGCGAAATCCATGCGCTGATGGGCGAAAATGGCGCCGGCAAATCCACTTTGATGAAAATGCTGTTTGGTATGGAACAGCCTACAAGTGGTGAAATCATTGTGAATGGCGAAAAAGTAAATCTGACATCTCCTACAGTGGCTATCTCCAAAGGGATCGGCATGGTGCATCAGCACTTCATGCTGGTACCCAGCTTGACTGTGGCGGAAAACATTGTTTTGGGCATGGAACCCAAAAAAGGCATGTTTATTGATTACAAAAAAGCAGTGGAGATCACAGAGGAATACGCAAAAAAATATAATCTGCATGTGGATGCCAATGCGAAAGTCATCGATATTCCCGTTGGTATGAAACAGAAGGTTGAGATTTTGAAAGCACTGGTGCGCGGTGCAAAGATTTTGATTCTGGATGAACCCACAGCCGTGCTGACGACACAGGAAACGGCTGAATTGTTCAAAGAACTGATTGCCTTGAAGGAACAAGGGTATACAATCATCTTTATTTCCCATAAGCTGAAAGAAATCAAACAGATTACAGACCGCCTGACAATCATGCGCGGCGGCAAATCTATGGGGATTTATGAAACAGCAGGTATTACAGAGCAGGAAATTTCCCGCCTGATGGTAGGCCGTGATGTTGTCCTGACTGTGGAAAAAGAAAAAGCACAGCCCACAGATGTGGTTTTGAAGGTAAGAGATTTGGAATACACAGATTCCTGGAACAGGAAAATGCTGGACAAGATGTCTTTTTCTGTACGCAAGGGTGAAATTCTTGGGATTGCCGGGGTAGAGGGCAACGGGCAGAGGGAATTGGTAGAAATGCTGTTCAATCTGAATGTGCCTGATGCGGGTACTGCTACGGTAAACGGTGTAGATATCATTGGAATGCCCCAGAGAAAGATTCGTGAACTGGGGGTTTCTCTGATTCCTGAAGACCGTATGATCTATGGGATCGCTTCTTCCGGTACCATTGAAGAAAACATCATGTCTGATCGTTTTGATAAAAAGAAATTCAACAAAGGCATGCTGTTCAATATGGATGCGATGCATCAGGAAAGTGATCAGCTCATCAAAGATTATCTGGTACTTTGTAAGAACCGTAATCAGCAGGTTGGTATGCTGTCCGGCGGTAATATCCAGAAGGTTGTTGTTGCCCGGGAATTTTCTGCAGAACCCACACTGATTATTGCAGACCAGCCCACCCGTGGGATCGACGTTGGTGCGACAGAGTTTATCCGCAAAAAGCTGGTAGAACTAAGCCGGGAAGGCGCGGCAGTTTTGCTGGTCTCTGCTGATCTGAATGAAGTTATGGAACTTTCTGATAGTTTGATCGTGTTCTATAATGGTAAGATCGCGGCATATTTCGAAGATACATCTACATTGACCGATGAAATCATGGGGGAATATATGTTGGGTCTGAAAAAACAGACCGATGAGGAAATAAGGAGGGTATGCCATGAATAACAGACGTTTGAAAATGTTTGAGATCATCCGTGGTGCGGCGGCGATCCTCGTGGCGCTTCTCGTTGCAACAATTTTTATTTTCATTTGTTCCGATAAACCTTTCGAAGCATTGAAATATATGTTGATCTCTCCACTGTTTACAAATGGTGGCATCAGTTTGAATTCAATTTTTACGATTATGGCGGCAATGACGCCTATCATTTTTACAGGGCTTGCTATCTGCGTTATGTTTTCTTCCAACCAGTTTAATATGGCTGGGGAAGGAAGCGTGATGCTGGGTGGTTTTATTGCTGCGCTGGTAGGCATTTATTTTTCTACAGGGACTTATCTGGATATGGTGATTTGTGTGCTGGCAGGGTCAATTGTCTGTGCCGCACTGATGTATATTCCTGCAATTTTAAAAGTAAAACTGGGTGCCAGTGAAATGGTATCCTCCCTGATGATGAACTATATCATCATGTATGTGATTTTGCATTTCCTGCTGAATGTATTCGCAGATGGCAGCAAAGGTACCATTCAGACATTTCCCTTTGCAGCAACAGCCCATATCCCCGCACTGGTTCCCGGGGGTTCCAAGCTGAGCTGGGGCTTTGTGGTGGCGCTGATCTTCACAGTTCTGACAGCTTTGTTCATGTATCGGACACGCTGGGGCTATTCTATTCGGATGGTAGGGATCAATCAGAGTTTTGCGAAATATTCCGGCATGAAGGTCGGCGGCATCATTGTTCTTTCTCAGGTCATCGGTGGTTTTTTGTCCGGCATGGGCGGTGCCATTGAAGTTTTGGGGCGTTTCGATACTTTCCTGTGGCGGGATCTTCCCGGCTATGGCTGGACTGGTATCACTGTTGCGATCTTAGCGAAAAATAATCCTATTTTTGTACCGATTGCGGCATTCTTTATTGCTTACCTGAACAGGGGCTGTACATTGATGGCAACCTACTGCGATGTACCTGCTGAAATGGCGGATATCATTCAGGCAGTCGTATTCCTGTTCTTTGCTGCGGAACAGTTCTTGGCTCGATATCGTCAGAAACTGGTAGTTGCCGGTGCAAAAGAAGAACTGGAACAGAAGAAAGCAGCACCGGAAGGGGGTAAGGCATAATGTTCAATGAAATTATTGGCTTGATTTGTCAAACGGACTTTGTCTTCTCTATTTTCCGTATCACAGCACCTATCCTGTTTGCGGCTTTGGCGGCGGTAGTAGCAGAAAAAGCAGGCGTTACCAATATTGGTCTGGATGGTATCATGCTGATTTCCGGCTTGTTCGGTACATTGTTCAGCTATTGGACCCAGAGCTGGTTCATCGGTGTTCTTGGGGCGATGGTTGTTGGTACTGCGCTGGCGCTGATGATCGGTTTCTTCGCATTGAAATTGAAAACGGATATTATTCTTGCCGGTATTGCTGTCAATACGATGAGCTCCGGCGGTACGATCTTTCTGTTGTATATGTTCACAGGGGAAAGAGGCAACACCGCATCCCTGACCAGTTCTAATATCCTGATTCCAACAGTAAAAATTCCCGGCCTGTGTGATATCCCTGTTTTGGGCGATATCTTATCCGGTCATTCTGTATTGACTTATGTAGCATTCATTCTTGTATTTTTTACATGGGTATTGTTGTATAAAACGTCTATTGGTCTGCAGATTCGTGCCGTTGGGGAAAATGACCATGCGGCGGAATCTGTAGGTATCAGTGTTCTGAAAATCAAATATATTGCTCTGGGGATTTCCGGTGTGCTTTCCGGTATGGGCGGTGCTTTTATGTCTATGTATTATTCTCAGAGCTGGAATACAGGCGTTGTTGCTGGTCGTGGGTTTATTGCATTGGCGGCGCAGGCAATGGGCCATGGGGAACCTGTTGGTACCATGTTTTCCTCTTTGCTGTTCGGCTTTGCCCAGGCACTGCGTACAAAGGTATCCGGTATCCCAGGGGTATCTTCCAACCTGATTTCTGCGATGCCTTATGCCGTGACTATCCTTGGCCTGGTGCTGTATGCAATGTCTACGGCTAAGAAGGTAAAACGAAAAAAAGTGCAGGAAGAAGAGAATAAATAATCCACTTGTGGAGGGAGAAACAAATGAACAGAATTCCGATTATTCTGGATGGTGATCCGGGGCATGACGATGCCATTGCCTGGGTGCTGGCAAATGCCAGCCCGGCACTGGAGATCAAAGCGGTAACGACCTGCTGCGGAAACCAGACCATCGAAAAAACAACATATAATGCACAGCGGATTTGTACGCTGATCGATCTGCATGTGCCAACGGCAAAAGGAAGAAGACGTCCTTTGGTTTCCGAGCCAATTATCGCTCCTACCGTACACGGGGAATCTGGGCTGGATGGCCCTGCGCTGCCAGAACCTGATTTTGAACTGGTTCCCATGACAGCGGTTGAGCTGATGGCGAAAGTATTGCGGGAAAGTGAAGAACCTGTTACATTGGTTCCTACAGGCCCTTTGACAAATGTGGCGGCTCTTTTGATCGCGCATCCTGAATTGAAAGCAAATATCAGACAGATTTCTTTGATGGGCGGCGGCGTGCAATACGGAAACTGGACCCCTGCGGCAGAATTCAATATTCTGGTAGACCCGGAAGCAGCCAAGATTGTATTTGAATCCGGGATTCCCATTATCATGGCGGGGCTGGATGTAACAGAAAAGGCATTGATTAAGCCTTATGATTTTGAACGGATCCGCGCTGTTGGCAATCCTGTGGCAAAGGTTGTTGCCGAATGGCTGGATTTCTTCTATCAGTTCCATATCAAAATGGGCTATGAAGGTGCCCCTGTGCATGATGCAGTGGCAGTGGCGGCTCTGATCCATCCTGAAATTATGGATATGAAAGAATTGTATGTAGAAGTGGAAACAGAAGGCGATTTCTGCAAAGGCGCAACGATTGCCGATTTCCGTGGTTCCAAGGGGAAAGCACCCAATGCAAAGGTTATCATGGGAATCGATCGGGATGCTTTTGCCGATTTGCTGGTGGAAGCTGCAAAAGCTTATGGGGAGGTGACAAAATGAATAAAATCCCTGTAATTATTGACTGTGATCCCGGGGTAGATGATACCCTGGCGCTGATGCTGGCTCACCAGATGGAGGAATTGGATATCAAGGCGATTACAACGGTGGCAGGCAATGCGCCCATTGCATATACATTCCGGAATGGCAGAAACGTAATGGATTATATTGGGGCGCAAGTCCCTGTTTATAAAGGGGCAGAGAAGCCTTTGCTGCGTACCTTGCAGACAGCGGCTCATATCCATGGCGAAGATGGCATGGGCGGCGTTGTTCTTCCTGCCAGCAAGCAGTCTGTGGAATCAGAAGCGGCTTGGGATGCCATTCACCGCATCGCTGCAGAAGAAAAGGGAGAATTGACCCTGATCGCTGTTGGCCCTATGACGAATATTGCCATTGCTTTGTCCAAATATGAGGATATGAAAGATCTCATCAAACGGATTGTTATCATGGGCGGTGCGGCTATTGGCGGCAATGTGACTCCCTGTGCGGAATTCAATATCTATGAAGACCCGGAAGCGGCAGAAATGATGTTTACCTCCGGTATTCCTGTATATATGTGCGGCTTGGATGTAACGATGGAAGCATACATGAGCAGAGCGGAGATCGAAAAGCTGATGGCACTGGGCAGCAAAGAAGCGAAGCTTTTCCACGATGTGGAACAGAAAGCACTGGCTTTTTATGATGAGATGGGCAGACCTGGCGTTGCACTCCATGACCCTACGGCAGTGTTGTTTGCAGCATATCCGGAACTGTTTCAGGGGGAATGGTGCGGTGTTCATGTGGAAACAAAAGGAAAGATCACATCCGGCAAAACGGTGACCGACCTGTACAGTGATAAGCAGTTCGATACACATAATACATTTATCGTGACAAAAGTTGACCGTGAAGCTTTTGTACAGAAAATATTTGACCTAATGGCAAACTATTAAAAAAGGTCGGGGAAGTTTCCCCGACTTTTTCTTTTACCGATTATGATATTTTACGAAGGCTTCCAATGCGGTGATAATCTCATTTTTTTCGCCTGTCATAGCTAGATTTTCTCCGTCTACGTAATTGCCGATGCTTTCGGAAGTATCTCCGTCATAAGGAACCACATTATTGAGGATAGAAGCAGTTTTGATACCCCGCAAACGGCCAATGGTGAAAAGAGCTGCTGTTTCCATATCAGAGCCGAAAACACCTTGCTTTGCCCAGTAGGAATAGATGTTACTTTCCTCTCCCGTATAGAAGCTGTCGTGGCTTCTGGCAATGCCGATATGATAGGGGAATCCGTTTTCTTTTGCCGCTTCCATGCAGAAAAAGAGCAGCTCTGCATCTGGTATAGCAGGATATTGAGGGGCAATATACGCTTTGGATGCGCCATCATCGCGAACAGCGCCATTTACGAGGAGAAGATCGCCTACTTTTAATTCTGGCTGCAAAGTACCGCAGCTGCCGATTCGGATCATTCCTTCTACGCCAATATTATGCAGTTCTTCTATGGCAATACCTGTGGATGCGCCGCCAATGCCTGTAGAAATCGCAAGGATACGAACCCCTTTGTATTCACCCACCAAAGAGCGATATTCCCGATTGAAGGCCAGCTCCTGCACGTTTTCCAAATAAGGGGCGATACGATCTAAACGGGCAGGATCGCCGGGCAGAAGTGCATATTTTGCGTTGATACTTTCGTCTAACTGGATATGAGGCTGTACATTTCCCATGGTTTTTCCTCCTTTAAAACAAAATTGATGCGATTACTACCAATTTACACGATTTTCAGGAAAAATGCAATGTAAGCCCTCTGTTGCTGGGAAGCATTTGAAGAATATACCATGTTATGTTATACTGAAATACGAAGGAAAAAGGGTGAGGAGGAAGAAACATGTATATCCTTTTACTGGTATTGGCGGGCATTTTGCAGGGGTGTATGACTTCTCTGAATGCACAGCTGGGAAATTATTACAGCTTATTTGGCATTTGCTTTTTCGTGCACATCATCGCAATGATACTTTTGATGGTATATATTAAAGGAAAAGAAAAAAAGAAATTTTCTTTCCGCGGGGCGCCCTGGTATGTCTACTTAGTAGGACTTATGGGCGTCAGTATGGTTGCCTCCAGCAGCTGGGTAACGCTTCGCATTGGCGCAACGGCCATGATGAGCCTTTCCGTCATTGGACAGATGGTTTCTTCTGCAATGGTGGATCATTTTGGTTGGTTTGGCGTGGAAAAACAGAAATTTACGCTGAAACAACTGCCTTGCTATCTTTTGGTATTGGCAGGTATTTTATGTGTTGTAAACGGGTAAGGGGGAGAATCGATGATTTTTTATCTGACGGCGATTGCTAATGGGTTTTTGAATACATTCAACCGTATGACGAATGTAAAGGCAAAGCAATGCCTGGGGACAACCAATGGTACCCTTATCAACTATGTGGAAGCAACGATCATCGCCTTTGTATTGATTTTTCTGACGGGAAATGGAGCAGAGCTGAAATGGGCTCATGTGAAAGAAGTCCCTCTTCTATTTTATTTGGGGGCACTCTGCGGTTTGGTCGCTATGATTTTTCTTGTGATTGGTACGCCAAAAGCAGGGGCGATGCTTTCTTCTGTATTGATGCTGATTGGTCAGCTTAGCACATCGATTGTATTGGATTATATATTTTTTGAAGAATTCAGCATGATTCGCGTAGCAGGTATTTTCCTGATTATCGTAGGGATTGCCTGGAGAGACAAACTGAAAGAAAAATCAGCTTGATTGCCGAAAAAAGGAGGATTTTGCAGTGAAAATTTTGAATTTTGGTTCTTTAAATCTGGATTATGTATATGATGTAGATCATTTTGTATTGCCGGGAGAAACGATGTCCTCTTTACATCTGTTCATCAATTGCGGCGGGAAGGGGCTGAATCAATCCATTGCGGCGGCGAAGGCAGGCAATGCAGTTTATCATGCGGGTATTGTTGGTTCCGGCGGAGACATGCTGGTAAAAGAATTGGAAAAAAACGGTGTAGATGTCTCTTTTATGCAGACCATCGATCAGCCCAATGGGCACGCGATCATTCAGGTAGACCGGAAGGGGCAGAACTGCATTCTTCTTTATGGTGGCACGAATCAAATGTTGACAAAAGAATATATTGATGCAACACTGAATGCCTTTGGCAATGAAGGCTTGGTTTTACTGCAGAATGAAACAAATTTGGTGGGGTATATTATTGAAGAAGCCCATAAACGGGGCTTGCAGACAGCTTTGAACGCTGCCCCCATGAATGAAAAAGTATTGGGCTATCCTTTGGATAAACTGGATTGGCTCATTGTCAACGAGGTGGAGGGGAGCCAGATTGCCGGATGCAGACCGGAAGATGATATCCTGCCGATTTTAAAAGAAAAATATCCCCATTGCAGCATTCTGCTGACATTGGGCAGCCGCGGTGCATGCTGCTGTCATCAGGGGGAAACATACAGCATTCCCTGTCATCGGGTGAATGTGGTCGATACCACAGCTGCAGGGGATACCTTCAGCGGGTATTTTTTGTATTCCATGCTGAATGGGGGCACAGTGCCAGAAGCGCTGCAATTGGCCAGCGCGGCCAGCGCCATTGCCATTGGCAAAAAGGGCGCAGCCGACTCTGTTCCTATGAAGGTGGATTTGGAAGAAGCTTTGAAAAACGGCATATTAAAAGAATTGCCGGTAGAAAAGATTGATTAAGGGGGATTTGAGATGAAAACAGTATTGTTTGTAGATTGCTGCATCCGCAGGGAAGGTTCCCGCTCAAAGGAGTTGGCAGATTTTTTTATTGGGGAATTGGAAAAAACAGGAGAATATAAAATCGAAACGATTTGCCTGATGGATGAAAATCTTTCCTATTTTTGCGATGGGTTCTTTTTCCGGCGGGAAAGATTATTGGAATCCGGTGAAATGGAACACCCTCGTTTCCGCTATGCCCACCAGTTTGCAGAAGCAGATAAAATTGTCATTGCGGCGCCTTTCTGGGATCTGAGCTTTCCCGCGCTGCTGAAAGTATATATTGAAAACTTGTGCGTGGATGGGATTACTTTTCACAGCGGTGCAGAAGGCCTGGTTGGTCTTTGTAAGGCAGATCATATGGTGTATTTGACAACCAGAGGCGGCATTTATGCTGATTCTGATATGGAAATGGGCTCTGCTTATCTGGAAAAGATGTGCAGATTCTTTGGGATCGACCGCTATGACTGTGTAGCAGCGGAAGGCCTGGATATTGGTGCATGGCCTGTGGAAGAGCTTTTGGGGCAGGCCAAAGGGCGTGCAGCAGAAGTCGCAAAAACATTTTAAGAAAGAAGGCAGAAGAATGGAAAATATGATGAAGGCTGTTGTATATAAAGGGAAGGGCGAAGTAGTTTTAGAGGACAGACCCATGCCACAAATCCAAAAGGATACAGATGTTGTGGTGAAGGTGACGCTTTCTTCCATTTGCTCCAGTGATTTACATATCAAACATGGTGCGGTGCCCAGAGCAAAGGAAAATACCGTTTTAGGGCATGAATTTGTTGGTATCATCACAGAAGCAGGTGCAGGTGTGAAGAAATTCAAAGTTGGTGATCGTGTTTCTGTAAATGTGGAAACCTTCTGTGGGGAATGCTATTTCTGTAAGCGAGGCTATGTCAATAACTGTGTCCATGGCGGCTGGGAGCTGGGCTGCCGTATTGATGGCGGGCAGGCAGAATATGCCCGCATTCCGATGGCGGATCAGGCGTTGACACTGATTCCTGAGGATGTGACAGATGAAGCGGCTCTGTTCAATGGCGACATTTTGGCAACAGGCTATTGGGCAGCCCAGGTGGCTGGTTTAAAGCCTGCGGATACTGTTGTTGTTCTGGGGGCAGGCCCTACGGGGATGTGTACCCTGATGAGCATTCAGCTCTATAGCCCTGCCAAGGTCATTGTTGTAGATATCAGCGACGAAAGATTGCAGTTGGCGAAAGCGCAGGGGCTTGCAGATGTGATTTTGAATCCAAAACATAGCAATGTGGAAGAGGAAGTGCTTAAACTGACAGAAGGCCGGGGGGCAGACCGTGTCTTTGAAGTAGCTGGTACAATGGATACCTTTGAAATGGCCTGGAAAGTGGCAAGACCTAATGCCATTGTGGTTGTAGTTGCCCTGTATGAAGAGGCAGTTTCTATTCCTCTGCACCTGATGTATGGCAAAAATCTGACTTTTATCACAGGGGGTGTGGATGCCAATTCCTGTGACGATATTATGACCATGGTGCAGAGCGGTAAAATCGATACAAGCTGTCTTATCACCCATAAAAGACCATTGAACGATATCATGGAAGGCTACCGTATCTTTGAAAACAAATTAGATGGTGTCATCAAATGGGTTATTACACCTTATGAACGATAATGGAGTAGAAGCGGTATAACGAAAGTTATACCGTTTTTGTCAGGAGGGGTTCTATGAAGATTTTTCATATCAGCGACTTGCATCTGGGCAAGCGGGTATATGATTTTTCTATGTTGGAAGAGCAGAAAGAACTGCTCTGTGCGATATTGGGCAGAATAGAGGAAGAAAAGCCGGATGTGCTTTTGATCAGCGGAGATGTCTATGATAAGCCCGTACCGCCGGTAGAAGCCGTACGCCTGCTGGATGATTTTCTGACGGAACTTGCCAAACGGGAATTGCATACATATCTGATTGCGGGTAACCACGACTCTGCCCAGCGGCTGGAATTTGGGAAGAATATCTTCGGAAAAAATAATATCCATATTGCGGGCAGCATCAGCGAAAAAATGGAACATTTTACGGAAACGGATGCCTTTGGAACTGTGGATATCTGGCTGCTGCCATTTTTTAAACCTGCCCATGCGAATGGGTTGTTTATAGATACTGTATTTTCTTCTTACACAGAAGCGGCAAAAGCACTGCTGGAACAGGCGGAAGTGGATTTTTCCAAAAGAAATATTATCCTTGCCCACCAATTTGTAACATGGAAAGGCACAGCGGAGCGCAGTGATTCAGAGACGCTTTCTTTGGGTGGCGTGGATGAGATTGATGCCAGTCTGTTTTTTCCCTTTGATTACACGGCTTTGGGGCATTTACATAGCCCACAGCCCATGGGAAAGGATACTGTACGCTACGCAGGTTCCCTGATGCCTTATTCTTTTTCAGAAATTCGCCAGAAGAAAGGCATTACTGTGGTGACATTGAAAGAAAAAGGGGATATCACTTTTGATTTTATTCCCTTGGAAACAAAACGGCATTTTCGGGAGATCAAAGGGCCTTTGCGGGAATTGCTCAAAGCGGCAAAGGATATGGGAGGTTCAGAGGATTATATCCGCTGCATCCTGACAGACCAAGAGGCTTTGCTGGACCCCGTCGGGCAGCTGCGGAGTGTTTATCCCAATTTGATGACCCTGGAATTTGATAAAAGGGAAATGACATACGAACAGGAAATAAATGTAGATACAGAAGATATTCGACCTGATGAGTTATTTTCCCTATTCTTTGAAAAGCAGAATGATAAGGAAATGAATGAAGTTCAGCAAAAATTGCTGCAGAAAATCTGGAAAGGATTGGAGGAGGAAGCATGAAACCATTATATTTGACCATTTCGGCCTTTGGTCCCTTTGCAGAAAAAACGGAGATTTCCTTTGAAAAATTAGGAAAACAAGGCCTGTTTTTGATCAGCGGTGACACAGGCGCCGGGAAAACGACTTTATTCGATGCCATATGCTTTGCGCTTTTTGGGGAGGTCAGCGGTTCCAATCGTGGGATTGATAGTCTGCGAAGCGATTTTGCTCAGCCTACTACAAAGACCTATGTAGAATTCATTTTTTCCCATATGGGAAAGCAATATCGGGTGGTGCGGAATCCTGCTTATCAAAGACCAAAACTGCGCGGCGATGGCATGACGATGGAAACAGCGGAAGCGGCTCTGTACCAAGAAAAAGGACACGAGAAGGAGACTTTGGCAACAGGCTTTACGCCTGTGAAAAATGAGATCGAGAAGCTGCTTGGAGTAGATGCCAAACAATTCAAGCAGATCTGCATGATTGCCCAGGGGGAATTTTTGAAATTACTCTATGCTGACAGTGCAGAGAGAGGCGGCATTTTCCGTAAGGTGTTCCATACGGATCTGTTTGCAGATTTCCAGAAGCGGCTGAAGGAAGCGGAAAAAGAAAAACGTCTTGATTTGGAGGATAGTGAAAAACGCCTTTTGCAGTATCTGAAACAAATGACAGGAGAGAATCTGGAAAAAAGCGACCTTTTCCGCGGGGAAGAACTCCTTTCTGAACAGGAAGAACTTCTGGATATGATGGAAAAGACATTACAAAAAGCGGAAGATGAAGTGGCAAGAATAGAGAAAGAATTGCACCGATTGGAAAGGGAGATTACCGAAGGGAAAGAAACGGAGCAGCTTTTTGCAAGAGAAGCCGATGCCCGTAGAAACTGGCTGAACCAGGAAGCACTGACAGAAAAAAAACAAGCAGAGACAGCCTATCTGAAAAAACAGCGAATTGCATTGGATATCGTCTATCCTTTGGAACAAAAGCTGCAAACAGCAAAAGAAGCCTGCACAAACTGGAAAAAAAAATTTGCGGAAAATGCAGAAAAGCAGAAGCAAGCAGAGAAAAAGCTGGCAGGATTTTCTCTGCAAAAGCAGGCTTTGGATGGGGAAAAGCCACAGCTGGAAGAAAAGCGAAATCTGCTTCGCAAATTGACAGAGGAACAGGAACGCTATCAGCAGAAAGAAGCCCTGGAGAAGGAACTGCAAAGCATTTCCCAAAAGAAAGCTGCGTTGGAAGAACAGCTTTCTGAAAAAAAAGAACGGCTGACGGAGCAAAAGAAGCAACTGGAAGAATGGAGCAACAGTCTTTTTGGATTAGAGAAGCTTTCTGCGGAGATCAAACTTCAGGAACAGGAAACAGCACAAAAAAACGCGCGAATTGAAAGTATCGAAACTCTTTTGGCACAAAAAGAGGATATTCTGAAAAAAGATGTAGCGTTGCGTAAACTGAAGCAGAACTATTTTGCGGCAGAGGCAGAATGGAAGCTGGCGAAGGAAGATGCCGATCAGGCAGAGACCCTTTTTCTGCGAGAACAGGCAGGTTTTTTGGCAGAAGGGCTGGAAGAAGGTATGGCATGCCCGGTCTGTGGTTCCATGCATCACCCGGATAAGGCAAAATTGACAGGAACCGCCCCTACAGAAGCGGAGTGGAAAGCGAAAAAAGCATTTTTGGAAACCGCAGCGCAAAAGCGGCAGACACTTTCGGAGCAAGGAAAAGGAGAAAGAGAAAAGCTGACTTTGCTGAAAGAAACTTTTCTGGCGGGATGCGAACAAATAGGCGTTGCTACGGAAAAGTTAGAAGCGGAAAAGGAAACTGCGGAAGCTGCGCTGCATGAGGAAAAAAAGGCACTTCTCAATTTGCAGAAAGAATTTGCTTCGATAGAAGCCCTTCGCCCCAAAAAAGAAAAATTGGAAAAGACGATTGCAGGGGCAGAAAAGACTGTTGCAGAGCTGGAAGAAGCGACAGCGACGGTGACTTCTGTTTTTCGGCAAAAGCAGGGGGAATACGGGCTGCTGCAGGAACAACTGGGAGATACCTCCGTTTCCCAATTGCAGGAAAAATGTGCATTTTTGCAGGGAGAACTTTCCCGGGCAGAGGAAGCAGAATCCCGCCTGAATGATGCTGTGCAGATATGCAGAGAGGAAAAGGAACGAGCCATCGCCTTGAAGGAACAGGCAGAACGAGAAGCAACAGAAGCAGGAAAAACACTGGAAGAAGCAGAAAAGAATTTTTTGCAGGCGCTTGCAGAAAATGGCTTTGCGGCGCAGACAGACTATGCTTCTGCCCTGACAAAGCGCTCTGCTTTGGAACAGGCCGAAGCAGAAAACCGAAAGTTATTTGTAGACTTGGAATTGCTGAAGCGGACGGCGGAAGGGCTGCGGCAAGAATGTGAAAAGAAAGAAAAAAAAGAACTCACTGCTTTGGAAGAAGCCAAAAAAGAGCTTTCCAAAGAAAAGGAAGGCTTCAAATCGGCAGCGGATGAAGCCCGCGGGAAAGCAGCGGTTCTGCGCAATTTGCTGCAAAATGCAAAAAAAGAACTGGCCCAGAGGGAAAAAGCAGAAAAAGAATTTTTGCCTATTTCTGAACTTTCCAGAACAGCCAACGGCGAACTGCCGGGAAAAGACAAGATTGCTTTTGAACAGTTTGTGCAGGGTTTTTATTTCCAGAAGATCTTGCGGGCGGCAAATCTGCGCTTGAAGGATATGACAGAAGGACGATATCTTCTGCTCCATTTGCAAAAAGCAGCAAATAAACGTTCTCAGGCGGGACTGGAGGTGGAAGTACTGGATCATTACACCGGGAAGAGCCGCTCGGTTCGTTCTCTTTCCGGCGGGGAAGCTTTTAAGGCATCCCTTTGCCTTGCTTTGGGGCTTTCTGATGTGATACAGGCATACGCTGGCGGTGTGCGTATTGATACGATGTTTATTGATGAGGGCTTTGGTTCTTTGGATGACCATTCCAGAGAACAGGCTGTGGAAGTATTGCAGAAATTGTCCTACGGGGACAGATTGGTGGGGATCATTTCTCATGTTTCCGAGTTAAAAGAAACCATTGAAAAGAAGATCATTGTAAAAAAAGGCAGTGCCGGCAGCACTGTCGAAATAAAAGGATAAAGGAAAAGCTCTACATGATTCGTGTAGAGCTTTTTTCATCTATCTTCCTTTCGGATAAAAAGCAGCCCGCAGACCAAAAGCAAAAGGATATTGCAATATACAGCTGAAAGATTTCCGCTGTGCTTGGTTACCAGGGCACCTATGCCGGCACCCAAAATAAAGAAAAAAATCACGCCATAATATTTTATGCTTTTGCTCCGCAGTTCCTTATCTTTGCTTTGGGTATAGCGGAAGAACATCTCTGTTCCGCTGCGGAGATTCCCAGTACACATGGTGGTGGCATAGGGCAGGCCATGAACCTTGCGGAAGCTTTGCGCCTGCATGGAACATACGAAGGAAACCAATGTATTGGCCACCAAATCATTTGTACCGCCTAAAGGCAGCCAGGCTACGATGAATAGAATCAGGATTTCAAAAAGCAGAACAATTTGGCGCCAGTGTATCTTTGGCAGGGGCAGAACGAATTTTTTGATCCATTCATCTACGAAGATCCCCAGCACAAAGGCAGTGATGGGAATGAAATAGGAGAGAGCCTGCAGCCATTCTCCCTCCGCCAGATGCAGCCCAAACAGAACGATATTGCCTGTCTGTGCATTGGCGAAAACATGCCCCCTTGCCACATAGGTATAGGCATCCAAAAAGCCGCCGACAATCGCCAGCATGGAAGCAATGAGGAATGAATCTGACATTTGACGCTTAGAATATATCATCATAAAGGCCTCTTTTCTTTATAACAAATATTTTCGATCCAAAGAACGATATTGGAGCACCTCCAGCAGGTGTTTCAGAGAAATTTGATCTTCTCCTGCCAAATCGGCTGCGGTACGGGCTAATTTTAATATTTTATGATATGCTCTTGCGCTCAGTTCCATCCGTTCAAAGGCGGTACGCAGAACTTCTTTATCTTTCGGCTGCAGGGAACAGTATTTTTCAATCTGTGCGGCATTCATTTGGGCGTTGAAGAAAATAGCATCGTTTTTGAAGCGTTCCAACTGAATTTTATGGGCACGAACAACTCTTTCCTTGATAGATGCGGAGGATTCGGCAGGGGTGGCATTATCTAAGTCCTCGTAAGCTACGGGGGGCATTTCTACCATTAGGTCGATCCGATCCAGCAAAGGGCCGCTGATCTTTCGATGGTATTTCATAATTTCATTGGCAGAACAATGACATTTTTCACTGTTGCCAAGATAGCCGCAGGGGCATGGATTCATGGCCGCTACCAGCATGAAATCAGAAGGAAAGGTCAGTGTGCCGTTGACACGGGCGATGGTAACTTTGCCATCCTCCAAAGGCTGACGCATGACTTCCAGAGCGTTTCTTTGAAATTCCGGCAATTCATCCAAAAAAAGAACGCCATGATGTGCCAGAGAAATTTCCCCTGGTCTGGGAATCCGTCCGCCGCCGGTCAGGGCAGAGGCGGAAATGGTATGATGCGGAGAACGGAAGGGCCTTGTTTTCACAAGGGCATTCTTTTCTTTTAGCAAACCGGCCACGCTGTAAATTTTTGTAATTTCAATGCTTTCTTCAAAGCTCAAATCAGGAAGAATCGTAGGCAAACGCTTTGACAGCATGGATTTCCCAGAACCGGGAGGCCCGATCAATAAGATATTATGACCGCCCGCTGCGGCAATCTCCATGGCACGTTTGGCATTTTCCTGTCCTTTTACATGGGCAAAATCCAGTTTTTCCAACGCTTCTTCTTTTGGAGAACGGAAAGGATCGGTTGTTGTTTGAAACGGTGTGATTTGTTTTTTGCCGGAGAGGTGATTCACAATTTCCTGTATCGTTTGAACGGGATAAACGGTCATCCCTTCCACCAAAGCCGCTTCAGCAGCATTTTCCGCAGGAACGAAGCATTTGAAAACACCTCTGCGATAAGCATCATACATCATAGGCAGAACGCCATTGACAGGGCGGACAGAACCATCCAAAGAGAGTTCTCCGGTGATAATGGCATCTTCCAGTTGAGCATGGGGGAATAGATTACAGGCAGACAGAATGCCCAAAGCGATGGGCAAATCGAAGGAAGCCCCTTCTTTTTTTGTATCGGCAGGGGCAAGATTGACCGTGATTCTTTTTACCGGAAAGGAAAAATTAGAATTACGGATAGCAGTTCTCACTCTTTCCCGGGATTCTTTTACAGCAGAATCGGGCAGACCGACGATATCAAATGCAGGCAGACCGTTGCTTAGGTCTACTTCAACCTCTACAGGATAGCTGTCGATTCCCATAAGGGCAGCTGATTTTATGATAGAAAGCATTTTTTCAGCCTCTTTTCTTAGAAATTTGTTTTTATCATATCAACTTTTACCAAAAAGTGCAATCAGATATCAAAATTCCTACTATATAATAAGTTATTTTTGCTGAAATTGCGTTGTTCAAAAAAATTTGGTATTGAATTTTAATAGGAAAGGATTTATAGTATAGGTCGTAACTCAGAAAAGGGGAAGGAGTGTTCGCATGGAAGAATTTTATCTAATGTGGTTGTCCCGCATAGAGGGCATTGGCTTTAAACGGGCACAGCAGCTTCTGGAACACTTCGGCAGTGCGGAAGCCATCTGGTATGCAGAACCTGCAGAAATCAGGAAGGCTTTCCCGGATAAAATGGGTGAATTGCTCATTGCATCCAGAGATGAATGTCAATTGAATGAATGGATCATCGAGCTGGAGGAGAAGCAGATCGATTTCTATTCCTATTGGCATCCCCGTTATCCTAAAATGCTGAAAGAAATCTATCATCCTCCTCTGGGGATTTATGTACGAGGAGAGCTGCCCGATGATGAGATTGATACAGTAGCTATCATCGGCGCCAGAAAATGATCCCGCTACGGCGCAAAGGTTGCCTATGAGATTGCGAAAGATTTGGGCAAGACAAATGTCATTGTTGTCAGCGGCATGGCCCGAGGAATCGACAGCGAAGGGCATAGAGGCATTCTGGATGGCGGAGGCAAGACAATTGCGGTTCTTGGCTGCGGCGTAGATATCTGCTATCCTTCTGAGAATCGGGAATTGATGGAACGTATTATAGAAAATGGCTGCATTGTTTCTGAATATCCGCCTGGTATGCCGGCAGTACCCGGCAATTTCCCTGCCAGAAATCGTATTATTGCCGGTTTGAGTAAAATGGTGGTTGTAGTTGAAGCGGGAAAGAAAAGCGGTACGCTGATTACGGCGGATATGGCACTGGAATATGGCAGAGATGTCTATGTTGTTCCGGGGAATGTCACCAGTGCGTTGAGTTATGGCACAAATGCTCTGATCAAACAGGGCTGTCCCATCATTACAGAGGGCAAAGATATTTTGATGTCTTTGGGGATTACTTACAAAGAAGAAGAAAAAGAAAAGTTTCAGACTAAAACAGCGGAGCATATTTCCGCGGAAGAAAAAGAAGTTTACGACTTGATTGAAGCTGATACGCCGGTTCAGGCGGAAGCCTTGTGCAGAAAGCTGCATAAAGAAATTCAGGAAGTGCAATATATCTTATCTCTGTTGGAATTGTCGGGGTATATCGTAAAAGTTCCCCAGGCAGGCTATATCAGAGAAAGTTGAAATTGAGGTGATAAGTTTGGCAACAGCAGCCACAGCGGAAACAAAGAAACCGACAGAAAAAAAACCTGTGACAAAAAAAGTAACGGCGAAAAAAGCCGCAAAAACAGGAAAAAAATATCTTGTGATCGTTGAATCTCCGGCAAAAGCTGCCACCATTGGCAAATTTTTGGGAAGCAATTACAAGATTGAAGCATCCATGGGGCATATCCGCGATATGCCGAAAAGCCAGATGGGGATTGATTTTGAAAATGATTTTGAGCCGAAATATATTACCATTCGCGGAAAGGGGGAGCTTTTGAGCAAGCTGCGCAAAGATGCGAAAGCTGCTGATAAAGTATATCTGGCAACTGACCCGGACCGTGAAGGGGAAGCCATTAGCTGGCATCTGCTTCACGCCCTCAATCTTGGGGATGAAAAGCCCATTAGTCGTATTACATTTAACGAGATCACAAAAACAGCAGTGAAAAAATCGATTACGGAAGCCAGAGATATTGACATGGATCTGGTAGATGCCCAGCAGGCACGCCGTGTTTTGGACAGAATGGTGGGCTATACCATCAGCAATCTGCTTTGGAAAAAGGTGAAGAAGGGGCTGAGCGGCGGCCGTGTGCAGTCCGTTGCTTTGCGTCTCATCTGCGACAGAGAGGATGAGATCAGAGATTTCATTCCGGAAGAATACTGGACACTGGGTGTCAAATTGAAAGATGCAGACGGCAAAGGCTTTGAGGCAAAATTCTATGGTAAAAATGATGAGAAAATGGAGCTTGCCAATGAAGCAGAAACAAACGAAGTGCTGGCCGCTCTGGAAGGTAAAGAGTTTGAGATTACAGAGGTGAAAACAGGCAGCAGACAGAAAAAGCCCGTTGCGCCTTTTACTACAAGTACCATGCAGCAGGAGGCCAGCAAGCACCTGAACATGGCGACCCAGAAAACCATGATGATTGCCCAGCAGCTGTATGAAGGGGTCAATGTGAAAGGAGAGGGCACTGTCGGTCTGGTTTCCTATATCCGTACAGACTCTTTCCGTATTTCTGATGAAGCCTATGAAGCAGCAGTGGCATTTATCAAAGAAACATATGGGGATGCCTTTGTAAATCCTGAACGCATCATCTATAAATCAAAGGGGAAAACACAGGATGCCCACGAAGCGATCCGCCCTACAAATGTGAACAGAACGCCTGACAGCATCAAGGATTCCTTATCCAAAGATCAGTATCGCCTTTATAAGCTGATCTGGGAACGCTTTGTTGCCAGCCAGATGAGCTCTGCTCTGTATGATACCCTTTCTGTCAAGCTGACAGCAGGGGAGTATAATTTCCGGGCATCCGGTTCCAGACTGCGTTTTGCCGGTTTCCTGGAAGTTTATAACAAAGGGGAGGAAGAAGATGAAAAAGTCATTCCTAAGCTTTCGGAAGGAGATAAGCTGAAGGCAGATAAATTGCTGCCGGAGCAGCATTTTACCCAGCCCCCTGCCAGATATACAGATGCTTCCCTGATCAAGACCCTGGAAGAGATCGGCGTCGGTAGACCTTCTACCTATGCGCCTACTTTGACAACGATTCAGGCCCGTCATTATGTGACAAAGGAAGCGAAAAATCTTTTCCCTACAGAATTGGGGGAATTGGTGGATGATATTATGAAAGAATATTTCCCTGATATTGTGGATATTGATTTTACAGCTCACATGGAAGAACGTCTGGATGATGTGGAAATGGGCAAGGAAGAATGGAAACAGATCATCCGTGATTTCTATCCTGGCTTTAAAGAAAGCGTGGAAAATGCCACAGAAAAGCTGGAAAAAGTAGAGATCAAGGATGAGGAAAGCGATGTCATCTGTGAAAAATGCGGCAGAAAAATGGTCATCAAATATGGCAGATACGGTAAATTTTTGGCATGTCCCGGATTTCCTGAATGTCAAAATGCAAAGCCCTATTTTGAAGAAGCCGGTGTGAATTGCCCGGAATGCGGCGGGAAGGTTCTCATTAAAAAAACCAAAAAAGGGCGTGTTTATTACGGCTGCGAGCATAATCCGGATGAATGCAGCTTCATGAGCTGGAATAAGCCGACCGGGGAAAAATGTCCCAGATGCGGTTCTTTCCTAGAAGAAAAGGGCAAAAAGAATCCGAAGATCGTATGTTCCAATGCGAAGTGTGGCTTTGTACAAGAAAAACCGATAGAAGAGGGCACAGAGTAATTGGAATGGAAAAGAACAACTATTTTTTCTCTTATTTTTCAAAAAAATGAGGAAAAGTAGTTGTTTTTTGATTTCTGATGTGCTATAATCCCATAGGTAACTTTTAGTACACACGTATCCCCAGAGAGAGGATTGGTGCTGACAAGGGTCAGTTATCCTACGGTAAGGATGCGGAGGATGAACCAATAGGAGGTGCGCTATGAGCGTAATTTCAATGAAACAGTTATTAGAAGCTGGTGTACACTTTGGTCACCAGACAAGAAGATGGAACCCTAAAATGGCTGAATACATCTTCGCAGAAAGAAATGGCATCTACATCATCGACCTGCAGAAAACAGTTAAAAAAGTAGATGAAGCTTATGCAGCAATCTGCAGCTGCATCGCAGAAGGCGGCGAAATCCTGTTTGTAGGTACAAAGAAACAGGCACAGGAATGTATTCGTGAAGAAGCTGAAAGATGTGGTATGTACTACGTTAACCAGAGATGGCTGGGCGGTATGCTGACAAACTTCACAACAATCAAAACAAGAATTGCAAGACTGAAAGATCTGGAAAAAATGCAGGAAGACGGTACATTCGATGTACTGCCCAAAAAAGAAGTTGCAAAACTGATGCATGAAATGGAAAAACTGCAGAAAAACGTTGGCGGTATCAAGGAAATGAAAAAAGTTCCCGATATGATGTTCATCGTTGATACAAGAAAAGAAAGAATCGCTGTTCAGGAGGCTCACACACTGGGTATCCCCACAGTAGCTATCGTAGATACAAACTGCGATCCCGATGAAATCGATTATGTAATCCCCGGTAACGATGACGCTATCCGTGCGGTAAAACTGATCGCTTCCAAAGTAGCTGATGCAGTTCTGGAATCCAAACAGGGTGAACAGGAAACAGCTGAAACAGTAGAAGCTGAATAATTTGAAAAAGGCATTTGCCCGAGCTTCAGCCTAAAACGGGCTGAAGCTCTTTCTTTTTGAATAAAGCGCTAAAAATTCATTTGCAGAGCAAATGAGGATAGCCCGAAGGGCTGTGAGCCTGCAAGGGCAACCGGAGTAAGGCGAAGCTATACAGATATTTTATGAAGACAACGGAAATATGGAGGGAAAAAACATGGCTATTACAGCAGGTATGGTAAAAGAACTGAGAGAAATGACAGGCGCAGGTATGCTGGATTGCAAAAAAGCGCTGACAGAAGCTGACGGCAACATGGACAAAGCAGTGGAACTGCTGAGAGAAAAAGGCCTGGCTGCATCCGCGAAAAAAGCTGGCCGTATCGCTTCCGAAGGTATGGTTGAAATCTTCCTGAGCGATGACAATAAAATTGGTGCTATCGTAGAAGTTAACTCTGAAACAGACTTCGTTGCAAAGAATCAGGTATTCAGAGACTATGTTGCAGCAGTTGCAAAACAGGCTTCCGAAACAACAGCAACAGACATCGATGCTTTCTTCGCAGAAAAATGGGATCTGGATCCTCAGTTCACAGTTAAAGAAGCACTGTCTCAGCAGGTAGCTGTAATCGGTGAAAACCTGAACATCAGACGTTTTGAAAAATATGAAAAAGCACAGGCTGGCAAACTGGTTTCCTATATCCACGGCGGCGGCAGAATCGGCGTTCTGATCGAACTGGCTTGCGAAAATGAAGCAGACGAACTGGTTGAACTGGGCAAAAACATTGCTATGCAGATTGCAGCGTTGAACCCTAAATTCATTTCCGAAAAAGATGTTCCCGCTGATTTCATCGCAAAAGAAACAGAAATCCTGACAGTACAGGCAAAGAATGACCCTAAAAACGCTAAGAAACCTGACAACATCATTGCTAAGATGATCGAAGGCAGACTGAAAAAAGAATTGAAAGAATTCTGCCTGGTTGAACAGCCTTATGTAAAAGATACAGATATGTCTGTACAGCAGTACATTGATTCTGTAGCAAAAACAGTTGGCGCACCTATTGAAATCACAAGATACGTTCGTTTTGAAACAGGCGAAGGTATGGAAAAGAAAGAAGAAAACTTTGCTGATGAAGTTGCAAAAGCAATGAACTAATTTCGATAAATAGGATATGGTGTCTTTTCGCTGAAGGTATGATATTTCAGTTCTTAAATAATTGAATATTTAGTGGCTATTTATTATATTTTAGTAAGTGAAATAGTAAGAAGGGTACTGTTTATTGTGCAAACAATAATAGTACCCTTTTCTGTTATTTTGCTTTGGCAAGATATCTGATTGATATCTTTTGTAAGAAAAGCAGATCAAGAAGAAAGTATCGAATTGCCTTGAGACAATTTGTTAAAAAATGGAATGCTGTTCTATATAATGAAATTACAAAAAGTTCTTAATATTATACTATCATTCTAGATAACGGAACAAAGAGGAAGTGTATATGGTAGGTAAAAAGGTAGTACATCATCTGATAATGAGCGCAAAAGATGCACATTATGTTGGCGGTCTGGTAAATGGTGCCAGAATTGTAGACCAGTGGGGCGATGTTGGTACAGAGCTGATGGTTAATGTAGACGGCGACATTAGCCTGTTCCTGGGCTACGAAAAAATCGAATTCCTGTCTCCTGTATATGTAGGTGACTTCATGGAATATCATGGTTGGATCGAAAAAGTAGGCAATCAGTCCTATACCTGCAAATTTGAAGCATGGAAGATTACAACACAGCTGGACAGAACAGATGCAGACCTGAGCGGCGTGGAAACACCCGGCACAGCAGCAACAGCTTGTGAACCTCCCGTACTGTGCGGCAGAGCAACAGGCAGCCTGTACATTGCGAAGAAAGACCAGAGAGGTCCTCACAATTTTAAAAATACGATCACAAGAAAGGAGAACTTGAATCTGTTGCATTTTTTATTTCAAGGTCTCTAAAAAAATGTGCTTATAATTTGTTTGGTTTGGTAATAGCAATTTGGTAATATCAATAATGTAAAAAAATAGGAAAGGGCAATTCTCTTCTTATTGAAGGAAATTGCCCTTTTTTATTTGAAATCATAATTTGGTTTTAATTCGTTACTGAGCCTTTCTGCTTTTTCAGTATAGCAGTTTTCTTTTGTACATTACCATTTGGTAAGATAGTGTCAATAATTTTTCGCAAATTTAATTCCTGCCGTTCAGTAGATGGCA